>CAYRVH010000001.1:0-94417 GCA_964427855.1 uncultured Syntrophaceae bacterium
AGCGTACCACTTATAAATCTCGTTCGGTTGTACAAAGAAGCCGGACCAGCTAGCATAACGTCTCGGATTGGCAGATGAAAACCGCTACGTTGCTCATACTCAACGCGGTCCTGCTCGGGAGCTTTATTCATATCCTTCGTAAGCCGGGCATCCTCTCGTATTACCAAAGTGGACGGATCTGGCTGTCATGGCTGGCAGTTGGGGTGATCACCCTGATGGACGAGCTGACGTCCGTGTTTTACGCGCCGGCGGAGGCGTTTCGATTTATCGGCCCCAGCGCCATTGCCTTTTTAGCTTTGACATCGCTCCTTGTCAGATATATGAGCACGAGGTTTGTGGAAATCGGTGAGATCCTTGAGTATCACAAGATATACGGGGGAGGAGTCTATTCCTTCTCGTATCTGGTACTTGGTCCGAGCGTCTCATTTATTGCAGTAGCCTCTATCATGGTGGACTACATCCTGACCGCGTGTCTTTCCTCGGTAAGCGCAGTGTCGAACGCTGCTTTGCTTATTCAAGTCCCTCACTTTGTGAAAATGGTGGTAGCGACAGGGGTGATTTGGGCCGTCGCCGGTCTCAACATACTGGGAATTAGGGAAAATGCACGATTTACTTTTGGCGTGTTCGTTCTTAGCGCCCTGATCTTTGTAGATCTTATTGTCGGAGGCGTCTTCGCCCTCGACCACGCAAGTCTAGGGCGTCTCCACGAGTCTTTTGTTCATGTCTCGCAAAGGCTCCATTCAGGGTCGCTGTTTTACGATTACGGTATGATTATCGCCTCCGTAGCCAGTTGCATCCTCGCGTATTCAGGCGTCGAATCAGTGCTCCAAACTGCTGGGTTAATCCGTTCGTGGCGAGAAATCGCCAAGGCCTACGTTTTTTTGGGTATGACTGTCGGAGTCGTAACACCCGTAGTTGCCGCCTTGGCGCTGTCCGCACCAATCGAGTTCTCTGAGCATGAAGGGGACCTGATACCATTCTATGCGTCGCTGGTAAATGGCGTTTCTTTTGGCGTCGTGGTCGCATTGCTCGCGAGCATCACCCTCATCATGGCAGTCAATACGGCATTCGTTGCCTCTAGCGAATTGCTCGAGAGGGTTGCCGCGCGATACGCATTCTTTTGGCTCATCAAGACCAATCGCAACCAATCGCTGTATAGAATTCACATCATCAACGCTTGTCTGTTCTCGGCGATCATCTTTATCACCCATGGGAGCCAGATGATTTTGGCCGACATGTACGCCATCGGTCTGGTGGCAAGTTTCTGCATCAATATCGGGGCTCTCCTCATCTACCGCTACTTCATGGGTACACAAGAAATTAGGGAGTACCATACCAGCCGGCTGGGGACGGTGGCCCTGTGGGTCATCTTGCTGAGTTGCTTCGGTTTTCTCACCTGGATGAAGCCCCACGGCACCCAGCTATGGTTGATCACCACTACCATCATCCTTGGGGTCGGCCTCCTCATCGCTCAAAAGAGGGCCCCGGAAATCAAGGCCATAGAGGAGACTGACAGCCAGATGAACGTGATTGCCTACCTGGCAGAATCGTCCGGCCGCGATATTCACGTGTTGTTTACAAGACCGCGGGAAGAAGCCATCGCTGCCAGACGTCCTCACGAAGTGTACATTACCTTTTATAATCCTCGACATGGCGCCCCGACAAGATTGGCGCCCAATCATTTCCGTCTTGCAATGGTCAAAGGGACTTTATACGACCATATTGTGGCCCTGCTTAAGGTTTTGGAATTCGAGTTTCCCGACCGTAAGATTCACGTCCATTTTGGTTGGCCGCTCTCTTCCTGGATTGACCGACTTTCTATTGGGGTTATGGTGTACAATATCATGGGTCTCCCAAAACTTTTTGAAAACATGCAATTTACGATCCATTATCCGGGGCGTCCCTATCGAGCAGCGTCGAACAACCGCTCAGTTTTAGGCACGCATGCATGACCCGCGCCCGCTGAACCGCCTCTGACTCTGCGCAACAACAGATCGTCATTTTTGCCTTTGCGAGCGAAGCGGAGCCATCTCGTGACAAGTTATTGGCATGACGATAAGTTGGGGACAAGAATTGTCTGCGGCATCCCTGACGTCCCGTCTCAGTCCTTGTCGGATGCCCGTTTGGGCTGGTGTTCTAGATTTCCGTGAGACGTCGGGGCGTTGATAATGAATCGCGAATCAGGGAGCGATGAAAGGAAGGTTACATTGGACAGATCGAAACGATTATAGTTTCCCAAGGCGTCGTATATGACAGCTCGTCGCACGGTGAAGGCCTTCGCGTCTATCCCGAGAAGTATGCGGTAGGTTGTGTGATCCGTTTTCTTATCAGTCAATTCGAGAAAGATGAGATTCTCCATCGTATCCAGAGCCTTTTCAGGAAAGTTCATATCGAAGTTTCGGTCAATATCGGGAATGTCGGCAAAAAAACCGAAGAATTGTTCCACATTCATTTCCGGGGGCACATCTCCCCGTACGACGCTGCCATCTTGGGGAAAATACACCGCGTACGTTTTTCCTTTCACAATCACCTTCTGGTTTTCTGGGGTTTCAACATCCAGCGCGATACTTGAGGGCCTTCGCACGTACATGGTACCCTGAAATTTGTCTCTCATGTCCATGGAGACATTGACGGTAAGTTGGTCAAATGAGGCCTTAAAGCAACAGTGTTTGGAATAGACGTTCCTCATTTTAGCGACCACCTCGCTAAGACTCAAACCCGACGCCTGAGACAGCCCCAGGGTCGGCGCGCCGCATATTACGGCGCAGAGAGCCAAGCTCACCCGTAAGCTGTTGACAATGGTACACCCCGTGGCTATAAATTTTCTCACTGCGAAGCTCCGAAAATTGCCAACATGTTCAGCCTCACGGCATTGACTCGTCCCATTGCACACCGCCAAGGCGTGGGGTTTGTGTACGGCGCTCTCTCAAGCCGAGGATCCTTTTCGCCAGAGTATGAAAATTGTACTCGTGAGGAGGTACATCAAAACCTCTGCGTCTCAGATCATGGATCAATAGGGGGAGCTCTGGCAGCAAAGGCCTTAACATGGGATTGTCGCCCAGGATTTCACAGACTTTTGCTGGGGTTCCATATGCCGCCAGCGTTCCTCTCTCAAGGACTGCGAGTGTGTCAATGTGCTCTAAGAACACGTCTATCTGATGCGAGACGATTACCACGGTACGGCTTCTCTCTTTTCTGAAGCGTTCAAGCAGCTTCAAAACTGTTTCGACGGATTGGGGACCAAGGCCCACGGTAGGCTCATCGAGTATGAGGACTTGCGGGTCATTCGCAAGGACCCCGGCCATGGCCACTCGTCTCTTCTCGCCGTCAGAAAGGGTCCACGGAGAACGATCGCCGATTGCGTCTAAATCCAGCCCGACAAGGTTTGCCGCGGCGGCAACCCTCTGATTGATTTCTCCGTTCGACAGAGTGCTAAAGTGTCGCAAGGCGAAAGAAATGTCTCGAAAAACGGTCTTTTCAAAGACCTGTCTTTCGGGTTGCTGACAGACTAATCCGGCGCGTTTCCTCAGTTCAGCCCCAAACTGTCTTATGTCCTTGCCATCTATCAGTATTTTTCCTGCCGTAGGAAGCAAGAGGCCGTTAAGGTTTTTGAGCAGAGTGGTCTTCCCAGAACCGCTTGCCCCAAGAATTGCGAGCGCAGCGCCTGAAGGAATAGTGAGGGATATCCCATCAAGAGCCTTCAGCTCCGTTGGAGTCCCTGGATTATATACGTATTCCAGGTCTTCAATGACGATGTCCATCAACGATTCTCTTTTATTTTCCAGGTGGTCCCACTGGGACCATCCTCGAGGACTATTCCATGAGAGCCCAGTTCGGCGCGAATTTCATCGGCCCTTCTGAAATCTTTCCGCTTTCGAGCATCGGCTCTTTCGTCAATGAGCGCCTGAATGGTCTCGGGATTTATCGCGAGCTCCCTTGCGCCCCCTTTTCTCCTCTCTTCTACAAAGGCTTTCGGATCTTCTTTGAGGATGCCGAGTACATTTCTGGAGACCTCCAAAATCTCTGAAGCTACGTTATCGAGCACAGGTCTTTTGGGGATGTTTCGCGAATCGCGCTGAGCATCGGCGGCTATTCTATTGATGGCTCTGGCTGCATCAAAGAGCAGGGCGAGGCAACGCGGCGTATTAAAATCGTCGTCCATTGCGTCACAAAATTTTTCTCGAATATTGAGAAGCTCAGACGGCAAAGAATTTTCGGCCGCTTCACCTTCCAAGGTCTCTAACGTCGCCAAACTGCTGTACAGTCGATAAAGGCCTGTTGTAGCTTCCTTCACGGATGTATCGTTGTAGTCCAGAGGACTTCGATAATGGCTGGAAAGCAGAAAGAGGCGCAAAACTTCGGGGTGGATTTCTTGAAGAATGTCCCTTATATTGAGCACATTCCCCAGCGACTTGGACATCTTCTCTTGGCGAATGTTCACGAATCCATTATGTATCCAATATTTGGCGAAGGGAGCGCCTGCCACACTCTCTGACTGGGCAATTTCATTTTCATGATGGGGGAATGTGAGATCGGCTCCGCCTCCATGAATATCGAAGTGCTCGCCGAGGAGATGCATGCTCATCGCCGAACATTCAATATGCCAGCCTGGACGACCGGGTCCCCACGGACTATCCCAAGAAGGTTCGCCGTGTTTCGCCGCCTTCCACAGGGCAAAATCCAAAGGATTTTTCTTCTTTTCGTCAACCTCCACTCTGGCGCCGGCAACGAGATCTTCGATTCTTTTTCCTGAGAGTTTGCCATAGCCATTGAACCGGTCCACTGCGAACATGACGTCGCCATCAGCTACGTATGCGCAGCCTTTCTCAATCAATCTCTTTATCAATTCTTGGATGTGGTGTATATAATCCGTCGCCCTTGGCTCGTGCGTGGGTCTTAGACACCCCAAGGCGTCCATGTCGGTATAAAATTCTCTTATATACTTGTCGGCCAAGGCCTTCCAATCCTCCCCGCGCTCGCGAGCGCGGTTGATAATCTTGTCATCAACATCAGTGAAGTTTCTCACGTACGTCACGGCAAAATTTTTGTAGTTCAAGTATCGATAGATCACATCGAATAGGACGATGGATCGAGCATGACCTATATGGCACATATCGTACACAGTGACGCCGCATACGTACATCTTTACCTCGCCAGGGGTTACCGGGATAAACTCTTCTTTCTGCCGAGTCATCGTATTGTAAACTTTTAGAGCCATGCCATTCTCCCTTCCCCACTCTCTTGTCGTCGGCGCCGGTTTCATTTCCTTCATGCATCGCCCCCTACAGGACGTAGAAGCGCCACCGCAGAGCTGCCGATGCCCTCTCCCCTTCCTATGAAACCGAGTCGTTCCGTCGTGGTGGCCTTAAGGTTCATGCAATTCGGTGCAATATTCATGGCGACGGCCAATTTCTCTTCTATGACGCTTCTGTAAGGGCTTAGTTTTGGTTCCTGTGCAAAGACTGTCGCATCCACATTCGAGACCTCTAAGCCTCTCCTCCTAATCCACAGACATACCTCTTTGAGGAGATCAATACTATCGGCGTCTTTATACGAGGGATCGTCGTCTGGGAAATATGTCCCTATGTCGCCGAGCCCGGCGCCTCCCAACAAGGCGTCGATGATTGCATGAGTCAGAACGTCCGCGTCAGAGTGCCCTTCCAATCCTTTCTCGTACTCGATGTTAATTCCACCGAGAACAAGCCTACGGCCAGCTTTCAATGCGTGAAAATCAAATCCTTGCCCAATGCGCAACACAGGTTTCCTCCTTATGGGGGCCGACTGCACCGAAGAAGTGTATCCTATGCGATTGAGGCGATCAAGCTCAGCGACTACTCCCTCTTGAATTGGAATCGATGCCTTGACGGAGTTTCAGGGTTACCGTAGAGTGTTTTGGCAGGACATTGAGGCGATCAATCGACTGGCGCCGTGATCCGACGCGACAAACTGTTTCGCACGCAAGGCATTGCATATGATGAACAAGATGCAACGTCGCATGGGGTTGGTGTTGATATGGCTAAGCGCAGGCATACCCCTGCTCTTCATATGCGCCATTGCCTCAGGTCTTATTGGGTCCCTGATGGGCCTTTATTTAGCATACTCAAAGGACTTGCCATCTATTCCGGATCTGAGAGCGTACCGACCCAAGACTGTTTCAACATTTTTCGCGGATGACGGATCGGTAATCGGGCTCTTCTACAAGGAAAAAAGATTTCCCATTGATATTGGCGCGTTGCCCGACCACGTGGTGAATGCGTTTCTTGCCGCGGAGGATGCGCGGTTCTTTTCCCACACGGGCCTAGACTTCCACGGCATTGTCCGCGCGCTCATGCAAAATATCAAAGAAGGCACTTTTTCTCAGGGCGGGAGTACAATCACCCAGCAGGTGACGAGGAACCTCCTTTTGACGAAGGAGAAAAAGATATCGCGCAAGGTAAAAGAAGCTATTTTGGCTTACCGGATAGAAAAGACCCTTTCCAAGAAAGAGATATTAGGGCTGTATCTCAATGAGATTTACTTAGGGAAAGGGTCATACGGGATAGAATCTGCGGCCGGTACCTACTTTGGAAAGAAGGCCAAAGACCTCAACGTTGCGGAGGCCGCTTTTATCGCTGGACTCGTCGCCAATCCCTCAAAATTCTCTCAACAAAAAAACTTGGAAGCTTCTCTCAAGAGAAAAGATCTGGTGCTCGCACGAATGACAAAGGCCGGTTTTCTCAGTGACGAGGAATGCCAGCTCGCCGCTCATCTGCCGTTGCATTTTCGTGAGGAACTCCCCACTCCATTTGAAAAAGTCCCTTATTTTACGGAGGCGGTGCGGCAATACATTATCGCTCGGTATGGCGAAGACAGGCTTTACAACGACGGCCTGCAGGTGTGGACGACCTGCGATGTGGGGCTCCAGCAAGCCGCATCTGAGGCATTGCTCAAAGGCGCCCGCGCCTGGGAAATAAGGCAGGGAAGACCTCGTGGGCTCGTGAAAAGGCTCACTGCAGAGGAGACCAGGGCGTTTCTCTCTCAGCCGCGTGGAAAGGGTTTGTCTGTCGGCGATGTAGTGTCCGCGGTGGTGGTGGAAAACCAGACGGCCAAACTTGGCAGGCGCAAGAAAGCCAATGTCGATTCTCAGGAATGTCTCGTCGGGATGTCTGGAGACGAACAGCACTGGATAAGCCTTCCTGGCGGCGTTCTTTATAGGCCTCATGACCTCATCAAAGTAAGAGTAGTAGGCTGGACAGAGCAGCAACCGCAGTTGGAACTCTATGACGTACCGGCGGTGCAGGGGGCCGCGGTGTGCATAGAGAACACCACTGGATACGTCAAAAGTCTCGTGGGCGGTTTGGATTTTGAGGCATCGAACTTCAACCGGGCGGTGCAAGCCTTACGGCAGCCCGGGAGCGCATTCAAGCCCATTGTATTCGCGGCAGGAGTTCAATGCGCTGGTCTCACGCCTCAGACATTGGTGATCGATGAACCCATCGCAGTCATAACGGCCCCCAATGAAGCACCATGGATCCCTGCCAATTCTGACTTGACGTTCCGAGGGGTTATCCCTCTGTCTCAGGCCCTCGCGTATTCACGTAACATAGCGGCTGTGAAGGTTTTTATGGAAACAGGCGCAGAACAGATTATTCAAACAGCCAGAGCCATGGGGATTACTTCCCGTTTGCGGGGGAACCCGTCTCTAAGCCTTGGGGCCTCTGAAGTCAGTCTCTTAGAGTTGACCAGTGCATATACAGTGTTCCCCAACATGGGGATAAGACTTGATCCAGTGTTGATCAAGCGAGTCGTGGACAGGTTTGGGCGGGTTTTGGAAGACAACTCCCACGTCAGAGTGGATGCTGCACAACTGGCTCAGGAAGAAGAATTACTATCGAACCCGTGTGGCGCATCATACAGGGCCCTGCACCGGTTCTCGGGGAGATCGATGTCAATAGAGGGTTCGGGCTTTATAAACGAACTGCGCAGCATGGCTCCATTGACAGAAGACGCTCCCTTGCACATCGAGACACTGCTTGAGCGGTGTTTTCCTCACCAACAAGCTGGCCGCCGCGAGCCTGAGAGGATCCTGAGCCTCGTGGCAGCCTCCTCGATCGTAAGCATGTTGAAAGAGACGTGTGTACAAGGTACGGCGAGCGCTGTGGCGCGTCTGAGGCGGAGTGATTTGGCAGGGAAAACTGGCACCACAGACGACTGCACCGACGCCTGGTTTATCGGCTTCAATCCCACGTACACCACAGGCGTATGGCTTGGACACGACGCAAAGGTCTCCCTAGGCAAAAAAGAATATGGAAGTGTTGCGGCGTTGCCGGTGTGGATGGATTTCATGAAAAAAGCCCTTCAAAACGTTCCGGTAAGGGATTATCCACAACCGCCGCAGCTCTTTGTCACCTCTGAGCCCACCACCGCGCAAAGTTTTGGAGCATGGAATCCCTCAGAGCCAAACGGCTATCATTTAGAATACTTTAATGGGAAGCTGGTGGCTTCCGTTGACGCCCCTCAACTTCAGTCTTGGTGGGGATTTAACGCTGGCGCATCGTACGGCGCTCCATGGTTTGTCGGTCAGTTGGTCTCACCCGTTCAATCCCCCTATAGCGACGTCTTCGGTGGACAGACGCTGCGGTTGTTCTCACCTCGGGGCGAAGACCTGGGCGCTGGCGTCTTAGCCCGGGACGAAAAAGGAAGAACAACCATTGTGTCTTTAACGGAGGGCTATGGCGGGGCTCCGCGTTGGCCGCAGGCATGGAGCGGAGCGAATGATCCCTACCCCTTCCGTAAGGCTCCTCATTGGGAGGGCCCTCCCCCCAACAACATTCAACCACCCTATCAAGGGATAGTCCGATGACATTTTGGCGCAAGATATCGATCTTAGTGACGCTTGTAGTTATCTTCGGCGCAGGCGCTATCGTGGGGATGTGGCTGAACCGCTGTAAAATCCCTCCCCTGGACTTTTCAGTTCCGGCTCCCGCAGTGGAAACCGTAGCTCAGCAGCCTTTAGAGAGCAGCGAAGCGGTGGTCATGAAGGTGTACAAGGAGGTAAGTCCGGCAGTCGTCAATATCATTACTATTCGCCGCGCCATTACTTATTGGATGCAAATAGTACCCCTTCAGGAAGGTCAGGGCACGGGATTTGTTATTGACTCGGCTGGCCACATCCTTACCAACAACCACGTAATCGCCAATGCGGACAACATTGAGGTGGGTTTCAGCGGCGACAAATCCGTCCCGGGGACGTTGGTTGGTCGAGACCCTGTAAACGACCTGGCCGTCGTGAAGGTCGCGCCTTTTCCCGGGATGGCAGTAGCGCCGCTGGGAAACTCCGATGCGCTGGTTCCTGGGCAGCGTGTGATTGCCATAGGGAATCCATTGGGTTTTCAGCACACGGTGACCGCTGGCTTCATCAGCGCCCTCCACCGCGACATAAACATCAGCAACCGAACCCTCATGGATTTGATTCAGACAGACGCTGCGATCAATCCTGGCAACAGTGGAGGGCCCCTTATCAACTCCAGGGGAGAAGTTATAGGCATTAACACGGCATTGGTGAATCCTACGCCGACTGGGGGATTCACTGGTATCGGTTTGGCGGTGCCAATCAACCGAGCGAAAAGAGTGGCTGCACAAATTATCAAGCTCGGCAGACGCATTTATCCGTGGCTGGGTATCCGTTCGTCGCTTAATCTCTCTCCGGCTGTCTCCCAAGCTTTAAGATTGCCCCCTGTCACCGGTGTGCTGATTATGGAAGTGGTACCAGGGAGCCCCGCGGATAAGGCTGGGCTTAAAGGCGGCGATACGCTCGTTTATGTAAGAGGTCAACCGATCCTCATGGGAGGCGATGTTTTGCTCGCTGTTGACGAATCCCCTGTCAGAAATTTTGATGAATACCGAAATCTCATCCTTCAGAAGAGTCCTGGTGAGCAGGCGCGATTAAGGATACTACGGGGCTCTTCCGAGCAGCAATTGACCGCTACTCTGGAACCGGATCCAAGAATCTAGGAGTTTCTCGGAGGCGTTCATGGTGAGATGGTACGATGCAAGCCTCCCCCTGAAACAAGGCATGCCGTCTTTTCCGGGCGACCCTGTTTTTGAATTGCAGCGAACCTTTCAGACATCAGGAGGCGACGCATTCAACCTCTCCACGTTTAGAATGGGCACTCACACAGGGACTCACATCGATCCGCCGGCCCATTACCTTCCCAATGGGCAGACCGTGGACCAGCTTCCTCTGGATGCCCTTATTGGACCAGGAATCGTCCTTGACGTGCGATCATACGAATGCATCGATCGATACGTCCTAGAAAGATCTTCCCTGCGAGGCGTCAAGCGAATCCTTTTCAAAACCGACAACAGTTCTAAGCTGATGGAAACACAGTTCACTCCAGATTACGTATATCTCACCGAGGCGGGCGCAGAATTTATAGTGGAGCATGGAGTAAAACTCGTGGGCATCGATTACCTCTCCATCGAGGCATACGGAAACAAAGGAGCGCCTGTTCATCGCAGGCTCTTGGAGGCGGGTGTGGTCGTGGTGGAAGCGGTCAATTTAGCGTATGTGCCTCCTGGCCCCTGTGAGATTTTTTGCCTTCCTCTGAGCATACAACAGGGAGACGGCGCGCCTGCAAGAGTGGTGATTCGAAGAGAGGACAGCGACTGATGCATGATAGATAAGCTTTCTCAAAGGAGAACGCGAAATAACCATGAGTCAGATTCTCATTCACACGGAAAATGGGAATCCGGCGAATTCACTGGGGCCACCTTTTCGTGAGGAAGAGAGAATTTGACAATGTTCTCTAAAGGGGCTCGGATGTACTCACTAATTCGGTGCTGTGTCCGTGATTTGAACCACATCCCGCCTGTCATTTCGAGCCGCCCCCCTGTCATTATGAGCCGTCCCCTCTGTCATTATGAGCCGTCCCCTCTGTCATTATGAGCCGTCCCCTCTGTCATTATGAGCCGACCCCTCTGTCATTTCGAGCGAAGCGAGAAATCTTGATGCACCGAGAAAAATGTCTCAGTGGCAAGGCTCCTTAGAAATGACGCAGCGGCGCGGCGTCTCACTCTCGCTCGAGCCTTGCACCCTCGAAATGGCAAGATTTCGGCTTACCTCCGTTCATAGCGGCTTTTGACATAACACACTGATTGGATGGCGCGGACTTCCTTCCGAGATATATTTTGGGAACCCCGCCGTGCGTCATTTGAGCGAAGCGAAGCAATTGCACAATGAATTTTCGGAAAAGCTGTACTACCGATTGGGTCTCATACTACGTGTAATTGCGGCTGATTGCCCGAGAAATCGCTTCGCTCGTTTCGAGGGTAAGCTTCTTAATGGTGTCCAACGACGCGGAAGCATGCTCCCAGTCAAGGCTCACGAGCCAAAAACCTGCCACGAGGCGTCGTCTGTTTTTTTTGCCGTAAAGGATGGGCGCGGCCACCGCACGGCAATTGGTGATGTACTCCCCTAGATCCACGGCGATGCCCGCTTCCCTCACTCTTACGAGGTCTCTCTTGTATTCTTCCGGGTCTGTAATGGACGTGGGGGTGAAGCGAGGCAAAGTGGTGGTCCGGAGGATTTCGTCAAGTTTTTTGTCGTCGAGATACGCAAGGAATATCTTTCCTGCAGCTCCCGCGAATAACGAGAGCCGCGTACCTGGTCGAGCCGTGACTTTCAATTCTTTCGTGGTCTCTATCTGATCGAGGATAAGAATGTTTTTGCCTGCCGCAACGCCCAAAAAGATGTCCTCCCCGAGTTTGGTGCTCAAGTCCTCGAGAAACGGCCTCGCTGTTGTCACCAAAGGCACCCTCACAACGGCTGCTTCGCTGAGATCTTTTATTGCGTATCCGCACGTGTATGCGCGGGATATGGGGTCTCGGAGCACCCATCCAGCAGATTCGAGGGCTGTAAGGATTCCATGCGTGGTTGACTTTGCCAGCGACAATTGAGATGCGATGTCGCTTAATCCTAGGCTATTGGTCGATTTTATAATCAATTTGATTATTTTCGTGGCTTTTGTCACTATTGGGGCTGCATAAGCCGCTTGCGAGGTGTCTTGCGTACTAATCATCAGTTTCACCAAGAGATCGAGGGTACACGTAATGGATATAAATAGTTCATGATTCTGAATTACCTCTACGCATAATCGTTTTCACGGACGTTGTCAATGAATTTTCTAATAGCTCTATTATAGCTTGACAGAGTTTCACCAACCGGATATTGTGATTTACGGGCGTTCTTGGTACAGAATCTTTATCCAGGCTTGTGGATATGGAAGTCAAACTCTCGGATATCTATCGAGCAACCCTACCATCCAAGTCGGGAAATGAGGGATGGATTGGCCTGGATCCCGTCGGGAAAAAATACCACGTGATCGTCCCTGTAGATCCGCAGATAGCCCGAGGCGTCATGGCCTGCAACAGGCCGACAGATGGAACGCCCTTTGGCGGTTACACAGGATGGGTTTATTTTCGTTGCGAGCCTTTCAATGGGGGTGATGAGGAACGAGAAGAAGAGTTAAGATGGTCAACTGCAAGGCAAAACGCTGAGAAACTCGTCAAGTTTGCCTCGGGTCTTGGGATTGCAGTCACAATAGCTGAAGATGTCGCGCAGGGCGGTGTCGGAGAGGAAGCGCACCATACGGGTCTGCAGCGGGGAGAGAAAGACCGATTTCGCGTGGCAGGGCCCGAATCGAAAAAGTCCGACAAACATGACGCCATAAAATGCAGCGGTTGCTCAGCTATGTGGCATAACATAACTCGATTGCTCACAGACTCATCCGTAACCTTCTTCAAATATAAGCCAAATACGACCGACTTCAGAAAAGGACATTTTGTATTTCGTCACTCGTGCGGTGGTATGATAGAAGTAGAGGCGGCGATGCTCGGACGGTCGCGGTATGCAGGAAAGAGCTTGGCTGGTTCTCACGCGTGCCCCGGGTTTTGCTATTACGAGGCATCTCATTCCGAATGCTCTGCAGTGTGCGAGGGTTCTGTTTTCCGCCGGATAGCGGGAAAACTCAAGACGCGTCAAGCGAGAACTGGTTAAGAAGTGTCGTGTGGGAAAAGGATGTGTTTTGTGGTGGTCTATGGCCCGTAAGAACATCCCGCAAATCGTCAGCAACATCAAGTCATCAATAAAAACTCCAACCCTATTTATGGAGGGATAACACATGCTCCTGCCAAAATTCGAGTATCATGAGCCGTCGACTTTGGAGGAGGCGCTCCAGTTGCTCTCGAGCCTAGGCGGCAATGCCAAGGTCCTCGCAGGAGGTACGGACCTCCTGGTGCGAATGAAGCAGAGGATCGACAAACCCGCCCACGTGATTTCGATAGCAAGGGTGCCGGGACTCGATGCCATTATCCCTCGCAATGGCCATGGCGTCACCATAGGATCGGCCGTGACTGCGAGGGAATTATCGCGTCATGAGTTGATCAACGATCGATTTACGCCCTTGGCGATTGCGGCCGGCAGACTAGGCGCGCCGATGATACGGAATCGAGCGACCATTGGAGGCAACTTGGTCAATGCACGGCCGGCAGCGGACTTGCCTCCCGCATGTATGGTCTTGAACGCGACGGTAAAACTCAAAAGCGCGAAAGGGGAGCGCGATGTCTCGGTAAACGAATTCTTCAGGGGACCTGGCGATTGCGTGATCGAGCCACATGAATTGATGGTCTGCCTCAACATCGAAACCCCGGCCCCATGGAGCGGGGGATCGTACATTAAACTAGGGGCGAGAAAGACCCTCGAGATATCAATGGTCAACGTTGCGACGTTATTGACGCTCGAAGGGCCGGAAGGGCCTATTATTGATGCGCGCATCGCCTTGGGGGCCGTGGCTCCAACCCCGCTGCGGGCCTATGGGGCGGAAGAGTTCTTAATTGGCAACAAGCCTTCTGAGGAGCTGTTTCAACGGACGGGCGAGATCGGCGTTGGTTTTTGCAGCCCTATCACTGACCATCGAGGCACCATGGAGTACCGCTGCATGATGATAGAGGCGCTGACGAAGCGCTGTCTCATGAGGGCTTGGGAGAACGCCAAAGCCTGGAAGCCATAACAATTGTGGAGAGAAAAATATGAAGACCGTAATCAGTTTGGTGGTGAATGGTGAACAGGTAGAGGCTGCAGTGGAGCCGAACACGACATTGGTGCAATTCCTTCGTGAAGATCTTGGCCTAACCGGAACCAAACACGTGTGCGGTTTTGCCGATTGCGGAGCGTGTACGGTCATCATGGACGGAAAGCCTGTGAATTCCTGCCTTGTACTCGCCGTCCAAGCCCACGGGCGCGAGGTGCTTACTATCGAAGGTATGGCGGAAAACGGGAAACTGCATCCAATCCAGCAGGCCTTTGTTGACAAGGGCGCCATACAGTGCGGATTCTGCACGCCAGGTATGATCTTGTCCGCCAAGGCCTTGCTGGCAGAAAACCCCGACCCGACGGAACAAGAAATCAGAACGGCAATTTCGGGAAATCTCTGTCGATGCACTGGATATCAGAAGATCGTAGAGGCTATTCAAGAGGCTGCGAAGTCGAGAGAGGGAACGGAGGTGTGACATGAGCGAATTCTCAGTGCTGAACACGAGGGCGCCCCGAATTGATGGTCCTGCCAAGGCGACAGGAAGGGCCAAGTATGCCGACGATCTGACCATGCCAGGTATGTTGTATGGCGCAATTTTACAAAGCCCAATTGCTCATGGAAAGATCCTGCATATAGACACTTCTAAAGCCCTCAAGCTCAAAGGTGTCAAAGCTATAGCCACTGCAAAAGAAGCTGGCATCGTCAAGTACGGCGTTTCGCCGGCGAGGTATGATGAAACGCTCTACGCTTATGAGAAGGTGAGATATGTTGGCGATGAAATCGCGGCAGTAGCGGCGGTTGATTATGCCACAGCACTCGAGGCGGTAAATCTGATTAAAGTGGATTACGAAGAGCTTCCTGCGGTTTTTGACATGTTTGAAGCAATGAAAGAGGGAGCGCCTCAGCTCCACGCCGAGTTTCCCGGTAATCTCAATGCTGAGGTACACCAGGAATTCGGAGACACTGAAGCTGCATTTGCTGAGAGTGATTTGGTGGTGAACCATACGTTTTTGAATAAAAGACAGGATGCCGCGTTTATTGAACCCCACTCCTGTCTCGCTGTGTTTGACCTCGATGGAAGGCTTACGCTCTACACGTCCACACAGGTGCCACATTACGTGATGAGAACCGTTGCCATGGTTTTGAGGATACCTGTGGGCAACGTAAGGGTGGTGAAGCCCTATGTGGGAGGTGGATTCGGCCCGAAGTGCGAAGCAACCCCACTGGAGATGAGCGCCGGTCTTCTTTCTCGCATGACAGGCAAGCCCGTCAAAATGACCTACACTCGGGAGCAGGTGTTTTTACACAGCAGGGCGAGGCATCAATTTTATGCCGAGATGAGCCTGGGCGTCAAAAAAGACGGCACGATGATGGCGCTCAAAAACAAAGCAGTACTTGATGGAGGAGCGTACACCAGTTTCGGGATCGCGACGGTGTACTATTCAGGTTCGCTGCTTGGGGGGCCCTACAAACTCAAGGCCATGAAGTATGATGGCTACAGAGTTTACACGAACAAGCCTGCCTGCGGAGCCCAACGAGGCCACGGCGGCGTCGCGCACAGGGCAGCCTTTGAACAGCTCCTGGATATGACCGCGGAGAAGCTGGGTCTAGACCCCATTGAGCTTCGTCTCAAGAATATCATGCAGGCCGGAGATATCACGGTCAACGAGTTGGATATGTCCAGTTTAGGCATGAAGGAATGTATCGAGGCGGTTCGCCAAGGGGCTGAGTGGGATAAGAAAAAAGGAAAGCTTCCCAAAGGCAAAGGCATTGGCATGGCCTGCGGCTTTTTCGTATCTGGAGCGGGTTACCCGATTTACAGATCCGACACGTATCATTCGACGGTTGTTATTAAGATCAGCGAGGACGGAGGGGTTGCAACGGTCTTGACGGGGTCTGCAGAAATCGGTCAAGGGTCGGACACGACGATGGCCATGATTGCAGCCGAGACGCTTGGCATCCCTCTCGAGAACGTGAAAGTGGTTTCCGGCGACACTGATCTGAGCGTTGACCTTGGTGCGTACTCGAGCCGACAGACGCTCATGACCGGCCATGCCACCAAAGAAGCGGCGGAGCAAATCCGAAACCAAATTGCCCAATTTTTATCTGACGAATTAGGATATCCGGTAGAATCCATAAGCTTTCGGGAGGGCAAGGTTTTCTTTGACGGTCAGTCAGGCAACTTTGAGAAAATCCGAACGCAGTATATCAAAGAGCATCGTGGATGGACTGATCCGCCATCGGGTGACTATCTCACGTTTCGGGAGGCGGCGCGCCTGGCCTTTTTGAAAGCGGGAACCATCGTGGGTACAGGCAAGTACAAACCGCCTCGTCTCGGCGGCTCTTACAAAGGCGCTGCCGTCGGGACGTCGCCCGCGTATGGATGCTCTGCCCAGGTGGTGGAAGTCAGCGTGGACATGGAAACAGGAGAAATCACCGTGGAAAACATGACTGACGCCCATGACTGCGGACTAGCCGTTAACCGAACCCTCGTGGAAGGTCAAATGCAGGGCTCCTTGTCTATGGGGCTCGGAGAGTGCCTCTTCGAAGAGGTAAAATTTGATTCCCGGGGTCGAATACTGAATCCTTCTCTAGGGGAATATCGCATCCCCACGGCTCTCGACATGCCCAATGTCAAATCTATCATCGTGGAATCTCGGGAACCAAACGGTCCTTATGGGGCAAAAGAGGTGGGAGAAGGGGCCATTATGCCCACCATCCCAGCCATCCTGAACGCTATTTACGACGCAACAGGCGTGCGGATCAACGAGCTTCCGGTGACGTCCGAACGGCTCTACCTCGCCATAAAAAAAGCCAAAGAACAGGGTTAGATTTCTCCACCCCCTTTACGGGGGTGGGGCCTGTCCGATCCCAACGATTTTGTGAGGATTTTGTGAGACGCCGCCGCAATTGCGGAGTACAGTCCCACAAGACGGCGATTGGCCTTACTCGCCGTCCTGTCTCAGACAAAGGGGCACGTCTGTTTCAGGGGTCTCGGCGCTGCCCACGTATTCGATACGGGAGCCTTGATTTCGAGGACACGTGCCATGTCATTTCGAAGGAGGTGGGTTCGAACGAGCGTGAGGCGCCTTTACTTTCAGGTCATTTCCAACAAGCCTTGCGACTGAGAAATCTCTCTCGCTGGGTAGATTTCTCTCGTTGCTCGAAATGACAGATGGGGACGGCTGGAAATGACAGGGAGGAAAGTGGACGAAATGACGACCCTGACATCGAATTCGCAAGTACTTCCGAGACCACCTATATGCCCTCGCAGATGGCGTCGAGGCACTGCTTGGCAGATTATAACCGGTCTCAGAAGAAATCACGGCATAGCCATACGTCAGATTGTCATTCCCTTGAAAATTGGAATCCAAGCACCTGCTTATGGATCCCCACTTTCGTGAGGATGACGTAATGAGAGGACACACGCCCAATTCGTGATTTATTTTGAGAATTACTACAGACGAAGGCTTACTCCCTGTACACAAGAAACAATGGGCAGGCTCTTAAACTCACCTTCTTTGCTAGAATATGTTTTGGGGGAAACTCCTGTAGGAAATTCCGTTCTTGCGTCAAGGATTCATTGTGTTACACTTGGGTGAAATTGCGAGGCCCTGTGGGGCTCTGCTGAAACGCAGAACATAGCATTCTAGGACAGGGGAAATGTATCCTCTGAAAACACTTAGCCACGACACAGATGGGATAAAATAATTGACCACTCTTAGAATTTACTGTTATGATGAGCTCTTACTCGGAAGAGTCAGGGCGTGAAAGGAGAGTGTTCGATGAGTCTGCTCAGGGTGGGGACATTGATCAAGCCAGCCGTTGCGTTACTCGGGATATTCATGCTTCTGCCGACAACAGGTTGGACGCAGGATTTCCTGGTTTTTAAGAGCGATGAATATGGTTTCACCATGAAGTACCCTGCCACTTGGGTAAAGATTGACAAGCCCCAAGGGAACTATTATGTGGTGTTTCAAGCGCCTGAACTCACGGATAATTTTAGAAGTCGCATCCACGTGGCAGCCCATGCCCCAGTGAAGGACTCCCTTGACGTCTTCAAACAAGAGCTCAAACAGGGCATTGCTGACATGCAAAAGAGCGCGGGCGGTTCCAAGGAGCAGCAGACCATCAAAATTCTCGATGAGGGTGATTTTAAGTGTGATGTCCCCGGAGCCTATTATTTCTTTATCCAAGCGTACGAAGAAAAACTCAAGATGTGGATGGATATCGTGATAGTCTTTTACAAACATGAAGACACGCTTGTCAGAATTTCGTGTTTGGCTCCATCCCAGAGTATGGAAAAGTTTCATCAGGTTTTTAATGATGTTCTCACGTCAGTGAAATTCGTCCCTGCCGCCGGGCCGGCTCAGGCGCAGACGCCTGCGCCTCCGCAAGGCACTGCCGCTCCAGCTCCTTCGACGCCAGCGCCAAGCTCGCCGCGACCAGAGCCACCGCGACAAGTTGCTCCGCAGCCGCCGGCTCAGACGCCGCAACCGTCGGCGCCTGCGCCGCAAGTTCAGCAGCCACAGCCTCCGATGGTCGGTACAACCCCTCCGGTTGCCGCTCCTGTTCAGCCGGCGCAGCCGCAACCTCAACCGGCGCCGACTACGACTCAGCCGCAACCTCAACCGAGCCAACCCGCGCCTGCGGGTCCGCCGCCTGGTCCGAGGGGACCTGCGCGGAGCCCAGAACGGCCTCCGACAGGCATCGTGAACTAGGCGTTCTGTGCGCCGTCCTATCGAGCGCGAATCGTTGCCAAAGGTCTTGGAATGAAGCAGACCCGCGCATGGAAATTGCTCGATTCTTATGTCGGATACAAGCAGTTCGAGAAGTACTTTTCTGACCAACTCTCGGCTCCGATCGATGTCGAGGGATTGCGCGCCAAAGCCCTGAAACTCGCACAGGAGCACGAACCACGGGGTGACTACCGAGAGCTTATCAAGGCGCTCTCAGACCTGGATGTCGTGTATGATCCGGTCACGCTGGGTCGCGTTTCCTCCATGATCGCGTTTTTGACCCGGACTATGTTCCGGGATGTTTCCGGCGCGCTGCCCGAAACTCACCGTGCGCGCATCAAGGCCTTTCATGGACCAAAATTCTTTTTTGTGGGGCATGCATCTTATTTCGACTACGCCCATACCGCGGAGTTGGCGCGGAAAATAGGTGAAACAATACCGATAATGCATGTGTGCGGCAGTATCACCACAGGTTGGGTGGCCAAATGGTTGCAAGGCTTCCGTTGTTTGGAGGTCCCCAAAAATCTCGCACCGGTTCAGCATAGAGCGTATTCTTGGTTCACTGCCAGTCTTGCTGACTCGGGCGAGTCTCAGGCCATTTTTTCGCGAACGAGTCGTTACACGGTGCGTTCGAGAGATGGGATATTGCGTGAGCCGTATGTCCCCCATGGCGTCATCGCGGCTGTCAAGACCACGGGCAGGGCGCTGGTCATACCTGTCGCCATTTCATATTCATGCATTCCGGAAGACGCTTATCTCACTGCTCCACGCTTCTTCCCTATCTTGTCAATGCTTCCACTACGAAAGTCCCTCGGGCTGCCAATCCTGTTTCTCTTAGGTAAAACAGAAAAGCTGCTAAGGGGATTGGACCTCGTTTTTGGCGAGGTGTCGGTGAATCTTGGAGAACCCTTCGAGCTTGCAGATGACAATTCCTTGAGTATGCAGAGGATTTCTCACAAAGCCATCGAGGAAATTGCTCGCAACAAATTGATCCACCCAAGTCAGTTGATGGCCAAGGCCATAACAGGGCTGGATAAAATACACCCCAAAACCATTCGGCAAAGGGTGGAGCAAGAGATCGAGGGTATTCAAGCTTTTTTTGAGAGGCGATATCGGAAGGAACCGCCGTTTCATCCGGTAGTGACTGCTGACGTCGATGAAACCATACGGCGAGGTCTAGGTACGTTGACTGTTCGATCCGCAGTGAGGAAATGGCCTTTCCGTCGCCATTACATTCCTGGCAATCTTCCGCTCTTGAATTTCTATGCGTACCATGCCGACCGGCGCATATATCCACTGCGGGGCCGTAACACGTTGACGGTGATCAATGCAGGGGTCTGGGGATATACGCTGGCTCTCCACATTGGAAAAAATCTTCTGAAAAAGGAAGACTTGTCCGAGCATTCGCTGATTTTGTATGACTCACGCGAGGACTTGATAGAAAGACTGACTGTCGAAGGGTATCATCCGTGGCATTTCAAAGAGGTTGCTCTCCCGCGCTCCGTACGGCCAGAAGCTGATCTCCGAGCCGCTATCGGGGACACATCCTTGATCCTCGTGGTTACCCCAAGCAAATACTTTCACGCGTTGATTGTAAAGATCGTGGAGTATGCGCCTGAAGGAACTGATCTTATTATTGCCACGAAAGGATTTATCCCGGAAACGGGCCTTCTGCCTTGTCAGACCGCCCAAAGAGAACTCAACCGTATCGGACGAAAAATGAGTGTGGGGGCCTTGTCAGGGGCGAATCTCGCTCATGAAATCGTGTATGGAGGGGCAGGGGTCACGCAGGTAGCTTGTGAGAATTATGAAACGTTTGAGAGACTACGCACGCTCATAGAGACGCCCCGCTTCCGAGTCGTCTATTCGCGAGATGTGATCGGGACGGCCATAGCCGCGGCATTAAAAAATGTGTATGCCATAGGATTCGGGGTTTTGGAAGGGTCAAAGAAAGTTCCCGAAAACTTTCTTGCAACCTATGCAACCCTAGTGACCGCTGAAATCAGGCAGTTTGGACTCCTCCTTGGCGCCATTCCCGAGACTTTTGACGCAGAGAGTCAAGTATGGATGGCAGACCTGCTGGCGACTTGTCGAGGGGGCCGTTCGGCAACGTTCGGAAGGGACTTGGCTGAAATGGACGAAAAACATGGGAAGTCACGACCAGCCCTGTTGCTTCTTGACCAGTACAGGAAGAAAAAAATTGCCATCGAGGGGTACGAGGCGGCGCGATTAGCGCACCGGATTGCCACACAGCGAGGGTTCCATCCTCCTATCCTTGGAGAGATATATTCCATCCTTCATGGTGGAAAGCAAGTGGACGTTGACTCCTTCGTCGAAAAGTGCTTAGACGCCCTAGGCGCCAAGGCTACCTCGTCAATTCCCTCCGTGGTCCGCCACCGAACAACGAGGTAAATGACTGCTTGCTGGATCGCCCTTGTTGGGGGCTGATCGGCGTTGCCTTGAGGAAGCCTATAGTACTGCCACGACTACGTTCCGCCCAAGGCAATACCTTTGCATAGCAAGATTCTGTCTTGTAAATCTTTTCCGGGCAAGCCATGATCTTTCCAAAAAAGCCGGCGGTGGATGAACCAGGCGGACGTAGGCAGAGGCAGGCAGTGGTCAACGCAAAAGGGGGTCAAGCGCCGTTTTTTTTGGAACTAGTGCGTTTCTAAGAATGAATGGCGAATTCAATGCCACTGACACGACTTGGAGCATGGTGCCGCATGCCATTTCAAGCGAAGCCGAAAATATCGGCCGAAGGATGAAGATTTCCTGGTCGTCCTTCTCACTGTGTTCTAGTCTGGCTGCTTCGAAATGACAATAGTTGAGCTTGTCCTCCCAGTCACAGTCGTTTGGACGTTATTCACGAACTGGATGATAAGGATTTTACTCCGAAGAAATTCCGGGGATAAATGTAGAGGTAATCATTTTCGACTTCAATCATGGTATATTCTAGGCGAGTTACGAATGAGCTCATCGAGAAGGGGCTATGCCGACCGGAAAAGACAACACAACGGATAATCAGAGGCCCGTTGCAACAGGGCCCACATCAGTGCACTTATTTGCCAGCCAACTGAAGCCAGGGGATAAACTAAGTCAGTTTTTCCAAATTCAAGCGGTAGAGATTCGCAAGACTCGGACTGGCTCCGATTATCTCGACATGGTTGTGCGAGATGCGACAGGGGCTATCGCAGCGCGACTGTGGGCTGAAACGATTCGGCGGTACGGGGCCGATTTCGCGCCTGGGGACGTCGTAAAAATAAACGGTCATGTCGGCGCCTATAGAGATCGCAATCAAATCATTGTTGAGCGGATACGAAAAGCGACCCCTGAGGAACTCGAACACCTTGGGACGTTCCAGCGCCGCAGCCAGGAAAGGGCTGAGGCCCTGTTCGAGGAATTGATGTGCTACGCGCAAGATTTGCGTCCTCCCTCTCTTTCGGATCTCGTGGTCGGCCTTCTCATCCAGCATGAAAAGGCGATAAAGACTTGTCCTGCGGCGAAGATGGTACATCATGCGTACGAAGGAGGTCTCGTCGAGCATCTTGTTGGGGTGACAAGAAAGGCGGCTTGTCTTGTGGAGAAAGATGCCAGCATAAACAAAGATCTGGCGATCGCTGGAGCTATCGTGCACGACATTGGAAAGACTCAGGAACTAAAGCCAGGCGGCCAAGCCAGAACAATCGAGGGCAGACTTGTCGGTCATGTCATCCTGGGCTTTGAAATGCTCGATAGAATAGGATATGAAAAACAATGCACAGGCGAACCATGGTTTTTGGAGCTTCAGCACATCATTTTATCGCATCATGGTCAGGCTGATTTTGGAGCGCCTGTTCGGCCGGCCACGAGAGAAGCCATTCTCATTCATTATATCGAT
Source organism: uncultured Syntrophaceae bacterium (assembly GCA_964427855.1). Classification (GTDB taxonomy): domain Bacteria; phylum Desulfobacterota; class Desulfomonilia; order Desulfomonilales; family Desulfomonilaceae; genus JAUPKT01. The sequence goes on from CAYRVH010000001.1 coordinate 22,689, forward strand.
ATGCTGGACTCTCGCTTGAAGATACTTGACCAAGCGCTTGAATCAAAGGATGTCGATGGCTTTTCTCCGTATAATAAATGGCTTGAGGGCCGCGGCTATGCGGGATATCATCCCTCGAGCAGGGAGGATTGAAATGTTGGACTTGCAAGACAGATTGACTCAACTTCGATCAAAAGCATCTGAACTCAGAGGTTATCTTTGACCTCGATGCCAAGATTGCACGTTTGAAGGAACTTGAGAAGAAACACGAGGACGCCGAATTTTGGAACAATCCTGAGGGGGCAAAAGCCCTCTTGAAAGAGGAGAAGCAACTTGTGAGGCTCATAGATCATTTTCAGTCTGTTGAACAGGAAATCGAAGATGCCCATGTATTATTGAGCCTCGCGGTCGAAGAAGCAGATGATGCTGAATTAGTGGAAGTAGAAACGAAAATTAAGGAGCTCGAGGACGTCCTCAGCGGATTGGAAATCCAGCGCCTTTTTTCTCAGCCCGAAGATCGTGGGGATGCCATAGTGGAAATCCATGCGGGCGCGGGCGGCACCGAAGCCCAGGATTGGGCAGAGATGCTCATGCGCATGTATCTTCGATGGGCGGAGCGCGAAGGCTATAAAACGGAGATTTTGGATACATTGCCCGGTGAAGAAGCGGGCATCAAATCTGTGACCTTCTCCTTAGAGGGGGAATTTGCTTACGGGCGACTGAAGGCTGAGGTCGGCATTCACCGCCTGGTTCGGATTTCGCCTTTCGACGCCAATGCTCGGCGTCATACCTCGTTTGCCGCGCTATTCGTGTATCCGAGCGCTGACGATGATGTGGATATTCAGATTAACGAGACCGATCTCAAGATTGACACCTACCGATCATCTGGCGCAGGCGGCCAACATGTCAATACCACGGACTCGGCTGTACGCATCACCCATCTTCCCACCGGCATCGTGGTGCAATGTCAAAATGAAAGATCTCAGCATAAGAACCGCGCCATGGCGATGAAGATCCTCAAATCGAGACTGTATGATCTGGAACTCGAGAAAAAACGGGAAGAAAAGGATTCCATGCACAAAACCAAGAAGGAGATTGCGTGGGGGTCTCAGATCAGATCGTATGTCCTGCAACCTTATCAGATGGTGAAGGACCACAGGACCAATCTTGAAGTCGGAAACGTCGCGGCGGTGCTCGACGGAGACATTAACCGTTTTATCCAGGAATATTTATTCCAGGAATCACGCAACAGAGCCTTCTCGGCGGGTTAACATGTTGGCCCGGCTTGAGGGCAAAGGCAGCAGGGTCGCCCGCTTGAGAAAAAATTTACACCCCCAGTTTTTGTGCAAGCTCTTCGTTTGATGGCTCGACAAGGGTCGAGCCGTCTTCGAAGAGAATAGTAGGGATAATCACTGTCCCGTTATTCACCTTTTTGACATAGTCTTTGGCTGCGGGATCCTCATCGATGTCAATCCATTCGTAGGCGATCCCTTTCTCGTCAAGAAATTTTCGCGATCGACGTGCGTCGGGACACCACGTGGCCCCGTACATCACGAGTTTTTTCCCATCGCTCATGTGTGATACCTCCATCATGCGGGTTGGCGTTAAGCATTTCTGGAAGATAACCGCTCATTCAATATCGGCCTCACTGCGCCATTGAGGTGCGTTGAAATAGCTTTGCCTCATGCCCCTCGCGATGATAAAAATGGCAGTCGATACGTCACTGCGGGCGGCTGTGAGGACACCCGGCGCTCGCTCATCTCGTGAGACTCGTCGGAACGCCGATGCACAGCAATGCGCAGTCATTGCGTGTGCTATCCTTTTGTTTCCGGCGCTTCCTCGACTACCTCGGCGATGGCATCGATCCAGGGTTTCACCTTTGTATTCTCATGGAGGACGCGTCGAGCCTCTCTGTGTTGATAGACGGTGCCCATGACAATCATATCCGTGATCGTCCCCTCAACCTCATAATAGGCATTGCTACTGATAGCAGCCTCCGCGCCTATTTCGTTATAGGCCCTTTTGATGATTTTAGCCGTGTCACCCGGCACTTGCTTGAGGAACACATTTATGTGTACCGCCCTGGTGGCCATTAGTTCGCTATTGTTGGAGCCGAGACCGTCGATGGCCTCCACGGCTCGGGATACCGTCGGGAAAACCGCTTTGGTAGCCTTCATGGCACTACCACCTCTTCGCCTGGCTTCAAGCCAGATATGACTTCCACTCTCTCGTTAGACAAAGAGCGCCCTGTCTTCACGTGCCGAACTTTGACTTGCCCATCGTCAAAAACATTGACTGATTCCAATTGGCCGATGATTCGGATGGCTGCACGCGGCACCGCTATAGCCTCAGAAGCATGGGTGTCAAAGGTCATGGTTCCGTACAACCCAGGCGTCAGCCCTGTTGTTTGGTTCAAGGGGATCTTCACTGTGACGGTTCGTGTTTTCTCGTCGCGCTGGGGCACGACCTCTCGGATCTTCGATGTCTCTTTAAGGCCGACAGAGGGGACATCGACCTTCACAGAAGTCCCCTCTTTGAGAAATGGCGCATACTGTTCCCCGGCGGATGCCACCAACTCAAGCGAATCAGGGCGATACACGCTCATAAGAAAGCGTCCTGGACTGGCCAAGTCCCCAGTATTTACACCCCTCTCGCCTATCACGCCTGAAAATGGCGCAGTGACAGTACCGTAGGAAAGATTTGTCTTCGCCTCATCCAAGGCAGCTTTGGCCCTGTTTTCAGCAGCCTGGGCCATCTCGTACTTTGCCAGCGCGTCGTCGTAATCTTTTTTGGCCACCGACTGCTTTTCGTAAAGGACTTTGAATCGTTCAAAGTCGTTCTTGGCCTTGATGAGATCCGCCCGGGCGCTCTCCAGAGTAGCCGCCGCCTGAGCCTCCTTCTCCGCCAAATCCTTGGTATCGATTTTGAGGAGGACATCGCCTCGCTTCACATGGTGCCCCGCATCGACATTGATCTCGATGATATATCCATTTATGCGACTGGACACGCGTGCAACGTCTCGCGCTATTACCGTTCCGGAGACCGTGACTTCTCCCTGAACGGTAATTTTCTCAGCCTGGACAGTTTTCGGCGGCGACGCCGGCGCGGTTGGAGTCGCCCGCCCGCCGGAGATTTTGTGGTGGAAGCCTCCCTGCATCCATATAAGACTCACCACCAGTACTGCGAAGGCAACAATAGCGAGCAGCAACGTTTTTTTGTTCATGACGACCTGACTCCGGTCATAAACAACCTTATACGCGTCAAACGCAGGGGAAAATTAGTTTTCTGTCATGATAAAGTTGTCATACTCGATCTCGAATCTGAGTTTGTGCTTGGCCTCTTCTTGTGCCAAGGCCAGAAAGGTCTGCTCGAGCCCTTCATCATCCGTAGAGGCCGCCAAGTCAGTGTACATCTTAAAAGCCTTCTTCTCCTTCTTCATGGCGAGTACAAGAGCCTTCTGATAATCCATGCCCGCTTCAGGCTCCACATCCACCAGATAGTCTGAGATCTTAAGGTCCAACACTTTTTTCTCGGACGATAGCAGCCTCTTGCCACCCTTCACGTCGAGGAGCTTGCGTTTATGCCCCAACTCCTCTTGGGCAAAATCCCGGAAGATTTTGCTCATCCATGGTCTGTCCATACGATCAGCCAAATCTGTATAAAACTTATGCGCTTGTTCTTCCTGCCCTATGGCGTAATCCAAAACTTCGTCCACTGACGTCCATTGATTCATTCGTTTTCCTCCTCGTCGCCTTCCATCTTGCTGGTAATGCAGCCTCGAATCTTCATCCCTCGACGCAATGATTGCTGATTACATAATGTCAAAAAGGATGAAAGCTTGCCTGCGAAACCGTGGTTCCTGGCAGGCAAGATTCCGCTTTCTCTTTTGAGACTGGCCATCGCCGGCCGCGGCTGCTCGTCTCTACGCGAATTTCTTCACCGCCTCAATGACTGCGTCATAATTCGGTTCGTCAGCTATTTCATTCACTATTTGCACATACCGTATTATCCCCGCCTGGTCAACGACAAACACAGCCCTTGCAAGAAGTCGCAAGTCCTTTAAGAGCACCCCGTACGATAAGCCAAAGGACGCGTCACGGTGATCCGACAGCGTTTGAACCCGAGTAATGCCCGCCGCGCCGCACCAGCGGGCCTGGGCGAAAGGCAAGTCCATACTTATAGTCAAGATCACCACGTTTTCTCCCAACTGCGACGCCTCTTCGTTGAAGCGTCTCGTGGACGTGTCACACACGGGGGTATCCAGAGACGGCACGCTCGAAACTATGCATACCTTCCCTTTGAATGAAGAAAATTTCACGGGAGTCAAATCATTGGCAATTGCAGTGAAATCAGGCGCGGCGTCGCCGACTTTCACCTCTTGTCCCAAGAGCACCAAAGGATTTCCTTTCATGGTAACTATGCCAGCTCGTTCCATTTGTTCTACCTCCTAATACGATTCCTCTGACGCAAGATACGCCTCAGTCACTTTGTCGCGGAACATATGATACGCCCATGCTTGATAAATGATGACAATCGGGACAAAGATCAGGGCCACCACGAGCATGATCTTCAGCGTAAGAGGGCTTGATGCGGCATTAAAGGCGCTCAAGCTGAGCGAGGCATCCAGCCGCGAGGGGTAGAGGTTTGGATAAAGCCCCACAACGCCAAAGAGCACCGCAAAAACAATGGTGGCGCATGACGAAAACCATGCCTTCCACCATTCTTGCTTCCCGATATAAAACTTGATGCAAAGAAGAGCGAGCACTGCCAGCAACGGCACTACGAACAGCAGGGGGCGCGTGAGATAGTTTCCGTAAAGCGGAGTGGCAAACCATGAGAAAACCAAGAAGACCACCGCCACAATAAGGACAAGCACCCACAACCCGGACGCCGCTGCCCCTGCTCTTTGGTGCAAGGCTCCTTCTGACTTGATGGCGAGCCATAGGCTGCCATGCAGGAGAAACAGCGACACGAAGAGCACCCCCCCGGCGATGCCATAAGGATTCAAAAGGGTGAACAAGTTGCCTTGAAACGTGTACTTGGCGTCAAAAGGAATGCCTTGAAAAATGTTGGCAAAAGCCACGCCAAACAACAGCGCGGGGATGAAGCTCCCTACAAAAAGGCAGAAATCCCACACTTTTTTCCATCCGCCGCCCATGGCGCCTCGAAACTCGAAGGACACGGCCCGTATAATCAAGGCAAACAAGATGATCAACAAAGGTGCATATAAGGTGCTAAACATGACCGCGTAAGCGGTGGGAAACGCCGCAAAGGTAACCCCCCCTGCAGTTATCAGCCATACCTCGTTGCCGTCCCAGAAAGGCCCCATGGCATTGTAAATCACGCGTCGATCGCGATCGGTGTGAGAAATGAAAGGCATAAGGGTGCCGAGTCCAAGATCAAAGCCGTCCAGCATAAAATAGATGGCCCACAGTAAGCCCCAGAGCAAAAACCATATTGTTTCTAACATCTTTTCGCCCACCTTTCTTCCGATAAGTCGTCCCGGGCAAACCGGAGAATTTTGTCGCGTTTACTTGTGTGATGCATTCACGAGGTGACGCTCCAAGGTTCCGCCAACGTTGCGGCGTTGAGCAAAGCGCATGACAAACCAGTATCTGCTCTCTTGTCCTACGCCTCCACCGGTCCTTTGCGTGCGTGTTTGACCATGATGACAAACGCAGCCAACCCAAGGAGGGTGTAGAGCACAATGAAGGCGATGAGCGACATAGCGACTTGAGAACCCACCAAGGGAGAATGGCCGTCCGCCGTCTTCATCACGTTATAGACCAGCCAAGGTTGTCTCCCCACCTCGGTGACGACCCAGCCAAGAAGACCTGCGAGATACGGTAGGGGGAGCGCATACATCATGATTTTCAAGTAAGCGGGGCTGGACTCCCACCGGTTCCATTTAATCACCCCGATGAGCGTAAGCAGGACGAACAAGAAACCGAGTCCCACCATGATGCGAAAGGAGGCGAATACGAGGGTGACCGGCGGTCTATCTTCAGGCGGCCAGGCTTTGAGTCCTTTCACCTCCGCGTCCCAGTCTCCATACACTAATCGGCTAAGAAATTTGGGGATTTTGAAAGCTTCCACGCTGTTGGTCTCCCGGGCTTCGTCGGGTATCAGCAGCAGGGCAAAAGGAGCGCCCTTTTGAGTTTCCCAGACCGACTCCACGGCAGCGAGCTTTGCTGGTTGAGCATGCGCCATCTCCCTGCCGTGAAGGTCTCCCACCAACACCTCCAGCACAGAAAAGACAAAAGCAAAGATCAGCCCAAGTCGAAACGACTTGGTAAAAAATGAAACTTTGTTCTTTCTTAGCAGATGGTATGCGCTAAAGCTCATCACGAAGAATCCGGCGACTATATAACCGGCAAATGTGGTATGGAAGAAAGTGAGAATTGCAAAAGGTTGCGAGATCACCGCCCAGAAGTCCGTAAGCTCCGCGCGGCCGTTCCTTATGGTGAATCCCACTGGATGCTGCATCCACGAATTGGCTACAAGGATCCAATAGGCCGATACATTGGAAGCAATGGCAACCAGCCATATACAGGCCGCGTGAAACTTTGGAGAGAGCCTCTTCCATCCGAAGGCCCATACCGCAACAAAGGTGGATTCGAGGAAAAAGGCCACCGTGGCCTCAATTGCGAGCAACGAACCGAATATGTCGCCCACATAACTAGAATAGCCTGACCAATTGGTGCCAAATTGAAACTCAAGGGTGATGCCTGTCACGACGCCCACGACAAAATTGATGAGAAAGATCTTCCCCCAAAATTTTGCCATGGATCTGTATTCTTCGTTGCCGGTTCTCACATAGATGGTTTCCATAATGGCAACCAGAATGGAAAGACCGAGAGTGAGCGGCACGAAAATGAAGTGGAAAAGGGTTGCGACTGCAAACTGAAGCCGCGACAACATGATGACATCCATGACACTACCTCCCAAGTTGTTTGACGCTTGCCCTGCGACGCTGCTCAGAGGCGAGGCTCCGCAGGTTGTGGCAAGCCCGCAATGCACGTCGTTATTGTTGTGAACCAATATCTCCAAGCTTATCTATAGCGTTTTCAGCCGCATCCTTCATTTTCAACCTGATGATTTTTTCGGAATCGAATGTTTCGAACTCCGTTTCGTCGGCCAGCAAAGCCTTTAAGGCGGGTTTGGCGTCGGCCAGCCGTAGGTTTCCTATCGCCATCACCGCATGTCCTCGTACCGCAGGGTCTTTGGACTGAAGATATTTGGCGAGATGGGATCCCCAGCTGTGAAGCGCCTCTGGCCTTGCTTCCGAGAGTCGCGCCCACGCCCACAGCAAGCCGCGTTGCAGAGGCTCATGCTCCAAAAAATTACCCGCTTCGTCTGCATACGACCCGAGAATGGAGGCATATTCCTTAGCCAGAAGCTCGCTTTGGGCCATAGCCTCTGCCATCACCTCTGGCGCGCCCCATCCGATGCCACCGGATTCGTCGTTAAGACTCCACATGAGTCGCCGCATGACGACCCGAGCCCCCTCGATGTCAACTTGAGCAAGGCGCGCCAGAACTGTTCCCATGGCCCTCACCGCGCGCCATTTGATTAAGGGATCTTGATGACAGAGCAGGGAAAAGAGCGCATTGATCACTTGTGCCGCCGGCATGTTTAGTAAAACCGAGAGGCGTTCCTCAAAAGAACTTGTGTGAAGAAGACCCAACAGTTCTTTTTTCCTCGACCTTGTCCCGACGTCACTCATTTTGCCCGCCTCCAGCGCAGTCTCGACCGCATTGCGTGTCATTCAATTTCCACAACGGCCCCTGGTTGTGTGCAGCCGGCATACATGTTGACTTGATGCTCGCATAACATATTAACATCATTAAGTAAGTTGTTGCCAAGCTTTTAGACACACCCCTTTATTTTGGCCCAGCGCGCTCCTCTCCTTCTCACGCACTTTGGCCATCTTTCCTGAATATTGTTTTATTTATGGGATCAGGGATCCTCTCGTCTATGTCGTCTCTTCCTTCATGGCCTTGGCTATGTGTCTCCCCAGATCAACGCACAGTTTCAGACCGGCATGATCCGGGACAAACTGAAGGCTCACACCCGGGTGCACGACTTTCACTTTCATTTCTTCAAGTGATTTCGTGAGGAGTTTCACAGACTCTCCGCTCCATCCGTATGATCCAAAGGCCGCCCCGATCTTTCCCAGGGGTCTCAGCCCTTTCATGTAACAGAGCAGATCAGCCATACGAGGGAGTATTCCATTATTAAGCGTTGGGGACCCTACTATGACCGCCTTGGCGTCCAAGAGCTCGGTGATCACGTCGCTGCGGTGATTCACTGCCAAATCCAGGAGCTTGATACTCACGCCGTGCTCCGCAAGCCCATCGGCTATGGCCTTGGCCATCATCTCGGTGCTGTGCCACATAGTGTCATAAATAATCAGCGCTTTTTGGCGAGAAACCTGCCTGCTCCACTGATCGTAGGCCTGGATAATTTGCAGAGGATTCTGACGCCATATGAGGCCATGGTCAGGCGCAATCATAGAGATGTTCAGGTCCATTTTTTGGACATCGGCAATCAATTTTTGGATCAAGGCTGAATACGGGAGTAAAATGTTTGCGTAATATTTCGCCGCATGGGCCATCAACTCAGACTGATCAACCTCATCGTTGAATCGCTCGCTCGTCGCCCAGTGCTGACCGAACGCATCGCTGGAAATCAGGAGTCCGTCCTCTTTGATATACGAGAACATGCTGTCCGGCCAATGGAGCATTCGCGTCTCGATAAATTGTACGGAGCGTTGTCCGAGACTGATTTCCTGACCCGTCTCCACCACTTCATAAGGCCAGTCTTCCCGGTGATAATGATCGAGAAGGGCCTTTTTGCCCCTGGAACTGCAAAATATTTTTTCTGGCTGAATCAGGTCCACGATCTCAGACACAGCCCCAGAATGATCTGGTTCCACATGATTAACGACGAGATAATCGATTTTTTTGGGGTCAATGACTTTATGGAGGTTATGGATCAGGTCCATTTTGAAGGGTTTCTTGACCGTGTCAAAGAGGGTTACCTTCTCGTCCAGCACGAGGAAGGAGTTGTAGGTGGTGCCTTTGTATGTTGAATAGCCGTGAAAATCTCTGACCGTCCAATCCACCGCTCCAACCCAGTTAATGCCTTTTTTTATTTCAGTAATGGTCCGCAATGTCATCCTCCAGCACAAGTGTGACCTTTGACATCCAGTACATTCTCATCGAACAAGCGACTCCCGTTGCCTCGGGTGGCGCTCTCCAGGAAAAGAATCGTCATTTCCTCGAGAGCGCGTACGCCGAATTCCTCGATTAAGACAAGGACGGGATGCACGCCGTCTCGCCTCTTATTCAGGTGAAAAAGAATCTTTGTCAGCCCCACATACCGGGCAGACCCAATCCTCTGGCAAATCGGCAAAAGCCGTGCCCGGCTTCACGCCATTGTCCGGATCCCCAAGGGCCGGATCATAGACATAACCACACACCTGACACACGTACTTCGTCATAGGTCCTCCACGCCTTATGTATTCGCTACACCCTTGAGCGGGCGCAGCACTGAGACACATTCAGTTGCTCAATACGATTTTTGGGGTTGCTCCTCGGTCGGGATACAACGACCCATGCTATTTACCGGTTATTTTTTTTCCTATTTCTCGGCCGTAATCTTGGGCCATCTGCAAACCGCCCTGCAAAGCAGCCGTCTTGAGCCTCAATGGGCTGCCCACCATATCCATCTTGAAGATGTTCTGCATGGTATCATAAATGCGGTCCACCGCCTCGCCGCTCCAACCGAAAGCCCCGAATGAGCCGCCGACCTTCCCTTCAAGATTCGCTTTAGCCGCCAAAAACAACATGGTCTTCATTGTCTGTATCATGTCGCCATGATACGTGGCGGATCCGAAGACATAGGCATCATAGCCTTCGAGGTCGGCTTGCGAAGTGATTGCCGTGGCCTTGACGACTTTTGCTTCCGCGCCCGTGAATCGTATCCCTTCTGCAATGAGCTCTGCAATATTTTCGGTTTGGCCTGATCTTGAAGCGTGTACCACCAGCGCTTTCGCCATGTTGCCTCCTTGATCTTTCATTTACATGGTTATGGGGTGGAAGCGATTGCCCTGACAGACTCTTGGGTCGTTTGACCCGCTCCCGGCCCTTTTTAATAGGGGCTCACCGCCCCAGGACTGTGTTCCTCACAAATTGGATCATGTCATGGCCCGTCACGAACAATCCGTGAACCAAGCTCCCGGGCCTCCTGAAGGTACTCCAGGCGCTGTGACACCTCGCCTTTTCCCTCCACCGACCTGATCTGGATGCCTCCCTTGTACGCTTTGCCGACGGCGTCGTAAAAATACCGGGCGACGAGCTGCACGCCGTCAAACAAGTTTTTCCCCTTTGTGGCTCCGACGCAGATCAAATAACCACCACCTTTGTAATCCCCCGCGCCCGGAATCCCTGATTCCTTCTGCAACCTGCGCCGACAATACAGGGCTTGGCAGCGATCAATGAGGGCTTTTGCTTGGGCAGGGATGCTGTAAAAAAAGATGGGCGACGCCAGTATAATGACCTCCGAGTCCAATAGCTTTGGATAGACAAGACTCATGTCGTCTTCCACCACACAGACTCCGGTTTCGTCGCATCCGCCGCATTCGATGCATCCCTGAATGTTGAGGTCGCAAACCCTCAACGTAGATACGGTCGCTCCGGCCTTCTCGGCGGCGTCCAGGGCTTCTTGCAACAGAATGTCTGAGTTACCGCCCTTGCGAGGGCTTCCAAAGATTCCTAAGATATTCATGTCATTTCCCGATAGCTTGGCAATTTCCGTCTGGCGCAACCGTTAGAAGGTTATGACCAGGTATCCTTCGTCTATATATTTCGCCAGACTGGGATGCCCTGACATGTCGTCGCCAAGCGGCAACCGCTCGGCCGCTACCTTATCCAATACGTTCATCTTGGCAGAGCATGCCTTGCAGACGGCGCTGATCAAACCGGCCTCCCTCACTTTTTTGAAGAGGCTCGCAAGCGGACTCGCTCCGGAGGCAAGGTCAGGCACCAGCGCAGTCGCCGCACCTTCAATGACCAGCTTCACGTCGTAGCCGCGACTTGTCATATCCAGGGCGTTCAAAAGCACATGCACAAAACAAACAGGATCCCCGTTGAAAGCGACGAGCACAGTTTTTTTCATCGCTGATTCTCCATCGTCATCGCGCAACTATGACTTCATCCCAACCGAGGATCTTGGCCCGTCATTCCGCATTCCGGGATGTAGCAGGTGACGTTGACAAATTGGCACTTCTCCTTGCACTGGGCGCACGTTTCCGGCGGGGCATCTGATGCGGGCGCCTCAAAAGTATATCCGCATTTGGGACATTTCCATGTAATGTTTTCCATCTTCCATCACTCCTTTTCTGCTTCATTCACAAATTTTTCTCAATGAGCTCTGTTGGACTTCTGCAACCGCAGGCAGCCAATCTTGTCCAGGATATCTCTTATGTTTTTGGACATGAACCATCGACCGTTCGCAAAAACACCGTAATCCGCTCCCATCATCGCCGAAGCGAAACGGGTCGAGTTTGCATAAAAAAGCCACTGTTCAACCCATAGCCGTTCGACAGCCTCGTCAAAAGGATTGGATGGATCGAGGAGCTTCTCTTTCCAGGCGGTTTCAAGGAGTTTTGTGGCGGCGAGGGTCATCTTGTCCGTGGTGGAGAGCGAAGCTTCAAACCTGACCCAGTGGCCGTCAACCCAGTTCTGCGCGTGACAGCCTTTACACACTTTCTGGAGCGACGCCTTTCTGGCTTCCATTTCTTCCGTTGAAATGAGAAATTCCCCTGCAAGGCTGCCGTCCAAACTCGTAGGCAGGGGCTGTCCGTCCTTATTCCTTATAATTGAGGTGTCTGGCGACTTAGGGTGAGGATGGGAATAAATGAGTCCAAATATGCGCCACGGGAGTCGGTCGTTCATTTGATGGGTTCTTGTGGCTATGACTTCTCCATCTGCACTGGTTAAGAGACTGGCATGACACGTCGCGCACGTCGGCCCAGAGATATCCCTGCCCAAAACCCACGGCACGCTATCCATCTTCCAATCCTTACACATCGATGCGTGAAGGTTACCGTGCTTTGACACCGAATACGCTTGATACGCCGGAACATCCGGTCCTTTGTGGCATTGCGAGCAGGTGTAGGGTTTGCGAGCCATGCTTATGGAGAATTCGTGCGTCGTGTGGCACGAGGCGCAGGAGCCCTTACTGCCATCGGGATTTAGCCTCCCAACTCCCTGGTTTGGCCAGCCTTTGATAGTGACGAATTCCATATCGCCAAAACTAGTATCTCGAGTGTTTTTCCCCAGCACTTCCAGCGCAGTTCCGTGGCAGGAATAGCAGGAATCCGACATGGTCAAGTCGTCAGGGGGAGCGATAGCGATCTTGTCATCTTTTGCCACAGATTGGACTCCATTGACCGACGTCATCATGGTTCCATAAAGCTGATTTTTCGCGAGATTCCCGTGAGCGTGGGACATGATGTTCTTTTCGTATTGAACCGCCTCCTGGGGGTGGCATGCCCGACAATCGTGGGGCGTCACAGTAAGGTGGACTTTTTCGTCATTATGGTCAAACACGTCTTGGTGGGCCTCGGCATTCATGCGATGGCATTCGGCGCACCCCACCACTGACGAGGCAAGCGCGTCGGGTACTCGCTCGGCGGACACCCTTCTTTCCAAGACTTTTTTCTTCAAGGCTTCCCCAGGGGTTATCGAGGAATGCCTACTCCTTTTCCAATTCTCCACTATGGCCGGCGTTGCCACGGAATGACAATCGATGCATTGTTGACTCGCCTCGCTGATTTTGTCTGCTGCCAGCGCCAAATCACCATTCAAACAGAGCATGCCTATTCCAGCGGTGTACAACAACACGGCTATCTTACAATTAATCCAGGTTCGCGGCTGTCTGCGGTGTTGCGGCGCGGTCATTTTTCAATGTTCTCCAATTCGCGGATCAGCGTTTCTAGACGGGGCATGTCGTTGATGTCGTGCACGTCTATATAGCGAAGTTTCCCTTGCTTATCGACGACGAAAAGGGCTCTTTCCGAAGTACCATTGCTGCGGAGCACGCCGTACTTTTCAGCCACCGCGCCGTGAGGCCAAAAATCCGACAACACCGGGAACCATAATTCCCCCATTTGATTGGTCCACGCATACAGGGTAGGGATGTTGTCAACGCTGATTCCTAAGACGATGGCGTCATAACGGTCAAATAAGTCTTTGGCAATGTTATAGCCGGGCCACTGCTGAGAACAGACCGGCGTCCAAGCTGCCGGCACAAATGACAAGACCACATTCTTCTTGCCCCGGAATTGACCCAGAGAAACCAGGCCGCCGTGAATACCTGGCAGCGAAAAATCAGGCGCCAGGTCGCCGGGTTTCAGAGATGTGGCGCTGTCAATAGGTTTCAGTTGTCCAGGATTAAACACAGTGCGTACTTCTGAGACCGCTGTTTGAACAGCTACAAGCACGAGCATTGTCGCTATGGCGAGGAACATGATAAATTTACTCGTATGAATCATAGGCGCTACTTCCCCTTGACGGCTTTCACCACTGCATCGACATAAAGCTGAGGTTCTTTCATTTGCCCTACATGCTTGAATAACACCGACAGACGCCCTTGTTCGTCAACTCGAACCAATATAAAAGTAGGAGTTCTAATTTCCTCGGAATAGGCTTTTCGAAACGTCATCTTGTCGTCTGGGACAAGTGGAAATGGTACCTGGTATTTTTTGCGGTACACGTCAACCTCGAAGGGCGTGTTGCCTGCTCCTATGCCGAGCATTCGCACGGTGGAGGCGAGTTCTGGTTTTTCGTTCAAGAGCGAGAAGACGCTGTTTACAACCGGGGCCTCCGCCTGACAGATGGGGCAGTACATGCTAAATAATTCCAGCAAGATAAACTTACCTTTGAGGTCGACGAGTCGAAACAGCGGCTTGTTGTTCAGTCCGAGATAGAAGCGATCCTGTGGACTATCTGGAGCTTGAAATTCCAAGGAGCTTAATATCGCTGTATTTACTCCAGATTCCGACGCATACCCCATGGATGAGCCCATAACGACGGACATCAGGGTCGCGACAAGTGTCAAGTTTAGACTGTACTTCATCTGAACCACCTATCCCATAGGGAGAAGCGCGCTGGCGTTGTCAAATGCTCACCATTAAGTCTGTCGGTGACCGCATCGTCAGACGGCCACTTGGCGGCCATCCCCCGACGTGTTGATCAGGCCTGACCAGGAATCGCAACTGGTTTGAAAAACCGCTTGCCAGCCCCACAGATAGGGCATTTCCAGTCGTCGGGCAGATCTTCGAACGCTGTACGCTTAGCAATCTTGCCTTTTCTATCCCCCCGTAAGGGGTCATAGATGTATCCACAGTTAACGGTCTGACATTGATACATGGTCGCGCTGATCGTCATGATTTCCCTTTCATGTCAAGTGAATCCCTTCACGGCGCGGCGACGATTCTGCTGGGAGGACATGCGTCCTCCCTCTCGCCACCTTGCGTCCAACGTTCTGTTGAGACGTCTTCAGCGTAAAGAGATCAGGCCTTCCATAGGCCGTGCAAATTGCAATATTCCCTTGCGGTAAACTCACCCTCAACAGGAAAAAAGGCCTCTGGAGCCTGTCCAGGCTCCAAAAACTGTCTGTAAGCTTTTCCTCCCTGTATGATCTCGATCCATTCGATGTAGTGCTTCTCCTCCATGGGGTGAGCCACGCTCCCTACTTTCACCTTGAAGCCGCCGTCAGCCTTTTCTTTCACTGGAACGTGTTTCTCACGGGCTGCGTCAACGGTATTCTCAACGAACAGCTTCATGGGTTGACCACAACATACCAGCGCTCCCTTGCCTGCATGGAGCATCTCCACGATGTTACCGCAGACATCGCACTTATAGACTTGCAATTTCTCGGTCATATTTGTCTCCTCCTTTGAATGTCCTTCTCTTTGTACAACGAATTATGCAAGTATTGTGAGCGAAAAACATTACGAGCGTTTCCTCGCCGTAGGTCTTTGTTCGACGGCCTTATTATCCCCTCGCGGCGAGGACTATGTTACCAGTTCTCCGCAAGAATTTCGAAATATCCTTTCGGATGCGCGCACGATGGACAGGATTCCGGCGCCTCCAAACCCTCATGCAGGTATCCGCAGTTGATACAGCGCCATACCACCGGACTGTCTTTGCGAAAGACTTTACCTGATTCCACGTTCTTCAGAAGTCCAAGATAGCGTTTTTCATGCTGCTTCTCAGCATTGCTTACCGCCTCCCAAATCTTCGCAGCCGTTTCAAACCCCTCTTGACGCGCTATCTTCGCAAATCCAGGATATAATTCGGTCCATTCATAATGCTCACCGGCCGCCGCAGCCTTGAGATTTTCTGCTGTTCCTGCAATCACACCCGCCGGAAAGCCAGCCTCAATAATCAAGTCGCCGCCTTCGAGCTGCGAAAAGAATCTCTTCGCGTGCTCCTTTTCCTGGTTGGCAGTCTCTTCAAAGATGCCGGCTATCTGAATAAGCCCTTCCTTACGAGCCTTCGACGCGAAATACGTGTATCGATTACGCGCCTGCGACTCGCCTGCAAATGATTTTAGTAGATTTTTCTCAGTCTCTGATCCTTTTATGCTTGCCATGATACCCTCCTTTAATGATGGTCTATGGTGTTCTCCCTGACCGCCTCTCGGCGGCAACGAGGGCAGATTCCTACAAACTCGAGGCGATGCCATAAGATCTCGTAATCACTGGCGGATGAAATAGCCTCATTGATGGCGCCAAGAGGCGCCACGTGAACGTCATCTACGCGTCCACACACCATACAACGCACGTGATAGTGGTTTTCTGTGATGCCATCGAATCTCTTCTGCTTTCCGGCCATTTCGAGTTTCTGAATCAAGCCGGATTCGGAAAGGAGTTCCAGATTTCGATACACGGTCCCCAGGCTAATTTTAGGCAGTTTCTTCCGGACGCGCTCATAGACCTCGATGGCCGTGGGGTGCGTTCTGAGCGATCGCAACTCGTCAAGGATGACCTTGCGTTGTTTTGTGGTTCGCAGCGTTTTGAGATGTTCCATGTTTGTTTCTGTATTGGTAACTATTACTGATAAGTTAACGCACCCTTGCGCGCCTGTCAAGACTCCCGTGAGCGGCTCATAAAAAAACAATGCGAGGAAGCCTTTTATCCAAATATTCTTAAGAGTTAATTACAAATTCAAAGACGCTGCCGTCGTATTGAGCATGGAGAGACATCTTGGCCCGAAGGAGAGGATTTCTCAGTGGCCGCATGCCGCTTTGTGAGGCGCTGTTTCCTTGGAAATGACAACATAGGACCTGTCCTGGCGTTGCGCTCGAGTTCTATAACAGTTCTCGAAAGTGCTCACGAATTGAACGAGCTGGTCGTCATTATGGCCACTTTCCTCTTTGTCATTTCGAGCGAGGCGAAAAACCTTTGCGCGTCAAGAAGATTTCTCAGTCGCAAGGCTCCTTCGAAATGACATGGATGTCTCTGCGTTTCACGTTCGTTGGAGCCTGGCTCGTTCGAAATGATAAGATTTCGGCTCTCCTGGCCACATAGCGGCTTTCGAAAGTACTCAATAACTCGATGATGCTGACCTCATTCCGACGGGAATTTCGAAAACCGCTCTGAAGTACTCACGAATCGACTATGTGCGTGTCATTCCCACAGAAGCTTCGAAAATCTGTAGATATTCTCCTTGTCTCAGAATCAGAGAAACAGCGAGAGATAGCTAAAATTTACTGAATCGAACAGTCCGCGGTCGGTGATTTTTATTTCCGGAATCGGCGTGAGCGCCATGAAAGAAAGGGTCGCAAAGGGGTGTTCCAAGGTGCAACCAAGAGTTTTGGCTGCGGATACGAGCCCGTCCAAACCATTCCTGACGTCGTGAATGGGGCGGTCGGACATGAGGCCGGCAATCGGTAGAGGAAGACTGGCCAAAATTTCGCCATTCGCGGCTACCGCCATCCCGCCGCCTCGTCGCGCGATCTCGTGGGCGGCTAAAAGCATGTCTTTTTCCTCAACGCCAACGACTACAATATTATGGGAATCATGGGCAACGGACGAAGCCAGCGCGCCGGTTTTGAGGCCAAAACCCCGGATCAACGCAATCGCATGGTTCCCCGTTCCTCTGTGCCGTTCAATCACTGCGATCTTCAGAGTATCGCTGTTGATATCACTCTTGAGGTATCCATCGACCACTCGGGCGCGATCAACGATTTTCCTGGTAATGATCTGATCTGGAACAACTCCTATAATGTGGACGTGCTCGCGTTCGGCTTTTACCTCCAGGGAACCGACGTTGTCCCAGAGGATGTTAAATGAGCCCAAGGTCTTGTGATCTAAACTCGTGCTCAACGAGTTCAATAGAGTCCCTTGCTCGGCTATTTTTTTTCCGTTTGCGTACACCTCTACAATTGACATGTCTTCCAGCCTATCCATCACAATGAAGTCTGCGTGGTATCCGGGCAGGATCGCTCCCAGGTCGCTGAGCCGAAAATACGATGCAGTGTTGATGGTGGCCATTTGAATGGCTTTTACGGGATGAACGCCGAGACTTATGGCTTTTTTCACGAGGCTGTTTATGTGGCCTTTTTCCTGTATGTCATGGGGATCAAGATCGTCCGTCACGAAAAAGCAGTTTCTTGAATCGTTTTCTTGAAGCAACGGCAGCAACGTTTCCATATTTTTTGCTGCGGAGCCCTCCCGAATCATAATCCGCATACCTTTGCGGAGCTTCTCCTGGGCTTCCTCAAGGGTCGTACATTCGTGATCAGATCCGATGCCGGCTATGATGTACGCGCAGAGCTGTTTTCCGGAGAGGCCCGGCGCGTGCCCGTCTTTTGGTTTGTCTCGAAAGACACAAATCTTCTCAAGCACTTCTTGATCACTTAGGAGAACCCCTGGATAATTCATCATCTCAGCCAGACCGAGCACGCGTTCATGGTCTTTGAAGAGTTCCATATCAAGATGCGTCAGTTCTGCGCCGGAGGTTTCAAAGGAGGTCGCAGGAACGCATGAAGGGAACATGACAAAGACTCGGAGAGGAAGGCCCTCGCTCGAATCGAGGATGTATCGTATGCCGTTGACTCCGAGTACGTTGGCTATCTCGTGAGGATCGGTCACCACGGCCAGCGTTCCCAAAGGCAGCACATTGCGCGCAAATTCAGGAATATCCAGCATGCTGGATTCCAGGTGCACGTGGCCATCTATAAGTCCGGGGGCAACGTAACGACCCTTGAGATCCAGGGTCTTTTTCGCTGGATAGTCTCCAAAACCAATAAAAATGCCCTGATGTACGGCTATGTCGGTTTCATGAATGCTGCCGGAAAACACGTTTACGAGATGTGCATTTTTTAAAAGGAGATCTGCTGGCTCATTCCCCAAGGCAACTCGAATCTTCTCTGACAACTCCATGATGTGCTCCTTTGTTCAAAAATATGTCGAAGTGTTTAGGGAAGGACTCGTATAGAGAATACACATTGAAAAATACCTTGTCGACGTAGAAACAACCCCGAGTTTCTTTAAAAAATATGCACCAAAGAGCAGTAGTTGGGGAAACAGCCCTGCTTTTTGGTGTGTAGTGCGCTGTAAGCCTTGTTCTGTCCTGCCAAGGATTGCCTTGACGCCCTCTGCGATGACAAACAGGTTTTTTCGGAAGTCCTTCCGAATTCGACGTCGTGGTCGTCATTTCGACCGCTTTTTCTCTGCCATGTTGAGCCGTCCTTTTCTTTTATTTCGAGCGACGCGAGAATTCTTGACCAGAGACGAAGATTTCTCAGTCGCAAGGCTCCTTGAAATGACATGTCCTCGAGCCCTCTCACTCTCGTTTGCGCCTCGCTCCTTCGAACTGACTAGATGTCGACACTTGCGGCTCCATGCGGGTTCCGAACGTACTCGTTCACTCAATGAGGCGGACCCCATTCCGAAGCACATTTCAAGGACCGATATAAATCGTCCGTCTTTTTTATTTTCAAAATAATACCTTGGGAGGTGCATCTCACCTTTACAAGCAATTTTCCGCTTGTCATATCAGAAAAACCACCAGCCACCGTCACCTCATAAATCAACGACCACCAATTATGGGGGAATGTCCATTTTTTAAGAGGCTTGACGAGGACCTTTTTCGATGTTACTAACGAGGCGTCTGGGCGGCTAGCTTCCCTTGGCCGGCATTGACGGGAGAAGGGCGCGAGCCGAATGTAAGCGACCGGAGGCGACGACTGTCTCGTAGAGGAGGTTGACGACGCAAAGAGTGAACGGTTTGGTTATCCGAAGCGCCTTCGCTCATATTCTTATGATCCTGGCCATGACGTCTAACATCATGGCTGGCGCGAAAGTGTTTTGTAATGGTCACCAGTCCGTTGTTGCATCGAATCGCCAGGTTATCCCTTCTCTCTCCGCTGTTTGGGCTGACGATCTCAACGCCGTAACTCAGCCGACGGAAATGGTCGTCACTTTGCAGAACAGCGCTTCGGCGCCGCGTTGCTCCTGCCAAAAACCAAAAAGCTGCATGCCGGTTTTGCGACTCATGCTCACAGGGAACCCTCTCCAGCGGTTCAATGAAGAGCAGCGAATCGCTCGGTCAGTGTCCATTGACGTAAACGATTCACTTGATCCGATCGACTGGTCTTGGCAGGGGTGTTGCGGTCCCCCGCAATCGGTGCTGAGCAAAAAATCACTCACATACGCGCTTCATGACAACATATTATCTCTCGCCTGTGTACTTCTAATTTGATCCGACCCTCGGAACATTTTTGTTTTCAAAAGCATAAAATTCCAGTGCTCATTGTTGAGTAAAAATAGCAAGACGCGCGCGGGTTTTGTGTACCCGCACGGTATGAAAACCACAGAGCCGGTAAAGGTGCATGGCTGGACGATGCATGTTGCCGAAGCCCTTCATTCAAAGATTTTTGGAGGTAATATGAAACAGAGAATTTTTCAGAAAGTCACCTTAGCTCTCGTCGTTTTTTGTTGCGTATTCACAATAGACGCCGTGGGGATAGCAGCCGCTGAGCCCAAGATAAATTTGGATGTGCTGTTGGCCCAACGTGTACCCATTTTGCTCGAATTTGGGAAAGGTTGGTGCATCCCCTGCAAATACATGAAACCGATCCTCGATGACATGGCCAACCTCTACAAGGGCAAGGCCATTGTGTTGGCAGTGGACATGGATGTAAACCGAGATTTGGTCCGTAAATTCAATATTCGGATCATGCCCACGCAGGTATTTCTGCTGCCTAATGGCAATGAATTTTTTAGGAATGAAGGTACGTTGGAACGAGAGCATATTGCCCAAGTATTCGCCAAGATGGGGCTGCCTACGCCTCCTCCGCTGGCCGGAAGAGCGCCTGGCGCGGTTACTCAGACGCCGGTCCGCTGAGCGAATTGGCCCCTCGCAAGATGAGCCGTAACAGAACCTTAAGCTATTAATCAGTTTTCTGTAAGGAGTTTTAGCGTATGGAATCGATGTTTGCCATGGTCGAGCAACTGGTGTCCTCTGGATCCATTTGGCTTGCCGCCTCCGGTTCGTTTGTGGGGGGCGCGCTGACCGCCATGAATCCGTGTGTCATCGTGATGGTTCCTTTGCTCATCGGATTTATCGGTGGTATTGACGAGGAAATGAGCGCAGGGAGGGCGTTTCTTTTCACGCTTGTGTTCATCCTGGGGTTTAGCATCGAGTTGGCCTTACTTTTCTCTGTGGGACTCGCGGCGGCGCCCTTTCTTCAGTCAGAGTACATGGTGTACGTGGTTGCCGGCATCTGCGTTCTCCTGGGTCTCCATTTTATGGGCCTCGTTCACATTCCGTTGCCCATATCCCAAGATATGCTCCCCCGGTACACCGGCTTCTTGGGCGCGGGAATATTTGGATTCCTTTTCGGATTGGTCTCCCTCCCGTGCACCGGTCCGGCGCTCCTACTTATCGTGAGCATAATCCCCCTCAAAGGGCCGCTTTACGGAGGGATGATGATGTTATTTTATGGGATTGGTCACAGCCTACTTATCCTGGCAGTAGGCACGTCTGCAGGGGCTGCAAAGCGTCTGATTGGGTCGCGCAGAACTCACACGCTGAATAAGGTGGTCAAGGTGGCAGCCGGGGCTTTATTGGCAGGCGTTGGCGTGTACATCGGCGTCGGGGCGTTGCTCCCGAATCTTGGCATAGGCATATAAATTAAGTATAGTTTTCAATAATCGAGGAGGCGGCGTAGATAACACGATTTGCCTCTTTTTGTGAGGCCCACGTCGAGCAATGGATCACTCTCGTAAAATATACATACTCTTGATCTGCCGGCTTTTTATTGGGGTCTTGTTTGTAGCTGCAAGCATCCATAAGATCGTGGATCCGGCGGAATTTGCGGTGTCTGTGAGAAATTACATGATCGTCCCTTCGTCTTGGAGCAACCTCATAGCCTTGACGCTCCCGTGGGTGGAGCTCCTCGCCGGAGCGCTGTTGATTATCGGCATCCAGACAAAGCCTGCCGCTTTGTTGACGACTCTGATGCTGGCTGTATTCCTGGGCGCCGTGATCTATGCGTATGCGATAGGCCTCGATATAGACTGCGGTTGTTTCAGCTCGAGCAGCTCTTCTGAAGGCAGGGTTGGCGTGTATCACATCGTGCGCGACGCGGTATTGCTCCTCATTTCCGCGGCGGTGTTGTTCCTTGATCTCGGTAAAAACAGTGTGGTAAATTTTGTTATGGCCCGGCGTGAGGTTCGGTCTCGAACCGCATGAGATGAGGAAATTTGGTAGTATTTCACGAAATGAAAAAAAGCGCGGCCGGCGCTTCAGTTCACATGAAAGACTATACCGTAGGCGGCACGCCCCAGGCCGCTCCCATGAGCCATAGAAAGGAGATCGACAATGTCTAATGACTGCTGCGGCAGCGGAAATCAAATCATGCTTCTGCCTTGTTCCGGCGCATCGAATCTCGGACAGCTTGCCAACCAGGCTGCCGTGGAATTGACGAGGGAGGGGTATGGAAAGATGTTCTGTTTGGCGGCTATCGGCGCAGGCCTGCCGAACTTCGTCAAATCGGCCCAGACTGTGCCGACATTAGTAGCCATCGACGGTTGCCAGGTGGCGTGCACAAAGCATCTGCTGAATAAGGCAGACGTACCTATAGGATCTTACGTTGTTGTCCAAGAGCTCGGCATCGAAAAAAATATGAATACCATTTTAGATCCCGCACAAGTGGAAAAGGTAAAAGAGGCGGTAAAAAGTCTCGGCGCGCAGCCATGCTGCAGCGCCTCTGAACAGGCCGCCAACTCGACATGTTGCGGCTGAGGTCTCCCCTGATAGTTTGCCACAGGAAGGTTACACATGCTTCTCGAGAGCTACCGAAAAGAAATGTTTCGGCCGAAATGCAATCCGAGCTTCCAGTCTGTACATTGCGTGGCGCATTTGGATCAGGACATATCTGAAGTGCTGCCGTATCTCAATACCACGTTAGGCGGAGACAGCTATGCGAAGGATCCGCCGGCTCTGACCTTGAGGGTCCATGGGAAACTCATCAGCCTTCACGCAAAGGACATCTTCATCAACGCCCTCTCTGACGATGAAGAGGCGGAGAAGATACTGTCATGGCTCAAAAAAGAGATCAACGAAACGTGGGAAAAGCGATCGGAAATTCAGCCCACCTTTTCGACCCCAGAAACCCCGAAGATGATAGAAATCCTCAAGCTACTTCCTAAAACCAACTGCAGGAAGTGCAATGAGCCAACATGTATGGTATTTGCCGTGCAGGCAGCTCAGGGTCTGAAGACTGCTGAAGACTGCCCCGAAATGGATGCCGAACAGCGTGTGAGGCTCAGCGACTACTTGTCTAGATTTCATTTCGATGTGTAATCGGCCGTTGCAACGCGCGTTCGTGCAATGCAGGGTGGAGCGCGTGGAAATACGCGCATACGCATGGCTGCCTACAAAAAAACGTTACTATAGCGCCACATGGGTTGCGCTGCGAGCGGTGAGGTGATGACAGAAAGTGACATACAACAAAGCAGTTCCACTGAAGCAGGATCCGGCGGCAGGAACAACAGCGCGGTTGTACGCATGCTGAAAAGAGTAGGTCGAGCGCTGTGGTTTTTGTGCCGCAAGAGCGCGTACGTCGCATTTCTCATCGCCGCGGTGGTGATCCTTCTGATAGCACTGAATAAAGCAGCGGAGATCGCTCTCTGGAAGTCTCCCATGTCGTATGTCTATCCCGACAATCTGGAGATGACCAAAAAAGATCTGACAAAACCGGTGTCTCAATACGACTATGACCTCAACCCGCGTGTATGCCTTATCTACAACCAAGAGAAGGGAAATAGATATGAATACGCCAACAATGCGGGATTCAGAGATCCGAGAGACATCCCCTCGCCAAAACCTGACGATGAATATCGCATCTTTCTGACGGGGGGATCCACGGCCTTTGGGCTTGGCGCGGCAGGTCAGGCCGCAGCCCTCACGAATCATTACTACCTCGAACATCGTGAGACCATAGCCTATTTACTTGAAAAGATACTTAACGCCACCGCGCCAATACCGGGCAAGACAATCCGGGTATATAATACTGCGGTATGGGGTTATGCGTATCAGCACCTTTTACTGAGGTATGTGGCAAAACTCAGGCATTACAGGCCCGATATGGTGGTGTCTCTGGACGGGGCGAATGAAATCCATCCCGTAAGCATCCCCGAGCGAGATTGGAATTATTTTAATCAGGGGCAGTTCCACGGTATTCTGAAAGAAATCCTGGCGTACACGCCGGATGGTCTCGGCGCGTACATGACTTTATGGCTTAAAAACAATACTTTCCTCATGGCGTTCATCTGGCGGGGGTTAGATCCCTTCTTCTCTATGGAGACAGGGTTGCGGTTGCACCAGGGCGAGGCGCTGGCACCAGATCCGACCGGCAAAGTCCTCGGGATGACCCCAGAACAACGCTCCAAGATGGTGACGGACAATGTGAGTACGGTGGTTCGCGTGGTGGAGGACTACCACGCGGTGTTGGAAAACGACGGCATCCCCCACATTTTTGCCTTGCAGCCAATGCTTTATTGCAGCAAGAAGCCTCAACATGAGATGGAGCAAAAGGTTGCCCAATTGGAAGAGCACCGCCAATACTACGACGTTCCTACTGACGGCATTTACGAATATATCTGCGAACGGATTAGAGACAGCGCTCGACAAAAGCCTTATTCCATAATCGATTTCAGCCATTATTTCGACGATACATCTCAATGGGTCTTTACGGATTGGTGCCATGTGACAGCAGGCGCCAACTACCTTATGGCCAAGGAATACGCCAACGTCATCAAGCAGTACTTCTTCAACAAACCATTGACCGACGGCGACCTCATCGATTCCAAAGACAGCTTTTTTGCCATGCCTGCCACAGGCGCCAAGATTGTGTATGCGCCAGAGCCCATCGACTGGCAGCATGTCCCTCAAAACATGCTGAGGGGCTACCCTGGGCGTGCGTCCTACACGTCCAAAGATGTGGCGCGGGAAGGAAAATTAGAGGTCATCCTGGACTTGAATGCAGTTTACAAATTGAGCCGACTCAGGTTGGTTTGGAATGACGAGTCTTCGGTTCCTGCCGAATGGGCGGTGGACATATCGCCCGACGGAAATGAGTGGACGGTATGGGTTGAGGGCGCCAACAAAGAGCTGGACAATTACTCCTGGTGGCCGGGTTATGAGTATTTTGGGAGCGCGCCCGTGCAGGCGCGGTTTTTGCGGTACCGGCCGGTGAAATCAGAGCATCGAGCGATAGGTCTGAAATCCTTCAACGTGTATCGGTAGAGCCCCTAGGCATCCGGCCGTTCGCTTTCAGCTTCTCGGAATCTCTGTTCGGGGCGAGGTTCGCATGTTTTGTGCACATGAGCCTGTGTCATACCTTTTATTCGTAGATCTTTTCCTCCTCTGCAAAGGCCTCCTTTGCATCCAATTCTGATTCTCTCAGCTCAGGATCTTTCTTTTGAAGTTCACGATAGTATTCATGCTGAATAATGAGGTTCATGATTTCATTTGTGCCGGTCCAGATCATCATGAGCCGCAGGTCTCTGAGCAGCCGTTCTACTGGATACACATTGGTGTATCCGATACCTCCAAGAACTTGCATCGCATCATTGATGACCTCCCACGCAGAGTCTGATGAAAACTTTTTCGACTGAGAGACGAGTCTCCTTGTGTAGCCTGTGCTGCCGAGGCGATCCACCGATGCGGCCGCCACGTGGGTCATGGCCCGGGCCGCGTCCAATTTTGTAATGGAATTGGCTATTTTGAAATTTACCCCTTCAAATTCTCTGATCTTCTGTCCGAAGGCTTTTCGCCGATCGCTGTACCGGGCGGCTATTTCCAGGGCCACTCGAGCCGACCCTATGGCCCCCGCTGCGCTGGTCATGCGTTCGGGAATCATCATTTGGTGAAACACCTCGGCCCCGCGATTCTCGCCAAAAATGATGTTTTCAGTCGGGACTTTCACATCTCTGAATACGAGTCGTCCGGCGCCGCCTCCCCTTGTTCCCATGAGCCCATACACATACTTCACATCAACCCCCATGTCTCTTTCGACTATGAAGGCGCTGATGGATTTTGCCTGGCCGGCTTCGCCGGTTCTTGCATACACGAGGAATATGTCCGCTCCTTCTGCTCCGACGACGAACCTTTTCTGACCGTTAAGGATGTAATAATTTCCCTCCCTTCGGGCTGTGGTGGTAGCCCCGAAGAAGTCGGAACCGCCTCTGGGCTCCGTCAGCGCTTCTGCACAAAACAATTTGCCTTTGAGGACGGGCTCCAAGTACTTTCTTTTTTGCGCTTCTGTGCCGAAGAAATGGATGGCCTCGCCGACGTTCGTCACAAGTGAATAAAGGCACGCGAGAGACGCGCCGAGCACGCCGATCTCCTCCAGAGCGATTATTTCATCAACCCAGAGCAGACCTCTTCCCCCATATTCCTTAGGAAAACGAAGGCCCAGGAGATTGAGTCGAGCTGCTTCTACAAGATACTCGCGCGGAAATAACACCTTTTCTGCGTCCATATCGAGCAAAAGCTGTCGCGGCACTTGTCGAACAAAGCTCCGTACTTCGTTCCTCAACTTTTTTTGGTCAGCAGTGAGAAGGGCCTCCATGATATTCTCCTCCACGCGTTCCTGAATGTGACTTTATCAAAACAGATAGCATGTTTCTCGAGGAGATGATAGCCCCTCTCCGCAACAATTCCTGCGAGGCGCTTTGATGTCTCATACCACATTGGAGATGAGGAGAGGGGTCAAGAGCCCTTGAGAAAGGCGGCGAGGATGTGTTTCATTCTGGTGAGTCCAAAGAAGATGCCGCTGAGCCATCCTGATACATTTCCAAGGAGGAATATGTGGGGATTTTCTATTCTGGACGCCACGATTTTGTAATAGAGGAACGCGTCGACGAGAAGAAACGAACAAATTGCCGCTGCAAGGAATACTCTCCTGAAATACCGTCTGTGCAGGCGCAAAGTTGTTCCCAGTACGGAGAAGGCGAGCATCAAAGCGCCCACGCAAAGCGCAAAACCGCTGAAGGCTGATTTGAGAAGATACAGTAAGTCCATGCTAATTCGGGTGGTGTGGGTCTTGTTCACGCCCCGTGGCAGCTTGGGGCCAATCCCTTCCTTGACAAAGAAAGAGAAGCAGCCTCCTGCATCTCGTACAGGAGGCTGACACGTACGTGAGATTAACTAATTCCAAATGTCTGAAGCATCGAGAGGGCGGCCTTGCGCCCTGCACCCATGGCGAGGATCACAGTGGCGGCTCCTGTCACGATGTCGCCTCCGGCCCAAATTCGATCGCGAGACGTTTTTCCGGTTTCCAGGTCAGCGACGATATTTCCCCATTTGTTTGTTTCGAGATTTTTTGTGGTGGTGGGTACAAGAGGGTTGGCGGCGTTGCCTATGGCCACAATGGCGGTGTCGCATTCCAAATCGAAATAAGCCCCTTCAACAGGGACCGGACGTCTGCGTCCTGAAGCGTCTGGCTCGCCGAGTGTCATCTGCTGGCACTTGACGCCCACGGCCCAACCGCCTTCGTTGCCGATTATTTCTACTGGCGCAGTGAGCAGTTTAAACTTTACGCCCTCTTCCACCGCGTGATGCACTTCTTCAGCCCGGGCCGGAAGCTCTTCCATGGTGCGGCGGTACACGATGGTTACCTCTTCTGCGCCAAGCCTCAGCGCGGTCCTGGCAGAGTCCATAGCGACATTGCCGCCTCCAAAAACGATCACCTTCTTCCCTTTCGCGGTGGGCGTGTCAGTGTCGGGAAAGAGATACGCCTTCATCAGATTGGCGCGTGTCAAAAACTCGTTGGCGGAATACACCCCGTTAAGATTCTCTCCGGGTATTTTAAGGAACAAAGGCGCGCCGGCGCCCGTCCCTATAAACACTGCGTCGAACTTTTTCTTTTCCAGTAAATCATCGACCGTCTCGATCCTTCCGACAACCCAATTCGTCTTGAATTCAACTCCCAGGCGTCTCAATTCATCGACTTCTTGGCGCACGATTTCTTTTGGGAGTCGAAATTCAGGGATGCCATACACGAGCACGCCACCCAGCTCATGCAGCGCCTCAAATACTGTGACGGCAACCCCTTTCTTGATCAGGGCGCCAGAGAGGGTCAAACCCGCAGGCCCAGAGCCCACGACCGCGACCTTGAAGCCGGTTGGTTTAGGGAGTTCCGGCATTTTGCCTTCGCCGTGGATGGCAGCCCAGTCCGCCACATATCGCTCTAAACGCCCGATGGCGCATGGTTCGCCTTTTCCCTTTTTTCCCAACACGCATTTCGATTCGCATTGCGTTTCTTGGGGACAGACCCTCCCGGCAATACGCGGGAGGCTGTTTTTTTCTTTCAATTTCCAGGATGCGCCGAGGATGTCGCCTGCTTTCACCATGGCGATAAAATCGGGTATGTCAACTTCCACAGGACAGCCCGTCTTGCAGTAGGGCTTCTTGCAATTGAGGCACCTGCTGGCCTCCAAGAGTGCAAGATCATTGTCATAGCCCAGGGCGACCTCATAAAAATTGTGAGCTCGCTCTATGGGATCTTGTTCAGGCATTTTCTGCCTAGGAATTTTTGGCTTTTTTGTTTCGGTCTTTTCTTGATCTGTCATTATGCACCCCCGGGAAACGTGCACTGACAACCACGCGGGGTTTCTCTGAACTTGTTCAGTGCAATTAATTCGGGTCCTTTGTACATCGCCAGCCTTTTGGACAACAAATCGAAGTCCACTTGGAACCCGTCAAATTCAGGTCCGTCGACGCAGCCGAACATGGTTTTTCCACCGACTTCCACGCGGCAGGCGCCGCACATACCAGTGCCGTCCACCATGATAGGATTGAGGCTCACTACAGTGGGCAGGTTGGCCTTTTTGGTGACATTCACCGTGGCCTTCATCATTGGGACTGGGCCGATAGCCACCACGAGGTCGATCTTCACGCCTTTGTCTATGAGGCTCTGAAGCACCTGCGTGACAAATCCATGGATGCCGAAGGAGCCGTCATCAGTGGCTATGAGCGTCTCATGACTGACCTTCTTTATATCTTCCGTCATGATGAGCAGACCCTTCGTACGAGCTCCTATAATGGAAATAACATGATTGCCCGCCTCGAACATGCCCTTCGTGATGGGATAGAGCGGGGCAACGCCGATGCCGCCCCCCACTCCTACCACTGTACCGAATTTTTCGATGTGGGTCGGTTTCCCCAGCGGCCCGCACAGGTCTTGGAGCCGCTCACCCACGCACATGGTTCCGAGATAATACGTAGTGACCCCTACTTCCTGCCACACCAGTGTGATGGTGCCCTTTTCCGCGTCCTTGTCCGCGACGGTGAGGGGGATCCTCTCGCCCTTTTCATGGGTCCTCAGTATAATGAATTGCCCTGGGCGATGGGCCTGAGCTATGGCAGGAGCAGAAATGACGGCCCGATTTACTCCAGGCCCGATTCGCTCCTTTTCAAGGATCTCGAACATCTATCGAACCTCCAAAGTAGTAAAAACCTAGTGATTTTTATGCGCTGATCGATGGGAATTTTGTCAGGTCTAGCAAAATCACAATCTGATACACTACCATATATTTGTACTTTTCTTCAAATAATTTTTCAAGGCTGGATTCGATCCAGCACCTTGCGAAACCGCAAGTCGTTCCGGATGGACTCAAAAATAGGGTCAGAGGCCATATTTCGATAATTCGAGTACCCGAGATCGACTGCTCGGTTCAAACTTTGGATTGCCCGGTCCGACGAACCGGCCAACGCATACATACCGGCGAGGTTGTACCAACTCTTGGGGTTGCCTGGCTCTGCATCCACAGCCTTTTGCATCCATGGGATCGCGTCCCGGGGCCGCCCCATAACGGCTTGGACAAGCGCATAAGGACTGAACAACGTCGTGCAGTCTTTGCACCGGTTCATGCCGTCCTGAAGCGTGCGCCACGCCTCATCCAGCAGTCCCTGTTGTAGGTAGATGGTCCCCAAATTGGCATAGACTTCGGGCTGGTCGGTCCCTGCACCGAGTATCTGCTCGTACGTTTCTCGCGCTTTCTGAATGTGGCCGCTATTGTACAAGGCGACGGCAAGGGCAAATTTCATGTCAGGATCGTTTTCCGCAAGCGCAACGGCTCTTTTGTAGGACTCGATGGCTGCTTCGAAATCCCCCTCTTCTAAGGCGAAACTTCCGAGCATTTTGTGCACTTCCGGGTTGTCAGCCATCAGGGGCGCCACTCTCATGAGAGCGGCTTTGGCTTCCTGCTTCTTTCCTGCCCACCGCAGGGTTTTGGCAAGATTCAGGTCTCGCAACGCCATGAATTGTGAATCCATCCCGGCCATGGCTTTTGTGTAGAGCCCCTTCTTTTCTTCTCGCGACAAAACCCTTCCTGGGGCGATGACGCCGCTAACTTCCATGGCGCTCATCAGCTCTTCTGCAAGCAGTTGATGGAGCTCTACGGTCGGATGGACATGGTCTAAGAAGCTCTCGTTTCCGGGGATGCCCGATGGGTCCCCCGCGCCTTTCACGCGGCTGCACACGATATCGACAAAAGGAACCAGCGGTACGTGGTTTTGGGCTGCCGTCTCCCTGATGCGATTCGTGATGGGCGTGATTACCCGCAGCGGACACACGTCCAGGTCGCGCGCCTTCACAAAATATGTCTCAGCTTCGTCAAATGCCTTCAGCCCATATTTTGCCTTGCCCATAAGGAAGTAGGTCTCCGCATAGAGTGGGTCTTGGTGGATCAATGCCTCAAGCTCAGCCGACGCTGCTTCAAATTCTCCTTTGTCTATTTTCTCTCGAGCCTGCGCTAAACTCTCGCCATAGGTCTTCTGCTGTGCAACAGTGAGTGTGGGATCGTGTTCCGATTTGAAGGGGGAAAAGTCCTTCAGATTGCAGGGCGGGTCCACGAGAATCACTGGGACGCCCTGCGCTTGGCACAGCTGGATCATGGCTCCCAGGTTGAAGGCGAAGTGGTGCACTACTCGGTCTGAAAATTCTTCATCCCGGTGGTACAGCTCCAGACCTGCGCTCCTGTCCAGCAACGCCGATACCTCCGGTTGAAGCATCGTTTTGCCATTTTTTGCCTCTTTGGGTCCGTCCTGTTGTGGGGCAACACCGTCGGCAGGAGGGACGAAGGTTTTGATCCCTCGTTCCAACGCGCGATATACACGCAGACGTTCCAGCATGGCCTTGATGCGCAACGTGGTGGAACCGGCGTCAATAATGTGTGAATAGGTCCGCCTTTCCAGAAATTCGTTGTGACCAGTATAAATGATCATGAGGTCAGGTTGATATTGAAGAGTCTCTTTGATGAGGGGTACAATACGGTATGACGCATATGAGATCCCTCCGACATTGATCACTTCAAACTTCTTGTCTGAATGAGAAGCGGACAGCAGTTCCTGAAGCCAGCGAGAAAAGCTCGTGCGTTGATCGAATGGATGACCATACGTCGTCGAGCCGCCGAAGCAAAAAATCCGCATCGTGCCAGGAGGCTTGACCACAGAGAAAGACGATTCGTTGAAGTATCGGAGTTTCTGTTTCGAGACCGTAGCGACGCCGTCTTTGACTTCAAACAGTGGGATAATTCCGGAAAAGCCCACGTAGGGGTCTTCGCCGATTTCTGGGGGAAACAGGCCAAGCGCCCTTAAAGAGAGCTCAGAGACGGTAAAGAAGGCAATGCAGACGAATACTCCAATTGTTGCGTCGCGCAAAACGTATTTGTAGCCTGTTTTTTTACCCTTTGGTTGGGGCGGGTTGTATTGGGCTTGCCTGACCGCGACGTAATCCTTTTTCGTATTTTTTTTATTCTTGTTCTTGTGGCGACCCATGTCGGGCACTATAGCCCGAGCGTGGATATATTTCCAGAGAGGGGGTGCCGCCCGTTTTGCGTCGTTATTTCAATAATGCCCCGTGCTGCTTGTGGAGGTGTGAGATCCAACGGTATGCCTAAGGCATCCATCAAGTCCGCGCTGGCGCATTTCCTGGACACCGATCGATTACCGTGCTTCGCGACCTTGACGCCTGCCCCTGCGACCACAAACGCTGCGGTAGTCGAAATGTTGAAGGAGTTTGCACAGTCGCCACCCTTTCCACAGGCCGCCACAAGAGGTTTGTCGGCATTCCATTCATGGGGGATCGCGACGCGTTTCGACCCCATAAGTTCCCCTGCCTCAGTAATTTCATCGATGCTTTGGCCCTTCATTCTCAATCATACCAAGAATGCTGCCATTTGTGCTTGCGCAGCCCTGCTTGATTATCTCTTCTATGTCCTCCATCATTTCTTTTTCAGAGAGACTCTCGCCAGAAACACTTTTTTCTATAGCTTCTCGAACCATGACTCTTCCTTTCCAGTTTCAGGTGATGCGTTGCAAAAAATAAAAGCCGTGGATCTGCAGCTATCGGGATTCACGGCTTTATTATCCTGGGGTTGTGTCTTGTGGAGCACGTTACTCAGGGCCAGCGCGCCGAGAATTACGTCTTCATTTCCACCACTAGCCGCAAAGAGGAAAAAGTTCATTAGTACTCACATTACAAGACTGAGCGGCGTCATCCATAGCCTTGATCAGGACGTCTCTATCCCTCGCTGTGATGGAATCGACGAGAGCATTGAGGGAGGCTTGAAAGACCCTTAATGTTTCGTACGAATGGGGATTTTCGAGGGCTATGTCGGCGTATAGCTCAGGAGGTTGCAGGGCCTGATGGCGCAACATAGTCATGAGTTGATGAAACCATTCTCCCATGATGTCACCGTGGGACGTCTCGTGGTATCCGAGTTTGGCTACCGTTTGGCCGAGTGCGGCAAGCATGACATGCCGCAAGGTTTGACAGCACGCCATGAGTCTGTCGTGTTGTTCCGGGTCAATCTCCACAAGCCTGGCTCCAAGGTTTTCGAGAAATTTCCTTAAGGGGCCCAACCACTTTTTTGTTCTCGCGGGACAGAGGAATAATATTTGATCTGAAATAGATTCCACCGATGGACCGAACAGGGGGTGGGCGCCGACAACCTCCGAGGGAGAATACTTTACCATAAAATGGAGAGGCTTCTGTTTTACAGA
Source organism: uncultured Syntrophaceae bacterium (assembly GCA_964427855.1). Lineage (GTDB taxonomy): Bacteria > Desulfobacterota > Desulfomonilia > Desulfomonilales > Desulfomonilaceae > JAUPKT01. The sequence continues at coordinate 55,265 of CAYRVH010000001.1, forward strand.
GCATATATCCATCAGAAGCGCGTCGGGTCGCAAAAAACGTCCGATCGTTTCCATGATACCCTCGATGGCGGAAGTAGGCGCGGCTAATACAACCACATCCCAAGACGCCACAGCCTCTTGAGGCGGCGGAAACTCTCCCAGATCAGATATGATGGGCTTGAGTCCGGCTCGGCGAAACAAGGCGTCAAACCAACGACCCATTCGACCCTTCCCTCCGATAATGCACAGCGCGCTGCGTGAAAAATCAGGTTCCTCCATAGGCTGCAGTTCAGCTCCTCGCTGCTCGGCCGGCGATCTCACGAATTCCCTCCGTCGGTTGGATAGGACCCAAGTATTTTGAGAAATGTGACTTCTGCACGAAGCCCTTCTATTGCGTCCCTCATCTCGGGCTTTTCTTTGTGTCCTTCTACGTCAAGGAAAAAATAATACTCCCAGTTCCTATTCCTGGTGGGCCGTGATTCAATTTTGGTAAGGTTCAATGACCGTTTCGCAAAATGCCCAAGGGCGCGGTAGAGAGAGCCAGGGGTATGCGTCGTAGCAAATATCAAGGAAGTCTTGTCAGACCCGGTCGGCGCGCTCTCTCGTTTTCCAATGAGCAGAAATCGAGTGGCATTAGAAGGATTATCCTGAATATCCTCAGCCAGGATTGACAGGCCGAAGTGCGCGGCCGCTTGTTCGTGGGCAATAGCGGCCGCATGCGGGATGGCAACAATTCGTCGAGCTGCTTCAGCCGTACTGGATTCGGGAATCAAAGAAGCTGTGGGCAGATTCATGCGCAGCCATTTCCGGCACTGCCCCAATGCCTGCGGATGTGAATGAACAGTAGCGACAGCCGAAAGATCGCGTTCCTTGGACAACAGGCAATGTCGGACGCGCGCGTAGACTTCTCCGAATATGGTCAGATTCGCATCCACAAATTGGTCCAGCGTTTCTGCCACCATGCCATCCAACGAATTTTCCACCGGCGTGATCCCCACGTCTGCTTCATCACTATCTACGGCATGGAAAATGTCTTCGATGGTGCTTTGCGGGGCATACAATGTTGACCTTCCGAATCGTTTCAAAGCAGCTAAATGGCTAAAGGTCCCCTCGGGCCCGAGGAACGCGACACGCAAAGGACGCCTCGCGTTGCGACAGGCCGAAATAATCTCGGAAAAGACGCTAATTACGGCGGACTGCGAGAGCGGCCCAGGGTTGTGCGAAGCAAGTTTTTTCAGAATGGCGATCTCTCGCTCAGGGGAGAAATTGGTTGTGTGTTCGTTTGTTCGCAACTCAGCGATAGCACGCGCGTGCAGCGCTCGTTCGTTTATAAGTCGCAATAATTCCTTGTCAATCTGATCTATCTGTTTTCTTATCGTGTCAATAGAGGCCATGTGGTGCTGCGTTTACCTATTCTGTCACTTATCACAAGCGGTTTAGCGTGGTCCTGCTGTAACCTGTCTCAAAAGAAGGCGCGCAATGGGCATCCATCAGATTGCCATTCCCTTGAAAATAAGAATCCAGCTAACCCGCTATGGATCCCCACTTTCTTGAGGATGACATAGCGGCGACACGCGCCCAATGCGTGATTAGTTTGTAAATCTCTGGACACCCAACTTTCTGGTTCCCATCAGTTCAGACGAGGAGCGCTTTTGTCTGAGACATGACGCTCACCTTTTTCATGAGCTGGGCAAAGTCTTCCGGAGACAAGGACTGTTGACCATCGCACAGCGCGGTTTCCGGCGAGCAATGGACTTCTACCATCAGACCGTCAGCCCCCACAGCGATAGCAGCCAGGGATAACGGCTCGACGTACCGCCGTATTCCCACCGCATGACTGGGATCTACAATCACGGGCAAATGGGTTTTTTCTTTCAAAACGCACACGGCGCTGAGGTCGAGTGTGTTTCTCGTGGCGGTTTCAAACGTGCGTATGCCCCTTTCGCAGAGGATGACCTGGGAGTTGCCCCCAGCCAGGATGTACTCCGCTGAATAGAGAAACTCGTCTATGGTCGTCATCAACCCTCTCTTCAAAAGGACTGGTTTTGGACTTTTGCCCACTCGCTTGAGCAACGTAAAATTTTGGACATTTCTTGCCCCGATCTGCAGGATGTCTGCACATTCTTCAACTCCGCCGACCTGGGTTGTATCCATCACCTCCGTGACGACAGGCATGGCGGTCAATTCTTTCGCAAGGCTCAAGAGCTTCAGTCCTTCCTCCCCCAATCCTTGGAAGCTGTAGGGGCTGGTCCTGGGCTTAAACGCACCGCCTCGCAAGACGCTTGCGCCGGCTTCTTTGACTGCCAACGCGGTGTGAACGAGCTGCTGAAGCGATTCAACGGAACAAGGCCCCGCTATGACGGTGAAAGTCCCGCCGCCTATGATGGCGTCCCCGACCCGAATCACCGTGTCGTACCGCTGATATTCACGACTGACAAATCCTTGACGAGGAGGGGCGGATGCGCGATCGCGCACCGTAATCGGTACCGGATGATCACCTTCTGTCTTTGAGATGGTCGGTTCCCTCATTGGAGATGCTCCCTTTACACAAAATGGGCCTTGGGTTGCGTCGCGCCCAAGGCCCAGAAACAAAAAAGGCCACGGGCGCTTCACCGATCGCCCATGGCCTTTGTACTTACTTCACGTATTTCTTACGCTTTACAACCCTCCGGTCATGGGCTGGCCGCCGAACGAATAGATCCTTCGAAAGTAATAATATGACTTGTGTATGACGCTGCGTTTCATTTTGGCGCTAAAGATTGTTTCTTGACCCACGACTTCTTTTCGTGCCCATCGTAGTGTGGACTTTATACCGAATCGCTGGGGCCTTGTCAATCGCTTTTTCGGCTATGCCTTGCCATTTGCTTCCTCTTCCCTATCGCAGTAGTGTGCAAACCAGAGCAGAGCGAGGCAGTACGATCGCCAGCCAAAGCCTGCGATGACCCCACGACAGACATCAGAGAGGAGCGAATGTCGCCGAAATTCCTCTCGACCGTGGGGATTCGTGAGGTGGACCTCGAGGACTGGTACGCCGCAGGCCGCTATCGCATCCCGTATTGCGATACTCGTATGGGTGTATGCCCCTGCATTCAATATTACCCCTCGGGCTTTGGTTCCGGCGGTCTGAATTATAGAGACGAGCTCTCCTTCGATATTCGATTGAAAAAAGTCGATATCGAGCTCGAGGCCTTTGGCCATTTCCGCCAGATCCGCCTCGATCTCAGGCAGAGTTTTCGTCCCATACAGCGCCGGCTCACGTGTGCCGAGCATGTTGAGGTTTGGTCCGTTGACGACAAATAACTTCATCGGGATATTCCTACGGTTGCCTTGTGGGCAAGCCATGCATCCACAAGGGTAATGGCAGTCATGGCCTCGGCCACCGGCGCAATCCTCGGGCATAGACAAGGATCGTGCCGTCCTTTCACTGAGATGGCCGATGCACGGCCTCGGATGTCGATGGTCTTCTGAGGCTGTGAAATGGAGGCCGTCGGTTTGACGGCCAGTCTCATGACGATGGGTTGACCTGTGGAGATCCCGCCGAGAATGCCCCCGCAATGATTGGACAAGAAACCTGACTCTCCCATCTGGTCATTGTGTTCGGAACCTCTTTTCGTCGCAGAACCGAAGCCGTCGCCGAACTCGATGCCTTTGACGCCTCCTATGGAAAGCAGGGAGGCCGCCAGACTGGCATCGAGTTTCTCAAAAACGGGGTCCCCAAGTCCTGCGGGCACACCCGCAGCGATTACTTCTATCACGCCACCTATGGAATCTCCGTCGGCGGCAACTCTCTTGACCTCGGTTTCCATGGCCTGGGCGCACGCAGGGTCTGCGCAGCGAAGCGGGTGTTTCGCCGCGTAATCGGCATGAATTTCGTTTACCTTCACGCTCCCGATTTGTATCGTGTACGCAGCGACGAGTGCTCCCAGATGTTCCTCAAGGATGCGTTTGGCGATGGCGCCGGCCGCTACTCTCCCCACGGTCTCCCTGCCGGAGGCGCGGCCTCCGCCCGGCTGCGGCGCTACCCCATATTTCTTGAAATAGGTGTAATCGGCATGTCCAGGGCGAAAAAGCTCGGCAATGTTGTTGTAATCCTCTGACCTTTGCCCTGTGTTTCGGACGATCATCGCGATGGGAGAGCCGAGAGTTTTTTCATTTACAACCCCGGAGAGGATTTCCACAGTATCGTCTTCCACGCGTGGTGACACATATTTGCTTAATCCGGGCCTGCGTTTGTCCAATTCGTCCTGAACATGCGTTGCCGAGACATGGATGCCTGAAGGGACGCCGTCCACAATTACCCCAACCGCAGGGCCATGTGATTCACCGAAGGTCGCTACACGAAAGAGTCGGCCGTACATGCTACCCATGTGGCAACCTCTCTACTTCCTGTATCGCTTGTTCCAACTCATCCGGCGTGACGTCATCTACAATAAGGGGATGGGCATCACCAGCGAGCAGGACGAATGTGATGTGACCGCCGGCGTTTTTCTTGTCGTTTCGCATGATAGACCAAGCCTGGGGACCTCGAGGAAGCTCAACTCGTTGGGGTACGAAACACTCCAGGGTGGAGAGTACCTTGGTAGCTCGCGAAGGCCTCAAGAGGCCTCTTTGCAGCGAGAGCGATACGGCAACCATCATACCGAAAGCCACGGCCGCGCCGTGGCTCACTCGATAGCCATGTGCGCTTTCCACCGCATGCCCATAGGTATGTCCAAAATTCAAAATTCTCCTCAGCCCTGTGTCCTTGAAATCCTTTTTTACCACGCGGGCCTTGGCTGAGGCGGAGAGACGAATCACGTCAGTCAGCAGCAGCAAATCGCCTTTCAAGAGCTGATGCAACTCCTCTTCTACCAATGCGGCAAGCCCTGGTTCAGCGACGAGACCTGTTTTGTACGCCTCGACGAGCCCATCAATTATGTTTCTTGTCGGCAACGAGCTGATTGCACGCAAATCGAGGATCACAGCTTCAGGCGCGGTGAAACATCCGACCGCGTTCTTTACATCATTGAGATTCACCGCAGCCTTGCCGCCAATCGCCGCGTCCACACATCCCACCAGCGAGGTTGATACCAGGATGAACGGGATGCCGCGTTTATACGTAGAAGCGACGAAAGCTCCCACGTCGGTGACGACGCCGCCGCCGATCGCTATCACGAAGCCCCCCCTCTCCAGATTGTATCTCAACATGGATTCATACAATCGCTTTACCGTTCCAAACGTCTTGCTGCGCTCTCCGGGCCGCAACGAAATGAGAGGGCAATTATCGAGTACGCCGTTCAACCGTGACCCGAGCGCCTTCTGAACCCGAGCGTCTGTTATCACAAACGCTTGTCCCTTGTGCATGTATGGGGAGAGCCTTTCTGAGAGTTTCCATGCGAGGACAAGATCGTGCCTCCGCCAGCCAAGCTGCACCGTTATGGATAATTCTGGCCGCATTGTTTCACAGATGCGCCACGCCGCATCATCGGGAGATGCCTTGCTCGTGTTCACTTGGACATCGTGATCAGCATACGCAGCAGCACGTCTTTCATAGAGAGCCCTTACCGCATTATTTTCCCTGCACAACGGGCGTGACGCCCCCGCGTCGTTTCTTACTCGTGCGAGGCACTCATCCAATGGCGTATGGAGGTACACGATCGCGCCTGACTTCCGCATGATGCGCCGATTTACGGCTCTTTCAGGGACGCCCCCGCCGGTGCTTATCACCAGGCCGTTTTGACCGGCGAGACGCTCAAGGAGCCGCGTCTCCATATCTCGGAATTGATTCTCGCCTCGAGTTTCAAAAAATGAATGCACAGACATGCCTGATTCATTGGCGATCAATTCGTCCATGTCCACAAATGGGCGTCTCAATATATGCGCCAGACGGCTCCCCACGACGGTCTTTCCGGCGCCCATGAAACCAGTGATGTAAATGTTCCCTCTCATGATTTGAAACCTAATGGCTTGAGAAACAATCCTATATCGATCGTCTGGCCGGTCCAGACCAGAAAACTGCGTCTTGCCTGGGCTGCCAGCATGTACAGCCCGTCGACAAATCGGGCGTCATTCGATTGTGCGAGCTGGCGCCAAAAATTGCCCTTTCTCCCGTAATTGATATCTATCACGGCGCGCAGTTGCTTAAAGCGGCCATGATCAGAAAATGGCTTCAGAAATTCCCGCGCTTGAGAGACGTCGGAAATGCTGGTGGTGTTTACCACAATTGTGCTCGCCTCGAGAGCCTTCATTGCGTCTTCAAACGGTACGGCCGTTCCCCCGAGTTGGGCGCAAAGTCCCAGGCTTTTCTGATACGTTCTATTAACCACGATGATCGAGCTGCAGCCCCGGTCGATGAAACATTGAAGAACCGCCCGCGAGGCGCCGCCAGCGCCCAGGATACAAATATCAGCCTCCTCGAGCGAGAGCCCGTAATAATCAAGCAGATCGCTGAATCCTCCTCCGTCCGTATTGCAGCCTACGGCGCTCTCCTCATCAAACGTGATCGTGTTCACCGCCCCGATTTGACTCGCGCATTCAGAGAGGTCGTCTAAGTAGGGGATAACGGCTTGCTTGTAAGGTACAGTGACGTTGACGCCTGCAAAAGAAGTCTGCTTCATGGCTTGTATTGCTTTTTGCAAATCTGATCCGTCGATATTGAAGGCCAAGTACTTCGCGTCACTGCCAAGCGCCGCAAAAACCGATTCAAACATTACCGGCGACAGCGATTTGTGGACCCTTTGGTCGCCAATCAACCCGTATGCCTTCATGCCACAAGTCTCCTCAAGGTGTCCAAAAAGGTTGGGTATGAGATTGCCATGCATGATGTATCATCTATGTTCAAAGGCGCGCCCGCCGCTACACACGCCACGGCCAATGTCATGGCTATTCGATGATCACCAAAACTTTGAAGACGTGCCGCTGGTTTCAGCGACACAGGGCCGCGCACAATCATGTCATTGCCAACAATTTCAATGTCAGCCCCCATTTTTCCCAGTTCGGAGGTAAGGGCGGCCGGTCTGTCGCTTTCTTTGATCCTCAGTTCGCGTATGTCTTTGAAGACTGACATGCCGTGAGCTTGCGTCGCCAGCAGGACGAGTAAAGGAATCTCGTCTATGAGAAGAGGCATCTCTTCCTGGGTTACTGTTACAGGTTTTAGCCTGCCGTTGTATCGCACAGTGATATTTCCCCATGGTTCGGGGCTTTGGCCCGTGAGGTCCGCCTCCACGTGGATGCCCATGTCTTCAAATTTATCTAGGTACTTGATACGGGTTGGGTTCTGCACCACAGCCCTGGCTGTCACAATACTTTCGGGGACAAGCGCAGCAGCCCCGAGTAGAAAGGCGGCGGACGACGGGTCTCCTGGGACTCTGAACATGGGCGGAAGCGTCAACTCAGACTTCTCGATAAGCCAAGTCCCCGAACGCCTAAAGAGGCGCGCTCCACAAATTTCCAACAGCCGTTCCGTGTGGTCTCTGCTCTTCATTGGTTCGATGAGCTCGGTCTTGCCATCCGCTTGGGTTCCCGCTAAGAGGACGGCGCTCTTCAGCTGGGCGCTCGCTACAGGGAGCGTGTATTGGATGCCGTTCAACCGAGACCCGACAATCACCACCGGCGGAGCGCCCCTTGAGCTGCAAACGATACTGGCACCCATTTGTCTGAGCGGTTGGGCTGCCCGTTCCATAGGGCGTTTCATCAGAGATTCGTCCCCGTATAGCGTGAATGTTCCATGCACGCCCGCGAGCATACCCATGAGCAGCCTGATAGTGGTACCGGAATTCCCGCAATCTACATCTACGCGATTCTTCAGCGAGCCCCCTGCGCCCTCTAGCATCACCTGTCCATCACTTAATGCCGTCTCAACCCCCAATGAACAGACTGCCCGCAATGAGGTAGTGCAATCCAAAGCTGTTGAAAAGTTCGTGACGATGCACCGACCTTGGGCGAGGAGTGAAAAGAGAGCGATCCTATGGGATATGGATTTGTCTCCTGGTGGTTCAAAAGAGCCAAAAAGTCTCATGAACAACTACTCCGTGTCATACAACAGTCTAAAAATTGCGAAAAATTTCAACGCCATGATTGGCCCCGACGGATTCAGGGCTAGACTGAACGCCCTCGATTCGTAATTCCGAGCTGCGCAATCCCATTTTGTCGCCTCTCCCTCAAAAAAACAAAAAGCCCACCGTGTCTGCGGTGGGCCTCGTCGATCTCTCGTTCGCTCTATATGCTACAACGCACCACACAACGCAGACCACACCGCCAGGGACAATTGGGCGCGCCAATAAAAATACCAGCTTGACGCGGCGGGGTTGTCTGTCATTGCTCTCTTCATTCTACCGTGTCCGTCCTGTGCTCATATCACCAGCTTCTTATTGTGTAGCATGCGATGGAGTGTACTGTCAATCCCCATGTTCACCAGGAGTTTCCCCGAAAAATTATGTAGCGAAGATGGGTAGTTGCAGAGCTGGCCCCGCTTTTGGCTTTGGTCAGGCCGTATGCCCTGTCCTGATCTGCCGAGGATGGCTTTGATGCCGTATGCGAGGGCATATAGGGAGGCCTCTAAAATACTGACGAATTCGATATCGTGGTCGTCATTTGGACCTCTTTCCTCCGTATCATTTCGAGCCGCCCCCCCTCTGTCGTTTCGAGCCGCCCCCTTCTGTCATTTCGAGCGAAGCGAGAAATCTTGGCCCAGCCAGAAAGATTTCTCAGTCGCAAGGCTCCTTCGAAACGACATGAATGTCGCGGCGTCTTCCTTTCAGTCGGGCTTCACTCCTTCGAAATGATAAGATTTCGGCACCCTGGCTCCATAGCGGCTTTCGAAAGTACTTACTTACTCGATGATGCTGACCTCATTCCGACCGAAATTTCGACAACCGCTATAATTCTTGCGACACACCTATCTCGAAGACGACCAGAGCGTGCAGCAGGCGCATTCTGGAACCGTGGCCAGCAGAGGCGTGTACAAAATAAGCCGCATGAGATACCCAAGCCAGCGAAGGGGCGTCTCATGCGGCTTGGCGAGTTCGAGACCTACTCCATGGGGTACGCATGCACCCAGAGCACGGCGCCAATCTCTACTTTTTTGTCTTTTCCTTGATACTGGATGGGCTTGTCTCCCTCGAGGATTGCTGAAAAACCCCACCAGCCAGGCTTTGGCATGACAAATGAAAAGTATCCGTTGTCATTTGTCTTTACCACCTGGGCGACATGGGAATCAGTGGGCGCCTTTGTTTTTCCCTTGCCCCAAAATTCCACTTCAACTTCCACATCCGCAACAGGTTTCCCGTCTCTCTGCACCTGGCCGGTGAAGATGTTCCCGGCATAGAGACTGTATGGTCTTGTCAGCGGTACTATTTCAGCAGGCAAGCCAGCCTCTTTGGCAATGGGCTTGTCCCAGCCTTCTTCCGCTCCCAAACCGTCCACAATGACCTTTGTGGCATGGACGATGAATTTGTCCTCAGCCGGTTCCCAGTAAGGCTGCGGCAGCATGAAGAAGATGTAGTCTGCCGGCCTTGTGATTTTGTAATCGGCCTCCCACGTGGATTTCCCTTCCACCTTCTTTTCCTTTAATGTGTCGAGCAAATTCTGGACCTTGTCGCCCACCACCACGCCAAATTTTTCAGGTTTGTCGAGCTGCATTTGCGGCCCGCCCTCGAAGGGATGGGTGAACTGCAGCCAGAGGCCGATTTCTTTCTTATCATCCTTACCCACCACATCGTTGGACGGGATGATCATCCCAAAATGGGCCAAACTCATTTGAGCCGCAAGCATGACCAACAACGTGACGAGACTCAGTGTTCTGAACAAATAATGCGTCCACATGGTTATTACTCCTTCTATTGTCAATCGTTGTGTTCAGCGTGAAGCGAAGGCCTGGCTCCCTCATCCATAATGCACCACATCCCAGAGCCGGTCAAAGCCCTCTTCTTCGTCTTTTTCTTGCTCTTCTTTTTCGCCCTCGTCCTCATCGTCTTCCCCTTTTTCCTCTCCGTTCCCATTGCCGTTCTTTTTCTGGACGGAAGAAGATTTGGACCAGTCAACATATCTCAAATCGGGCTTGTCCGATTTGTCCCCGTTTCCTATTTTGCCCTTGTCTTTGTCGGCATCGCCGTTGCCTCTCGCCAGTCGAATGAACTGCGCATCTGAGCCGAGCTGACCAGTGAACATCGCCGCGGAAGAGACCTGGTGGTTCAGGATATGCGCCTGATGAGCGGCATTCGCGGTCAAGCCAGCTGAAAATTCTAAGGAAATAGCTATGCCAAGGGCCAGAAATATCATGAGAGCCTTACGTCTTTTCATTCCGATTCCTCCCTCCCCTCTGTGAGGCAACAAAACGTGAGCGTGCTTAAAACTCAAATTTCATCGAAAATTCCCCGCCGATGATGGGATCGATGGTTCTATTCGGACGTGCACCGTTGTAAACAGTATCGTTGTTCCAAGCTGTCACTGACCTGTCCACGCACGCATAATTAAACCACTTCCCGGGCGCCCAATAGCCCAGCACCATACCGCACTGCCAGCCTTCGAGGAACTGCCAGTCGAACCCGATGTTGATTTCATAACCAAGTTCTCGCTGAGGAATATTTGGAACTCCGGTGAGGTCTTGCTGATTGGGACTTGTATTCCCTGGTATGTTGAGAGGGCCCGGGCTCACGTGGTCGAAGTGTACATTACCATCCGCTCCATCCCCCCAGTGTGGATAGAGCACCCCCCACGGATAGCCATGGGATGTCCTTTGGGCCCAAAAGAGGGTTCCGAACATGTTCAAGTTTGATGCAATCGCGTAGTCAAGACGCCCGGCCAACACAAAGGCGTCTCTTAAAAATCCATCCCCTGACAGATTATAGGCATTCAGACCGGACCCGTAATCATAGGAAAACAGGTAGCTGTAGGTCCGAAAGACGCTGAAGTTGCCGAGATGAGTGTCATAAGACGGATGCCACACAAAGGCGGCCGGCTGACGGTCGATGTATCTCCCGGCCCGTCTATCAGGCCCCGGAGACCACGCGGTAATGAAACTGACCTTCGCCGGACCGGCAAAGACCCCTGCCTCCAGCATGCCGCGCCACTGCTCGATGTAGCGGGTGTAGGGCATATACACACAGTCACTGTCAGCGTCCTGGTTCTGTCCTGGGAAGCCATTGCGCGGTTGGTACCGGTCGATCCAGTAAAGCCACGCCGCCTCTGTATTCAAGAAGACTCTCCCATTATTATATTTTAGAAATATTGTCCCGTGGTTAAGCTGCGCGTCTAATCGGATCACGGGGGACGGATTGTCGTCTGCCACTAGGATAGCCTCAGGTCCAATGTGGTACCCGCCAAGTGACGCCAGAGCCCCGAACTGCATTGGGCCATTTGAATAGCTCACAAACACCAGGAAATCTGTCGAAAACGATCCGCTTCGATCTGCCCTACTGAAGTATTGACTAGGCGTCCTCATGTCATCGTTAGCTGAGTAATGATGGGGCAGATCATAAGGGTCGCCGTATGCGGCTTCCGCGGCCACCCTGTTTCTGATAAGGCGCTCTCTAAGAATACTTGAGCTGCCCACGAATCGGTACGGATAAAATCCAATCCCGAAATCAAAAGGTCCGTAGGGAACGGCGAGAACAATAGATTCGGTGGTAGCTGCGTCGGAACCGTCATATTGGAGCCCTGTACCGAACGTCCACGGCCGTTTGCCCACGCCGAACACGCCCCATGGCGTGTTGGCCGTGAGCCAAAATTGCGTCCACTGTCCCTGGCTAAATGCGTTTTTGGTCCCAGGGGAATTCTGGGTGTGGTAGCTGGATGCCGCAGGATCTCCCAAGGTGCCCAAGCGATACAATCCCCTCATCCGTATCGCTGGGTTGATCTTTATCTCGGGCTCGAACTCCACATTGAAATATGACCATCCGGAACTCGAGCCCGTGACAAAGTTCGTGTCGAATTGGCCCCCATTCCAGAAGTTGAGGTTTTGGGCCCTTGTGGCGACGCCGTTGTCCACGTTGTAGCGACCGAAAAATCCCTTTTCTCCCATCTGGTCGTACCATTCGTACGTCCAGTTGAACGACCCCTTCAAGCTGAATTCCCATGCGTTCGCGGTGTTCAGCATCCCGAAGCTCACCACGATGCTGAGAGCCAAGAACGCAAAGCGTCGTTGGATATGCATTCCATCCTCCCGAGTCAACCAAGCTGCATGTAACACGTATGCGTTAATCATAGCATTACGCCTCCCCCTGTCAACTCATTTCTCGGCACAAAGGTCATTTTTTCTTTCCAAGGGCCTATCGCTTTTTCCCAAAAAAGTTTCAGACAACCGATTCGGGTGCATTCTTTTCTTTTTTTTGCTATGAGTGGGGCTTGACTCATAGCACGTTAGGCAATAATGTAACAATATCTCTGCGGCTCAGGCCTCAAGATGTGCGTCATGCATATCCGCCCGCGTCTCGACGCCGTGGCGCAACAAGGCTGTCGAGATGCAGCGTTCGTCGCATTTTTCAGGAGGAAGTGACGGGACCATGCACATTTCAGAAGGGGTATTATCAGCGCCGGTACTCGGAGCAGGCGCAGCGCTCACCGTTGCAGGACTCGCCATCGGACTTCGAAAAATGGATTACGAGAAGCTCCCAGAAGTCGCGGTCTTGTCGGCGGTTTTTTTTGTTGCCTCGTTGATTCACGTCCCCGTGGGGCCCTCCGCGGCTCATCTCGTGATGAACGGGCTCTGCGGCATCTTGCTTGGCTGGCTCGCCTTTCCTGCCATCTTCGTGGGACTCGCATTGCAAGCCGTTCTTTTTGAATTCGGCGGGTTGACCACATTGGGAATCAATACGTTCAACATGGCCTTTCCCGCTGTCGCATTGGGTTTCGTATGCCGATATGTTGTGAAGAGTTCGTCTCCAGTAGCGCGGAGCATTGCAGAGTTTGCAGCCGGCGCAGGCGCGATACTGCTGGCCGGTCTTCTTGTGGCAGCGTCGCTTGTCCTTGCCTTGGGCGAGTCTATGGATGCGGCGGCGAAACTCATTGTGGCAGCCCACATTCCCATTATGATCATTGAGGGTTTCATCACCATATTTGTAGTGGAGTTCATCCGAAAGACGCGACCGGAGATGCTCACGGGGTAAGAGCGACGAGGAGTCTAGCGGCGTAGCGAGAGATGTGGCGCATGGGTTCTCGAAATTTCTGTCGGATTGAGGTTCACATCATCGAGTTCGTGAGTATTTTCCAAAACCGCTATGGCGGTTAGCGAGGTGAACGCTTGTCATTTCGAAGGGGCAAGGCTCGAACGAGAGGGAGACGCCGCGACATTTATGTCGTTTCGAAGGAGCCTTGCGACTGAGAAATCTTTCTGGCTGGGCCAAGATTTCTCGCTTCGCTCGAAATGACAGACGGGGGACGGCTCGAAATGACAGGGAGCAAAGTACTCGAAATGAGAGAATGGGAAGCTGTGGGAAAGGATAAAACAGGAGGTTGCTCGAATTGATATGAGCCTTTCTACCATCGTAGGCGCCGGCGCCAAGTCTCGATACTTCGGTCGGAATGACAGGCGGGGCGTCGAATTCGTGAGTACCTCGGAGAAGCGCAATAACTCACTGTTATCTAGAGCTGTGAAAGGAGATAGGAAATCGTGAGAGTAGCGGCGTTATCAGCGGCGAGAATCCTGCGCCTCGTGTCGGGGCTCATTGCGCTGGCAGTTTTGCTCAATGCGACCTTTGTGCCCCACGTCGAAGCCCACAAAGTCAACGTGTTTGCGTACGTTGAAGGCGACCAAGTCGTGGTGGAAGGGTATTTCAGCGGCAGTGTCAAGGCGCAGAATTGCCAGGTGGAAGTGTTTGACGTGACAGGCAGGAAGCTATTGGAAGGCAAGACAGATACCAAAGGGATTTTTTCTTTCAAGCTTAAGGAATTGCCGCCTTTCAAAGGCGGTTTGAAAATCGTCCTCAATGCCGAGATGGGGCATCGCGGAGAATATACGCTTCCTGAATCGGATATCCCTCGTGCGCCGAAAAAAGAATCGTCAGAACAGCCTAAGGGTGAACGCGCCACGGGCGTTGCAGAACCCGCTTCCACCGCGCAGCCCAGCGAGGCCGGGGCGCGGCCTGCCACGGCGCCGGGCGCGAAGGCCGTGGAGGCGCCGCTGGAGGCCGCGTCCAGGGAGACGGCTCAAGTTTCTGCTTCGCCCGTCATGGACGAAGCCGCGTTGCGCCGGAGTCTGGAAACCGTATTGGATCAGAAGCTTGCCCCCATTGTTCGCATGCTTGGCAATCACGAGAAGATCATGCTGGAGGAAAAAATGAGGGGCCCGAAGATGACTGATATCATTGGCGGCATTGGATGGATATTCGGCATAGTCGGGGTCTCGGCCTTCTTCTGGAGTAAGAAGCGTCCGGACAAGCCTTAGGAGACAGAAAGCGTTTTGCCAATGGAATTAGAAGAGTTTGCCCTTGGTAACACGTGGGTTCATCGCCTGGATCCGCGTATAAAGATAGTGATTGCCGTCGTCTTTTCCGTGTTGGTCGCGTTGAATAACAGTCTCAGCTCATCTTTGTTGAGCATTCTTCTTCCTCTTTTTCTTATCCTGGCGGCGCGCTTGGATCTCAGAGCCGTGTTCGTGCGTGTAGCAATCGTCAACGGCTTTATCCTTTTTATATGGGTGTTTTTGCCGTTTACCACTCGAGGCGAGACGCTCTCTACCCTAGGGCCGCTAAGTATCCAGCGGGAGGGGATACTTCAAGCCCTTTTGATCACGGTGAAATCGAATTCGATCATCCTCATGGGGCTTGGGCTCTTGGGTACGTCCCAGGTCTTCACGCTTGTACATGCCTTGAGTCACTTGGGGATGCCCGATAAGCTGGTGCACCTTTTCTTTTTCTGTTTCAGGTACATCCATGTAATCCATGATGAGTATCATCGACTGGTCAACGCCATGAAGATGCGAGGCTTCAAGCCCAGAACCAATATTCACACGTATCGGTCATACGCGTATCTTGTGGGCATGCTGCTTATTCGAAGTTTCGATAGGTCGAAACGCATACTCAATGCCATGAGGTGTCGGGGGTTCAAAGGAAAGTTTTATATACTGCACCATTATGAGATGAAACGGCATGATTACGCGCTGGCTTTGTCGTCCCTCGCGTTCAGCTTAGCCCTTTTGGCAGTTCGCTAGACCTGGGCTCGTCGGATCGCGCCGTTCAGAGTCTTTCGTTGCACAAGAGATTCTGGGAATAGATGATGATACATCTGAAAGACATAGTGTTTAGGTATGGTACGAAGATTGTTCTGAACGGTCTCAACCTCCACATAGGCCCTCGAGATCGAATCGCCCTGGTGGGATCTAATGGGAGCGGCAAGACAACACTTTGCCATATCATCATGGGCTTGTTGAGGCCGCAGTCTGGAGAGATCCACATGTTAGGCAAGAAAAGGGTTACTGAGGCGGATTTCGCCGAGATTCGCGGCAAGATAGGCTTTTTGTTTCAAGATTCCGACGATCAACTCTTTTGTCCGACGGTGATCGAGGATGTGGCATTCGGCCCGCTCAATCTCGGGCAGACGCCTGAACAGGCCCGGCGGACCGTGACAGAGACGCTGAATTCCCTGGATCTCGACGGGTTCGAAGAGCGGATCACCTATAAACTCTCCGGGGGGGAGAAAAGGCTTGTGTCGTTGGCCACGGTCCTGGCGATGCAACCCCAGTTCCTCATTCTCGACGAACCGACATCGGGACTGGACGAAAAAACCACCGCACGGCTTGTTCAGATCCTCCTGCGGTCAGCGCTTGGATATTTGATCATTTCCCATGATCACGAGTTCGTCGCGCGCACGGCTCTCCAAGGTTATAAACTGAAAAACGGGCGCATAGAGCCTATGTAGAGCCCGGTTAGAGTTATTTGGCCACTTTTGCTGCCAACGGCCATGGCAAAAACTCAGTATTTTGACGTACAACCAGGAAACGGACTCAAGCCCGATCCCCCTCCCTGACCGCCTCCCCCGCCGCCTTCTTGCGCGCCCACAGGAACGGGATCCTTTCCGCCGGACATGCGGAGCGTCCAACCTCGTACGCCTTGTTCTGTGCCCTGGGAAGTACTGGCAGTCACCGTTCCTTCCTTGTTGGCCAGTGTGACGCCGCATTTTGTGGTCGGTCCGGGGAACCCGTATTTCCCACTGGTATCCGCTAACACGGCGTCCACGGCACTACTCACATCCGCATCCGTGGTGGCCACCACAGATGAGGTGTTCATCAGGTCGTCAGTGAGCTTCTTGTGCACGGCGGCTTTGAGGTTATAGAGGTCGGCTAACGCGGCTTGATCACATGAGGTCTTTTTATAATGGGAGTAGTATGGAAGGGCAATGGCTAACAAGATGCCAATGATGGCAATGGCTACCATCAATTCAGCGATAGTAAATCCGTGTGTGCTCTTGTTCATACGCTCCTTGAAAGCGCTTGCCATCGCGCTCATAGCCAATTGCGTCCGCAGCCGTTCCTGGGACGATTCTTCTCCTTTTGCTCTTTATCAAGAGCGTGATGCCAACGCCAGCCAGAGCCGCCGTGATATGAAAAAGAATCGCCTGATTACAGGGGCCGCGTTGCCTCTTTCTTGACTCATAGCACGCAGGGCCACGACGGGTATCAGGAGGTTTGCCCTGCGCCGAGATTCTTCATAGACGATTCTCAACACGTAACAGCGAATCTTATAGCACAAATCAAGCGGATCTGACAAATGAAAATAGCCAGGAGGTTCACCAATAATTGATCGGCGGTATTTGATTCATGGAGTGATACAGAACGCTTGTCGTTTTTTGGAATCTACAACCGTTCTCAACAGAAATCACGAAATGGCTATACGCTGGTCATTCCCGTAAAAATGAGAATCCAGGAAACCCCCTATGGATCACCACTTTCGTAAGGATGACATAGCGGAGCCTCGGGCGCCATTCGTGATTTATTTCGAGAGCTCCTAACACAGGGGAAAGTCTTGAAAACAGCAGCGCTGGGGCTTGGCTGCCGATGAGCTACCACGCGATAGTCGGCCCGACCTGATCTTGAAGGGCGCAGTAGATCGTCCCGCGCCTTGCGAGAAAGGCCTTTAAGGAATGTTTCGCCGACTCCATTGCCAGTTCGAGTCGATTATTCGTAGCCGAAATGTGCGCGAGGATAACCGCCTGCAGTTCGTCGGACGCAATGCGTTCGAGTATGCGTCCGGAGTCGACGTTCGAGAGGTGTCCCAAACGACCCTTCACTCTCTGTTTAAGTTCCCAAGGATATGGGCCGTCTCGAAGCATTTGCAGGTCATGGTTGCTCTCAAGCACCACGACTTGCAAATCCTGGAGCAGCGTAGTCACCAGGCTGGTTATGGAACCCAAGTCTGTTGCGATGCCGAGACGGGCCGGCCCGGCGCTTATTCTGAAGCCCACAGGTTCAGCGCTGTCATGAGGCACGGAAAAAGGATGGACTTTGAAACACGCCACCTGGAAGGCGCGACCAGTTTCAAACAACTCTAGGCTGTGTATCCTCCCGACGTAGTGCTGGATTTCTTCCCACGTCCCGCTGTTCATGTACAGTGGGAGCTTGTATTTGCGTGACAAGACGCCCACGCCCTTGACGTGGTCCGAGTGGCCATGGGAAACGAGAATAGCCCGCAGGGACGAAGGATCTACGCCAATTTGATCCAGCCGTTCTGTAATCTGTTTGGCGGTCAGTCCGGCGTCCACCAGTATCGAGCAACCCTTATCCTGGACAAGAAACGAATTTCCCGAACTGCCGCTTGCTAAAGGAGTTATCTGCACGGGCGTCAACCCCTGCGAAAAGGGTGTAGATTGTTGGGAGCGCAAAGTATCCCTTGTGGGAGGTCTGTGTCAAGAAGATTTGCCGGCTGCTGGCAACCTCTCTCTTGCGTGGTGAATGTGGAGGGGAGGAGGTTTTTTCTTGAGTGGCGAGGATTTTCCTTCCTGCTATAACCATTCTGAAAAGGAATTGCGAACTAATGACATGTCAAATTGTCATTCCCATGAAAATGGAAATCGAGAGAACTTGTTATGATCCCCACTTTCGTGAGGATGACGTAATCATGGGGCACGCTCCTAATTAGTGATGAATTTGGCGAATTCCTCTATGTCGGAATTAAAGATGAGCGCGCGTCGGCCTCTGCCTTTGCCAGTTCGGCCAATGTTGTGGGCAGTTCGGCGATGACGTCTCCTGCCACGACCGGCGAAGGGCCTCGTTTCAGAACGACATTATCAGCTGCGAGTCCATGGATATGGACCCCGAGGGGCAATGCGATATCCACCGGTATGTTTTGAACTAATAGCCCCCCGAGGATGCCGCTGAGTACATCCCCTTGTCCGCCGGACGCCATCCAAGAGCTACCCGTGGTGTTGATAAAGACGCGCCCTTGAGGAGAAGCCGTGATGGTTCGCGCGCCTTTGAGGATGACCCATGATTTTGACTGATTCGCTGTGTCTCGTGCAGCTGATATTCTATTCTCCTGGACCTCACGCACCGACAGGCCGGTCAGCCTCGCCATCTCGCCGGGGTGAGGGGTGAGCACGACCGTCGCCCTTGTTTTCTTGACAGCTTCCAAATTATGGGCCAGGGCATTGAGACCGTCTGCGTCAATCACGATCGAACCGCAATACTCTGCGAGGACTCGTTCCAGAAGACTCAGCACCTCCTTCCTGTTCGACAGCCCCGGTCCCAGCACCACACAGCGTTTCCCTTGGCACAATTCCAGCACCCGCTGAGCGGATTCCTCGCCGAGATATCCCGGCATCGCCGTCTCAGGGAGGGGCTCGGTCATCTCTTCGGTCAACTTGGTTTCGAGAATGGGATTGAGAGAAGCTGCAACCGCGACAGTCACGAGCCCAGCTCCAACGAGAGACCCAGCTCGTGCAGCCATTGTTGGGGCGCCGGTCTTCCCTGGAGAGCCTCCCACCACAAGCAGATGTCCGAAAGATCCTTTGTGGTTTTCAGGGTTGGAGCGGACTTTTAAGTAGGCGTGAAAGTCTGGGCCGTCGTACAATATCGCCTGCGGCGGGCGCTTCTCCACGGCAGGGCGCGGAATGGAAATATCCACCACATGGATGCGACCACAGTAGCTCACACCCGGGTATAGAGCCATTCCAACTTTCTGAAAACCGTATGTGACTGTGAGGTCGGCCTTCACCGCTGTACCGAGGACCTTGCCGGTATTTGCGTCGAGTCCCGAAGGTATGTCAATGGCTACCTTGAAGGCCTTGGTCTCATTGATCAAGTCGATGGCTTCTCGGTACGGCGATCGGACGTCAGCGGCAAGGCCTGTACCCAAAATTGCATCCACAATGACGTCGCTTTCTAACCAGTGAGCGGCAGCCTCCTTCAACGCTGACAGGTCGCGTACCGCATAAATCTGATCAGTCATCTTTTCGAGGACGGAGAGGTTTATAAGGGCGTCGCCTTTGATCTTATCCCTGGGGGCTAAGAGATAGGTGCGCACCTCAGCCCCGTTGTTAAGCAAATATCTGGCGACCACGTAGCCGTCTCCCCCATTGTTCCCCGGACCAGCGACCACCACTGCCTTCAATTCATGGATTGATTTGGCAAGCGTCCCGCACAAGATTTGGAACGTTGTCCGTCCCGCGTTCTCCATGAGGACGACGCCGGGAATGCCATATTCGTTGATGGCAGCCGCGTCGAAGGCCCTTATCTCCTCCGAGGTAGCGAGATATTTCAGGGATTTCATGCCCACGCGTCCTCCGACGACGTCACGTTGCGATGAACGAGTTTGGGAACAACTCAGTAGAGATTTGAGGTCGGCTCCTGCTCCCTGATGATCACAGGATGATCCAACAGTTTATCGACGCTGGAAGGCTGATCTGGCTGAGGAGGGTGGAGTTTCGCCTCCATGGCCTGCAGTTTAAGCGAAAGCTCCCAAACCTTTGTTCTCAAGTCTTGGGCTTCCTGTTTCGCGCGGTCAGTTTCGACCCGAAACTGCACAATCTCGTCTCTCGCCCTATTGGACTCTGCGCGAAATTGCTCTGCTTCTTGTTTCGATCGCTCATTCTCGGCCTTGTATTTTTCAGCTTGCTCGGCATAGCCCTGGGCGACGGCTTTCATTTGTTCTATCTCTTGCTGAGCTCGCTGGGTTTCCTGCTGCCAGGTCTGTACCTCCTGAGCCAAGCGCTGAATTTCCTGCTGCGATTGCGCCAGTCGGTTTTGATTTGCGGCAAGTTCTTGTTGCTGTTGGGCTGCGAGGGCCTGCGTATCCTCCAACTGCTTGGTCACCCCAGCGAGTTGGTCGGTAAGTCTCGCGATTTCCGCTTCAGCGTTTGTCTTAAGTTTTGATGCATCGGCCACTGCGGTTTTCAGAGCGGCCAACAGTTCGTTCTTCTCGTCCAGGTCCTTCTTGAATTGCTCTGCCGCCGTGGTTCGTTCTTGGAGGTCTCGAGATATCTGCTCGAGTCGGGCCGTGAGTTCCTGCGTCCTCGTTTTTTCAGCTACCTGCATTTCCTCGATGGCCTTACGCAAACGCTGCACCTCTTCATCCTTCTGACGGGCATTTTGCCTTATGGTCTCCAACTCCTTCTCTTTGGCATCGAGGTCTTGGCTCAACTCATCCAAACGACGTCGAAATTGTTCCGCACGGAACTCGGCGAGGGCCTTCGCGCCCATGAGTTCGATTCTCTTGCGCTCGGCTTCGGGCGAAGTGTCTGACGCTTCTCCCTTTTGGAGGCTGCTGAATCGCTTTTCGGCCTCTGTCAACGCCTCCAAGAGCGACTGAACGCGTTGCATCAACTGCGCGTTGCGCTCCTTTTCCTTCTCGAGGTTTTCCCGCGCTTGCGCTATGGTGTCCTGGAGATCCGACACCAATTTCTGGTTTGCCGCAGGTTCGGAGGAAGGTTTCTGCGGGATTTCGGTCGTGCACGCGCACAATCCGAGGAAGATCGCTGTCACGATAAGCGAAAAGAGAAGGCATTTCTTCATGGGAACATCCCTTGCGGTCAGGCGACGCATTCGGGGGCAAGCCCGAGAGTACAAGATACTATGCTGTAATTATAATCTGATAGCACTGTTATGTCAACAAAACCTTCCAGAAACAGGATAAGGGATTATGACATCAATGGCCTTTTGTATTTGTTGCGCTGATGCTTTCGGAAGCGCTCCAGATCAACGGTCTCAAGAATCAGGTTTCCTCACCGGTCAGCGCCTCGATGGTTTGAAAAAGTTCTTGGGTATTAATTGGTTTTGAGACGTATCCATCCATGCCGGCTGCCAAACATTTTTCTTTGTCAGATTCCATTGCATAGGCAGTCATGGCGAAAATGGGGACGTGTTTTTGCGTGGCTTTCTCCCTCTGCCGGATGGAGCGGGTTGCCTGGATGCCATCCATTTCAGGCATCTGGACGTCCATGAGAATAAGATCGAAATCTTGAGTTGCAGAGGTTTCGACGGCTTCCTTGCCATTGTTACAGACGCGGACTTCGTGTCCCCATTTCTCAAGAAGCCTCTGGGCAAGGACCTGGTTTATCTTGTTATCCTCCGCGAGTAATATTTTAAGGGTCTTCTTGCTTTCTCGTAGAGAATGGCGAGTGATAAGGGGGAGCTGACCATTCCCTGTGGTGGCTTGTCTTCTTGCGTGCAGCACTGCGTCGAGGAGTTCAAATTCATTGACGGGCTTATGCAGATACGCTGAAATGCCTGCTTGCACGCATTTTGCTGCGTCGCCTCGGGTCCCCATTGAGGTGAGGAGTAATATCTTGAGATTAGTGTTGTCGGGTTGTTCTTGGGTAAGGGCCTTGGCCAAATCAAACCCATCCATTTCTGGCATGGCCAGATCGGTGATGACGAAATCGTACGGCAATCCTGCAGCGGCTGCTTGTCGAACAGCCTGCAAGGCGTCCCTGGCCCCTGGGGCGGTTGAGGGCCTCATGCCCCAGTTGAGTAACATGCGTTCGAGGAGAGCTCTATTGTTTGCATTGTCATCCACAATGAGGACTCGCAGGTCTCTAAGGCTGGCGGGGCCCATTACGGCGGCTGCGGAGACATCGCGCTGAAGCCCAAGCACCACGGTAAAATGAAATTTGCTGCCTTTTCCAGGTTCGCTCTCGACCCAAATTTTGCCATCCATCATGTGGACGAGCTGATTAGATATGGCCAGCCCCAACCCTGTGCCGCCGTATTTGCGGGTTGTAGAAGAATCCAACTGCTCAAAGCGTTCAAAAATCCGTGCTGTTTGCTCGGGAGGGATGCCAATTCCGGTATCAGCGACGACAAAGTGGAGAACCGCCTGCTCATTGGTTGCTTTTTCGAGCAGGACCTCGATGCAGACCCCTCCTTGATCAGTGAACTTTATAGCATTGCCGAGAAGGTTCATCAGAATTTGCCTCAACGCGCCTGGGTCTCCCAAGAGGAAATCGGGGACCTCCGGAGCGACCTGCGAGCTGAGAAGAAGTCCTTTAGCTCTTGCCTGCACATTCAAGGTGGTAACAACCCGATTGAGGAATTCCCGCAGACGGAAGTCCACGAACGCGAGTTCAAACTTTCCCGCTTCGATTTTGGACAAATCGAGGATGTCGTTGATGAGAGTAAGCAAAGCTTCAGCGGATTCTTTGACAGCCAAGAGGTATTCTCTTTGTTCATTATCGAGATTTGTTTGTAATGCCAGGTCTGTCATACCGATGATGCCATTCATGGGGGTCCGAATCTCATGGCTCATGGTTGCGAGGAAATCACTCTTGGCCTTGCTTGCCTGCTCCATTTTGTTGCGTGCTTCGACCAGGTCAGTCACATCGACGATATTGAATATGACCCCTCTGTAGGAACGACTGTCGAAGATCGGTTGAACGCGAAAAGACACCTCTTTTCCAAACAGCGTAAGAGTACGGATGAGCGGATCTCGTGTAGTGCTGGATTTGAACGCGTTGATGCGATTCTTCAACATGGAATTTATATGAGATTGATCAAAAAATTCCCAAAGTTCCTTGCCAATGATGTCCTTGCGAGTGACGCCGACCTGCTGAATGAACCACTCGTTGGCTTCGGTGATGACATCGTTTGTGTCTGCAAAGACGACTCCTTCGTCCATGGCCTCGATGAGGGCGCGGAGTTTGCGAGCCTCGGCTTCAGCTGTTTCTGTCGCCTTGGCGAGTTCCCAATTAGCGTTTTCCAACTCCCGAAATTGTTCGACCGCTGCTTCGTAGGAAGAAAGTAACAGATCGATGATCTGAATGCGGTCTGCGGCAAGGAAATGTTTTTTCCCTGCGAAAAAGATCTCGATCCCCATTTCAGTGGGGAATTTGCTCCGCAACTCCCTGTTGATCAGGATGTATTGAATACGAGAGATGAGAAATCGTTCTTGGTACGGCTTGGTGATAAAGTTGTCTGCACCGCTTTCCAACCCTTTTATGATGTCGCTGGGGTCTGAGAGCGCAGTGAGCAGTATGACGGGGATGTCTTTGAGTTTCTCGTCCTGCTTGATCTTGGAGCACAGTGCGTATCCGTCCATCTCCGGCATCACGACATCGCTGACGACCAGTGTGGGGTGGTTGCTTTTCAAATATTCGAGTGCGGCTTTGCCGTTGGGTTTCCACGAGACCTTGAAGCCGTGTTCTTCCAGAATAAATTGGAGTCTTGCGGCCTGAGTCGGGCTATCCTCGACGATCAATATTTCCTGCTCATCGTGCGTCGAGTCTAGGTTTTGCGAGGAAAGCTGAGAGTTCATGTGAGATGTCTCCGATGAGCAAGGGAAGCGAGCATAATGGCAATCTTTTCCGGCGGGAGAACGAACGAAGCGCCGCCCAATTTGATGGCTTCGCCAGGCATTCCGTGGACGATCGAGCTTTCCTTGTCTTGGGCTATGGTCGTCGCCCCAAGGTGTTTCATCAGCCGCAATTCTTCCGCGCCATCACGTCCCATACCAGTCAGCAGGATTCCCAACGCCCTGCTGCCATATACATGGGCTACTGATCGGAATAGATACGATACTGACGGCCGCAAACCGTTTTCCGGTTCATCGCTGGTTAGAGAAATCCTCCCAGAGCGTTCAACCCTCATATGGCGTTGGTCAGGACTTACATATACGCAGCCAGGCAGCATTCTCTCTCCGTGAAATGCTAATTTGACTTTCAAGGGGCTTGCTTGATCGAGCCATTCTACGAAACTTTTTGAAAAATTTGGAGCGATGTGTTGCACCAATACTATAGGAACAGGCAAAGACTCAGGAAGCGGCGAAAGTATCGTTTTGACGGCAGGGGGACCACCTGTCGATGCGCCTATGGCAACGATGTCAATGTCCCGCCCAGTGAGATTGTCGTGATTTTCTGGGACTGCCCTTCTTGGCGCAGTGTCAGGCTTTTTTGGCCACCGCCTCACCACCTTGACTTCGGACATCAGTTTGACCGTTTGGATCAGATTCTTGACCTCAGGGCTGTGATCGATGTCCCCGACGAACAAGGGTTTTTCAAGGGCATGGACGGCTCCCGCTTCCATCGCCTTCCAAGTTTTGGTTACGTCATGAGGATCCCAGCTTGCCGTCAAAATAATTATGGGCACAGGGTTGCTCTCCATAATTTTTCGTGTGGCTTCGAATCCCCCCATCTTTGGCATGTCTATATCCATGGTGATCACGTCAGGGCGCATTTTGGTCACAAAATCAACGGCTTCCAACCCGTTGGTTACCGCGCCGACGACTTGAATATCAGGGTCCGACCCAAAGATATGCCGGAGCACCTCCCGAACTACTGCCGAGTCATCTACAATAAGTAACTTGATCATCCCACACAACGGCCTTTAGACCAAACGGCCGACTACTTCCAGAAGGTTGCTTTGATCAAAACTGCTCTTGACTATATAGGCGCTGGCGCCCACTTCTATTCCTCGTTCTCTATCTTCTGGGGACTCCAAAGATGTTACAAGAACAACCGGTAGTTCCGCCAGCTTTTTATCCGCTCGAATTTTTTCCGTCAGCTCGAAACCATCCATTTTGGGCATCTGCACATCAGACACAAGAAGGTCAAAATTCCGCGTTCGCAAGATTTGCCAGGCTTCCAAGCCATCCACTGCGGTTTCAACCTCATAGCCCGCTGACTCGAGTATGTTCCTCAAAAGGGTGCGCGAGGTAATCGAATCTTCAGCCACGATAATGCGGGAGCGTTTTTTTTTCGCGTCCGCCCTTTTAGGCGCGACTTTGGGAGCAACAGGGCGATGACTCAACGCCGACTTGACCAGGTCTGATACGTTAAGGATGGGCACGACCTCGCCGGAAGACAATACAGTGGCGCCCGCCACGTTCTTCACCCTTGCAAGCTGCTTGCCCAACCCTTTGACGATGACCTCTTGTTCGCTCACAATTCTGTCAATGCCGAAGGCCACAGCCCTTTGTCCTGCGTTCAACACCACAGCCGAAATAAACTCATCGTCGTTGTGATCTCTCCCGTTCGATATATTGAGCACCGCTGCCAACCAGACGAAGAGCAGGACGCGGCCCCGTATGACGACGGTGTCGCGGTTTTCCACCTTCCGCACAGAGTCTTTCTTTATGCGAACGACCCGCTGTACGCTTGAAGTTGGTATCACGAACAATTGCTGATTGCATTCTGCCAGTATGCCTCGAAACGTCGCCAGAGTAACTGGCAAGATGATCCTGAACGAGGCGCCTTCAGGAGGATTGGACTCGACGGAGATGTGCCCCCCTAACTTATCCACTTTTTCCTGTACGATTGCCAGCCCTAATCCTCTGCCTGACAGGTCGGTTATGATGTCACTCGTAGAGACGTCGGACCGAAATATGAGGCCGAGCGCCTCCTGGTCGGTAAGCCCGTCCAATTCTTTTTCTGACACGACTTTTCGCGCCACCGCGGCTTTCTTGACCTTGGCGAGGTCAATACCCGCTCCGTCGTCGGAGACAAGTATTTCTATCTTGTTTGAACTTTGTTGAGACACCTGGATCCGCAGGGTGCCTTGCGGGGGCTTGCGGTGGCGAATTCTTACCTCAGGCTTTTCGATGCCGTGATCGAGAGAGTTTCTCACCAAATGAATGAGCGGGTCTTTCATTTCTTCGAGGATGCGGCGGTCTATCTCGACTTCTTGACCTTCCACGATAAGAAGCACATCTTTGCCTTGGTCGTGAGAAATATCCCGGACCAATTTTGGAAACGGTTCCAGGAGACTCGCGAACGGCATCATCAACAACGTTTTCATGTCGTCCATGAGTTCATTTATCATGCCGCCAATGGCGCGTGATTCATTCTCAGCGTTTTTGGACAAACGGTTCGTCTTGACAAGAGCGTCCTTGAGGAGGGTTTCGTGCTTTACAAGATAGTCGAGAAGCCGCAGGGTCTCGGATTCTAATCCCTTTTCTGGGATCTTTGCCTGCTGGGAGACCTCTTGAAATCGTCTCAAATCAGCGCGTACACGCTTCCAAGTTTTCTCCCAGGCCTCCAGTAGGCCTGCAAGGCCCCGCAATTCAGCAAGCCTCTCACTTGCGGCGATTTTAATTGATACCATCTCTTCGACTTGATAGAGGAGGGCATCCAGGCGGGACGTGGAAATTCTTATGGTGTCGCTCTGGGGAAGGCGTCTCTGTACAGCTCCCGCTATGTGCTTGGCTCCATCCTCTTCGCGCTGAGGTTTTCCGACAGGGGACTCGGGAGGCTTGACAGGCTCGGAGAGTTCTTCGGCCACGGGTGCCACTATTCCTTTGGATTCAGTGGCAGGCTGCGCGGGCTCAAGCACAGCAAGTTGTTCCTGTGTAGTTCCCCCAGGCTCCCCGCGGTCTCGCAGGAGGGACTCAAGATCCCTCAAAATGTCGCCGACAGGCACGGTCTCTTGTTCGTTCACCAATTGGTTCAACGCGTCCACCGTTTTGAGGGCCACATCGAAAAACACTTGAGAGGGCGCGAGTTCCTGTTTTTTGATAGACGAGACAACGCTTTCCAAGGACTGACACACAGACTCAACGTCTCTCATTCCAACGGCTCTTGCAGCGCCCTTGAGGCTGTGGGCTGCCCGATAAACAATTTCGATGGACGACGCAAGCTGCGCAAAGTCTCCTGAATTCTCGAGTGAAATAAGTTCACTCGACATGGAGGCCAGGTGCTCCTCAGCCTCTATCTTGAAGGTTGCGCGGAGCTTCTTAAGAAATTCCTTTTCTTTCCTGTCCATCAGATTCCGCCTGCATCATACTTTGTATCGTTCCACCATTATCTTGAGCTTCCGGCCGAGTTCTTCGAGGTCTCGAGCGGAGGCTTCCAATTGTCTTGTTGACTCCACATTTTGCTGCATGGCCCGGTCTATGTTGTCCATGGCCATGGCCACCTGGTCGATGCCCACGGACTGTTGTTCGTTCGATGCGACGATGACAGTGAGGGACTGAGACGCATCGCGGACGCTGGATGTGACCGTTTCGATCGCCTTGCCCGCATGGATGGATTGTTGCGTCCCTTGGATTACTGCCTTGCTGCCTCTCTCAGTGGCCATGACGACGCCGCTGATGGAGTTTCGTATGTCGTCGAGTATGTTTTTGATCTGGTCAGTGGACTTCTTGGATTGATCTGCAAGACTTTTTATCTCTTCTGCGACGACGGCAAATCCCTTTCCCTGTTCACCGGCTCTTGCCGCCTCTATGGCAGCATTGACTGCCAGAAGATTCGACTGTTCTGCCAAGTCTTTCACCGCAGAAATGATCTCTTCAATAGACTGACTTTGCTCACTCAAACGAATCACCGTCTCCCCAATGGATTCCATTTGCGCCTTAATAAGGTTCATGCCTTCGATTACTTCATCAGTCGCCTTCTTCCCTGTCTGCGCGGTCTCAGCCGACTTTTTCGCTTCCTCAGAGATGTTTTTGGCCTTATCGCTGGCAAGGCGGCCGGTCTGCCGAAGTTCTTCAAGCGTGGCAGTGGTTTCGGTGACGGCCGATGAAGTTTCAGAGCTGCTTGCGGCTACCTGTGACACTGTGGACGATATCTGGGTGGAGGCGGAGGCCAATACGGAAACCCCTTCAAGTATCTGCCTTGTTTGCTCTCGCAGCTTGTTCACCATTTCCTGAAATGACGTCATGAGAGCGCCTATTTCGTCTTTTCTGGGAACGACTGACACTTCTATGTTGAGGTTGCCTTCGCTAATTTGGGCTGCATCGTGAGAAAGTCTCGATATGGGTTCAGAGATGCTCTTTGCCAGACGAAATGCCAGTGCGAACGCAAGAATTGCAATGCACACGGTAATGATGATGATGCGGTACCACAAGTCACTGATAGACTCGAATGCTTCGCTGACATCGACGTCAGTGAGGATCGCCCAATCGAAATCTGCGTTCAGGGTCTTATTCTCATTCAAGCCCAAATGGGAATAGGAGATCAGCGATTCGACGCCTACCTGATCGGGCATGACGTCTGTGCCGGATTTGTGTTCGAATGCTCTCTGCACTGCAGGGATGTCAATGCGTTTGACAAGGACAGATGGAGTAGAAGCAAATCTATCTTGGGAGCGCATCAGGTAATCCTGGCCGACGAGATAACTTTGACACGTTCGGCCCATGGCGCTCACCGGCAACATAATAGAGTTGATGCGACGGACATCAAGATAAAGGGCCAGGACTCCCTTCAGCTCGCCCTTTGGATTGACTATAGGAGCTCCGACAAAGCCTATGGGCTTATCGGCAGGCGGATACATTGTATAATCCACCATGGCGTTTTTTCCAGTCCGCACAACGAGATTGTGCACCTTGGCGAGACCGCTGTCCTTGAGAGGGGGCTGGGAGAGACTCGCAAGATTGTCTTTTCTTTTCTTGACAGTGAATATCACGTCTCCTGTTTGGGCTTTGATCACGGCAATGTCATCATATCCGTATGCGTCTGTGCCATATTGATCTATGAATTTTTTCAGCCGATCTTCGACAATGGATTTCAATTGTTGTACGTCTTCTTGTCCGTCCGTCTGCGCCTGCTCCTTTTGTGCAGCAGGGGTTTTGGAGGCTGTGGAGACCATGTCCATGTATTCTGACAATGCCCTGCCGTGTGACAAATAGAGGGCGTCTTCCGTGGCTCGCAGGAAAAACGAGACAAGCTGCTTCTCTTTTAAGTTGCGTTCTGCAGTCAGTTCGCTAAAAACGGCTTTTTTCAGCGCAGAGCGGCTTGCATAAAAGACCAGGTATCCGAGCAAAATACACGGTAGGAGAGAGGCGAGAAGAAACAAGCTAAGGAGTTTTGCAAAGAGACTCCGAGAGATGAGGTTTAACATGGGGAACGCTCCTCCGTTTCAGCGGCAGCGAGAGAATGCAGACTGTCCCTGTGTTCGAGCATTTTTGTGTCGTACCTGGTCATGTGGTTTTTCATCGGCCTTGCACGAGATCGGCAAGCTTTTGTCCGAGATCCTTGAGATTCTGAGCGGCTGACTCCAATTGTCTTGTCCCATCCACGTTCTGCCTCATTGCTTGATCAATGCTGTCCATAGCCGAAGCGACCTGATCGATTCCCACCGCCTGTTGCTCGGCGGAGGCTACGATGACGGTCAATGCCTGTGAAGCTTCTTGCACGCTTTTGGTCACTGCTTGGATGGCGTGACCGGCTTCTTCTGACTGACTTACTCCGGACTCAACGGCCTTGCCGCCTTTTTCTGTGGCCATGACGACGCTGCTAATGGAATTCCGGATATCTTCGAGGATCGTCCGAACTTGGGTGGTAGCCTTTTTGGATTGGTCGGCAAAACTTTTGATCTCGTCAGCCACAACCGCAAAACCTTTGCCCTGCTCACCGGCGCGTGCTGCCTCGATGGATGCATTGACGGCCAACAAATTCGATTGATCTGCCAGGTCCTTTACTGCATCTATGATGTCTTCTGTGGAGCGGCTTTGTTCGCTCAATTTGATTACCGTATCTCCTATGGTTTGCATCTGAGATTTGATGAGGTCCATACCGCGGATAATTTCGTCAGTCGCCTGCTTGCCAGTGTGAGCTACCTGAAGGGATTTCCGAGAATCCTCAGACACTGCTCTCGCCTTTTCACTGGAGAGTTGTCCCGACTGACGAAGCTCTTCCAGCGTTGTGGTAGTCTGGCTCACCGCAGAAAGGGTCTGAGCGCTGCTCGAGGCAAGTTGCGAGACGGTCGCGGAGATTTGAGTTGCTGCCGAGGCCAAGACGTTGACGCCACCCATCAACGGATTCGATATGGCGCGAGCGGAAAAGTATGCTACCAGGATAGCGATGATTGCGAGTAAACCTCCAATGAGTATGATGCGATAACGCAACAGTGTGACCGATGCCAACACATCAGAAACTTCAGCATCTCCCACAATCGTCCAATCAAATTCTGCCCCCAGTAAGGCGGTTTCATTCAAACCGACATGGGTGTATGAGATGAGAGACAACTCGCCTTTTTCGTCCGGCATGATGCCCGTTCCTGATTCGTGTCTGAGACTGGCCCGCGTGGCCTCGAAATCCATCTTCTTTTTTAATATCGTCGGGGTTGCTTCTCCCGGGAGCTGAGAGCGCATAAGGAGGTCTGGGCCCACCAAGTAAAAAGACGTGCCCTTTGCGATGCGCTCGGTCTGAGCCATAATTTCATCGATCCTTTTGGCACTAATGGCCAACGCGACGACTCCCACCACTGAGCCTTGTGTGTTGACTACTGGGGCGCCCACAAAAGCCAAGAGAGAACCAGTCAAGGGGCAATGACTGAAGTCCACTATCGCTGGTTTGGCCGTTTGCACAACTTTTGCGACCAAGAGGCTGAGACCGCTCTCCTTGACAGGGGCTCTCAACACATTGGGGAATCTTTGATCCCTCGACCTTACACTAGCAACAAGCTCTCCCGTGTTGACATCGACCAGCAACACATCGTCGATAGAGCGACCCGCAGGGGAAAAGTGCGTTGTAAAGTCGCCCAGAAGCTTACTCAACTCTCCGTGCTCGGGCTTTTGAGGAGTCGTCATTTGGCTATCTGCCTTTGGAACTGGCGGTGCGCCAGCTCCCGGACTTTGGAATACAGCAACAACAGGCGCTGCCTGCGCGAGAAACAAAGCGATTCCTCTGAGCGCCTCAAAATACCTCACAATCTCTGCTCTCTTTAACTCAGTGACGAGTGAAAGCTTCTCCAGAGTAGCCTCTTCCAATGCCTTGCGACTCGTTTGAAACGCGAGGATTCCTATAATAATTGTAGGAACGAGCGATATGAGGACGAGCAAGACAACCAGCTTTGCCAGCATGCTTTTTGGAGCGAACGCAACCATGAAATTACTCCTATGGAAGATGCGCCTGCATAGAACCGAGCGCCTAACTGACCGCCTCATTCACGATCATTCTATCGGCAGAGAGAAGTCTTTTGACGTCCAGCACTATGGTTCTATCCGGTGTGACGCCGCCGATGTATTCGATACCCTCTGTCTGCGTCAAAGAGAGGTCGTCTGTGACATCCTTGGAAGAAATGACTCGTATGCCCAGGACGTCATCGACCACGATGGCTATCTCCATGTCTGGGGTGCACATCACCACAACTTTTGCCGTATCCGAAATTGGCGAGTCTCGGATGCCGAGAATTTCCCGTATATCCATCACGGAGACTATTTGACCTCTCAGATTGACAATACCCAACACGAAGCTCGGGGTACAGGGAACCGGCGTGATCCGCTTTAATAGGTACACCTCCCTGATACGCGCTGCATCTATGGCATAACGTTCAGAGCCAATCCTGAACTCAAGATACAGCGTGCCCTCTTCTGAAAGGCCTTCGCGTGAGGGCTCCTTGGCAAGCTCTCGCGCCCGCTGTCTGAGGGCTTTCTTTTTTTCTTCATCCATCTGTCGTTTAACAGCCTTTCTGCGAGCTTTTTCCCGTATGGCTACAATTCCCCAGAAATGGCGCGCACGATGTCTCTCATTCTTCCCACGGTCATCCCTTCTAATTCCGGGATAGGGACGTCCTCCTGGAATTTTTCTAACAGTTTCAAGACGTTCTTGAAATGCCTACGACTTATGTTGATATTGCCATGTCGCATCTCGAGATTTGCCAAGACGAAATGAGCTGGGACGAAATCCTGATCGAGATAGATTGCGGTCTTGAGGGCTTTGATCGCTTCGTCAAACGCTCCCAGCTCTTGGAGTATGGTGGCGAGAAGAAAACGCAAAGAAGGGTTGGTCTTATCGCCCTTGATCGCTTCTTGGCACCAATGGCTGGCTTCGTCGAGCCTGCCGGTGTTTGCAAAGGCGCGAGACGCTAACGCCAAGACGCCTGTGTCGACAATCCGCGTCCCAGAGTTTGAACTCCCGATAGAGGAGACTTTTTCCATCAATTCCTCATAGCGACCTTGGAGGTACAACCTTTGCGCTGCCTCAAAATCGAGAGCTTGCGCGATCCCCGCGGGCGTTTGCGAACAAGTTTCGTGTTTCAAAGTGTCCGAAGACTCATGCGACAAAAACATAGTCGGCGCAGTATCAGGGGTGTTTTTCGCTTCCAGGGCCGGACCATCCCAGAAAGGTTTCATACGCAACGCGTGATCAGACAATGCGTTGTGTTGTGAAAGGATGCCTGCTGCACACACTTTTTGATGCGCTAGTGTTCCAAAAACGTTTATCCTTTTAAGGAACGGATGATCTATCAGAGCAGTTTCCGCGGGACTGGCAATCAGCCATCCTCGATCGACGAGGCAGGCGTGAAAATGGTCAACGACCCGAAGTCTCACTGCCGGGTTGAAATACATCAGGACGTTCCGGCACAATATGAGGTGCATCGCATTGGTATTGTTGATAAGAGTAGGGTATGGGTCCTCAACAAGATTGTGATATGCAAAGGTCACCCGGTTCCTGACTTCATCGGTCAAGCGATAGCGCCCGTCGCTTTGCTTGACGAAATAACGCGATTTCAACCAATCCGGCGCGCCTCGAAATGACCATTCTGTATAGATACCTTCCTGGGCTCGTCTCAGCGAACTCGTGTTGATATCAGTGCCCAAGATAGTCACATTCCAGGCGGAGAGGTCTCGCAACGCGGTATGCAGGAGAATGGCCACAGAATAAGGTTCTTCACCCGTTGAGCATCCCGCGCACCAGATTCGGATGACTTTGGCGGTCTTCCCGGCCTCCCTGATGATGTCCGGAAGAATGCGTTGTTCGAGTGCCTTAAAGAGCTTCTCGTCTCTAAAAAAGTAGGTTTCTCCGATGGTCAAATGCGCCGCCAGTGCCTGTACGGAGTCTTTGGTCATGGGAGTTTCGAGCAGCCACTGCACATACGACGCCCCGTTTTTATGTCCGAGCTCTTTGGCGGCTCTTTCTATTCCGCGACGGAGATCCGGGAGCTTGCGATCGGCAAAATCAATGCCCATCTTTTCCGAAATGATTTTCCCGAGTTCCCTTAATTGGCGCTCAAGACCATCCAGACTCATGGCCACTGTTCAAATCCCCCGGTTTTTCCCGATCCAATGCTCGGCAGCCGCTCTTGCAGCGACGCGATGAGCGAGGTGTCGAGAATGAAGGCGACAGTATCCTCTGCGAAGGCAATGCTCCGAATAAAGGGTGACTCGACGATCAAATCTTCACTTTCAGTCACGCGAGAGGAGTCGTAGTGCCTGACCCCGATGACTTCATCGGCGACCAGCCCGATTTGTTTGGCATTAAGAGCGATGATCAAGAACTGGTCTGATAATTCGACCTCTCGAGAAGCCAAACCAAGAAGACTCCTCGTGTCTAAGATGCACACCAGAGTTCCCTGAACATTCAGTACGCCCAATACCCAAGGAGGGCTTTTGGGGAGGGGCGCCACCTCAGCGGCTCTCACCACCCTCTGAACGCAATCGAGGGGAACCCCCAGCAGCCGTTCGTCAACGCGGAAGACAACAAAGCAGTTTTGATATTGCTTCGGAGACATCTCACTCCAATACCGCACGAGCACTCGGCGTCCAGGACCATCCCAAAGACGTTGTCTCAGAGATAGTGGGCCAACGGACACACCCATATCACTACATATAATTTCAGCCTGTTACAGTTAACACATTTATTATACTATAAAACTCGAAAAATCTCAAGATGCGGAATGGCGCGTGAAGAGTAAAAGAGGCGAAAGGACCCCAGCGATGTCAACAAGAACGATGCTTTGAGAGAGGGTTTCCCTCTTTTACCACTTTTCTCAAAAGGGGGAGCGAGTAGCGCAGGGTCCTAAAGTGGACATGAAACCACGTACAATGCAGGCTTCATCTCATTCGTGCCCCGCGTCGTACGTTTAGGATTTCCAATCATGCCTTACAGAGGCTGCAATACCTTAGACAATTCTTTCCCGGATTTCTCCACCGCCTCATAGAGCTCTTTTGCGGTGATCGGTTTAGAGACATATCCATCCATGCCTGCGGCAAGAAACCGTTCACGATCGCCTGCAAGGGCATGAGCAGTCATGGCAATAATCGGGATCTTAGTCCCCAGAAGCTTTTCTTTTTCTCTTATGATACTTGTCGCTTGAATGCCATCCATATCAGGCATTTGAATGTCCATAAGGATGAGGTCAAAATGCTGGGACTCGAAGGCCTCAACGGCTTCCCGACCGTTGAACGCTGTTTTTACCGTATGGCCCATATTCTCCAACATTTTCACCGCAAGCTTTCGATTGATAGGATTGTCCTCCGCGAGGAGAATGGAGAGGCGTTTTCGGCTTTCCCGAATAGAATGTCTTGTCAAGAGGGGTCGCCTGTCCTGGGGAGCGTCAGTTTTGCCGAGAGTCATGGTCAAGGCATCGAAAAGTTCCTGACTATTGACTGGCTTGACAAGATACGCGGCGATCCCGGCATCTTTGCATTTTTTGGCATGTCCCCGCTCGCCCACAGAGGTAAGCATAATGACAATCAGGCTCGTCAATGAAGGGTCTTTCCGAATGATAGACGCCAATTGGAACCCGTCCATCTCCGGCATCATGTAGTCTATGAGCGCAAAGGCGTATGGATTATTTTCCTGCTGCGCTTGTTTGAGAGTCTCGATGGCAGCCCGGCCGCTCTCTACTTCGCTTGTCTTCAAGCCCCATGCGGCAAGCATTTCCACGAGAATAAGCCTATTCGTGGCGTTGTCATCCACCACCAGGGCTCGCAAGCCCTTCAATTCTGGTGCAACAATGGGCGTGATCAAGGACTCTTTTTCTTTTTGAAGGCCGAATCGCGCAGTAAATCGAAACGTACTACCCTTGCCCGGAATGCTTTCCACCCCTATTGTCCCATCCATGAGCTCAACGAGCTTGGAAGCGATGGCCAAACCCAATCCAGTGCCGCCATAGAAACGAGTCGTCGAACCATCTACTTGTTCGAAGGCCTCAAAGATCGTCTGCTGTTTCTCGGGGGGGATCCCAATTCCTGTATCGGTTACGGAAAACTCCAAAACCGTCTCGTCTTCATGCAATTCCAATGATGCGACTCGCACCACCACTTCCCCAACCGAGGTGAATTTAATGGCGTTGCCCACAAGGTTGATCAGGACTTGGCGGAGTCTGCCTGGGTCGCCCACAAGGTGGTCGGGTACGTCCGATGGGATATGACAGGCGAGTTCCAAACCTTTATTCTGGGCCGTGACGGCCAGAGTCTTGAGGGTCGTGTCGATGCAGTACCGAAGGGCAAAATTGATGGGAACGATTTCCAGCTTGCCCGCTTCGATTTTTGAGAAGTCCAAAATATCGTTGATGAGGCTTAGCAGGGATTCAGCAGAAGATTTTACCGCGCTCAAATATTCGTGTTGTTCCTCAGTCAATTCTGTATTGAGGGCCAACTCAGTCATGCCCATGATGCCATTCATGGGGGTGCGTATTTCATGGCTCATGTTTGCAAGGAACTCGCTTTTGGCCTTGCTGGCATTTTCCGCGGCTATTCTGGCTTCTATAAGTTCGGTCACATCAACGAAAGATTCGATGCCGCCGATAATATTCCCTTGATCATCTTTCATGATGGCGGCGTTTTTAAGTACTGAGAGCTTCCTCCCATCTCTCGATGCCACCGTGCACTGTTTTCGCCACACACGGCCTTCGCCGGAAAGTCCGTTGAACAAACCGCATTTCAGTTTGCAAGGCTGTTCTGCAAAGACCGTGCAAGGCTGTCCGACCAACTCCTCCCTCGTAAAGCCGGTGATGCGACAAAATTCTTCGTTCACATCTGTAATAATGCGATCAGCGTTGACCATAAAAATTGCGGTCAGCGCGGTCTCCAAAAGACGCTCCTGGAACATGTTGGCTTTCCGAAGCTTTTCTTCTGCTCGTTTTCGCTCAGTAATGTCCTGGGCCACTCCCAAAAATCCTGTTATATCTCCTGTTTTATTCTTGACTGCGGTCACCGCGAGATGCACGGTGAGATGCCTGCCGTCTTTTGTGACATATGTCCATTCCCGTTCTTCGTAGCCCCCTTTCTTTGCCATGTATGACAATGATTGTAATTCAGTGATGGGCTTGCCGAACTTTTGACTCAGATGCGCCGCGTGCTCTCTTATTTCTGAACGAAGGTGGAATCTGGCAGGCGTTTCTTTGCCAACCATTTCTTCGGCAGAGTATCCCAACATTCGTTCAGAGCCTGTATTAAAAACCCGTATAATGCCATTCGTGTCTGTGGCGATAATCGATACTTGCGTGGCTGCACGGAGAATACCCTCCAATTGGGACACTGCAGCGGTCAAGGCGTGTTGCGTCTTTTTTTGTTCAGTAATGTCATAAAGCATAAGGAGAATATGAGGTTCGTTTCCGGCCTGAAAAGACGCGAGACGGAGGTCCAAAAACAATTCGTCACCCTCGACGTTGGAAGCGCGCACCTCGGTTTTTCCCAAACATCTTTGAGATATTATTCTCTGCGCCTCTGATACGAGACCGCCCTGACGCCAAAAATCCGATTGGTAAAAATTTTCCTTCAAATCAAGGCCTTTTATCTTAGTGGAGAGGGTCTCTGCTGCTTCGTTGGCAGAGACAAAGCGCCCATCAGCAGTATAGGTGACGATGCCTGCGGGTGATGTGCTAAAAATATTTTGGACAAATTCAAGGGCCTCTGAAAGTTTTCGCTCGGCCTCTTTTCTTGCCGTAATATCCTGAAAAATTCCCTCGATGTGCAAGATGTTGCCATCAGAATCCCTCACAAGCCTCGAGTTCAGAGATATCCAGATGTGGTCGCCGTTCTTCTTGCGACACATGACCTCGAAGTTGTTTACCCGACCGTGGGTAAGCAGCAGATCAAGGAGTCTTTTCCTGTCCTCAGGGTTTACATATAATTGCGTCGCAAGATCGGTGAGGTTTTCGAGGAGGTCAGTCACGGAATCATAGCCCAAGATAGAGGCCATTGCATTGTTCGCTTCAATAAATTTTCCTTCCCAAGAGGCGCGGTATATCCCTTCAGTAGAGTTCTCTACCAAAGACCTGTACCGGTCTTCAGAGGAGCGCAATTCTACGGCCTGGGTTTCATAAAGGCCCTCGAGTTCCGCATGGAGCTGCATGAGCTCCTCGGTCATGACCACTCGTTCTCTCAGCTCGTCTCGCAACCTGGCGCGGGCGGATTCAAGATCACGAATCCTCTGATTTTCAAGATGCGGCGAGTCTGGATGGCAGGCAGCATGCTCCAATTCCTGAATGCGTTTGTGAAGAGCATCAATTTGGAACTCAAGATGAGCCACACGGCTCGCAGAATCGGTGTCATCCATTGGGCCCTACCTCGCATTTTGAGCACGGATCGTGGCTGGGTGGGGCGGCATGCCGGCATACCCGGACGCTTCTGCGCGAAGCCAGCCCTGCGCTCCAATTCCACCACCACGAGCGGGGAAGTCTTGCAAAGTCTCCTGATTGCCTTGGAAAACTGCCGTGTGATTTCTTGTCTTTGACATCAGTGTTCATGCGGCCGCGCCATCTTGTGGGGCTGCATGGCAGCCTCGAAATCAGCCTCAGTCAAGTAGCCTAAAGATAGGCAGGCCTCTTTGAGGGTCAGGCCTTCTTCATGAGCTTTATGCGCCGCTTTTGCCGCTTTGTCGTACCCAATAACAGGCGTCAGCGCGGTCACCAGCATGAGAGATTCCCTGACAAGGGCGTCGATACGCTTCCTATTTGCCTTGAGTCCTTTTACCAGATGCTCCGCAAACGAGTTGCACGTATCGCCGAGCAGGGTGACAGACTGCAACAGATCGAATATCATCAGCGGCTTGAACACGTTTAACTCAAAGTGGCCCTGGCTCCCCGCGAAAGTGATCGCCGCGTCTAATCCCATCACTTGAACGGCTACCATGGTCATAGCCTCGCATTGAGTGGGGTTGACCTTGCCGGGCATTATAGAAGAGCCGGGTTCGTTGGCCGGCAGCATCAATTCTCCTATACCGCAACGTGGGCCGGATCCCAGTAGTCTGATGTCATTTGCGATCTTCATGAGTGCGCACGCCAACGTCTTCAAGGCGCCGCTCGCCAGAACCAGGGCGTCATGCGCAGCCAAGGCCGCAAATTTGTTTTCGGCCGAGACAAAAGGCAGCCCCGTCATTGCAGCGATGTGAGCAGCAACCCTGTCCCCGAATTCCTTCGGGGCGTTCAGGCCGGTACCGACGGCCGTGCCCCCGATTGCCAATTGGTACAAGCCGCCTCGCGCGTGCTGGATAGCCTCGATGGAGGCATCGAGCTGCGCGACGTACCCCGAAAATTCTTGCCCCAACATCATAGGCACTGCATCCTGAAGATGCGTGCGGCCGATCTTTACAATGTCTTTGAACTCGACGGCCTTGTCATTCAAGGCGCTTCGAAGCCCTCGAAGGGCAGGGATAAGATGTTTGCTTATCTTCAAGGCAGCGGCGACGTACATGGCCGCGGGGAATGTGTCGTTGGACGATTGGGACATGTTCACATGGTCATTGGGGTGTATAGGATCCTTGGTCCCCAACACGCCTCCTGCGAGCTCTATCGCGCGGTTGGCAATGACTTCATTGACATTCATATTGGTTTGAGTGCCGCTGCCCGTCTGCCAGACGCGAAGTGGAAAATGATCCGCAAGGCGGCCTGCTATGATCTCTTCGCACACCCTGACAATGAGCTCTCCTTTGTTTCGGGGGAGCTTCCCAAGTTCCATGTTGGTCAAGGCCGCTGCTTTCTTGATAATCCCAAAGGCCTCGATCACTTCACGTGGCATCACATCGTGTCCGATGTTGAAATAACGAAGCGAACGCTGTGTTTGGGCGCCCCAGTATCGGTCGGATGGCACCTCTATTGAGCCGATGGCGTCGTACTCGATCCTCGTGCGCGGTCTTGTCTCCATATCGACGAACCTCCTCTTGACAATATCAAGT
>CAYRVH010000001.1:94427-114908 GCA_964427855.1 uncultured Syntrophaceae bacterium
ATTGCCGTAGAGGGCTTGTGGTGCAAGGATTTTTTACAGCGGTGACGACTGAATCCGTTCCATGAATGTGTTTGCAGCGGCGCTGAAGAAAATTTCAGGGGGTAAGCTGGTTTCTTACAGTTCAAAGGCGTGGTCACTGCGTAATTTCGAGAATTCCTCATGCACCTACATTGGGCATGGAGTGCAGCGGTTGGTTGAATGATCACGCTTCTCGAAAGTACTCACGAATTCAATGGCGCGTCTATCATTTCGAGCGCTTCACCCTCTGTCATTTGAAGCGAAGCGAGAAGCCTTGACCCGAAGACGCGTGTTTCTCCGTCGTTTCCCTCAATTCGTTCGAGCCTTGCTCCGGGGAGATGACATAAGTTGCGCTCTCGCGGCCGCTGCCAGGGTTTTCGAAAGCGCGTGGGAAATCGATGATGCAGACCTTATCCCGAGGGAAATTTCCAGAACGGAGATAAGCCGGCCAATAAGCGCCTCCCTTAGTTACGATACATCGCTTTAATGAGATCGGCAAACTTTTCGTTTACGTACTTTCGCTTGACCTTCATAGTGGGGGTGACCTCTCCGTCCTCTTCGTAAAGTTTTTTCGGCACGATGGTAAATTTCTTGATCGTTTCAACGTGAGAAAGTGTTTTGTTGACTTCTTGGACCTCAGCATCGATGAGATCGATGATTTCAGGGGCCTTTGTCAGGCTCTCATAGGTGGTGAAGGATATTTTATGATCTTGGGCGTATTGTATGACATTTTCTTCGTCTATCACGATGAGGGCAGACAGGAATTTGAGCCGATCGCCTATCACGATGGCATCGTTGATATATGGGCTGAATTTAAGCTGATTTTCAATGTTTTGGGGCGCGATGTTCTTCCCACCAGCCGTTATGATAAGGTCTTTTTTGCGGTCTGTAATTTTGAGGTATCCTCTCTCATCCAATACGCCCACGTCCCCTGAATGGAGCCAACCGCCCTCCAGCGTCTCTGCGGTGGCCTCTGGATTACGATAATACCCCAAGAATACGTTTCCTCCGCGAACCAGTATCTCGCCATCATCGGCGATCTTCACTTCCACCCCAGGCAACGGCGGCCCGACATTCCCGAGCTCGATGTTGTCTCCTTGATGAATGCAGGTAGGGCCAGTGCCCTCAGTTTGGCCGTATACTTCCCGCAGCGGTATCCCTATGCCATGGAAATATTTGATCACGTCGGGCGAGATGGGGGCGGCGCCGGACACAGCCAAGCGTACGCGCTCAAAACCCAGCCTCTCTCTCAACTTGTAAAGCACTGCCACATTCGCGAGGGCTCGCAGAATTTTCAGTCCTATCGGCACATTTCGACCGGAAAATTTTTTGGCTGCGTACTGCGAGCTGATTTTTGTGGCCAGGCCATACATGACTCTCTTGAACCACGTGGCGTTGGCTATTCTGATGCGAACGCCTGAATAATATTTTTCCCAGATTCTCGGCACGGCAAACACCACGGTCGGTGATATTTCCCGAAAATTTGCCATGACCGTGTCAGGACTCTCAGTGAAACTCACTGTGTAGCCGAAACGGAGTGGAAGAAACACGCTGAACATGCGTTCCGCTATGTGACTCAGGGGCAGGAAAGAGAGCAGTTCATCAGAATCGCGAATGTCAAGCGCCTGTCCGATAGACCATGTTGTCCAAATGATGTTGGCGTGCGAAAGCATGGCTCCTTTCGGAGGGCCTGTGGTTCCTGACGTGTAAATGATGAGGGCCATGCTTTGTGGATCAGTGGCATCAAGCAACTCTTGAAGCAACGACGGTTTTCCTCGATCCAGCTCTTTCCCCATGGCCAACAGCTCATCGAACGTCATTACCATAGGGTCAGAGAAATGCCTCAATCCTTTGGTATCGATAACCACTATCTTTTGCAGCTCAGGCGTCCTTTCCCTAAAAAACAGTGCTTTGTCCACCTGTTCTTCGTCTTCGGCTATGAAGATTTTTGCCTGGGAGTGACCAACAACGTATTCGCATTGTTCAGCCGAGCTGGTTGTGTAGATCCCTACGGTTACGCCCCCTGCACACATTGTGCCCATGTCAGCGAACAGCCATTCAGGTCTATTCTCTCCGATGACCGCGACTCTCTCTCCTCTCTTGAGACCGAGGGCTACCAGACCCAAGCACGCGTATCGAGTACTGGACAGATAATCGCCCCACGTAATGTCTCTCCATATACCTAAATACTTATGCCTTAGAGCCACTTTGTCGGGGTGCTGAGCAGCGCGTTTTACAAACATTTGCGGTATCGTGAGGTTCTCGTACTGTGTCATAGTGTTATTCCACGAACGTCTTTCGGTCTTAACGCCACCTTTTTTTCCGCTTGTAGCGTTGATAGCCCTTTACGGACGTTTCCTTTTTCATGCCGAGGTAGAACTCCTGCACGTCTTCGTTCTGCATAAGTTTTTCGGGCGTGCCCTCCAGCACTATCCTCCCTGTCTCCATGATGAAGGCATGGTGGCAGACGCTGAGCGCTTTTTTTGCATTTTGTTCCACCAGGAGTATGGTAGTACCTGCCTGATTAATTGTCTTAATGATGTCGAATATTTCTGTGACTAGGATCGGCGAAAGCCCCAAAGACGGCTCATCAAGAATCATCAGTTCAGGATTAGACATGAGCGCTCTGCCAATGGCGAGCATTTGTTGTTCGCCTCCGGAAAGAGTCCCCGCCTGCTGCTTGAGCCGATCTTTGAGAAGAGGGAAATAAGTGAAAACCCTTTCCATATCCTCTCGTATGCGACCGTCCGTACGTGTGTATGCGCCCATAAGCAGATTTTCTTTGAGAGTGAGCTCAGGGAACACTTCACGACCTTCGGGCACATACGCGATGCCCATAGGCACGATGCGCTCGGTTTTCATGCCGTCGATACGGCGTCCCTTGAACCAAATGGTCCCTTTTTCGGGCTGGTCGTCGAGATAGCCCATAATGGTTTTCAACGTGGTGCTTTTCCCCGCGCCGTTTGCCCCGAGAATGGCCCTTATCTCCCCTTTTTCTACGGCGAGAGACAGACCACGGACCACCATGATTTTGCCGTAATAGATTTCAATATTCTTTGTTTCAAGCAGCATGCGAATCGCCGTTCCAAAAGATGTGGCGACGTATCGTCGCTAAATCAATCCTTTCCAAGGTAGGCTTCCAGCACCTCCG
Organism: uncultured Syntrophaceae bacterium; assembly: GCA_964427855.1. Taxonomy (GTDB): domain Bacteria; phylum Desulfobacterota; class Desulfomonilia; order Desulfomonilales; family Desulfomonilaceae; genus JAUPKT01. The sequence goes on from CAYRVH010000001.1 coordinate 97,597, forward strand.
GATGCCGCTGCACCGCTGAAGGCGGTCCCTGAGCCAATTTAACGCCGAAGTTCAACGCCATGACTTCGTCCGAAACATCCATGACCAGGTTCATATCATGCTCCACCATGAGGATGGTGATCTGAAAATCATCCCTGATGTCACGGATCCAAAACATCATGTCCTGCTTTTCTTCCTGATTCATGCCGGCGGTAGGTTCATCCAGCAAGAGCAACTTGGGCTCGAGAGCCAAGGCTCGCCCGAGTTCCACCAGCTTTCTGATCCCGTAGGGGAGAGCGCCCACGGGAATGTCCCGGGAGGCCTCCAACTCCAAAAATTCGATAATGCGTTCAACTCTTTCCCGGTGCTCACATTCCTCCCTGGCTACCCTTGATCTCCTGCCCAAGAAAAACGCCCCGGAAAGTATGCCTGTCTTCATGTGGATATGACGACCAAGCAGCAAATTGTCCATGGTCGTAAGGTGGGTAAACAACTCTATGTTTTGAAAGGTGCGGGCTATTCCATATTTGGCCGCCTGATATGGTTTCAGGCCGACCATATCTTTTCCGTCAAATACGATACGACCTTGAGAGGGTCTGTAAATACCGGTTATGCAATTGAAGATGGTCGTCTTGCCCGCTCCATTGGGACCGATGATCGAAAATATGGTTTTCTCGGGGACGCTCATTGACACGCCATTGAGCGCGGCAAGTCCGCCGAAGGAAATACTTAAATCTTCTATGGAGAGTATGCTCATAATTGTATAAAACCACCTCAATATTGACGCGGATGAACGAGGCCGCTCCCCGCAATAGTCGCGAGGAGCGGCGTCGCTTGTCATTTATTGTCTGGTTAACCAGTCAGTCATTCGGATTGTTGTTCCACCGTCCCCGCATTTACCGATGTAAATGGACCTGTTGCCCTGGTGATCTTCAGGGGTAAACGTGCAATCGTGTCCGAGCCAATTGTTCCAGTTTCTAATGCTCTCCATGGCCTTTACAAAAGAGTCTGGAGTAAGATCTTTGCCGGCTCTTCGCAATCCTTCCACCATGGGTTCCGCAAAGAAAAAACCCGCCAGGAAGAAAATGCCCGTGTTTTGTTCCTTGGGCGCGTACTTTTTCTGAGCCTCCATATACTGAGCGACCAGTGGACTGTCCCAGTTCAATAAGTTTGCAAAGACAACGTCCTTCCACAAACCTTTCGTGATATTGAACATCATGGGGGCGTCGGAAAGTGTGGATGTGGCTATCCATTGGGGCTGGAAACCAGCGGCTTTCGCTGTCTGCAACATGATGGCCGCATGCTTGGGCAAGATCCACATGATAACGGCTTCGGCCCCGCTTTCCTTGAGCTTCAAGGCATGAGTCTTGAGGTCCGTATCCGCGACCTCGACAGGCACGGTACTGACGAACTGCATTCCCTTCTGATCCAAGTATTCCTTTGCTCCTTCCAAGCCTTCTTTCCCGTAATCATCATTTTGGTAGAAGAAACCTATCTTTTTTAGTCCCATTTGTTCGACTGCATACTTGGTGAGAAGATACGCCTCGTCTTTATACAGGGGATAGACGCCGAAGAGATATCGTTGAAGCGGCTTGGTCCAATGGATCGTTCCAGTGGCTGGACCGACCCACGGTACTTTATTCTCCATGAGATAATCTCGAACAGCCATGCCGGACGCCGTGCCGACTCCACCCACTATGCCGAAGACGCCAATGTTTTCTACGAATTCTTTGGCGATAGCTTTCGTTTTGGCTGGCTGATATGCGTCGTCGCGCAGCACGTATTTCAACTTGCGGCCGTTTATCCCTCCTTGGTCGTTAATGAGTTCGAAAAAGACGGCAGTACCTCTGCCCACTGCTCCCCACAACGCTGCCGGGCCAGTCTGAGGACCCCACTGACCAATGACCACCTCGGTGTCGGTCACGCCCCGCACTTTGTCCGCACAATGCGCCATTCCCACGAATCCGACAAGGACGAGCGCGCTCACAAGCAACAATAACCACGATCTTTGCTCACTCTTCATCTTTTACGACCTCCTTGTGCTTCAAGACGTTTTGCAAAAGCCGTGAGCCGTCTTCAGAGAGACAAGAAAGCGAAACGACGTCACACGCTTGCGTTATCCGAAAACCTCGCGAACACGCTGGACTGCGTTCGGACGTTATCCTTTGAACCATCTTTCGGCTTCCTTGAGGAACGTAAACACCCGGACCTGGATCAAGTCCTTGGCGTCATGTCCTGCCAGCCTGACCGTTACCTGCACTAACGCAATCTTTTGGACGTTCGGAAGGGAAACCGTATCGTCATTGTCACGGATTTCTAAGACGCCGTCAATCTTATAGTCTTTGAGCATTGCCGGATTTTTTCGCACCATTTCTTCAAAAAACGGGTACGAATAAGCCTTTTTGAACTCGGAAGAAGGCGCCAACAATTCCCACACCTTTTGGACATCGCCCTGTTTTTCTGATCGGAAGTATGCATGAACAGTTTCCAAAAGATCGGCTTTCTCGTCGGCGTAGGCAATGCCTGCACACGTAACCAGCATTGCAATAGGAGCGAGAGCGGCTAATAATCGTAAATTGACGGCCCAGACGCCGCCGGCTGCAGAAGGAGACTCGCGTCGTACCATCTCGGTCAGACTTTCCTTTCGAAGTGCCGGACGAAAAGCCCCGAGGGTCTTACACAAAGGATCAAAACGATAACAAGAAATGCCACGACAGACTTGAAAGACAACGAGACATATCCGCCGAAAAAGTTTTCGATCAACCCCAGAATGTACCCTCCAAAGGCGGCGCCAGGCAGGCTTGTCATGCCCCCGAGCACAGCGCCCGCGAAACCCTTGAGCATGGGGTCGAGCATCATGTTTGGGTCGAGGGTTGCTATCGGCGCGATGAGCATGCCAGCGACTGCGCCTGTCGCTGAACTAAGGCCCCATGTGAGCGACAGTATCCTGCGAGTCGGAATTCCCATAGCCTTGGCTGCGAAATGATTCTGTTGCACGGCTTTCATGGCTGTGCCGAGCTTTGTGAACCTGAAAAACAAAAACAGAAGAAACATAACCGTAAGGCTAATCACAAAAGTCCAAAAGTTGATCTCGGTGACGGTGACGCCGAAGCGGCTATACCCTGAATACTCAGAAAAAGGCACAGGAAACGGATTCTGATTAGCGCCCCATTTCCAGCCCGCGATCCCATAAAGGATCATTTCCGCGCCTAATGTAATGACGATGAGGCCAAGAACGCTCGGTTCTTTTGCCGGCCGCAGAAACGCAACTTCGAGCGCGACGCCGAGGAAAAACGCAAATAGAATAGTCGCCGCAGCCGCGGTCCAGAAATTGACGCCGTAGCCCGATACGAGTGTATAAGCTATAAAGGTCGATACCATAGCCATCTCTCCTTGAGCGAAGTTTGGGACCTCTGACGTCTTGTAGATAATGACCATCGCCAGCGCGACTAAAGCATAACAAGCTCCTATGGAAAGCCCCCCGATGATGAGGTCGAAAAAGAAGTTCATCGTACGTTACTCCACTCCGACATCCGCCGCTTCGTCACAAAGCTGCATACTCGGGCCTAAAAGGGCCACATTGTCCAATATCTCTTGCATCTCAAATAGATGCCGTTCATCCCCAGCGGCTCGAATATGACGATGGCTATCATAATGAGTCCAAAGACGATGCTCTGAATATTGGCGAGCCCTTCCGGGGTGAAATATTTGTTGGATAACGACAAGAGAGCAGGCCCAAGAATCGGAGCTTCCTGCACAACTTGAAGCTTGATTTGTAGATAGGTCAGAAGCACTGCTCCGAGGATGGAACCCATCACCGAACCAAGCCCGCCAACGATGACCATTGCAAGAAATGTGATCGAGAGCACGAGATTGAACGTGCCTGTGCTGACATGTTCGAGCGCAAAGGCCATCAAAGCGCCGCCTATACCTGTATAGAAGGCGCTGACCGCAAAAGAAAGCGTCTTGAACAAACTGATGTTGATCCCAACGGCCTCAGCCGCGAATTCACTGTCTCTGATCGCGACGAATGCCCGCCCCACTCTGGTTTTCATGAGTTTGATCGCGGCGACGGCAAGGATCACGGTCACCGTCATGATCACCATATATTGCTGCGTGCCGGTCTGTATAAGAAAGGGTCCAATGGACATCTTTGGCGCTTCGATGCCCATGTGGCCTCCTGCGTAATCCCAATGACTTATCACTTGCGTCACGGCCATACCAAAGGCCAAGGTTGCGATGGCAAGATACGGCCCTTCCAACCGCAAAGAGGGCAGTCCCAACAGCAAGCCGAAAAAGGCCGCAATGAATCCAGCTACGGGCAACGCCACAATGAACGGCATGCCGGCCTTTGCCATGAGCAAGACGCAGGAATACGCCCCGATTGCGAAAAACCCTGCATGGCCAAGAGATATCTGACCCGTGTACCCCACAAGGATATTCAAGCCAATGGCCACGATGGCATGTATTGCCATGAGGTTTATGAGGTAAAGAGCATAATCGCCCACAAAAAAAGGTACAGCGACAATACAAAGCAATAAAAAGAGTGTTCCTACGAGGACGGTGGTGGACTTACAGAGCTGTATATCCTCATAGTAGTCTCTTTTCATGTCCATGCTAATATCCCCTTGGACTTATCTGAGTTGTTTATTGCGAAGCCATCGACGCGGCGACTCTTCCGATGAGATTGCCATACCGGCTTCCCTGGAACCCAAGGAAATGCCCTGTAATCCCAATGTGTTCGCTTTTGCTATCCCTTCGATGGGTGTTGTCGCTGGAACAACCAGCATGTATGTTGTGATTCGGTAGGCGTGTTCTCTCATACCATCCAAGAAAGATCTTGTCAACGAAAGAGTATGGAAGATGCTCTTAGGATCGTGCTGTGGGTTGCGGCCTTAGGAGCGCTTCCCCCGCTCCGCGTCTTAGAAAACGGCCGTCAATTGACTTCGTCGTCGCGTGAATGGCGCCGCACCTTTCGCTGCATGAATGACGGTGTAAGAGCGTCTCCGCCGAACTCGCGGGACCCTTTATAACGGGGATCAAGACGAATACTTTTGAAGAAGGCGCATAAGAGCTTCACCTTGCGGGGAGACCTGGCCGCCCTTTTTGAAAAAGATGTCAACAATTGAAAGGTCGGACCCGTAGTAGAGCTCGTTGGCTTCCCAGTCAGGTTCAAGCACGGTGCCTTTCAGAGAGATGCCGATATAGAGTCCTTTGGCTCTGGAATACGACAAGATAGCAGCATTGAGCTGGAAATCCGTCTGAGCAGAAGCATCTCTGCCGATGGGGCCTGCTGCGACCGACGCATCCGCGCCTATGGTAAATTTATCTCGGAAGAGGTTTTTCAAACTTACGTCATTGAGGACTAAGAGGAGGAGATCAACCGACTGAACGCCGAATTGCCAGCCAAAACTCCCTCCATAAAGCGTAAGAAAGACCGGCGGACTCCAACTGCCTTCTTGTGGGTCTCGTCGCATGACGACGCCCTTGCCATACTGGCCGCCCACGCCCATGCCGGCTTTTATGACCGAGGGAAACAAAATGACTGCGCGACTGCGTTTGAGAAGGTCTTTTGGGACGGATGAGTCCGGAGCAGTCATCATGTCAGAGACCATGGCAATGCATTGAGAGAGCCGGTGTTCCAATTCTGTGGATTGGCCGCAGGGGCTCTGAACCGCCATAGCTAACAATAACAGCCCAGACAAGACGAGCTTGAAATGCATTCGACACTCTCCGAGTTCAGATGAGCGAAAAGTTGATTGCGCTTTTCGCTTTATGGTTTCATCTTGAGACTATAGTTTTTCTCAAAGTTTATCACGGCATAGTTTTACCTGGCTCTCAATGAAGCCTCGCTGGCCTTTTTATCCTTAAGAGGCGTTGAAGGCCACGAAGCGCTCTCAGTTCCTCGCCACCACGCAGAGAGGCCGTCGGCGAATTCGCGGTTTTGTGCGAATGCTGGTATAACTTGAACTTACCTCTTCCCACAACGTGAAACAAAACCCCACAACTGTGCATGAATTTTTGTTGACAGACAAGACAGGCGGGCATAAGTATCACCAGTGAAATAATATGCCGTGTTTATGTTCCAACCGTTTCAGCAGGAGAGGAGCCTCTGATGAAAAAGATGTGCGCTGTACTCTCAGCCATGATGGTTTTGTGCGTAATCTCCCTTGTTCCTTTGTGGGCTCAGGGCGGCCCCATTAAAGTAGGGGTGGTGCTCCCCTTGACCGGCGAGCAAGCCAAATTCGGAGAAATAGAAAAAAATTCTTTTCTTATGGGCCTGGAAGAGATCAATAAGGCTGGTGGAATCAACGGCGTCCCGATCGAATTGATCATCGAGGATGATACAGGCAAGCCGGATGTAGGGAGATCAGCCGTTGAAAAGTTGATATCCCAAGATAAGGTCATCGCAGTGACGGGCGGGTACTCGTCTTCCGTCACCTACGCAGTATGCGCGGTGGCCCAGCAGCACAAGGTGCCTTTTTTGGTTACCACAGGATCGGCAGACAAAATTACCGAGCAAGGTTGGAGCTATGTGTTCCGAATTGGGCCGCCTGTAAGCGAGTATCCCAAGGCCCTTACTTCCTTTCTTTCGGAGGTTGTAAAACCGCAGACCGTGGCGATATTGCACGAGAACACCCTTTTTGGGCAGTCCGGTTCCAAAGAGTTTGCCCAACAGTGCGAGGCCATGGGGATCAAAGTGATTGTGAAAGAGGGCTACGAAGCCGGCGCAGTGGATTTTAAGCCGCTGCTCATCAAAGTGAAGGCGGCCAAACCTGACTTTGTCTATATGATCTCGTATGTTATGGACGCAGCGCTTCTTATGAGGCAGTCGAAGGAACTGAATTTCAACCCCAAGCTGTTTGTAGGAGGCGCGGCTGGCTTTACGCTGCCAGAGTTCGCTGTTAATGCCGGCGACGCGGCGGAGTACGTGTTTTCTGCAGATTTGTGGACGCCTAATCTCCCGTATCCAGGGGCAAAAGAATACTTCGACAAATACAAGGCGCGATTTCATACACCGACAGAATATCACGGGGCGCAGGCCTATTCGTCCATCTATGTGATTGCAGATGCGCTCAAGCGCGCCAATCCGCTCACTAGTGAGGGTGTGCGCAATGCGTTGGCTGCTACGGACATGACGACTGTCTTTGGACCGGTAAAATTTGTAGCGTATGGCAAGAAAAAACAGCAAAATTCCCTGCCAACGTATCTTGTGCAATGGCAACACGGTGTGCTCGAAACCGTATGGCCTCGGAATGTCGCCACGAAGCCCTATGTGTACCCTGTGCCGGAATGGTCAAAGAGATAGAAACACAAGTGAATAGCGGGCAATAGGTTCGCGCAAAACTTTCACTGACGAGCGTTACCCATGGAAGTGTTCCTTCAGACGCTTGTGGCGGGAACTTTGAAGGGGGGACTCTATGCCCTGATCGGCCTAGGCATGACTCTCATCATGGGGGTGATGGGGATTATAAACCTCGCTCACGGCCAAATCATGATGGTGGCCATGTACCTCACGTATGTACTCTTCCACTATCTGGGGCTTGACCCGTACGTCACACTTGTGATTACCATGCCAAGCTTGTTCTTACTTGGCATCCTCATACAAAAATTCCTTCTCAACCCTCTCATCAGAGTCGAAAGCATATTGCCTGAGAATCAGGTGCTTATGACTGTGGGAATCGGCATGGTCCTCACCGAAGTGATCCGTTTTATCTTCACCTCCAACTATCTTTCCGTGAAGACCTCATATTCGTCTGCTGCGGTCTTTGTAGGCGGGATATCATTTTCTGTGGCCCTGACCATAGCGTTTGTCTTTGCATGCGCGCTGACCCTTTTGTTGTTTTGGTTTCTCTTGAAGACGGATTTGGGAAGGTCCATTCGCGCAGTGTCTCAGGACGCAGAAGCAGCTCAATTAATGGGAGTCAATGCAGAGCGGATCAAAGTGATCACCATGGGGATCGGTTCGGCGCTTGTAGCAGCCGCAGGCACGCTTTTGCTGCCGATTTATTATCTATTTCCTGACATCGGGGGGCCGTTTACCAGGCGCGCCTTTGTTATCACCATTCTCGGCGGCTTGGGCTCCACTGTGGGCGCAATCTTCGGGGGGCTCACCCTTGGATTGGCAGAGGCATTCAGCTCCACGTATGTGGGTATGGAATTCGAGGAGATGATAGGATTAATCATTTTCCTCCTGGTGCTGCTGTTCCTTCCCGGCGGCATCAAGAGCTTGACCAAGGTGTAAAAGCAGATGAGAAAATCCTTTGCGCCGCTTCTCCTTGTTGCGATTTTCATCCTGCTCCCCTTTGTGGTCACGCATCCCTACTATCAGCATTTGATGATCTTGGTGCTTATGTGGATCGCCATAGGATCCGGATGGAACTTGATCTCAGGTTTTACGGGACAGGTGCTTTTCGGGGCCGCCTGCTTTTTTGGGATAGGGGCTTATACAGCGGCATTACTGGCTCATAAACTTGATATCTCTGCATGGTGGGGTTTGCCTCTTGGCGCCTTAGTCTCAGTGTTGCTTGCATTCCCCTTTGGATGGATCTGCTTTCGGTTAAGGGGACCGTATTTCGCGCTTGCCACCCTTGCGCTCAACGAAATTCTACGAAATCTGGCCACGGTATGGGAGTCTTTGACGGAAGGTATGGTGGGGATCTTGATCATGCAGACGTTTGTGTCAAAGGTTCCCTATTACTTCGTGGCGCTCGCTCTCGCCGTGGGCTCTCTTGTCTTAGTACATTTCGTGATGCGGTCCCGATGGGGATACTACTTTGTGTCCATACGCGAAGATCAGGATGCAGCAGAGAGCATGGGGATCAATACCCTTTTTTTCAAAATGCTCTCCCTGTGCTTGTCATCTCTCCTCATTGGGCTGGCAGGAGCCCTGTACACGGTCTATATGGGCTTTATAGATCCAAAGGTGGTCTTTTCCCTCCACGACATATCGATAATGGCTATTTTAGTGGGGATAGTAGGCGGAGTAGGTACGGTGTATGGGCCGGCGGTCGGCGCGTTTATTATGGTTGCTGTTCAAGAAATATTTCGCACTGCGGGCTTTGGGCTCCTTCCTTACCTGGGGAAGACTACGGGCTGGCCATTTATGGCAACCGTCACCAAATATGTGAGCGAGGCGCATGTCCTGAGTTTTGGTGTGCTCGTTATCCTCGTTATTCTCTACTTGCCCAACGGGATCGTGGGGGACTGGAGCGTAGTGAAAAAGAAGCTTAATTTCTGGCGGCAACGCGCGATCTGAGGTGCTGAATGGCTTTCTTCGAGGCGCGAGGTATCACGAAATTCTTCGGCGGCTTGGCTGCGGTGAATGACGTGACTTTCCAGGTTAACGAGGGCGAAATATACGGGCTCATCGGACCAAACGGGTCCGGCAAGACCACGATCTTCAACTGCATCAATGCGTACTTTCCTCTTACACGTGGAGAGATATATTTCGAAGGACAGAAGATTTCGGGACTCAAGACGCATCAGATCTGCAAACGAGGCATAGGCAGAACCTTTCAAGTCGTGAAGCCCCTCAAGCGGATGACGGTTCTGGACAATGTTATCTGTTCGGCGTTTCTGCATACCTCTGACAGAAAAAAAGCATTGGCCCATGCGGAAGAAACCATTGAGTTTTGCGGCTTGACACCGCATAGGGACAAGCTTGCACGAAGCCTTCCCATTGCGTCCCGTAAGCGCCTCGAGATTGCCAGGGCGCTGGCCACAAACCCGAAATTGCTGCTCTTGGATGAAACAGCCGCTGGGCTCAACCCCTCTGAGCTGGACGAAGCCATTAAACTCATCAAAGCGATTCGAGACAAAGGCGTGACGATCATCATCGTCGAACATATCATGAAAGTGATCATGACTATTTCAAATCGCATACTCGCCATCAACCATGGCATGGTAATTGCCGAAGGTTCGCCGGACGAAGTAGCGCGCAACCACGAGGTGATTACCGCGTATTTGGGGGAGGACTACGGTGCTCAAAGTTGAGCATATAGACGTCTTTTATGGAGACCTCCAAGTGTTGTGGGATGTCTCCTTTGAGGTTATGCAGGGAGAGATCGTGGTCCTTTTGGGAGCGAACGGGGCAGGGAAATCCACCACTATCAAAACCATATCGTCTCTCCTCACGCCGGCGCGGGGGAGTATTACATTCCTGGGAGCCAGGATCGATCGAGTACCCCCGTATAAGATCATCGATTACGGCATAGCTCATGTCCCGGAAGGACGCCGCCTTTTCCCTGAAATGACGGTGGAAGAAAACCTGATTACTGGGTCATTTACTAGAGAGGCCAAGGCCAAACGTCAACAAACCATGGACTGGGTGTATGATATTTTTCCTCGACTCCAAGAACGTCGCAAACAGCCTGCTGGTACCCTATCGGGTGGTGAGCAGCAGATGCTTGCTATCGGCCGCGGCCTTATGTCTTTGCCAAAGCTTATCATGTTCGACGAGCCATCATTGGGGCTGGCCCCAATTCTCGTTACCGAGGTATTCAATATCGTCAAATTAGTGAAGCAGCAAGGGGTTACGGTTCTCCTCGTGGAGCAGAACGTCAAGCACACGCTCAGCATGTGTGACAGGGCCTATGTTCTCGAAAACGGGCGCATCACTCTTTCCGGCACTGGTCAGGAGTTCCTTCACAACGATCACATTAAAGAGGCATATCTTGGCATATAACCACATATGACCATTAATCAGCCCTTCTTTTGAAAAGAGCCGACGCCAATCCGATGGAAACGAGTCCAATTACTACAATGGCGATGACTTGCGGCCATAAGATGTCAAGACCGACTCCTTTGAGGAATACCCCTCGGACTATGGTTATGAAGTACCTCAGCGGATTCAAGTAGGTAATATATTGGACAATCTGGGGCATGTTTTCTATGGGGAAGGCATACCCTGACAATAGCACCGACGGCTGGAGAAACATGAAGGAAGTCAGGATCGCCTGCTGCTGAGTATTACAAAACACAGATATCATCATGCCGATGCCGGACGAGGTAAACAAGAAAAGGAGGGCGGCGCCAAGGAAAAAGGGGAGAGATCCTCTGAAGGGTATATCGAAGATCAGGAATGAGAGAGGTATAACCACGGCCATCGTAACTATTTCGATGCATAGACAAGGAATGGTCTTTCCCAGTATCAATTCAATGCGGCTTATCGGCGCCACCATGAGCTGCTCGATGGTACCGATCTCCTTCTCTCGCACAATGACTGCCGACGTCACTATTATTGAAAGAGACAACAATATCAAAACGACCACGCCGGGGACAAAATAGTCTTTTGAGACGAGGTTCGGGTTGAACCAGGCGCGTGAAACGTCAGTTACCTCCGGAAAAATGAGCTTTGGATTCGTCGATTCATAGAGAAGCCCCTGCATACGATTGGTGTGGGATTTCGTAATATCGCCGATGAATCGAGTCAGAATCGACTGGGCATACCCTGAAACCGTTCCTGCCGTGATGGTATCCACGCCGTCGATCAGGATCCCCAAATCAGCAGTGGAGTTTGCCTGTATCTTTCGCTCAAAGTCAGGCGGTATGAGAAGCGCCAGCGACGCCAATCCTTTTTTCAGAAAGAAATCCACCTCGTCATAGGATTGAAGTCTATCCACAATAATAAAGTACCCGGATCGAGAAAAAGCATCCAAAAGCTGCCTGCTCAGCGCGCTCTTATCCTGGTCCACCACGACCATCTGCACATCCTGCACGTCCAGCCGGCATGCGTAGCCAAACAAGATCAATTGCACGATAGGGGCTATGATTAACAGCCTGAAGTTCTGTCTGTTGCGAACGATGTGGATGAACTCCTTCTTGACGAGATGCCCTATCCGTAGGCTGCTCTGAGCCAGGGAAGATTGTGAAAATATTCTCATGGATGCGGAATTATTGTGCCACACGTTGATGCCTCCTCACGCGATTCTTTTTCCCAAGCGTCGCGTGGCCGCGAACGCCACAAGAATTCCGAAAAGAGCGAGAATAGCTATCGGTGCGGCCAAAATTTCCACTCCAGCGCCTTTCAGGTAGATGGTGCGGAGTATGATCACAAGATGCCTTGCGGGAACGAGATACGTGACGGCTTGGAGCAGTTTGGGCATGTTCCCGATGGGGAAGACAAATCCAGACAAGATGAATGCCGGCAAAAAGGTGCCCAAGAGAGCCAACTGAGTGGCAAAAAACTGGTTACGCGCAATCACGGAGATAAAAAAACCCAAGGACATAGCGCCCACAAGAAAAAGACTCGAAGCAAGAAACATGAGCAGAAGGCTTCCTCTGAAGGGGACCTGGAACACATATTTGCCCATGAGATAGACCATGATCAAATCCACGTATGCGAGTGTGAAGTATGGAATAAGCTTGCCGATAATAAGTTCGTTGGACTTGATCGGCGTCGAAATGAGTTGCTCCAGGGTTCCTGTTTCCCTCTCCCGCACGATGGTGAGAGACGTGAGAAGAGCGGCAATGACCATCATGATGATGGCGATGAGTCCCGGGATAATATTATTTCTGCTTTTGAGCTCCGGATTGTACATGAGTCTGACGCTGGGCTCCACAGGCGCCGCGATTCTGTCCGCGACTGCTTGTCTGGCGAGCGCGGACTGCCTGAAATCATTCTCAAAAAGCGCTGCAATCGATTCCAAATAACCCATTGCGATGCCGGCCCGAGTTGAATCCGACCCATCTACCAAGGCCTGAATATTTGACGGAAGGCCGCGCTTAAGATTGCGGCTAAAGTCATAGGGGATGATTAAACCGATATTAATTTGATTCTTGTCGATGGCGCGCACAATGTCTGTGTACGATTCGGTCCGAAAGGCGACGCGAAAATAGCCGGAACTCGTAAGCCTGCTGAGAAATTCCCTCGAGTGCTGGCTTTTATCTTGATCCCAGACGCCGAGCGGGATGTTGTCGACATCGAGCGAGAGCGCGTATCCAAACAAGATCATCAGCATGGCAGGGATTCCGAGAGCCAGGTAAAGGGCTCGTCGGTCCCTGATAATCTGCCTCGCTTCCTTCCTGGCCATGGCAAATGTTCGTGCGATGTTCATAACGCGCCTGCGCCCAACACCCCTTGTTTGTGAGACCATTTCATCAGTCGGCGTCCGAGCTGGTCAAAGTCACGAAGACATCCTCCAAACTGGGAGTGATGTCATCTAAACTCGAGATTGATATGCCGGCGGTCAGCAGGAGCTTGCGCGCCTCTACTTTTGCCTGCTCAGGATTGTAGGTCACGATATGAAGAAGGTTGCCGAATACGGCTGTTTCCGTGAATACCTCATTGTCTTTCAGGAGTTCGGATGCCTCCATTATTCTGTCGCATTTAAGACTCAGCACCTTTGCGGGCATCCATTTTTTCTTCAATTCGGCGGGAGTTCCTAACGCAATGATTTTTCCTTTGCTCATAAGGGCCAGCCGGTTGCAGTATTCGGCCTCTTCCATGTAGTGAGTGCTGACGAAGATAGTTATACCCTGGGTTGCCATGGAATGGATCAGTTCCCAAAAACTCCGTCGGGAAAGTGGGTCAACGCCGGACGTTGGTTCGTCGAGAAACAGCACCGGCGGCTCGTGTATTACTGCGCAGCCCAAGGCCAGCCTTTGTTTCCACCCCAACGGCAGTTCGCTTGTGAGCATAGTCGCCTTGTCAGCGAGCCCCGCCATGTCCATGACCCAGCGCTGTCTCTCAGCTTTTTTTGACCCTGTTAAGCCATATATACCCCCAAAAAAATCGATGTTTTCTCCGACAGTCAGGTCCTCATACAGAGAAAATTTCTGAGACATATATCCGATGCGTTTTTTAATCTCATCGGGTCTGGATGCTACGCTCCAACCCACGACGTAACCCTCCCCCGAAGAAGGCGACAACAATCCACATAAGATTTTGATGGTTGTCGTCTTTCCCGCTCCATTGGGGCCCAGAAATCCGAATATTTCACCTCGGGCAACCTCAAAACTCACATGATCCACCGCAATGAAGTCGCCGAAAGATCGCGTAAGATCCTTGACTACGACAGCCACGTCCTTTGGGTCTCTGCCGGAAGTGGCTCTCATGCGTTCCTCATCATTGGTTATTTGTTTCATGGCGTTACATTCGGTTCTCCGCGCAGCCCAGCGTCGCCGTTGCGAGGAATCAAAGAAAGGAACACATCTTCAATCGAAGGTGGGATGCTCTTCATGGAAACGATGTCTGAGGCCCTTGCATGGAGCGCTTCTTGAGCTTGCTGCGCCTCTTTATGGGATCTGAAACGGACGTGCAACGCGTCGCCAAACACATTGACGTCGATTACCCCAGGCATCATAGAGACACGTTGTTTGACGTCCCGAACGTTTTCCGATACTATTTCAACCATATAACCTTTTACAAGCTGCTTAAGTTGCTCCGGCGTCCCCAGTGTAATTATTCGTCCCTGGTGCAAAAGGGCCACACGAGCAGTCCGCTCCGCCTCGTCCAAGTATGCGGTAGACACACAGACGGAAATGCCTTGTTTGAGCAGTTCGTATAGGATTTTCCAAAAGTCTCGTCTCGAAACAGGGTCTACGCCGTTGGTGGGTTCATCGAGCAGGAGCAGCCTCGGCGAGTGAATAAGGGCGCAGGCCAGACCCAGCTTCTGTTTCATACCGCCAGACAAAGCCCCGGCCAGACGCGTCTTAAACGGCGTCAATCGACTGAAACCAAGGAGCTGATCTATGCGAGGCCCTCGGTCTTTTTTGGGAACGCCGAATAGGTCTGCATAGAAAATGAGATTTTCTAATACGGTCAAATCTTGGTAGAGTCCAAATCTTTGGGGCATGTAGGCGATGTGTTCCTTAATCGCCTCGGGCTGATCACGCACCGAGATGCCATCGACCAATGCGTCGCCATCAGTGGGTTCTAATATTGCGGCAAGCATTCGTATAGTAGTAGTCTTTCCGGCTCCATCCGGCCCGACAAGTCCAAAAAGCTCCCCCCGAGCGACATTGAAGGTCAAATCGTGGACGGCCTCTCCCTGGCCAAATTTCTTGGTGAGGTGAACGGCTTGGATCACGGAGTTATCATCGGAAGAAATCATCGCTGCTTGCTGAATGGCTTGACGTGGTTTTGCGTCTGGGCGGAGGCGTCATCAGTCATAATGTAGCCCTCGGCGGGCATGCCGATCTTCAGCTCTTGATGAAGATTCGGAATGGTAATTTTCACACGATATACCTGCTTGACCCGTTCCTCTTTGGTTTGAACATTTTTGGGCGTGAACTCCGCTCGTGAAGAGATATAGGTTACCACTCCCTCGTATATTTTGTTGGGAAATGCATCTGTGGTGATGTGGGCTTTTTGGCCAAGCTTGACCTTGCCGAGGTCCTGCTCACTCACATACCCCCTCAGCCACACTTCATCGATGGCGGCCACGGTCAACACCGTCGCGCCCGGAAGAACCACTTCTCCTACCTCGCCGGCCTTTACCAAGACTACCCCCGTGAGAGGACTCTTGAGGACGGAATGATCGAGATCGAGTTCAATGCGATTGAGTTCCCATTTGGCCCTCTCCAGTCTGCTCCGCGCCGCCCGTATTTCTTGCTCTCGAGGTCCTGTCTCGAGTTTCAATAAAGCATGGCGCGCATTGTTGTATTCTTCAGTTGCGACCTTCAATGCGGTTTCACGAAGATCAAAGGTCGAAGGCGAAATCGCGCCCTGTTTATAGAGAGGCAGATAGCGCTCATATTCGTCTTTGGCATTTTTCAGTTTACTCTCGGCAGCCTTGAATTGAGCTCTCGCCATGTCAATTTCTTCCTTGCGGTATCCTTCCTCCAACAGATCCAAATTTGCATTGGCAGCGTCGAGTTCTGCCTTGGCCGCGCCTCTCAGCGCCTCCAGCGTGTCGGTGTCCAGGGTCGCTACCACTTGACCCTCTGTTACTCGATCTCCTTCATCTACTGGTCTGGTCTTGATCTGGCCTGCAATACGGAACGAAAGATCGACCTCCGTGGCCTCGATATTGCCGCTTACGAAAACCAGGCCGCTCGTATTGTTGCGACCGTTCCATGCGAACCATGTCACCGCGGTGAACGCCACACATACAGCAATAACGACTAAGAAAAGGATGCGTTTCTTCATGCGGTACGCGCCCAAGCCACGAGAACAATAGACTTAACCCCACACAAAATTTGAGATGGACGAATCATGTTCGATTCCTTTACAGACTGATGCAACGCCTCTTCTATGCGAGTCCGACGGATATTACCAGTAAACAGCGACGTCCTCAACACGTGCGAGAGGATAACGTGTCCACAGCGGCGACAACGGCGAAAAAACCTCAATGGCCTCGAGATGAATTGTTGCTTAGAGAGAGAACCTTGAAGGCGCGTACGAATTCGTTGAGGCGACCGTCACTCCGACATAAATCTTGCAAATTTGTATATTTCGCGAAAAGAAATTCTGATTGGTGAAGTGATATTTCAACAATTATTAGACTAATAAATTACGTAGTCATTGGCAATTGTACCAAATATATAAATTTAACTTTTATATTGACAACATAAGCATGTTGTGATATCGAGCCCCCGTGTATCCTCGGGTCCCGGCATAGGCCAAGGAGATTTAAGTGTTTGGAAAAGTCATACATTTCAACAGAAATTCTTCTTCGACCACACAATCTTCCAATCTGCCCTCTGA
The DNA here is from genome assembly GCA_964427855.1 of uncultured Syntrophaceae bacterium. GTDB lineage: Bacteria > Desulfobacterota > Desulfomonilia > Desulfomonilales > Desulfomonilaceae > JAUPKT01. The sequence goes on from CAYRVH010000001.1 coordinate 114,227, forward strand.
GATCACGAATCAATTTAAGAACGAGATATTAGCAAAAGGACTGCAAATTGCTGAATCCTCGCGAATTTCGCACATCAATTTTGGACGGGAGGCGTATTTTGCCCTGGTCGCAGATTCTGCAGATAAGCCTGTATATGTACATCTGATTTTGGATCCTGTGACGAAGCTGCTATCGAGGGCGACGTGCGGCTGCTTCCGATCTTCTACAAGGACATATTGCCACCACATAGTCTCGCTGGTCCGCTATGTTCTAAGGCCTGATCCTGTGACGGGAAAATTGAGAAGCTTGTGCGACGATTTTCAGGACAGCTTCTGGTACGAGATCAGTTGGTTTGGGTACAAGAATTACGGTGATTCCCTCCTGGGTTTTCGCGCACAAGTAAATCATGGGGACGAGGGATTGCGAATCGTATTCATGGATAAGGCCGCGAGAGAAGTTCTTGCGTTCATGCCAGGGGCTTGTCTGGTGGATGAATATCTCTATGATTTCTTCGAGATTATTAATAGAGATATCGATCCCGCGGTGTTCAAGGCCATGTATGGCCGAAAACTCAAAGACTGTCATGTCCCGTCTCAGCGGCGCAGGCCGTGGGGTTATACGACAACCGAAGAGGAAATTAACCGCAAGGGTATGAAATCGAACCGCCAACAATATGAGGACAGCATGTGGCACCGCATTGCC
>CAYRVH010000001.1:114924-145288 GCA_964427855.1 uncultured Syntrophaceae bacterium
GTATCCGGGCGGCAGAGTAAAAATTTTCATTTCAAGTTCCTGGAACACAAAGAGGGCCTCATTGTAGAGGGCTTCGACGAGGAGGGTTCGACGATCTTACGATTTGTTCCTCCTCGAACCGCAATCGGGGCCATCATCGAATTAGGTGAGAAGAAAGGCGTTATAGGAGAAGAACTCCCTCTTCAGACTCGATCTCTTAAAACAGGCTATAGGATAGATCTCGAAGAGGATTCCAGCCTCTGTATAACTCCGATCGTGGAAAATCCTGATCCGAATGCTCAGGCTGCCGAGCAATATTTGTGCAGAATAGATGTGGAGCATCAACTATACGGCTCGTACTACTATTTCCCCCAGTGGGGGTTTTTTCGTATTGAAGTTCCAGGGACAAGCGGGCTGCCGGCAGAGTATTTTTCTCCGCAAAAGATTATTCGCGTGCCCCCCGATCAGATCACGCCATTTCTCGAACAGCATGGGGACCTTTTGCGCAACGAACCGGGGATCCTGGTGGATGACGCGCTGCTGCAGCGGAAAACTGTAGAGAACTATCACGTGGTCACGGCGGATCACAAGTCGGTTACACAAGAAGGCATTACGCTCAACATTACCTATGAATTCGGCGACTTCAGGCTCACGCTTCGAGATATTTACGAGGCAAAAAAGCACGGCAAAAAGTTTCTCATTCGGGGAGACAAATGGGTGGACACCGGCTCTGCCGAGTTTTCATGGGTCGACGCGCTGGATGAGGGCGCGGTTTCCCAGAATAATACACTCGTGTTGGGTCGAAGAGAGTATCTCCGATTCGTGGCGCTCCATGAGAGATTAGAGAAAAAGTTTTCCACTAGGAAACTCAAAGAATGGTTTACCTCGCTGGAGAGATTAAGACCACCCAAGAGGCCGCCGGCTCTCGGGGACATGAAAGGGACGCTGCGGGGCTACCAAAAGACGGGCTACGGGTGGCTCTGGTTCTTGTATGAAAATGGTTTCTCAGGTCTGCTATGCGACGACATGGGGCTCGGGAAGACTCACCAAGTTATGGCCCTGATGACTGGCATCCTACGACGGAAAAAGGATGCCAGTCCCGGTCCAAAATTTCTCGTCATCTGCCCTACGTCTGTTTTAAGCCACTGGAAGGACAAGGTTAATGAATATTGTCCGGTTCTGAATCCCTACGTCTATCATGGGACAGACCGTATTATTCATGAAGCATTCCAGGAGCACACTCTCATTATCACCTCCTACGGCATAGCTCTGCGGGACATAGAGATTCTCGCAGATTTCCGATTCGAGTTGCTTGTTTTAGACGAGATCCAGGCCGTCAAAAACAAGGCGACCAAGACGTATGCCGCGGTAAAAGCCTTGGAAGCGTCCTGCACACTGGGGTTGACAGGAACCCCCATAGAAAATAGCGTCAGCGATCTCAAATCTCTCTTTGATATCATCCTTCCTGGTTATTTGCTCTCCGATTCGCAATTTGATCAGTTCTTCCGTTGTCCAATCGACGCAGGCGACGATGGCGCCGTGGCCCGTGAGAAATTGGCCAGGCTTATCAGTCCTTTTGTCCTTAGGCGAAAAAAGGAGCAGGTACTCAAAGAGCTGCCGCGAAAGATCGAAGACATTCGCCGGTGCTCCTTGACTGCTGATCAACTGAAATTCTACAAAGATTTGGTGAACAATCAGGGCCAGGAGTTGGTGCAAAAGCTCAAAGACCCTGATGAAAAGGTCCCATACATGCATATCTTTGCCCTGCTCAATTATTTGAAGCAGGTCTGCGACCATCCCGCGCTTCTCGAAGGCGATCGCAAGGACTACCGAAAATATTCCTCCGGCAAGTGGGATTTATTCGTAGAACTGTTGGAAGAAAGCCTTGGTTCAGGTCAAAAGGTCGTGATATTCAGCCAGTATGTGAAGATGCTTGAATTGATCGAGTCTTACCTGGCAGACAATGACATTGAATTTGCGACGATAAAGGGCCACACGCGTAGAAGGGCGGAAGCAGTCTCCCGATTCAACACCGATCCCCGTTGCATGGTGTTTTCGGCGTCGCTCCGCGCCTCCGGTCTCGGCATCGATCTCACAGGCGCGTCCGTGGTGATACATTACGACCGGTGGTGGAATTCGGCCCGGGAAGATCAGGCGACAGACAGGGTCCATCGTATTGGTCAAAGACGAGGGGTGCAGGTCTTCAAGCTCGTCACTGAGGACACTCTGGAAGAAAAAATAGACCAGATCATTTCTAAGAAGAAGGAGTTGATGAACTCCATTGTGCGTCACGACGACAAAGGGGTGCTCAAGTATTTTACGCGGGAAGACCTCATTGAACTCATGTCCATCTAATCCTCTCATAATCTTTATTTCATGGATTTGGCGCTGGTCATGTGGGGTTCAGGCGAGCGTTGCGCTGCGCAGGGCAAGATGATATAGAGCCACCGGACGCTCTCATCGCGACGGCGTAGGCTTTTACCACGGCAGCCGCATTCTTATCAAATGTTGAAACAATAGGCTGCAGCGTATAGAACGACGTGTATGGATAAGATCGTGATAACCGGTGGACGCTCCCTGAGTGGCGTGGTCCCCATCAGCGGTTCGAAGAACGCTATGCTGCCCCTGATGTGTGCATCGCTCTTGACACGAGATGAGATGATTTTCCACAGGGTGCCGACGCTCAGGGATATACGAACGACAAAGCAGCTTTTGCTCCAGCTTGGGGTTCAGCTCGATGATTTTACGCCTGGTACGTTGCGCATCAAGGCTCGAGACATAACGGAGCACACGGCGCCGTATGAGCTTGTGAAGACGATGAGAGCGTCAGTGATGGTGCTGGGTCCGTTGATGGCTCGGGAGGGCAGGGCGGATGTGAGTTTGCCCGGGGGATGCGCCATTGGCGCAAGGCCTATTGATCAGCACCTCAAGGGCCTCGAGGCAATGGGGGCGTCAATTGAGCTGAAAAATGGCTATGTGGTTGCCCGCGCGCCGAAGTTAAAGGGGACAGATTTTACCTTTGATTTGAGCACAGTAACTGGCACGGAAAACCTTATTATGGCCGCAAGTCTGGCTCAAGGAACCACGGTTCTGCGCAATTGTGCAGTTGAACCCGAGATTACAGAGTTAGCACATGTTATAAACAGGATGGGCGGAAGCGTCGAGGGCGCGGGGACCCCTACCATCGTCATTGAAGGACGAGATCGACTTTCAGGGATTGTTCACGAGGTGATGCCTGACCGGATCGAGGCGGGAACCTATCTCCTGGCAGGCGCTATTACGGGCGGCGATATAACGGCTGAGGGATGCGCGCCCGAACACATTACGGCGCTGCTGGATAAGCTCGATGAAGCTGGTCTCGTGATTGAAACCGGCGTATCTTCAGCGCGAGTTGTGTCCAACGGCCGTATCAAGAGTTCGGATGTGGCGACCAACCCGTATCCAGGCTTTGCTACAGATTTCCAGGCTCAATACATGGCCCTCATGGCTCTGGCTGATTCGAGCTGCGAAATTATCGAGAATGTATTTGAAAACCGCTTCATGCATGTGCAGGAATTGGTGCGCATGGGCGCGCGCATCCGTGTATCAGGCAAGAAGGCGCGTATTCAGGGGGTGAAGAAGCTCTCAGGGGCGCACGTACAGGCGACGGACCTACGGGCGAGCGCGTCGCTGATACTTGCGGGTTTGGCCGCTGAGGGTACGACTGAGATACACCGCGTGTACCATCTCGATCGCGGATACGACAAGATAGTGGAAAAGCTGGCACAAGTGGGCGCCGACATCCGACGAGAAAAAGACGACATGCTCTAGCCGCGAGACCCGCTGCCAAAGAAAAGGCGACAACGCGTATGAGATCAGCGCAGATAACGAGAAGAACCACAGAGACTGACGTGCAAATAACATTGTCTCTCGATGGGACAGGATCGGCGTGCATCACGACGGGCATTGGCTTTTTGGATCATATGCTGCATCACATCGCCCAGCAGGGATTATTCGATCTGAAGGTGAAGGCTGCCGGGGATCTGCATGTAGATGATCATCACACTATCGAGGATGTCGCGCGCTGTCTTGGCGACGCATTCCGAGCGTCGCTCGGGGACAAAAGGGGTATTCGCCGTTACGGGAGCATTTTTCTTCCCATGGACGAGGCTCTGGCAGGCGTCTTTCTCGACTTTTCCGGTCGTCCTATCCTCGTGTATCGGAATGTCCTAGCTGAGAAGAGAGGGGGGGATCGCATCCTAGACCTGGCGCATGTCTTTCTTCAAGGGTTTGCCGACCGAGCCGGGTTAACCCTTCATGTGCGCGTCGCATCATGCAGTGGAAGCCATCTTCAAAGCGCTTGGCCGCGCTCTTCGACAGGCTGCAGAAATCGACCCGCGAACCGGTAACGTGCCTTCTACCAAGGGCGTTCTCGAGTAAGACCACATCATTATGAGCGTGAGGCTTTGTCGAGCGTCGTTCCACAAAGGACCAAGGACAATACGAGGCGTACATGATAGTGATTGTTGACTACGGTATGGGCAATCTCCGCAGCGTCCAGAAAGGATTTGAAAAAATCGGCGCCCATGCCATCGTATCCCGTGAGATCCGGGCGGTCAGACAGGCTGATCGCTTGGTTCTCCCAGGGGTTGGGGCCTTTGGCGAGTGTATGCGCAATCTAGATGCCTTTGGGCTCGTTGAGCCAGTAAAGGACTTCTTACGCTCGGGCCGGCCATTTCTCGGAATTTGTTTAGGGCTTCAGCTGTTGTTCGAGGAGTCGGAGGAATTCGGCCGCCACCGAGGCTTAGGCATCATCGCTGGGAAGGTGAGGGCTTTTGATCGACGCATGGGGTTGAAGATCCCCCACATGGGATGGAATCAGGTCAATGTCAAGAAGCGAAGCCCTTTATTCTATGGAGTGCCGGATGGCGCATATTTTTATTTTGTACACTCATACTATGTTGATCCCGCCGACCCGTCTGATATCTTGACCGAGACCGATTACGGGATCACGTTCACGAGCGCGGTGGCTCGTGACAACGTGTTTGCCGTTCAGTTTCATCCTGAAAAAAGCCAAAACCATGGATTAACGCTTCTCCAAAATTTTGCGGCGCTTTGATGACAACCCGCGTCCGCCTCGCCTTTGAATGTACCGGGATGGCGGTGTAGCAGAATGCGAGATCACAGAGCTTGTGAAAACCGCATGCGAGCCGTGTTTTGGATCACAGGTACCACCCTCGGCGGTCTTCTGGCTTACTTCACACGATATTATCTCAACACCGATGGGCTCATTTATTTAGAAATCGGGGATGCCGTGCGACGCGGAGAGTGGGACGCTCTCATTAATCATCAATGGAGCCCCGCCTACTCGGTACTCATGGGGTTGGCTCAGCAGATCTTAGGAGTGAGTCGAGACAATGAGCTGGCATCCCTCAAGATTGTCAATTTTCTGATATTGCTCTTTACCATGGGGATGTGCGACGTGTTTCTCGCAAGTCTCCGCGCCAGCGTGATCAATGGATCCCGAGGAAATACTGAGTCCGCGCCGTTCAGACTGCTCAGTCTGGTGATCTACTGCGCTTTTTTGGTCGCAGCCCTAATTTGGATACGGGTGCGGTTAGTGTCTCCCGACATGCTCATGCTTGGCTACCTGCTGCTCGCATTGAGTCTGATACTGCGGATCAAAACCAATGCTCACGGGTACGCAAATTTTGTCGCGTTAGGCTGCGTCCTTGGATTGGCGTATCTCACAAAGACGTACATGTTTGTCTATTCGGGCATCGTCCTGGTCTTGGCCGGCCTTGCGATGGGCGACCTCAAGAAGGCCATCCCACGAATGGGCTTAGCCCTTATCATCATGATGGTCATGAGTCTGCCATTCATCGTTTCGCTCTCTCGTGATCTTGGAAGATTTACCTACGGAGAGGCTGGCAATTACAACTACGCCCTCTTTGTCGCAAGCCAGGGAGAACCGGTCAATCCTCCTGCCCAGTTAACGGCGAAGCCGGCAGTCTTGCTGTTCGAAGACACGCCCCATAGTTGTTTCTCCCCGGGGGCAGACATCGCCAAGCTATTCGAGGGAAGACGACCACGATTTGATGTGACTGCGCAGATTAAGGCTGTCGAAAGAAACCTGCTGATCACTGTCTCAGACAGCCCGTGGTTTTTTTTGACCCTCATATTGTGGAACTTCCTGCAACTGAAATGGGCGAAACCGAGGTTGGGAAGCATTTTTCCACTGTCTGACAGCCTCATGCTGCTGGGGGCGTCACTTTCAGGACTTCTTTTATTTTTGCTTGTGCTTGTTGAGATGCGCTACGTTGCGCCCTTTCTCTTTCTCGGGGTGGCGGGTATGGTCCTCATCTGGCGTTACGGACCTTTAGACTGCCGAAGCAGTTTTTTCCGGGACTGCTCCTATTATGCGCTATGCGTTGTATTCATGGCGGTTACCGCGTGGTCAGCCATCGACCAGGCTCTGAGAGCGACCAGGGGGGCTGGTTCAAAGCAGTCTTATGAAGCAATATTTCAGGAAGACATGGCGCTTGCGCAGTACATTCGCGCGCAAACAAGCCTAAGTGGTACCCGGGGAGCGATCGTGGAGAGTCATGGTATGAGCATATATTGGGCGAGGCTGGCAGGGGTAAAAATAGTGGCAGAAATACCGAGTATAAGAGATTATATTGACGCGACGCCCCAAGATCGCGCAAGCGCCAAGAAAAGACTACGGGAGTATTCAGTGGAATTCGTGGCGGCGCGAGGGCGCGAGTTTCATGCACTCGCATCAGAAGGATGGACTGCGGTTCCATCAACGTCCGACTATTACGTTTTGTGGACAGGCAACTGAGGCAACGGCGCGTCATTCCGGGGGGAGTACGTCCTGCAGTTTCGGGTCTTTCGCTGCCTGTTCATGCAGGAGGCGGCGTATCAACTCAGCGGTTATGCGATTTCCCTCCGCGGTGGCATGGCCGTGATACCATGAGTCAAGTTGTTGTAAAGAGGGTTTCAAGTCGGCCATTGCCCTCACAAGATCAAAAAAGACGTAATTCCGAATTTTCATGTAGTGTACCAATGGATCCGTTCTCGTTGCCCCGGTATCCAAGACTTCTCGTACATAGTCTGTATGGGGTATCAAAATAACTATGGGGTATTGGCCCCTGTTGGAGGCGGTTTCCACAAACCTATCTACGATACCGCACATCGTGGCCAGCGGTTCAGGCTCTGCATAGAGATCGAGGTTGAATGTCGGGACCACAACTCCCGGCAAAAATCTGCATAACGATGCCTTGATGCTTTTGGCGACTATGTCTTTCCAGCGAAAAAGGGAAAGGGTATAGGGAAATCTGATAGGAGGGAGACGCCGACTCCATTGATACCAATAATCATGAGCGCCGATCTGTTCGATAAAGGAAGGCTGAGTAAGCTTCTCCAACTCAGGCACCGCTTTGACAGGGTTCGGCCACAACGTGAGGTGGTCGTGGATGAACTCAAAACGGGGTTTGGTGAGCGAGAGAGGGTCACTGTACATGTAAAAATTTCGATACACGTTCACCACCCGATTGATATTCTCGGGGAAAATACAGAGCATGACGATTCTAGCCCTTGGCGCCAAGGCCTCATGAGATGCATACAACAAGAGGGCTTGATCAGGGCCATAACCCGCAACGCCAAAGTTGAGAACGTTTTTACGCAAGGTATGGGCAAGGAAAGTCTGCCATGTCTCATCATCCCTGACTTCGTTACAATGGGTGAAAGAATCCCCGTATGAGGCGATGAGATCCACCGCGTAGTACGTGCGCGTCACCCGCTCGCCATTTTGACCATGGCGGTATAGAACGCCTTGCTGATCTTGAAAAACGAAATATGGCGGATAAAACCACCCGAAATCTTTGCTGAAGATCTTTAGATTGACGCATTTTTGTCCTGCCTCGTGACAGTCGCCGACGGGGGCCTCGATCTGGGGGGCGACAGAAGCCGCCTTATGGGCTGCTTGTATGTAGTCGGAGGCCGTGCGGTAACGCGCTCGTTCCTGAATACGAGTAGGTATCAGCCGAAGTAGGAAAAAGGAACACAGCTCAACAAGGATTAACAGGGGAACGAAGGCGAGAACCCAAAAAATCAATCGTTTCAAATGGCTACACTCCTCACCTGTGAAAAAGCAGAGGTGACATACAGCAGCACGATCCCTAAGTGCGGTCTGACGTGCGCCAGCCGCTATTCATCGATCAGCGGTTCCCCTCGTCGCAGCGCTCTTTGAAGCCTCTGATCCATGAAGGCCTGCGAGGTAATGAAATAGAGCTTGAGCAGCTTCTGCATGACCTCGTCTGTTCCAATGACCGTCCTCTATATGATAAAAAAAACTAGGTGTTACCCTCATTTCTTCTGCTCGACTGCGAAACACGTCACCTAGCGACCTGAAGGGGATGCCGAGCGTCTGACACACGCTATTCAAGCGAATTTCAGGTTTTTGGAGATCCCACTGTCCTTGTTCGAGCCTGAACCGCTTCGACGTGGCTGACCACACATGGTCATCCAACGTATAGACGCTCGGTACGTAGAAAACCACGAGGCGCGCCCCCGCTTCGGAAACCGAGTCGTGAAGCCTTTGAAGAAGACGAGTGGTCAGTGTCCATGCGTGTTCGACTTCGGGGCTGTACTGACGCGCCAAGATTTGAAAATAACGTGTGTCGCTTTCTTCTGTGTCCTGTTGGAGGTTCAAGAGTCCAAGTCGAATCAACTGCTCCTTTATGAACTTGAACAATACCAATCTTTGGAGACGAGAATGAAGAGAGGGTCTGTTTTTTGTCTGATCCTGCGTTCGCTGCGCTTCGGCAGCACCTTCAGTCGGGGCCTTTTCTAGGACGAGTCGGTCGTCCACGATGCGGAATAAAGGCTTGTATTTGCTGTACATTTCTGTAACAGAGATATTTTCTAAAACGTCATTTTCGTAGAACAAGAGCGCCACCACGTCGGGAAGGTATTTTCGTCCCTCTGTCTCAAAGAAGAGCAGCTCTTGGTCTGTGCTATATCCCACGGTACCAGCGTTGATCACCTGGTACTTGAGACCGTGAGGTAGATTGTTGAGCTGATTCTGTAGAAGCTGTGAAAACAAATCCTCGTCGTTCACCGTGTAACCTTCGGCGAATGAATCGCCCAGCACGAGTATTCTGAACACGCCTGGGGATTTTTCGTAAGAATACTCTTCACCTCTCATGCCCCGAGAATTGATGGTCTCAGTTGCAGTGAATTCCGCCGTCTTGATCAACCGTTGAGCGCCCGCCTTCTTTTTCCATCCCAACAAGGGGTCTTTCTCGTAAAAATTTCTGTGGCTTATCTTTCGGTGATGAGGTAAGAGGTGAAGAGCGGCTTCGGCCAGGGCAACAGCAACGATAACTGCCACAGCACATACGACAAAATTCTTGGAGAACGCGGCCGGCCCACCTGTCAGAAAACGCCGCATGACGCCATTTCCCTCAAACCATTTTCCACGAGATACCAATGACCGTAAAAAACCATTTGCAGATGGTCTCAAAACGCATCGTGAGATTGCTTTGCCGCAAGTGACACATTTAATGCCTATTCGTGGCTGCGCGAAGCCCAACGCGATGAAGCAGTGTCAACCCACATCAATTGACCTAAAAGGCCGCTGTCGAATGCGAGGTTTTCTTGCAGAAGTGCTATAATGTGACACACAGATAATTTCAAGCGATTTCCTCATCCGCGCGGACTTTGGGGAACGCGCTTTTGGCGCAGAATCCGCTTTGTGTATCGCTGCTGAGACGGTTAGGGTAGACGCCGGTCATATTCTTCGAAGATGGCAAGCATCCGCTCGCGAGAGTCCGCATGTTGGATGGAGCTCTTAAACAACGGGTCCTGCAGTAATTTTGATATGCGCGCCAAGGCTTTGAGATGGTCTCCAGCAGAATTACGAGGCGCCACGAGGAGGAAAAAGAGGTAAGCGGGTTTATTGTCCATGGAAGCAAAGTCAATGCCTTGACTGCTCCGTCCAAAGCTTGCGCTCAGCCTGGAGAGGCCCTCTATTTTGCCGTGGGGAATGGCGACGCCGCCGCCGATTCCCGTACTCCCTAAGCTCTCACGTTCCAACAATGTCCGCACAAGGACTGCCTTATCCACATTCGGGTTCAAGGAAGCAATTGGCTGAACCAATTCAGTAAGGACCTCTTCCTTGGAAGAGGCCCTCAGTTGGGAAATGATGGCGTCTGGATGGAGGAAATCAAGGATTTTCATGGACAAACTCTCTGAACGACTGCGCCTTGAAATGCGATCATACACTCGCCGTTGAGTGTGCTCCTTATTGAAAAGCACCGCGGGAGTGTCGCGCCGGCATGCACAAACCTCAAGAATTTTGAGGCACAATCAAGCCGTAATTCCCATCCTTTCTTCTATAAAGTACGTTTACCGTCTGCGTCGATGCATTGTTGAAGACCAAGAATTCTTGCTGCGAGAGGTCCATCTGCATGGCGGCCTCGTCCACGGACATTGGTTTTACGAAATAATTTTCAGTCTTGACGACTACCGGCTCTCTGTCGTCCTCAAAACTGTCTTGCTCGTATATGTCCCTACGCCATTTGATCTCTTTTCCTTGCGCGGGTTTGTGCTTTCTTATTTTTTCTCGATATTTTTTTACCTGCCTTTCTATTTTGTCCATGACGAGATCGATTGCCGCATACATATCTTCATGCTCTTCTTGGCCGGCGATGCGAAGGCCGTCCACATTAATAACGACGTCAACTATATGGCGGAATTTGTGTACTGAGAGAATAACCTGGCTTTCGAGAGGCCTATCGATATACTTGGTCAACTTAGACGTTCTCTCCTGGACATAATTCTTCAAAGCGTCCGATGGCTCCATATGTCGAAAAGTCACTGACACTTGCATAGTCGCTACCTCCTTTGACGTAAATCAAGTGTTGTTGAGTTCAAAAACGCTTCTTCCTCCTGCTGGAAGATGGTATTCCAAGCAGTTCCCTGTACTTGGCAACAGTGCGCCGAGCGATATGTATCTGTGATCGTTTCAATTCTTCCACTATATCCTGATCGCTCACGGGCCTTTTTGGGTCCTCGTTCTTCACGATCCGCATGATATGGTTCTTCACAGATTCAGACGCGATGGATTCTTTTCCTTGCGGGATGCCATAATTGAAAAAGTATTTGAGTTCGAAGATTCCGCGAGGGGTGTGGACAAACTTGTTGGACGTCACTCTGCTCACTGTGGATTCATGCATGCCAATGTCATCGGCGACGTCTTTCAAAATCAAAGGCTTAAGATGATCGATCCCTTTATCAAAAAAGTCTCTCTGAAACTTCAGAATCGACTCAGTCACTTTGTAGATCGTCCTTTGCCGTTGATGGATGCTTTTGATCAGCCACAAAGCGCCCTTCATTTTCTCATGAATATACTCCTTTGTAAGGGCAGGGCAATCCGTCGAGTGAAGTTCTTTTTGATAGAGCGGGTTGACCTTGAGACGCGGGACGCCTTCATCGTTTACAATGATAGAGTAGTCATTGCCGATTTTTACGATATAGATGTCAGGAACCACGTAAATGGTGTCGAAATTTCCATGAAGGCGGCCAGGCTTGGGGTTCAAAGAGGCAATCGCTCGAATTGCTTCTTTGGTCTCGTTTGGAGAGACTTTCAGTTTCCGGATGAGGTCGTCGAACTTGCCTTTGCGAAAGGCATCGAAATGATCTTTTAATATGCGGATCACCAGACTGTCCGGGGCATACAGTTCTCGGGCCTGGATGAGGAGACACTCCCGCAGGTCGCGCGCTGCCACGCCAGGAGGATCAAACTTCTGCACCTCTGTCAAAATCCGTTCCACCTCCGCAATGTCACGGGCATGCGCGTCTGCAATATGTGAAAGATCAACATCAAGGTATCCCTCTTCATTCACGTTTCCGATAAGTTCTAGGGCGATTGCGCTGTCGGCATCATTCAAATCGCTGAGACGGAGCTGCTCTAAAAGATACTGAAAAAGAGTAGAGCTCTTTGATCCGATGTTTTCTAGGGGCATTCGATCCGCCCCATCGGAACGCCTTCCATCTCGGTCGCCGCCGAAATTCTCCAAGTAGTTTTCCCATGCAATGTCGAAGACGTCCGACTCCGGCCGATCAGGCTCCCTCGTCATATCTTGCAACGCATCCAGATCATTACGTAATGCGGCATCCTCGTTCGGCGCATCGTCTTCATTTGCCGCAGTCTCCAGAACAGGATTCTCCCTCAACTCAGCCTCGATGGCATTGAGCATTTCGAGGTGGTTGCATTGAAGCAGCTTGATTGCCTGCTGAAGCTGGGGCGTCATCACCAATTGTTGGGTCTGACGCAACTGCTGTTTCATTTCGAGAGCCATGACAATCGAGCCCGTTTACATGGAAAACTTTTGCCCCAAATACACTTCCCGGGCTTTCTGACTCGCGGCAATCTGTTGCGGATTGCCGCATTCCAAAATGCAGCCCTTGTCCAACAGATAGATGACATCGCACACCCCTAAGGTCTCCCTCGTGTTGTGATCCGTCAAGACCACTCCTATCCCTCGCTCCTTGAGATTGGTAATGATTTTCTGAATTTCCAAGACCACGATAGGATCAAGGCCGGCAAAAGGTTCATCCAAGAGGATAAAACTGGGACTGGTCACAAGGGCGCGCGTTATCTCGAGTCTTCGCCTCTGGCCTCCTGAGAGGCTATCGGCCCTTTGATTTTTCAAGGAAGAGATGTTGAGTTCTGCCAGGAGTTCTTCCATCCTCTGAGCACGCCGGTCTTTGTCGGGTTCGACCAACTCGAGGATGGCCAAGATATTCTCGCCGACAGATAATTTCCGAAATACGGATGATTCCTGAGGAAGATAATTGAGGCCGAGCCTCGCCCGCAGGTACACCGGAAGCTGGGAAATATCCTGGTCATCAAGGTACACTTCTCCTTGGTCGGGCCTCACAAGACCGGTAATCATATAAAATGTGGTTGTCTTTCCAGCCCCATTGGGCCCCAAGAGACCGACCACACTTCCTGAGCGAATGGTGAGACTCACGTCGTTGACCACGGGCCGACCTCCGTACCTCTTCACCAGACCTCGAGCCTTCAGTTCCCTTGTCAGAGCTGCTACTTCTCCTTCTTCATTTTTGATGGATTAATGGTCGCTCTGATCCCCGCTTCGTCGCCACCGAGCAACTCGGTTCTGTTCTCGTCGAGATAGATGATGATGGTGTCAGCGACAACGACGTCTGGTCCCTGCCACAGTTTTGGAGGGCCTTTGGTCAACGTAATAGTACGTTTATTATTATCGTACAATGCTTTTCCCGCAACCGCGATCCTCTCACCTTGGACAAATTTCACATTCCCTACCGCAGTGATGGCGCGTATCTTCCCTGCAGTCTCCAGACCGCGAATCCCCTTCTTCGCATGGTTCTGTCGAGAATCAGTCTTGTCCTCATCGTAATCTATGGTGAGCTTGTCGCACGTGAGCGTCATATCGCCCTGGCGCACCTTCACGCCGCCCTCAAACGTGGCCTCCAGGCCGTTCGGAACGTTTTTTGCCGTGAACTTTTTTGAAGTGATGTCAAGAGGCTCTTCTGAACTTGGCTTGAGTTCCTTCTTGTCGTCCTGCGCCATGCTCGGGCTCCACAGAAGGGGCAGAACAAAACACGCGCCGATCAATAAGACCCGAAATTTCATGCAATAGTCTCCTGTCTAAATCGGCAGTCTCTGACCGGGTCCCACCCACTTTACGTCGTATAAGCGAGCCCTTACATTGTTTTCGATAATGATCTCTTCTTTGGGAATAGACAACAGCAACCCTGTGCCCGTGAGGCTGAGGTTTGTCGTTTCAAGGCACACCTGTGAAGAAGTCTCAGCCCTCATCTTTTCATCAGAATAATCTATCTTGCCTGTCGTAAATTTCATATCCTTGTAATGGATAGTGACAAGGCCGTGGCCTGATATCCGACTCGCATTCTTGTCCAGCTCCCCTGTTTTCGCTGTGACGTAAATTTTGCCTCCCTTGCCGCCTTCATACACTACCGTGGGATAACTCAATCTGACCTTCGTGGATGCTTGAGACACGATGGCATTGACAGCTTTGAGGGACCATGGGTGTACCCCGGGAGAGGAGTACACAAAATTCTCGATACGCATCTGTCCATCGTTCATGGCTTGATTAGCGTCGTTATGCGAAGCTCCTTTGAGGTACTGGATCACGCCAAATCCGAGCACGAGGCTTACCACTGCCGCCATAATTGTGACTTGAGAAGCCTTCTTGATATTACGAAGACGATACCAGCGCTCTATTTCCGCGTGATTCATGACTGCGCAATCACTCCGTTTTTATCGTGCAGTTCACTCATAATAGCGAGCCATGGCGTCCTTCCACTTGCCTTGGCCTTTGAGGATCATCTCCACTACTTCCCTGGCCGCGCCTCTACCACCGGGGAGCGTTGTGACGTAATCTGCCGCCTCCTTCACCTCCAGAGGCGCTTCCGGTACCGTGATGCTCAAGCCGACGCGGCGCATAATTGGGATGTCCACCACATCGTCACCCAAGACGGCTATTTCCTCGGGGCCCACGGACAGCTTGATCATAAGCTCTTCCAAAACGGGCCTCTTGTCCCAGACACCCTGATGAACGAGGTCTATACCCAAATCCCTGGCGCGTCTTTCGACAACGTCAGAATAACGTCCAGTGACCAGCGCCACCTCGAGACCGCATCTCTTAGCAATCTTTATACCATGTCCGTCACGTACATGAAAGGATTTTATCTCGAGCGAAGAACCTGCAAAGACAATTGAACCATCTGTGAGGATGCCGTCCACGTCGAAAATGATCAAGCGTATTCTTTTGATGGCTTTATCGAGCTTTGAGTCGGGTAAAACCGGGGCTTCACGGGCTTGAGGCGCGGAGTTCTCTGAAGGCAGCGAGCGGGGGACAAGGGCATGTATGGCGCACAGATTCTGGATCATAAAGTCGAGATCGCAGAGGCGAAGGGAGTTAGGCCCGTCGCACAGGGCCTTTTCTGGTTCGGGATGAACCTCCATGAAGACCCCATCTGCTCCCGCGGCCACTGCGGCGCGGGCTAGGGGCGGGACGAGCGAGCGATCCCCGGCCGAACAACCGTCGCTTGCGCCAGGAAATTGAGCAGAGTGCGTTGCGTCGAAGACCACGGGAACGCCGTATCGCTTCATCCTCACAATAGACCTCATATCAGCAACCAAATCTCTGTATCCGAAACTGACTCCTCGCTCCGTGACCAGTATCTTTGTGTTTCCGGTACTGCGCACCTTATTCATTGCGTACTGAATGTCCTCTGGCGACTGAAATTGGCCTTTTTTGATATTGACCCATCGATTTGTCCGTCCAGCTGCTACCAACAGGTCAGTTTGTCTGCTTAAGAAAGCCGGTATTTGGATGACATCGAGGACTTTACCTGCAATTTCGGCCTGGTTGGGGGTGTGGATGTCTGACATGACCGGCATGCCAGTCTTGTCCCTGACGCCGGCTAAAATTTTCAACCCTGCCTCCAAGCCAGGGCCGCGATAGGAGTCAATGGAGGTTCGATTGGCCTTGTCGAACGACGCCTTAAAAATAATGCGCGCCGCGCATTGATCTCGAATGCGTGCGATCTCCGCAGCGATCTCATGGGTCATTTCCTCGCTCTCGATGACGCATGGACCTGCAATGAAGAATAGCGAACCGTTGGCGAAAAATTTAGGGTAGTCGCGATCCGACAAAGGGTCCGTACGCGAACCATTAATCATGTAAACCTCCTCGGAGGGAATGCGTCCTCTTCATCTCGGCGTCATCATTATCATACCTGTTCCTGCGGACAACACACAAGACAAACTACTGCTCACCGCATATATAACCGCTCTCATAAAGAACACACGAAATAGCTATAAGTCAGATTGTCGTTGCCATGAAAATGGGAATCCAGGAAAGTTGCGAGGTATCACACCTTGGTGAGGACAAAGGAGTAGAGAGACTCTCGCCCAATTCGTGATTAATATCGCGACCTTTTACAGTTTCATTTTACAGCCTTTTCCCAAACGGTATGCCACTTCTCGAAATTTCTGTCGGCTCGAGGTCCACATCACCCAGTTTGCGAGCACTTTCAACACACGGCAAGGTATTCAGACGAGTCCAATGCTTGTCACTGTCAAGGAGCGAGTCCTTAATGGCGGTGAGACGCCTCACGAGTGAGAAATCTGCGCCTATCGGGCAAGATTCCTTGTTCGGCTCGAAATGACAGGGAGGAATATGGTCGAAATTATGGAGTGGGAAGCAATCGGAAAGGACGACACAGAAGTTTGTGGGAATTGATTTGACCTTTCTGCTGTCGCAGCGGCCGGGGCTTTTCCTCGGTATGTCGTCCAGTGGACTGTCGAATCGTCGAATTTGTGGGGACATTTGAGAACCACTACACACCATAAAAGATCGTGTCGGAATTACGGCTCGTAAGCGCAGAGGGGCTGGGCGCGCTCATTACAAGGCGTTGCTCTGGGTGATGAGCAGATGAAGAGAGGATTGCGGCGTGTCGATGCGTTATCCCTGTAATATTTGAGTTGCGCTTCCCAGATCCTGCGTCGCTTCCTGTTCGAGTCGCTCTTTATAATCTAGGCACGCCCCGATGTAAGACGAAAATAGTGGATGCGGATTCATGGGGCGGGATTTGAACTCTGGATGAAATTGGCATCCTATAAACCACGGGTGATCCTTGTATTCCACGATTTCGACGAGCCTCCCGTCGGGCGACAGGCCGCCGGCGCGCAGGCCCTTCTCTTCCAGCGAATCACGAAAGGCTGGGTTGAATTCGTACCGATGTCTGTGCCTTTCGCCCACCACGTGATGGCCATAGATTTCATAACAGAGGCTGTCCGGTGTAATGACGCACTCGTACGCGCCGAGGCGCATCGTGCCTCCCTTATCCGTTACGTTTTTCTGCTCGTCCATGAGGTGTATCACTGGGTAGCGGGTATTTGGGTCAAATTCCGTTGAGTTGGCGCTTGGCATGCCGCATACGTTTCTGGCAAATTCGACCACTGCCATCTGCATGCCCAAGCAAATGCCAAAGAAGGGTATTCTCTTTTCTCTTGCGTATCGCACTGCCTGTATCTTTCCCTCGACGCCTCTGGACCCAAAACCGCCCGGAACAAGAATGCCGTGCACGTCATCGAATTGGCGACTCACCCCTTCTCGTTCGATTTGCTCGGAATCTATAAATTTGAGATTCACCCTCGCGTCGTTGTGGACGCCACCGGCGAACAATGCTTCGTTGAGGCTCTTGTACGATTCCTTGAGATCGACGTACTTGCCCACGATGCCAATGGTCACCTCACGTCGAAGCGACTTGACCGCTTGAATAAACGCCTGCCACTCGTCAAGACGAGGCGCCCGCGTCCAGATATTCAGCAACTCGACAATTTTCTGATCCAAACCTTCACGATGTAGGTTGAGCGGCACCTCATAGATGCATTCGACGTCTTCAGCGGCAATGACCTCCTCTGGCCTCACATTGCAGAACAGGGCTATTTTTTCTTTTACATCCCGAGATATCTTTTTTTCTGTGCGACAGATGAGTATGTCCGGCTGAATCCCCACTTCTCGCAAGGCCTTGACGCTGTGCTGGGTAGGCTTGGTTTTCACCTCGCCAGACGCCTTGACATAGGGGAGAAGCGTCAAATGTATATACAGGACGTTTTGGGGCCCCAGGTCGGCGCGCAGCTGCCGAATGGCCTCGAGAAAAGGCAGACTTTCTATATCGCCTACCGTACCCCCGACTTCCACAATGGCCACATCGACTCCGTTGCCCAACTCGCATATTTTATGTTTTATCTCGTCAGTAATGTGAGGGATCACCTGCACCGTAGCGCCTAAGTATTCGCCGCGGCGCTCCTTTTGAATAACGGAGTCATAGATCTGACCGGTGGTAAAATTGTTCTTTTGCCTGAGCACAGCATGGGTAAACCGCTCATAGTGCCCCAAATCGAGGTCAGTCTCCGCCCCATCGTCTGTGACGAACACTTCTCCATGCTGAAAAGGATTCATGGTGCCAGGATCAACGTTGATGTAGGGATCCATTTTCAACAAAGTGACGGTAAGTCCTCTGCACTCCATCAACGCCCCGATGCTTGCTGCGCACAGGCCTTTACCCAGAGAGGAAAGCACCCCGCCAGTAATGAAGATGAACTTGGTGCTCTTGTACACGACACGCCTCCCTCGTTATTCACCACGAAATGCCAAAGAAAGCTTCCGATTCATCGACGGGGCTAATCTCTTATGGAACCCGTTCAATGTCAAGGTCGGTTTTTCGAGAGGGCCCACCCACCGTCATATCCGGATTTGGTTACGTTTCGGGGGCGCGTTCAAAGAAGGGCTGCTACGGGCTGAAGGTTTGTTCAAAATTCGTCATGCGACTGCCTTAGTTCGCTGGAAATAACGCATGCTTTTTTTTCATTGCGAGGTGCCGGAGGCATCAACGCAGTCTCAGCTCTTGCTAAGGGGATCGAAAGGCCTCGATCCCATTCGCGATTCACTTGGAGAACCGCTGTAGAATGCGCATGAATCATTCGATTGCCTCGCCAAGGGACTCCCCCGTAACAATCCTATAAAGTTCGAGATATTTTTCTCTCGTCTTTTCAACGACGTGATCGGGCAGCCAAGGCGCCGGCGGTTTCTTATCCCAACCGAGCGTCTCAAGATAATCCCTGAGAAACTGTTTATCGAGAGACGGCGGCGAGGCGCCAGGCGCGTAGTCGGAAACAGGCCAAAAACGTGATGAATCCGGCGTGAGGATCTCATCTATTAGACATGGCTCTTCATCAATGAGGCCAAATTCGAATTTTGTGTCGGCTATGATGATACCCCGTTCCAAGGCCCATTGGGACCCGAAAAGGTATAATTCTATCGTCTTGTCACGAAGCCAATGAGCCATTGATTCTCCCACCACATCTTTCACTTTGGCCAACGAGATGTTCTGATCATGATCCCCAAGTTCCGCCTTGGTTGATGGTGTAAAAATGGGTTCGGGGAGCTTTTCTGCAAGCTTTAGGCCCTCGGGCAGCGCTATGCCGCATACGCCACCGGTTCGTTGATAATCTTTCCAGCCGCTTCCAATGAGGTAGCCTCTGGCAACGCACTCTATGGGGAAGACTTTAGCCTTTTGCACCAACATGCTTCGTCCGCGTATTTGATCGCTTCGCCGCCGCGCCGGTTCCGGGTATTGTTCGACGTCTGCCGTAATAAAATGATTGCGCACGAGATGACTTGTTTTTTTCATCCAAAAGATGCTTAAATTATTTAGCACCAGTCCCTTGAGAGGGATGGGATTGGGCATTATCACGTCAAAAGCAGAAATTCTATCCGTGGAAACAATGAGGAGCTGGTCGCCCACCTCGTAGATGTCTCTGACTTTTCCGCGGCCGACAAGGTTCAGAGATGGAAGATTGGTCTCCTTCAAAGCATGGTAGGTCATAAAAAATCTCCTGAAAAGCGTAATGAAGCTGCGACAGACGTTTCAAAACAAGGCTCGGGAAAAACTATCATTCCAGGTGGTATCATGCAATCTACTTTGGGTAAAGAGTCTCAGCGAGCGAGTCGTTGTCCAGACTGCAAGATGTGTCAACAGTGCTCAGAAAATAGGTGTGCAGCATGTCGAGGGGGTTCACATAAGAGTCGGAGCACAAAGATGTCCATCAGGGATCAAATAGCGTTGTATGAAAGACTCAACCCCCACATCGGCCTGGTGGAGGATGGTCCGGCGTCTTGCCTTTCGACCTGTGCATGTGCTCACAGAAAGCAAAAGCTCTTGAGCATAGAGAATAGAACGATTCTCGAACGCAGCCACGAGTAGGGCTTGGCGTCGTCAGGTCGTTCATCCCATCAGCACGAGGTGCACATCCATGACATTGGTAAGCGTTGGACCAGTTACAATGAGGTCCCCTAGATTTTTGAAAAAGTGATAGGAGTCATTGCGGGCCAGGTATTCTTGAGGATTGCTGCCGTGCGCTGCTGCTCTTTCCCATGTGTCACTGTCGATCATCGCACCGGCCGCGTCCGTAGGGCCGTCGGTGCCATCTGTTCCGGCGCTCAAGAACACGCACCGCTCTATACGAGACGCCGCCTCGACTATGGCAAGGACGAAATGCTGATTTCTTCCCCCTAAGCCATCCCCGCTGACCTTAACCGTTGTCTCGCCGCCGCTCAAAATGCATGCAGGCGAGGGAACAGGATTTCCTGAAGAACGCACTTCTTCTGCAAGATAGGCGTGAAACTTTGCCGCATGGATCGTGTCCCCTCGCACGGTGGAGGATAGGATGAGGGAACGATATCCAAGCCGTTCGGCTTCCTCCTTTCCGGCTCTCAACGAAATAATATTGCTGCCTACTATAACATGCTGCACGAGTTGGAGCATGGGGCTGTGGGGTTTAAGCGTTTCCTTTTCCAGTCCCTTCGCCCCGCGAGAAAGACGCTGGAGAATAGAGACTGGTGTTGTATCGAGGAGTTGATATTTTTCCAAAACTTCCAGGGCTTTCGTATAGGTTGTTTCATCTTGGACGAACGGCCCAGAGGCGATCACGCTGGGATCATCTCCAATCACATCAGAAAGCAATACATTGACTACGACGGCTGGGTGGGAATGCGCCAGTAAAAGACCGCCTTTGATCTGGGAGATATGTTTTCGGACAGCATTTATCTCGAAAATATCGGCCCCAGATTTAAGCAGCTGTTCTGTGACACGCATCTTCTCTTCGAGAGTTATCCCGGGAGCCGGAAGGCTCAGCAGAGCGGAACCGCCTCCAGAAAAGCATCCTACAACCAAATCCTCCTCACTCAACGATTCGGCGAGCTCCAGCATGCGCGCGGCGGCTGCTTCTCCCTCCGGCGTCGGCGTAGGATGGCCGCTTTCAACAACCATGATGTTTTTCAATTTCAGACCGTGACCGTGCTTGACCACCACAAGGCCCTCAGATATGTGCCCGCCCAAAACCCGTTCAACCCCTTTGGCCATTGCCGCAGAGGCTTTGCCTGCGCCGAGCACGATTATGCGGCTGAACCGGGAGAGGTCTATAGAATTATTGTGGCCGAAAGAGAGTACGTTCCCATCGAGGTGGAGATTTCTCGCAACCGCTTGTTCAGGGTCTGCGGCTTTCACACATGCCGAGAAGATACGCATGGCGTCTGTTCGGAGTTGTGTCAGTTGGCCTGAGGTCACTGTCTTTGACTCCCCGTATTCTTGGCTCCTGAGAGCGGTTATCAGAAGATGCCTATCATTTCTCCATTGTATCCCTGACACAGCGTCCTGAAGAGGATGCTACACGTTTTTTTCCACGACGTAGAACGTGAGATGTGATGCTGTGACAGCGCTTCGTCCAGTGTAGATAAACGCGAGAATTCCCCCCAGCAGAACTAAGGCGATGCTGAAAGGATGCCATAAGAGAATAAATCCTTGCGACAATACGGGTTCGGGGATCGGGACAGGCGGTTGGAACAGCAAGTAGCTTAAGCCCACTAAAACGGATATCATCGCCATGATTTGATAGCCGGAGACTCGACCATCTCCCCGCCAATCAGCGCGCAGCGTTTCCGAAACGACGCGCCATACTTGGGTGAGGGATAGCGATAGAACAAAGGAGGCAGCGTAATACCCTTTGAGGAACAGAAGGATGCAGACCAGGCCGACGAGAACAAGAAAAATAGACGTCAACGCTTGTACTGGCACGACTTTTTCGGCCTCCAAGTGACCTTCGTAACAGACCTTCTTTGTTTTTCCGGTGAAAACAAAATAATGAGATCGAAACAACTTTTGCAACACGGGATGGAGCGACGTCAAGGGCTTGCCATAGCAACACCCAAAGCTGATGCAAGCAACTCTGCCCAAGCCTTCGCCAATTGTGTACGCAATACTCAGCGCCGCCAATGTTGGAGTCAGAAGCATGGCTTGCTTTTCCGGGGAGTACGCCAGTCGATTGGCTGCGTACATCAAGAGTGGAGCGAGAAGAACAGCTACGAAAGAGGCCCCTGCAATGGAGAATGTGTGTTTCTTTCGTTCTACAATGCGGGCGACCCATCGCGCCGAGGGAAGGCACACGATCAATATCAGCAGTTCGAGGAATGCAATGTGTGACAAAGAGGCGTTGGTAGCACCTAGAAGAACCACCAAAAGAGCGTTTGCCAGCGAAAAAGATATGCCGATAAAGAGTCCATAAAACGTCACGTTGACGCCTTCCCAGGTATCGGAATCAATTTTTGAGAATGGAATGACCGCAAGGATTTGCCAACCATCTTGTGGGAGAGTCCGAAAGGCCCACCAAAGATAAAAGTAAAGGCATGCACCGAGGATAACGACAAAGTACACATCCATCATTCCATCTGTCTCCCGTTCAAGTTCCTGTAGTTAGCTGACTGAAGGGCGCAAGCGATCTCGGAACGTACCATGACTTCTGTTTCAACAAGGGGTCGCCCGTGGAGTCCGGAGGAAAACCTCGTCTGTACACCACGCCTGTGAAGGTTTTCAATAAGGTCCGTACAAAACTCGACGCGATCTTTCTGGAACAACAGAATGTCCGTACTGCTGCCGGGTCGGTACAGACTCTTGGGCTGACCCTTTCTGAGGAACATTCCTATTTCAATGGGTTGAGGCGAATCGTAACGCTCTTCGCTGTAACACTGGACGATATTTCCAATCATGAGCGCGACGACCTCAATCATAGCAACAAGCCCCACCCCTGTTCCACCTGGGATGTCGGTGTCAATGACTGTAACGAATCGTTCGTTCTTGCAGTAGGGAGACGGGAGAGCCATCAAGGCGTAAGGATTACAAGAATGGCAACGGCCGGCTATCTTGTAAAAGTCAACAACCTCTCCTGCGACTGGGGTGTGATTGTAGTGGTATTTTTCCGGGGTAAGTCTAAAAATCGCAAAATCCCCGTCGGTGAAAGCGTGTATCCAAGAGCTTTTTTCAGCGCCGAGAAGTTCTTCGATGGAAAAGAATTTTTCTTTGATGTAAAGCAAAGAATGCTCCTTTAACGATCCGTTCAAGACTTTTGAGTCAGCAGGCGAAAGTACACTGTGCAGGGATCCTCCCAGGGGTCTGCATTCCCAATATCTTATTTTTCTTTCAAAGAAAGCCCGGGCCCCGTTCGTCGAATGCGGCTCCGCGCACTCGCGTAGATCAATATTCTTTAATCCAGCATTTTCAGGAGTTCGAAAAGGGAAATCGTAATTGAGATACGCGAGGAGCCGGGATGTTCGTTTTGCGCTGATCAGGTTGTACAACGATGGAGCGTTCTCCAGCGCGCGTGAATAGAGAAATCGGATCATCCGATCGCCAAAGAAGGTTTCGGTCTTAACAGCTTTACTAGCTCTCTCAATGTATTGATGAAGAAGTGACATGGGACAAAGGAGTGCTTTTGAGCGATCGTTCAGCCAGATCGGCATTGTGAGCTATTGCGAGCAGCGTCAACGCAATCAATATCTCTATTTCATCCAGCGACACTGCGCCTTCGAGGAGACCGCATGATCTCGAGGATACAAGAGAGAGGGGATCAGACATTCGATAGTCTTTTTCGAAATCATTCATAATGCCACGGAACGCTTCCCGTGTATCTCCCGGCATCGCGGACAAATCCTCCTTGAGAAAATTCAGGGCTTCTCCCAAATGTTTACGCCGGAGGGTCGTGCGGTAATACGCTTCTGCAGCGCCATTGAACTCCGCTGCGGTGACCCGTAACGGATCATCGATGTCAATTGAATCAGCGATCCCTTTTCTGAGCCTCGCAGCGGCCGAGAGCTCATCGTAGTTCGCCAGCTGCTCCAAGAGGTCTTCAACGGTTGAACGCACGCCCAAAAGATCTATCAAATCCTCGCCCTCATGAACGAGGGTATGTACTAAAGTTTTCTGATATTGGGACTGGTACACTTTTACGTATCGGGCATATCGGCGGCTGAAATGGGAGCCCGGGGTTCTCCGTATGATGTCTCGTAGAAGCACGTTCTTTGTACTGTGGTGAACATAAAAGGCTGGCAATCCGATAGCCCTTCCGAAGAAGATTTGCCTCCGTTCGCTCTCTGTTGAAGGGTCATCCGGAATGTCTCGATGGGTGTAACGTCCGAGCAGCACAAGCTTGAACGCAACCGCTATGATAAGGTTCTGAAGATTTGCCGCATGGGCCAGATCGCGTTCGAGCGACTCAAAAAGGCTGTAATGACGTCCCTCAAAACCAGAAAAACCTGCTGCTCGGAATTCCCTCAGACGGCACGGCAAGTATGGACTTAGCCTATGATCGAAGATGCCGAGACTCATGAGATCCGTCTTCAATCGTTCGAGGTTTCCTAGGGTTCCGTCAAGCGCCGGGCTGCGGTTGGTGCTCATGAGGGCCACGAAGTAGTCAATCAATCGAAAATCAGGAACAACATCACCTCGCAGTCGAAACAACCATCCGGCAAGTCGGTCCAGAGTGTTCACACCAAACGGAGTTATTAAATGGCCTAAAACCCTCAATCGTGCCTTTTGCTTCCAACACCGCCAGATCATGCGTAGGTGCGTATAATCGAGCTCGTGAGGGAGGAATCCCAAGGCTTTTTCGGGATGAAAGTCACAAAAGTCCAGCTTGTATGGAGCAGCAGAATAAAGTCCTACGAACAGCGGGAGGAAGTGTTCCACGATTTTCACGACCAAGTCGCCTACGTACTTCTCATGGACAGAAGAAAATCCAGATTTTTCGTCTCTGAGCAATGACGTAAGTTTTATGCTCCCCAGGCTCAGATGCGTACCATTATTGGAGAGACTGGTGCTTGAAAGAGTCGGGAAAAAGACGAGCTTACGGGTCATTATCCCGGATTCACGAAGCTTGGCTGTCGCGTTTAATTGACTCCGGCTTAATACTTCATGGCACAAATGCATGTACGCTTTCTTTCCCTCTCCGTCGTCCCACCCTGACAGACATGGACTCATAAAAAGCTCTCTGTAAAACGAGTCGGATACGCACTCACTGAGTTTTTTCTGACGCAGTGGGGGGTGAGGAGAAAGGTACACAAGGGCCTGTTGGCCTATCTCTTTTAGTCCAAATTTGTGGTTTGCGTACAGGATTAGCAAACGAAAGAGGAGGAATCTCAGCGAAGTTTCCTTTGCCACAGCTCGGCCCATGCCGTCGCCCCGCGTCAAAGGGATGATGTAGAAAGACACGGTTTCAGGGGATGTATTGTCATTAAGGAATTTGTCGAGGATTTTATGAGCAATTCTCACCACCGGCGAGTACGTCTGTTTTTGAGCCCCTAAGAAGTCGGCCAAAGCAAGTTTCACAAGATAACTGATTGGAATGCGCAGCCACTCTTGCCCTTGATTTGTAAACACGAAATGATGCGCATCAGAGCGAAGGGGACTTTTGGCGTTGGATTTGTCTGATCTAAGGTCTGACTCCAAGATCTCATTGGCGTAATCGTTTAATCGATCTCGTTGGAATCTGACCCAACTGTTCTCCCAGACGTCGGAGGAATTCTCATTGAGGAATCTTTCAATTTCTGAAACTGTTTCGGAATCCGCGTCCCCCGTGTTCACTCGTCTCAACATGTTGGCAAAATAATTGGATTGTTGAATCGTGAGCGGCAGATCAACGAGTTCCTTTTGACCTGCTACTGCAGCCTGCAGCTCGGTCTCTGTTCCTGCGGTGACGTCATTAGCCGAGAACGGGAGGCCTTCTGAGAGCGATTCCGTTCTTGGCGAAGCGAGACCCAAAACGTCTCGCACTTTGGGCAGTGTCCTTACTACTTGATCCCCGCAAGTATCGGGTTGTTCACGCGCAAGATTCAAATGCCGCTCCGCAAAAGTCTTCATTTTCATTTCATCGCATAGTTGCCTTTACATCTCTATCAGCGAACCCTGTCCCACTTCGTTTCTATGCAGATTCCCCCTCGTACGGCTTTTCAGGAACCTTCACAAGTGTGTCGCCTCGTCACCATGAGGGCATCGCCCACGCAGGCGCAGAATAATGTCTCATGCCAGCGCTCGAAGCCGCAAAATGCACGGCGCCATTGCCGTTCCCATTTCCCACCATGGAATACAGCGCCCAAGCCTTTTCGAATGCGCTTTGGAAATCTCGACTTTCCATGTAAATACGGGCTGATTGACCCATGTTCTTGGTTCTTTCTCTATTGAGATAAAGGTCTTTCATCGCGGCGGCCAAGGCGCGAGGATTTCGGCCTTCAACCACGAGGCCGGTTTCGTTTGGAATAATGTTTTCGCAAGGCCCGCCCTTATCGGTCAAAATGACGGGCAGTCCCGAGGCCTGAGCTTCCAGGACTACATTTCCGAAGGTGTCCGTGGTGCTGGGAAATACGAAGGCATCGCAAGATGCGTAGAGGGAAGCAAGATCATCGCCGTTCAAATAACCGGTAAAGCAGCAATTGTAATCGGCCAGTTCCTGTGCCATTTCTTGTTTGTACGGACCGTCCCCGACGACGAGGAGCTGCACATCACTATGTTTTTTGGACAAAGCTTTGAACGCCTCCACGAGCACATCAAGGTCTTTCTCTTTTGAGATTCTCCCTACGTACAACAGTCGAAACGCCGACGGTTGCAATATGCCAGGGATAACGTCCCTGCTTTTTGAAGGATGAAAAAGATTGACGTCCACGCCGCGAGGATAGATTTGGATCTTATCCTCGCTGATTCCTTTTTCAGCCAATTCCACGGCGCTGGCGTGTGAGGGAACCAATACCAAGTCAACTCGTTGGTAAAACCATACGATATACTTCCAGACCAAGTCAGCAATGAATTCATCATCGGTCAGATATTTGGCGTACTGCGGCAGGTCTGTGTGATAGGTAGCCACCGTGGGAACATTTAGAATGTGCCCGACGCCCAAGGCCGCCAGCCCTACAGGACCTGGCGTGGCGGCATGTACATGCGTGACGCCGCGTTCATAACAAAAATCTAAAATTTCCAAGAAAGGTGGGTAGCTCAGCTTCTGCTCTGGATAAAGAGTCAGTTCATATTCCCCGATTGGAGTGAAGTTCTGTATGCCATAGGTTGGAGCCGTCTCTCTGGCATCGCATGTGATGACGACATAATTTTTTAAGCTTCGTCGCGCTGCATCGATTTGTTGCCTCAACGTCCGTGAGACGCCATTGATTTCATAAAACGTGTCCGTGAAATGAGCGACTTTAATATCGTCATGTGTGTCAGTGGACGAGAATCGGCCTCTTACGGCGTTTGCAAAATGCCTTTCTTTACTGAAAATAGAATAGGACAAGAAGTATGGAGCTGAAATCGAGTATAAGGCCGCTGCTGAGCCTATTGATTGGAAGAGATTCAGAAAGTGGGCCCCTGCCAGACTCTCAACGATGTGGTCCACAAAATGAAACAGCAGTCGGTTGGAGACGGTGTTGACAAACCGGAACCACTCTTTCGTGACGCTCGCCTGCTCTTGAGCTTGATGTGGTTTGGCTAGTATTTTCGAGAGATCTCGATCATGCTTTATGAAGCGGTGAGCCTCTTGCCTCAACAAATTGAGAACAACGTCGTTGTGGCCATTGGAAGTTCGGCTCTTTCTCTTGGGTTTCCACAGAAAATGGATTTTCGTCAGCATTCCCTCATCAGACGGGGGCTTTTGCATCCGCAAAAATCGTTCAAGGAACTCAAAAAGTAAATCGCCGCCTGCGTATTTTTCGAGCTGGAGCTTTTTTGCATAATATTGATACGCAATGCTGTACACGTTGCGCGCCAAGCTCTGCGGACTGCTCGCCTGTCCCTCTACTTGGCCTTTGAATGATTTTAGCCCCTGAAAAAAAGCGGCCAGATTCTGGGTCTGGGGAACAACGGTGTACCGACTGCCTATGCTCAAGCTGCTGTGATCATCAGAACCGCCTGTGAAACCCTTCTGCCAAGGAAAATCATGCAC
Organism: uncultured Syntrophaceae bacterium; assembly: GCA_964427855.1. Classification (GTDB taxonomy): domain Bacteria; phylum Desulfobacterota; class Desulfomonilia; order Desulfomonilales; family Desulfomonilaceae; genus JAUPKT01. Next base: position 142,784 of record CAYRVH010000001.1, read on the forward strand.
AGGCTTCAAATTGTGTTTTTCGGAAAGCTGGTCAACAACCTCCGGGGTGAGTCGCTGTAACACGAAATGCAAGACTTGATTCTGTTGGTCTGATCTTGCGCCATTGATTTCAAAATATCTGAAGAGAAGAATGCATTTCTCAACATGCTCGATCTTCAGTTTACCGTTTACCGAGTAAAGCGGGTGAGCCAAGGAATGAAAGATGTCTTGCTCGTTCAGATAGCTCGTCAGTTCAAAGACATTTTCGCGCGCATCTTGAATATCTTGGTGCTGAGCCTCCGTGATGTTGTACACCGTCACATGAAGTTTACAACGGTCTTCCGGGAAATATGTGGTGACCTCTTCGCTGATAAAACAGTCATTGAGGTGGGCTATTTCGAGGCACCCATCGATGCAGTTGTGATCAGTGATGGTAACGAGATCCATGCCGCTGTTTTTGGCGATTCGATAGAGGTCCAAAGGTTCGGTGAAGCTCTCTGGACAATCGAGTTTCTTGAGTATCCACTCTGAGGGTCTCATGGAGAATTTGCTGTGGACATGCAGATCGATTTTCATGACGTTTTCTCAGCCTCACATTTCTCGTGTCAAGAATCCTACTCGATCAAGACTGATTCGCCTGCCCGGACTTTATCTCCGGGCTTCACTTTTATACTGGCCGCGCCAGGATCGGACACGAGCAGATCCACCTGGGAGCCTATTCTGATCATACCGAATGTCTGGCCTTTTTTTACGACGTCCCCAACGGATACATAGCTGTCAATGCCGTTGACGCTCTTTCCCGCAATTTGGATGACGTAGCAAAGCGTGTCTTTATCCTTAAAATTACCGCGAAACCTGGTAACCGTCCTTTCATTTTGGACGATGTGCAGACTTTGCTCATAAAAAGGCGATCGTCCCACGATAATGCGCCAGTGCATGGGCCACATATTCTTGTTGCGCGTCTTCGCAGGATGATGCTCAATCCACTCAACGGTCGCAGAGAAGGGGGCGCGGTTGTAGTGCACATCAAAAGGGCTCATGAAGATGCCAATGAGTATTTTGTCGCCGTGGACGACCTCCTTGGCGATATCTTCTATTTTGATTTTTATGCCCTGCTTCACGCTGAAGACTTCGTCGCCCGGCCCTAAGCGCAAGCTGTAAACCACAGTTCCATCTGCTGGACTCACGATGTTGTCGCCGGTGGGCGCGAGTCTAGGTGGATTTCGAAAGAACCACACGCAGCGCCAATAGAGGTATAATCCTCCCACTGCGACAAACAGGAGCACGCTTGCAATCATGTACATTCGAATCCCTCAGGGTCTATGATCCGCACGAGCGCCACGCCTGACGAATAAGGAAAATTAATGACCTCGAAAGTTTTTTCTTTTGCCTTCAACCTCCGCAGCCATTTCATAACCCCTGCGTTATTGACCAATTCTCTGAAATAAATGTTTGTGTCATGGAGAAATACGTAAGAATTCGGTCGAGCGCGCTTGAGCACCTGGGAAAAGTCGTGGGCCACATCCTTGTATGCATGGCTTCCATCTATGAATGCCAGATCAATCGTCGGTAAGCCTGTGGCTTCATATGAGGCAAAGAACTCGTCGCTTCGACGGCGGTAATGGGTTACGATGTCAGCAACGCCAAATGCGTCGAATCGTTTCACTACGTCTTCGGGATTATTCCAAGTACCGCGGCCTCCAATGGTTTTCCACGGACCGTCTTTGATGAGGGAATAGGAAGGATCTACGAATGTGAGACTCCCAACTTTGTTATCTTTTAGGGCTAAGCCGAGGCACACAACGCTAAACCCATATCCGGATCCGATGACCAGAACATGCTGAGGTCTTAATGCCCGCGCCACCCCGTAATAAAGAAAACCAAAGCCTAGATTGAGATTACTCGCCTGCTCGTTGTGGCCAAATGGTTTGGCGTATTCCAAAATGAGCCTGAGCATCTCTGTATTCAGGCTGAAGTCCCCGTCGCAATGAGAGGTCGTCTTCAATCCTTTGATGCCTCGAAACATGATTCAAGTCTCCTGGGGTCTGTTGGTCTCATACGTCGATCTTCCGCTCTTTCATCCTGCCGTTCAGCTGGCAACTCCAAAGATCCCTCTCTCGCCATATAAGCTGCGGCTGGTTGTGTCATGAAAGGGTTGAACGTGGCTTGAATTTCTGTCGCCACATTGAGGGAGTGATTAGGGGGGCGTTAAATTTTCATTAAACGGCAAGGAGCATTACACGAGGAAGCTGTATCAGCAGTTTTTTAAGAAATGATCAAGAAATTGCTTCGCTCCTGCGGAAATGACGCGTCCATGACTCCCTCGTCAATGGAAGGCGCCGAACGCCTCGAGGCAATTCCGGCTCACTTTTGGCCACAGAAGGCGCCGCTGTCGAATGCGCAATTTTTTTGAGCGCTGCTCTACACAAACCACATTGCGCAGGGCGCTTTACTATCGGAATTCTCGAAATTAATCACGAATTGGGGCCGTGTACCCTCATTGCGTCATCTTCACGAAAGTGGTGA
>CAYRVH010000002.1:0-70963 GCA_964427855.1 uncultured Syntrophaceae bacterium
AACCCGCGACTTCAACCTTGGCAAGGTTGCACTCTACCACTGAGTTATTCCCGCGCCTATCCCTCTTATAAACAAGGACGCAGCGCTTGTCAATGCCTTTCCCCAAGGCGTGCGCCGCGTGAAACCTGTCCACAGAAAATACGAGAAATGCCTGCCCCCTACTTTGTCATTGCATGATTATGGGAACCCCCGACACGCAGGATGGATCCCCACTTGCGTGAGGATGACATGCCTGTCCAGGCCAATGTCGAGAACCAATACACTGTTTCCCCACTTGCGTGAGGATGACGTACCACAGCAGACTGGCAAAGACATTGAAAAATAATGGATGCCCACGGCGTGAAGATGACGTAATGAGGGGACACGCGCCGAATTCGTGCGTCGAGATGGGTGGCGCATCAAATGAAAAAGCCCCTTTGCTTTATAGCAAAGGGGCGTCGAGAAAGAGACCGATGACGCGCTACACGAACGCACCCTCGTGCCGCCGGTTTTGAAGCTGCCGCGCCATCTCAGAAAGGGCCTGATAGTTCAGACCGGTTCGAGCATGAATCTTGTCCAAACTGCGTACCATGATCCTGCCGTCCGGCAGCATTTCCCGAATGAGCATCTCCTCAATCTTGGAAAGCTTGTCCGAACCTTTTTTGCAAGGCATAAAGACTCCTTTCCGCGCGTGAATGACTTGTCGTACTTACGTATGCAAGAAAAATACCATCTTTAATTACAGGATGAGAGGTAGATTTATCAATAATATAGATGATAAAATACAGACAACCGTTCAGCCATACTGATCTTTTTTTACGCAGTATGAGAAAAAATTACTCAGCCCCACGTTCCCTGACCACCTCCACCACGTCCCCCTTGCGCACAAGCCCCCCGCGCTTCACCCGCGCGAAGATGCCATGGCTTGGCATGATACAATCGCCTATGCGGTGGTATATGGCGCATCGTGTATGGCACTCCTTGCCTATCTGGGTAATCTCCAGGAGCGCGGAATCGCCCACGGAGATGAGGTCGCCCGGCGTCACCGCGTCCAGGTCTATCCCCTCCGTAGTGATGTTCTCTGCGAAACTGCCTGGGCCGACCTCGAGTCCCCGCTCCTTCATGGTCCTGATCTGCTCAACAGAAAGGAGTGAGACCTGGCGATGCCACGGCCCGCCGTGCGCGTCGTCCTCAACCCCGTACCCCTCCAGGATGCGCGCCGAAGGGACTTCCGTCTTGGGGGTCCCCTTCTTTTTGCTCACGCACACCGCGACGACGGTCCCCTGAGCAGAGGCATGGCGCGCTGGGTCGTGTCCGTTCTCCGTCATCGCTAATCTTCCTCTTCCGCCCGCTTGCCGGAGGCCTCGATAATCTTTTCGCTTATATTCGCAGGCGCTTCTTCGTAATGGGAGAACTCCATGGAGAACAGGCCTCGGCCGGACGTCAGGGAGGTGAGGTCGGAGGCGTACTTGAGCACCTCGGCCATGGGGACCTGGGCTTTGATCACTTGGTTGCCGCCTCGCGCATCCATGCCGCTGATCCTCCCGCGGCGGGAATTGAGGTCGCCCATGACGTCGCCCATGCAATCTTCTGGGACGATAACCTCGAGATTCATGATGGGCTCGAGGAGCACTGGATTTGCCTGCAGCACGCCTTTTTTGAAGCCCTTGGAAGCGGCGATCTTGAACGCCTGTTCAGAAGAATCCACGTCGTGATACTTCCCGTCAAACACGGTGACTCGCACGTCTATCACGGGGTAACCAGCCAACGCGCCCCCAGCCATGGCCTCGACCACGCCCTTTTCAACCGCAGGGATGTACTGCCTTGGAATGACGCCGCCGACAATCTTGTCCACAAATTCAAAGCCCTGACCTCGCGGCAACGGCTCCAACTCCAACCACGCCACGGCAAACTGCCCTCGGCCGCCCGTCTGCTTCTTGAGCTTGCCCTCCACCTTGGCCTTCCCGCGAATGGTTTCCTTATAGGGCACTTTGGGGGTCTTCAGGTTGACGTCAACGCCGAATTTTCGTTTGAGTTTCTCAACAATAACTTCGATGTGGACTTGCCCGTTGCCCGAGATGAGGAATTCGTTGGTCTGCGGGTCGCGAGTTACCGAAAGGGTAGGGTCTTCTTCTGCGAGGCGCGCAAGGCTCTGGGTAATCTTTTCCTCATCGCCCTTCGCCTTTGGCTCGATGGCGAAGGAGATGACCGCCTGCGGCAGAGACACGGGCTCGAATATTACGGGCGACCGTTCATCGCAAAGCGTATCGCCAGTCAGCGTTTCCTTCAATTTGGCCACTGCGACGATGTCGCCTGCTTGGCACGCCTCGATAGCCTTCTGCTGCTTTCCGTGGATGACGAGCAATTGGCCAAAGCGCTCTTTCGCTCCTCGGTTGGCATTGAAAAAGTTTGAATCGGCAGACAGCTTGCCGGAAAAGACCCGGAATATAGAGAGCCGCCCTGCGTAGGGATCCGCCACCGTCTTGAACACGTAGGCGCTGAAAGGCGCATCCGGACTTGGTTCTCGTTCCTGCTGTTCGCCGGACGGCGACGCGCCTTTCACCGGCGGCATGTCAGCAGGCGAGGGCCCTGCCTCAACAATCATGTCAAGAATGGGTTGTACAGCCTTGTTTGCCGCGCCGCTGCACGCAAGCACCGGCAGGAACATCCGCTGCAACACGCCCGTCCTGAGGGCGTTGGCCAGGTCATCAGCACCGAGTTCCTCGCCTTCGAGGTAGCGTTCCATCAGCCCATCATCAACCTCCGCGAGGTCTTCAATCAGTACGTCGCGCCGAGTCTTCACCTCTTCCATGAGGTCCTCAGGGATGTCCGCCTTTGCCTGGGAGCGGCCGTCTCCATCGAATCTCTGGGCCTTCAAAGACAGTAAATCGACGACGCCGGCAAAATGAGCCTCTTTCCCCATAGGCACCTGGAGCACCACGGGCTTGACCCTGAGCATTTCTTTCGCATCAGCGATGACCTTGTCAAAATCCGCACGCTCTCGATCCATCTTGGTCACCACGAGCATCCGCGGCATACCCTTCTCCTCGATGGCGTTCCACACCTTTTCGGTCAACGGCTTGATGGAATCCACCGCATCCACGACAAGGATGGCCATGTCCGCAGCCCGCAACGCGGCATAGACCTCCGCCGAAAAATTGGGATCTCCCGGCGTATCCAGTATGGTGATCTTCTTTTTCTTCCACTCCACACTGAAAAGACTCGTACTTATGGTAATCGCCCGCTTTATTTCCTCCGGGTCGAAGTCTAAGTTCGAGGTGCCATCAGTTACCTTCCCCAGCCGATCCACTGCGCCGGCGTCGAAAAGCATGGCCTCGCACAACGTCGTTTTTCCGGAGCCTGCGTGTGAAACGACCGCCACATTCCGTACATCCTCAATCTTGTACAGCTTCATTGCACTACCTCGTGGAGCGGGCCCACGGGAAATCCGGCGCCCAATTGATTGTTCATAAAAGTGTTAGTTAAACACGATTCGAGCCGTGTGGTCAAGACTTAAAACACCAGGACTTTCCCCAAAAAATCATTTGCAAAGAGGGGCGGTTGGAGAAACGGCCTCAGTTTTTGGTGATTATCGAGGGGTAAGCCATCTCCTGTTTCGCCAAGGATTATCCCGACGCCGTCTCAAAGGGCATATAGGCTTCTCGGCATCACTCGCGTCTTCGATGTCACGGTCGTCATCTCGAAGACTTCTTTTCTTGTGATTCTCAGTAGTTTTCCCCTGTCATTTGCAGTACTCTTCCCCTGTCATTTCGAGTACTCTTCTTTTGTCATTTCGAGCGAAGCGAGAAATCTTGACCCCGCGAAAAAAATTTCTCAGTCGCAAAGCTCCTTCGAAATGACATGGCGGCGAAGCCTCTCACGGTGGTTTGAGCCTTGCGCCTTCAAAATGACAAGATGCTGGCTCCTCTGGCGCACCAGCCGCTTCGGAACGTACCTACTCACTCGATCATGTGGATTTCATTCCAACGGAACTCTCGACAACCGCGGCAACTCGTCCTTCTTCTCGATCCTGCCTTGAGAGGTCGTTCTCTCCTTTGCAAAAAATTTCTATAATTTTACATCCAAAAAAGATGAGTCCCTCCCCACACGTCACAAATCAGCAGCCGCTAAAAATTGTTGGAGAATGTACTGCGAAAACCACGCGACGGGCTTGTGTGCGCTGCTGATCTGCGAGCAAGAACAGCGCGGCATACACGGACCACTTCTTCGGCGTCCAATTCATTCATGCAGCGACGATTGTCGCACGAGCGTTTGCGGCACCCCAGGCACGGCAAGCCTTCCCTTCGCACCACCCAATGGCCTTCTCCATAAGGCCCCACCTTTGCGGGATCCGTAGGTCCGAACAACGCGACCACGGGTGTGTCCACGAACGCTGCTATGTGCATAGGCCCGGAGTCCACGCCGAGATAGAGGTCTGACAGCTCCAGTAAAGCCGCTGATTCCCCGAGACTCAATGCGCCTGCCGTCACCAGCACCTCAGTATGGGCCGCAGCGCGTATGGCATCGAGGTACGCTCGATCCCCGGCCGCGCCTCCCAGGATGATGTGCACGCCGCAACGCTCTCTCAGCAGACGGCACACCCTCGCCCACGCTTCCACGTTCCACAGTTTTGTCGCCCATCGCGCGCACGCGTTCACATACACGAGTATGGCGCCTGGATTGATGCCGTGCGCCCCAAGCAGGCCTTGTACATGCTGCCGCTGTCGCTCCCCCACCACGAGTCGGAAGTCTTCCTCCTTGGGCTCGACCCCAAGGTAGCGCGCGCACGCGAGATTCTTCTCTACTGCGTGCATAGCGTCTGCAGGGCACTCCACATGTTCGTCCTGAAACCAGGTGTTGAGCTCCTTGGCATCTGAGAAGCCGATCCTGCGAGCGCCCCGGCACGCCAGCGTGAAAAGTCCACTTCGAAAAGAGGCGTGGAGGTCCAAGGCGAGGTCAAAGGGCGCTCGTCGAAATTTTCGGCGCAGGTCCCGCAGCGAGGCCGCAGTAGCCAGCGCAGCCTTTCCATAGGCGCCTCGTTCCGCCGCCGGGTCGCTTGTAGATGGTATTTCAATGGGTAGCAGTTCATCTATGGTGGGATCGTTTTCCAATATGCCGGCAAACGAGCGCTGCACTATCCAGGCCACATAACACTGCGGATAGGTGCGTTTGATGGCGTGGACAACGGGCAGGCCATGCACCACATCGCCCAGCGAGCTTGGTTTGATGATGAGGAGGCGCTTGTGGTTGAGATCCATTGCCCTGGGGTCGCTATCTCCGCTCTCTGCCTTGTCTCTGAGGCCGGCGATCGCGCTGCCCTTCTCCACGCTCCTGAGGCGGCCGCTGCGGTCGAGGAGGCCTCCTGATGTCTTCCACCGCAACGCCGAGGAGTCCACCGGGGACAACCATGGTGGTGATCTCCCCGTTGTTCAGAGTGGATAAAGTGACTTGACTTGCCCGGGAAAAGTCCTCCACGAGCTTCTTGAAGCCGCTGACTCGGAAGCCCGTTTCTCCGCCGTACTCGATAATCACGTCGCCCACTACCACCCCGGCCTTGTCCGCAATGCCGCCCTTTTCAATGTCCACCACGCGGACCCCCGGAGACGTCTCCAACTCGCCGAGCCTCGCCAGGATGAGTCTCGCACTCTGCACGTCGCCGATCTTCCGAAACAGCGCCAAGGCCTCAGTATAAAGTTCTTTACTCTTGTAAATCCTGTTTCGCTCCGCATATATGCCCGCCAACGTCGCTTTTACACGGGCGATCCACATAGGATCATCGCGCTGCTCATAAATCTTCAGCGCCCGTTCGAGGTCCTCCACGGCAGCGTCCCATTGCTGCTGCTGCGCGGCATACATGGCCTGGCGGAAAAGGATTATTGCGTCGCCGTCGGTGGGGGGAAACGCCGAGTCTTGACCAGCATGCGCAGAAGAAGTGGCGGCTCCCTTCTTCTGCGCAGTCACGGCGCCTTGTTCGTCTTTGTCTTCCAAGACGACCCGAAACCCCAAATTCCAAAAACTCATTTCGGGTCCAGAAAAGCCCCTGAACGCGCATCTCCCATCAGCCGGACTGGCAAACCAATTGCCCCCCTTGTTCACACGGGACACTCCTTTCGGCGGCCCTTTGGGGTCTTCCAAGGGAGAGCTCTCAAAATAATTCCTGTCGTAATAATCCTCCACCCATTCCATGACGTTTCCGGCCATATCGTGGAGGCCGTAGGCGTTGGGCTTGTAGCTCCCCACCGGCGACACATATTGGTATCCGTCGTCAACCGTGGCGAGATTGCCCGGGAGTTTCGGATTGCCGTCCCCGAAATTGCAGTCCGCGTCGCCCGGCAGCCGATTTCCCCAAGGATAGCGCGCCCAGGCTGCGCCTCCCCGACAGGCCATCTCCCATTCAGCCTCCGTGGGCAGTCGATAGACCTTTTTTTCTTTTCTGCTCAGCCATCGGCAAAAGGCCTTGGCATCATTCCAGGACACAAAGACCACTGGCTGGTCATCGGCGATCTTCCAGGGAACCGAGTCCCATTTCATGCCTTTTTGGGCAACCCACCGCTCTTCCTTGTTGTTCCAGATCATGCCGCCGTCGCCCTTCTCAGCATCTGTCTTATATTGGGTCTCCTTCACAAACTGCCGAAACTGACCGACCGTGACCTCGGTCACTCCCATATAGAAAGAACGGGTCATCCGGACTGGATGCAGGGGAAGTTCGTCCTCGAACCATTGCTTATGCCCGGCGCGCCAGGTCTTCTTGAAGGTCAACCTAAGCCAATCCATTTCCTGCTTGAGGCTACCCATCATAAATTCGCCCGCGGGAATCCGGACAAATGTCATCCCTATACTATTGGTATAAGTCTTCCGCTCTGGATACGAGTCCAACGCCGCTTTGAGGCCGCTCAATGCCGAGAGCCACTCCATGCAGTCGCCTCGCGCCTCGCCGCCCTTGTCACAGTCGCGAATTGCCTTGCCGATTATCTCAGACGCCTTGGCCGCATCGCCTTCGGACAAAAGTTCCCCTGCCGATTTCAATGATTGCAGCGGCGTCAGGATATCCGTTGTCGCCTGGCCCTCGGGCGCATCCTCCTTTTGGGGTGCGGCAGTTGCTGCCGTAACCGCACTGGCGGACGCGGAAGTGAAAGCCCTTCGATCTCCGAAGGACCGCTCTTGAGCTCCTGGAACAACGTCCATGGCGGCGACGCCCGCAGGGGAACTCACTTCGGCAGCCCAGGCTGCGTGATCGTCGGCCCCCGTCCACAGACATACCAGACCTACGAAAAGCGCCGTCAATGCTTCGAGACGTGTGTGGTTATTCCTCGGGACGCAGTCGGCGCCGACGCCACCTCGAATCGATTTGATGTGGGCGCGGTCCCAGCCGAAGTGTTTTTTCATAAAAAATTCCTTGACAAAGTTTCAATTCCAGAGAATCCTATCAAACCAAGCGTGTGAGTCAAGCCCCGCGCCAAACGGCAGCGGCAGCCCACCCGGTATTGTTGAGCAAAAAAAAGCGTTGACAATCCGATGCGAGCGTGGTAGGGCTGGTACATACGCAATAAAACGTCGTGGTTGCATTGTAATAAAGTTGAGAACGGGTTAGAACGTCTCTTATTGAAAGAGGAGGTAAGGAACTACATGAAGAGAATTGCATTGACAGTTGCGGTCATTGGTATGGTTATGTTGTTTGCGTCATTCGCCATGGCCAAATACGCATGGGCACCCTATGCGACATGGGGCGGATGGGCATCCAGCAGCGGCTCATCCAGCGGATGGTTCGGGAGCTCGTCCAGCAGCGGCTACTGGCCTGCAAGCTCCTCCAGCAGCGGTTACACCTATCGAGTAGCGCCCGCGTCATCGAGCAGCAGCGGCTACGCCTACTGGTGCGTCCCGGCGTCGTCGAGCAGCAGCAGCGGCTATGCCTACTACTGTGCACCGGCGTCATCGAGCAGCAGCGGCTATTACTGGCCTGCAAGCTCATCGAGCAGCGGTTATTGGCCTGCAAGCAGCTCATCCAGCGGTTGGTACCGTTAAGATTTAGACAGCGCATTCCTACAAAGATGTGTCATACAGAGGCGAGGCGATCACCTTGAGGGATCGCCTCGCGTGCTTTTAGGGCGGATTCATGCAACTGAACAGGACCCATTTCCCCTTTCTTTCCACCATGCTCGCCGCAACCGTCTTCCTCGCTGTCGCCTGCCAGAAGGAGACACCGTTGCCGGCGCATGACCCCAACGCCGCCAAGCTTGCCGGCGTCTGGGTGCTCACGGCTCGAGTCGCCGACGACCATGAACAGCCTGCAGATCAACGCATCTTAAAGCTCACCTTCACGGACCAGGGCGCATTTCAGGCTGAATATCGCGGGGATGCCCACCAGAAATGGATCCAGCCGGGCAAAGGGGTCTTTTCCTTTTCTCCGCCTCTCCTAACCCTGTATTGGGACTCGGGCGCCGTTACCACCTTGTCAGTCCAGCAGACTGCGCCAGATCGCATTGTGCTCCACCACGGCCGCAACCTCGTCCCCTTGAAAGATCAAGAACCGGACGAGATTTACCAGCGCCAGAGCATCGCCAAAGGACCGACGAAATCTTCAAACCAGTGAGAAAACCTCCGGCGCTAGCGGCGCCATCGCCGAGCCAGCCAGGGTCTGCTTGCGTGAGCTCAGATAGGTGACCGTCACAGGAACGCGTGACGGAATAGGACATTCCCCAATAATTGATGGGTGGGGGTTGATTCAGTCCCCGAACTCCTAAAACTGTGGAACATCGTGTGAGGGAGGAATTGACTCCGAACCCCTCATGTTATACAGAGGACGTGACGGAGAAAGAGCCATCCTGCGACAAGGTGGTGCGCTTGAGGCCCTTGTTGCGTCCATAGGCGATATACGAGAAACACACTCAATACAAAATCGGCTACGACAGAAGCGTTTCAGCAGAATGTGCTGTACATGATCGGCCTCTATTGACCCGCTGGTTGGCGTGGATTGGCCGTACGCATGAGGAGTACCCCAATGACAACCGAACGAATGGCAGATTGGAAGGGCTTGGGCCTCGAGACCGTCGCAGCAGTGAGAAAGGCATGCAAGGACTTGACGTCGAGAATCACTCGTCGCCTCTCGGAAGAGGAGAAAGAAGACTCCATCAAATGGTATTCGGGGACGTGGTGTATTGAAGGCTGCCCAAATTGCCCCTGCCGCATCGAATACGTTTCTTTTGTGGGGGCCTATGACGCTAAAAACGACAGGTGGATTTCATTCCATACAGACGATGTGTGCCCTTCATGCGGGACGCATCTCATCAATGCCTGTCTCTCTCCGGAGCCGGAGAAATTACTCTCGGAATTACGTAAGCAGCCTGAATAAGCCCCAAGCATTCTTCGCCGGCCTCATAAAGTAGAAAAGCCCTCGCTTGAATTACCTGCGCTCAAGCGAGGGCGCTCGCTATTGTGATAGTGGCCTTGCTCAGGCGTGTCGAACCTCGGCGATCCCTGGTATGTTGATAATGTGCAAACCACCTTGCTTCTGTATGATAAGCTCAAGAGTGTCGTTTCTGACGCCCAGGGCCAGCGTTCCTTTGGCGGTGGCGCCTTCCATGCCTGTCATCTCCCTCAGCAATTCGAGCCCACGCGCGATGAAATGGGGAGGCCCTGCCGGCAAATTGTACGTCGTATCTCCGTACACAACCGCTCCTTGATCTTTATCAATGGTCATTCGTACCGCTCGCTCCCCAATTGCCTCAAGGATATAGAGGGCGAGCAACTTTAATGGGGCCTCATCTGAGTCTGTCCCCGGCTCCTCGGTCCAACCAGACTGCTGCCATCTTTGCAACGCCTCGCGAGGCTTCAGGTCGAGCTGGCAATCAATCTGCTCCTGCAGCCTTTTGTGAGGGCTTTCCGCATCGATCATGTGTACGCCTCCTTTCTTTACAGACAGGGTTGGCTCTAGTGACACGTTGAGCACGACGTTGCTGAGCACCCGCTGCAACTGGACTTACCGGTACCAGAGGTCTTGAAATCTCCCGCCCCGCTCCTAAAATTGCAGCATGACATCATTCGCTCGACTGCGCCGCCGCACACGGGACACACCACCTGGTCATCGCCGAAAACAAGCGTTTCAAAAGTATCGTCACACTTTGCACAGTGATACTCGTAAATAGGCATAAAGCGCTACTCCTCCATGCTGTTTACCTTATAGATGCTCCCATCAGGGAAAAGATGCAAGGGTTTATATTACGCAGAGGACAATGGGGGCGACTTTCCCATAACCAGGCAGAGGATGCATCAATACAGGTTCTTATAGACGATGGTTTCGCCGTCGAGAAAGGTCAGCGTGCTGCCGTTCTTGGTTTCCACATACTTGGCAGGCTTTAGACGATTTTTCATGGCAATGCGGGTGTCTTTTCTTGCGTTATCGGGATCTACTTTCTTCCACGATAATTCACCGTTGTCGTACTGCACCCGGATTGCGCCGTGGGGCGAGACCTCTGTCACACGCGCAAAACCCGTGTGCGCGAGCCTTCCTCCACAACCTGCCACCCAAGGAACAAGGAGCGAGAAGGCCAGAATAAGTATCGAGGAGCGCTTCCTCATGATCGTTCCAGTAACGGCGGTATGATTTCTATACTTTTTATCTATCATAACAACCACATAAAAGTCAACAGAATAGTGATACTAGAGATATGGCGGTTCACAACTCGGTGCGTCTCACCATATGTCGCCGCCTGCCCCGAGCCCACGAGCCTGCAACAATCTTTCGCAACAGTGTCGCGCAAGAGACGGAGCGTAAAGGAAAAATGATAAAAAGCGCGAACAGGTTGTCAGATTTCACCGCCGCCGTCGATAAGTGTTGGTGAAAGGGGAAAAAAGAGTGGCAAGAGGCCCAAGGGCTTATAGAGCCGCCTGATTTCAAAAATAGAAAGATCACAAGAAAGGGAGGTATTGGAAAATGAAAAGGTTTTTTCAAATCGTCGGGGTACTGGTCGGCGCGGTGGTATTCGCAGCGCTGTTACTTGGTTCAGTGCATGCCGGTGTGTGGTTTGTCCATGTCGTCTCTCCGGCTGCGGTGTGCGTGCCGGTGGTAGGCGCCCCAGCAGCGTGCGTCCCCAGCGTGGTATGCACCCCCACCGTCTGTGTTCCCCAGGCTGTCTGCGTCGCGACGCCGGTGAGGCCCAGCACTCCTCAGAGGATCAGCTTCTGGACCGGCCCTGCCCGTCCCGGCGGAGAGCCCACGTACCACGAATATAATACGCAAACCGGGCAGTTCAACCAAATCATTGACGTAGGCCTGAATGCCAGCGGGCAGTCGGCTATTCAACTCAGCAACACATCTGGCGGATGGACAATACTCAAAGAAAAAATTCGTTAGGCGCATCCCGCGGGGCAGGGGAGTCAGCGAAAAAGGACCGGCGGACCACCGTTCGCCGGTCCAATTGCTTGACATCTGAGAAAAATCGCCTCATCAGTTAAGAAGGAAGGAGGAAGGCGGCATGAACTTAGCGACACAGCGCATTCTTTTTCCTCGCATCTTCGTCTATATGCGTCGGTTGAGGAGGCTGGCATCCCTTTCCCGTTTGGCAATTGTTCTCTGGTGCATTGGAGCGGCCCTATTGGCGTCCGCGTTTGCCTCGAAAACAGCGGCGGCAGAGGACTGTTCCAAAGCAAAGGAATACTACAAATTAGGGACGACCCTGCTCAACTACGAGGAGCGTCGTCAAGCGTTTCAGAGGGCCGTGGTCCTCTGTCCTTCCTACGCGGAAGCCCACAATAACCTTGCTGATGCGTTTGAGAATCTGGCAGCGCTGGCGCAGGGGCGGAGATTTGACGAGCAAGGTCTTTCGCAAGGCAACCGGCTCTTGGACCAGGCCGTGCAGCATTACCACAAAGCCCTGGAATTAAAGAATGATCTTTACCAAGCTCACATCGGGCTCGGCGAAATTTTTTTAGGGCAGGGCAGGTATCAGGCGGCTCTGGAAGAGTTCAAAAAAGCGTTGGCCGTAACTCCTCTCAATGAACGCGCGGCGGAAGGCCTCAAGGACGCCCGTAAAAAACTCTCGCGAGAAACTGCTGGAGGAATCCTCAAGTCGGAACAAATGGTCGCTCGGGCCAAGCAGTCGTCCACCATGTCGGCGGGGAGGGTTATGGGAGTCGAAAACCACACGGTGAGAGACCGAGAGAGCTTCCACAATATCCTTTTTGCGGGGTGGTCGGCGCAGATAGCCCACGGAGAACCCATTGAACAGGTGAATGAAATTGGAAAGGCGCTCAGCTCCCCAGAACTGGCGGCCTTCAATTTCGTGATCGAGGGCCACACAAACACGGTGGGGGGGGTTGAGGAAAATATGCTGCTTTCTTGGGAACGAGCGCGTTCGGTAAAATCTTATCTCGTGAAGCATTTCGGCATAGCCCCAGAAAGGCTCGTGGTTCAAGGCTATGGATATACCAGGCCCAAGGCGCAACCGGACACTGCGGCGGAAAACAGGCGGGTCGAGGTCGTTTTTCTCGAGAAAGATTCGGGGAGGTGACGACGGTGAGAGCGGCGCCACGAGGCTTTTTGACAAAAAAATATTCAGCCATCGCCGCTGCGGCTCTCATCAGATGCGGGCTGATTATCGTGCTGTGTTCACCCGTGGCCGCAGTCCTGGCCAATCCACCCTCCGAAGATCTCTACGCAGTCGTAGTGGGGATCTCGAAATACAAGGATCCCCAGATCCGTCAACTCAAAGTGTCAGACAAGGATGCCCGAGACGTTGCCAACTTGCTGGAGGACGTCAAGCCTCTTTTCCGAAATGTCCATTTAAGGCTGCTCTTGAATGAACAAGCGACACGGGACAGAGTAACAAAGGCGCTCAGAGACGAGCTGAAAGGCGCTCACAAGGAGGACTATGTCCTCATCTATCTTTCAGGGCACGGAGCGGCCGATCCCGACAGGCCAGACGAATATTATTTCATCACGCACGACGCCAAGATGAACAATCTCTACGGCACCGCCGTGTGGATGAACCAGAAGGCCTTGTTCAAAGGTATTGATTCAGACAGGGTTCTCCTCATAGCCGACGCATGCCACTCCGGCGGCTTCAGCCCAGGCTTGGAAAAGACCGTGGCAAAAGAAGCTGGCGCATTCTTCTCGCTCTTCCAAGGCCTCAAGGGCCGCCTCGCCATTGCTTCCAGCCGTCCGGATGAGACGTCCCGGGAGGACGAACGCCTCGGCAACAGCATTTTTACCCATTTCCTCATCAAAGGACTCAGGGGTGAAGCCGCTGGAGACTCACGGGACGGCAAGATCACCGCGCAGCAACTGTACCAGTATCTCTACAACGCGGTTCGAAAAGCCACCAATGACGAGCAGAGCCCGCAGCTTTACGCAGCCAAAGGAGCGGATGCCCACACGCCTGTGTTCCGCGTGCCCGTCTATGATCAACCGCTGTCATTAAAAGTGGAATACGTGTGGAAAGACGAACACGGCCGCATCCAAACCATTACCAACGACTCTGTATTGAAATCCGGTCAGAAGTTCGCGTGTCGATTTCGTCCTGAGACCGATTGCTACGTCTCCATTTTCTGGTGGGACACCGCAGGCAATGTGGGAAGACTCTTTCCAGATGACCGGCTAATCGATGGCGCCGGAGAAGTCAAACGAGGAAATGACTACTGGATCCCTACCAAAAAAGATGGCCGCCACTGGTTTGTGTTAGACAAGAATGTTGGCAAAGAAACGTTTTATTTCTTGGCCAGCCGCTCCCCCAATCCCCGCATACAAAGTCTCTATGAACGACTCAGGACGATGAGCAGGGCGGCTCGTGAAGGGGCCTTCGGAAAGCAAGAATCCCGCGAGATAGCCAAGCACCTCGACCAACTGATGGGCGTGGAACCTGTAACCGTACCAATAGGACGCGCTCGTGAGTCTGGCGAAACCAATGCGCTGTCAGCAGCCATGGAGAACGAGATCAAGGTTTCCGGCGCTGAGGCAGTGTATCGACTCACCTTTACCCACACCTCGCCGTAGCTCCAGAAAAAAGGAAGGCCCGAATGCATGGTAGGAACATTCAGGCCCCTCAACCGCTTAGTATGTCATTAGGTAGGTATTACGTTTACGACAACCCTTTGTGATAAGGGTTCCCAAAAAAAATTTTTGCGGGCTTGGTCCATTCATTTCTCGTTTTTTCGGGACAACTCAGGCGAGAATGGCCGGCGTCACCGCACTGGGCAGCTCGGAAATATCCTTTAGCACCCGCCGCGGCGCGTACGACGCCAACTCTTCTGCGGAAAAAATCTGATTGGGAATGACAAATGCATCGATGCCTGCATTGTGCGCCGCCTCTATATCCACAGGCGCGTCTCCTACGTAAATGGTGTGCTCTCGAGGAATCCCTGAACGTGCAATAAACGCGTCGAACATCTCTGATGAAGGCTTGGCCTTAAATCCGTCCTCTGCGCCAATGATATGCGTAAGATGATGATCGAGACCAAAATGGCTTGCCAACATTCGGGCGTATTTCCCGCGCTTATTGGTCACAACCCCTTTGACCACGCAGCCGTCCAACTGGCGCAACGCGTCCATGACTCCCGGCAACAGTCTGGTTTTTTCCAAGAAAATAGTGTCGTAATAATCTCGAAAAATCTTTACCCCCTGCTCTGCTTCGTCAGGCTTGAGAAAAGACCGCACAAAATCCTTCAACGAAATGCCTGTTTTTCTGGCCACTTGGTCAACTGACATGGCCGGATACCCGAGAGTGGAAAACATGTGATTAAAGGATTCAGTTATGGAATGAATAGAGTCCAAGAGAGTGCCATCCAAATCGAAGGTGATGGACTGTATCTGTCGGGTAAGCAGTCGAGGGATTTCTTGAAATGAATCCGCTCTTATCGCGGGCGCGCCGGTCTTTGCGCAATATAAAAACAACTCCTTGAGCGCTACGACCAAGTCTGCGGCTTCGGCCGCGTGGCGGTCCGACTCGCCGTCTCCCACCAAGATGATCCGTTGGTAGGTCTTCCTAAATCCCTCTATGATGCCCAATTTGCACGTCCCGCACCTCCCGCAACCCGGCCGGGCGTACGGACTCTCCATGGCGATCCGCCCTTCAGGGAGAAAAATCAACCTGTTCGCAAAGATTTCCGGCGAACGCATGCGGTGATGTCGAAATAATGTCTCAATAGTCGCGTCAAACCCATCCGAGACGATCTTTACGTCAATGCCTGCTTCCTCCGCCCACTGAAGAAACGCCGGGAAATACGGATCCAAGGAGGCATGCCTCCGCACGAAGCTTTCCAGGTCCTTCTGAGACATCCTCATGAGAGGCGCGACGGCCTCATAAACCTCCTTCGAGCCAATCTCCCCCCTCATGTAGCGCTTCACGTGAAACCGCCAGTCCGGCGCGTGCAAATGCTCCCGAATCAGCCTGTTTACAGTGTCCTTGGTTGAGACGGTTCCATCAAAATCGCATAAAATTAAAACGCTTCGGGTCGAAATCATGTCGCTGGGTACTCACATGACCTTGAGAATTTCGTACTCACGAACGCCATTGGGCGTCTTCACTTCCACTATGTCCGACACTTCTTTTCCTATCAATGCCCGTCCCAACGGCGAACTCACAGAGAGGATCCCCTGGCTGATGTCAGCTTCATCCTGACCAAGTAATTGGTAGCGCTTCACCTCGTTGGTCTCCAAATCTTCCAATTCTACCGTCGATCCGAACACGACGCGATCGCTGGACGGACGCTGATTTAAGTCAATGATCTCGCATGTCGAAAGCCTCTCTTGAAGGTCCCTGATCCTTGCCTCGATCAGGGCCTGCTTCTCCTTGGCATAGGTATATTCTGCGTTCTCAGAGAGGTCTCCGTGTCCCAACGCGACCTCAATCTCCTTAATAACCGATGGCCTTTCCACACGTATCATTCGATCGATTTCTTCACTCAGTTTCCGATGACCTTCGACCGATATAGGCCGTTTCGGTTGACTCATAGGGCGTTCCTCCTCTGCCGGTCATTGTTGCACAATTATAATAGTAGCAATTGGCCGAGCGCGGGGTCAATGGGGACGAGGAGCTCGTTCTATGCTCAAAAGGGTGGGACGAGGTAAACATTAATAAATCACTTTAATAAATTTACATAACATATTAATTGACAATAACAATTTATGATGATATGCGATGTTTCACCACGCGGGATGGAGGGAGTTGCCATTGATTATCCAGTCCCCAGAGAAAACAAAAACCTGCTCTATGAGGTAAGAAATGTCGAAAGGAGATGCTCCCATGTCAAGAATGTGTCTCATCGCCGCCGCGCTCGTTTTGATTCTGGCGCCTTGCGCCAGCGCCGGCAATTTTGAGGTGCTTGGGGCCTCGGGGCTGGTCCAGGCGCCTCAGCCTCTTCACATAAAACCTGGTACCCTTGTAAAGGCCGAATTCAAGTCAAACTTGACGACGCGATCTGACGTTGAATTAGATGGGGATCGAATCATTCCGGAAAAAGTTGCGGCCAAGAATGATGCCGGTCAGGTCCTGAAACCTGCCATCACGTACAAGGACCGCCCCACACGGGCCATGGCCCCTCCCCCGCAACAACATCACCCGGCTGCTCCCGCGGTGGTTGCCGAGTCTCAAGACCTCAATTCAGATTTGGAGTCTGATTTAGAGAAAGACCTTGTCATTTCTCCACCGCCGGCGAAGTCAGAGAACCCCGTTGAGGCCGACACGACAGTGGCGCCAAAAGCAAAATCCGCTTCGGAGAAGCCGCCACTGGCCGCGACGAAAAAACCTGCGGCAAAGCAGAAGAGTCACACCGCTGTCAAGCAGTTGGCGCCGCCTATGCAAGAGAAGTTGACTGTATCCAGCAAACCCATTCACAAGGTCCGTCCCGTGACGAGCAATTCCTGGTTCAGCGCTGCCGGCTCATATCATCGGCAGGGGCCTAATCCGACGGCGCTGAATAGCGACCCAAGGATGCTCGAGAGCTACACGCCTCGGCCGGTGGCGAGGCCCTATCCTCCAACCGCGATTCGCGGCGTCCCGCCTGTGGGCGCTCCAGATCGCATCGTAAGGGACGGCGTGACAAT
The DNA here is from genome assembly GCA_964427855.1 of uncultured Syntrophaceae bacterium. Classification (GTDB taxonomy): domain Bacteria; phylum Desulfobacterota; class Desulfomonilia; order Desulfomonilales; family Desulfomonilaceae; genus JAUPKT01. The sequence continues at coordinate 17,015 of CAYRVH010000002.1, forward strand.
AAAGCTCGCGCCAGCCGCGGCAGGTCCAGCCGCGGCTCAACCGCCACAGGAAGAGGACAGTATGGGCGCTGATCTCTTTTCAACAGCCGCTGAAATTATCGGACTGCCCTTCGCTTTTATCAGCTCATTCTTCTGATCGTTAATCCAGTGGCCGCACGAAGACCGTTGCAAGTGCCGCAAGAACGCGCTGCAACGGTCTTTTTCATTTCTTTTTTGAGAACAGCGCCTCAAGTTTCGCTCTTGCCTCGTCAGCCTTCTTTTTGGAGTTCTCTGCACGTGCGTCGCTTGTCGGGGTAAAATACTCGCAGAAATTCCGTCGATCCTTTACACTCACCCTTTCCGCAAGCGGCTCGCGACATTGATTTGAGTGCGAGGGACTGAATTCAGCGCAATTAAGACAGCAATAAAGGTCTGATCCGCAGAACGGACAGGTGTCGTTTCGGAAAATCTTTTCTGCGAATTCTACGATTTCTCCACAATGGTGACATCGCACTTTTTTCATTGCGAACCTCTCCAGGGTGATCTAACAACAGATGGAGGCGTGAGGCTTGTCTCGACACTGTCCTCTGCGCGCGACGCGCCGCCACGGCTGCGATATTGCACGCATCGCCGGCAAAGCGGCTGGGCCGCGCCGGGTAGGAACGCCCACGCCGGCCGTCGAAGGAGCTTCGTGCCGCCTCTCGAGACGCATCTGGCCCTGCGCGTTTATAACACAAGTTTTCTTTTGTGAGGCATTGTAAGGAAATTGTAAAGAGAAGGAGTCAACGCATCATGAGCGAGGCATTTCTTTGCAGACTTCCGTCAGGGCAGGACCTCTTGTCTGCCTTGACGCGGGAATTCAAGAGCAGACGAATCGAGAAGGCTTCCTTCACGGTCATCGGCGCGGTGACCTGCGCTGCCATTGCCTTCTACGATCAAGTAAAGCGCCGCTATGACGTCAAAGAGTTCAAGGGCCATTACGAGATCGTTCAGTGTACCGGGAATGTGTCCTTGAAAGACGGGGAGACCTTTGTCCACGCGCATATCGTCCTCGCGGGAGCTGATTATCAGTGCTTCGGCGGACATCTAATGTCTGAAACCCTTGTATATGCAGCCGAAATGAGCGCCCAGCCGCTGGCCGGCTCTGCGCCAATTCGGCAATATGATGAACAGACGGGGTTGTATCTGTGGCCGATGGAGCGACACACGTGAACCCCCGGGCCGCGTATTGACCAGGATATTCCCTAATAATGACAGGCGGTGGTGCATTCATGGAGTGATTGCGGGAGCTTGTCGCTTCTTGGCATCTATAACCGTTCTCACAAGAAATCAAGGAGTTGGCCAACATCAGGTTATTATTCTCATGAAAAAGGGAATCCAAAAAGCTCACCACGGATCTCCACTTTCGTGAGAGTGACATAAGGAAGGCCCGTGCCCAATTCGTGATTCATTTCCAAAGCTCCTAAAAAGGGCAAACTCTTGGCATTGACGCATTGATTCTGCGTGCGTAATACTAGGGAGGCTTGGCGTAAGAGCTCATCCTGCGCAAATTCCTTGTGGATTTTAGAGGTGTTATTCTTGCCTAAAAAAAGCGCACCTTCGGACATGACATGCTAAGGGATGTCATCCTATTGATCGTCGTCTTCGGGTCCGCCGGAGGCGCGGTGATGTTCCCATGGACGGGGACGAACTTCCAGCCTTTTGTCATGTACTTCATGATGATGCTCCTCTTCCTCGGCTTCACCAGAATCGATTTCAGGCAGCTTCTGGATGCCTCGAGGGCGACCATCTCCCGACTCGCGATCTTGGTGAGCACGAAGCTGATATTCCTGCCAGTGTTGCTTTTTGGGGCGACCTCTTGGTTCAACAAGGATTATGCCATACCGGTTCTCCTCTTATCGGGCATCTCCACCGGCGTCGTGGCGCCCTTCATGGCGGCTTTAGTGGCGGCAGACGCGGCAACTGTCGTCCGTATGGTAGTCGTCACCTCGGTGTTGGTTCCGGTCTCCTTGCCGTGCCTCGTGAAAATACTTGCCGGCGCTGAAATTTCCATTCCCCTGTGGCTCATGATGAAGACTCTTTGCTTTGTCATCTTTGCGCCGCTTTTTGCAGTCGTTCTTCTCAGAAGATATCTCCCCTTAGTAATAGACGGCATCAACAGGATCCATTTCCCGCTGTCTCTCTGCCTTTTTGCGGCCATCAACCTTGGGGTGTTCTCGAAGTACTCGAACTTCTTCTTTGACAGGTCCACGGACGTTGTCATCGTGCTGTTCGTGTCCTATGCGCTTGCCGCCATATACTGCGCAACTGGATTCCTCTTGTTTCCGGGAGCCCCGCGGCCACAGAGGGTGGCGGCGAGCATCAGCCTGGCTTTGATGAATAACGTGCTCGTGGTCGTCTTTTCGTCGGAATTTTTTGAGCCATTGTCCCCGACGCTTGCAGCCATGTATCTTTTCCCGTTTTTTTCTCTCGTCACGCCATTAAGGCTCATGGGGCGCTCCTCTGAGCCGCGCACGGAAGTGCAGGGGACGCCATGACGAAGGCAGTCAGGGTAAATCTTCTCGTCGCGTGGTGTGTAGGGCTTCTGCTCGCCACGGCGTGTAGAGACGAAGGCCCCACGGGTTGCAGGGAATCCAAGTTCCTTATGGGCACACTCGTCACCGTAACCGTAAACGGCGACACAACTTCGGCAGTCAACTCATGCAAAGCGGTTTTGCATGAGATTGCGAGAATAGAGGACCTTGCCTCATTCCACAAGCCGTCGCCTCTCAACGACGTCAACGATGCTGCAGGGACCGCCCCCGTAGAGACTGATCCTGAACTTCGTGGCCTCATTGCTCTGAGTCTGACGCTCGCAAAGCAGACAAACGGGGCCTTTGACCCGACCATCGGCGCACTGACGCGACTGTGGAATTTCAGTGGGCCTGGCGAACCTCGCGTGCCAGCCCCCTCAGAGATTGAGCACGCATTAGCGTGCGTTGGCTGGAAGGACGTGCAAATAGACGAAACACATGGGACGGTATTTTTGCCCCGCCGAGGGATGGCCTTGGACCTTGGTGGCCTGGTGAAAGCCTATGCCCTCGATCAAGCGCGAACTATTCTAAAAGAGCGTGGAGTCCGGTCTGCCTTGGTAGATATTGGCGGCGACATACTGGCGCTGGGACAAAAAGCCACAAGCAAAAAATGGCGCATTGGCGTAAAGGACCCGGCGAAACCGGCAGCGATTAGGGGAATTGTCGAACTGGCTGACCAATTCATTCTCACGTCTGGCGATTACGAACGTTTCTTGGAGCAAGGGGGAACACGCTATCACCACATTCTCGACCCTAAGACGGGGTATCCGGCGAGAGGAATTCGATCGGTTACGCTTGTCGCTAAAGACCCTTTGGCGACTGCGCCTGCCGGGGTATTTGTCATGGGGATCGCAAGGGGGATTTCTTTTTTGGAACAACTGCCCGATGTGTATGGCTGGCTCATAGACGATCAAGACGTAGTGCACGAGACGCCAAACGCCCGGGGATTATTTACGGACGCGACTCGATGAATAGCCTTTTTTGATCTTGATACCTGCGAACGAAACGGTTATAATGCGTTTTGCAGCCAGGATCAAGTTCACGACAACGGGTAAGAAGTGCGTAAGCTATTAATCATTGGACTAATTGCGATACTGCCTTTGGCGACAAGCGGATGCATAAGCTGCATCCCGCAGTATGCAGCGCCGCCTGAACCGCCGCCGTCAGCGTGTTATCCTACCGGCCATGATCCTTTTGTCCCCATGGACCATAACCCTACCATCATGAACCCATGGGATCTGTTCAGCTCCCTCGCAGGACCTTTGCTTTACGGGCCTCCTCGGTAGCGCCCCTCGAGAGACTCCAAAACTCACCACCGCGATCGCCGCACGTCAGGGCAGCCGATATATCTGCCCCCGGCCTAGTCGTCTTTAATCCATGATCATAGCGCGTCTCGATTCGTGTAGGCTGCGGTATATCTCGACGTATCTCTTCATGATTTTCTTGCGGATGTTCAATACCGCGTATGCATACCCTATGGCAGCGCGCGGATGGTCGCTATTGTACGCGCTTAAGGTGGGAATAATATGCTTATAGAGACCGAGGTAATATTTGAAGACGCGGATCCCAATCTCCGCGTTCGTCTTCGGGTTCAAGAGCTCGGCATACTTGACGCCGAACTTTGACGCCCAAGATGGCGCATGTACCTGAAACATGCCTCGACAGTTTTGATAGTTGATGACATTGACTTTGAAGCCACTCTCGATATAGGCAATCGCCATATAAAGCCACATGTCCCCCGCGGTGACGCTCCCAAAATGCTTGTTCGCCGCCTCTGCAATAGCGACTGAAATGGCCTCTGCGTCCTTCGTCTTCAAACGCCCTTCGGTCAATTCCGAGATGATTTGCGCGCATATCAGTAGCGCATCCGGATTATACCGCGGCGCCGCGCTCGCTGAACTGCTCGCGACAACGAGGTACAGCCCAAGCGCCAGTATGACGCCCCTAATCATACACCCTCCCTTCAGATTCACAACTCCCTAGCCTGCTCTTAAAGTTTTGCCCTGCCCCATCCCCACATGATCAGAGTGGCTGTTATCGTCTCATTTTGCAGGCACGTCCGGTTTTTTTGGAGCCGGTATCTTTCCCGCCGTTGACGGCTTCTTGCCGAACGTCGTTCTTTCTACGTAGTTCAAAGGCTTCTCAATCGGTTTCATCACGACGTTGGTGCAGCCCTTGACGAGATCGAGGCACGGATTAAAAAAACCAAAGACCCTCTTGAGAACCCCGCTGAACACATCCTCCGTGCGATCGAGAACTGTCACGCTCCCTTTGTACACCTTCCCTGGCAGCTTTTTCAGATAGTCGCCCGTGTCCTGGCCTCCAATAGCCAACACCGGCGATAAGCAAAGGCAGATCACGAGAACGCCTATCGCCATCCCGCTTGTTTTTTTCATTCCGTTGACCTCCAGATATAAATCTTCGTTATTATTGCAGATGAAGCCTGTTGTTGTCAATAACGAATATGAACAGGGGCTTTTTGATTCCCGCAAAGGGCGATCGACATTGTCGTTCCTCGAAAAAGCCGTGTGTGAAGGGTCGCTGCATCACGTCATGCGAATATCGACCCCGTGAGGCCACCTTTTCAAGGAATAGAGTCCCTCTGAGCTGTGGGCCGTAGAGCTCAAGGCCGCCGAAGGAATGTTTCTTCCCATAGCGAAGCTTTCGCCCACGACGAGTCGCAGGGATCCCTTTTTTCGGAAGAACTGGATATTTCGGGACAGTCCTCAATATTTTTTGGCGGTAGCTGATTTATGAAGTTGTGGAAGCAGGTTGTCCCTTTTTGGATGCTCGATCACATATTTTCGAATCCGGAACGCTTCCGAAAAGAAATCACGAAATGGGCATATGTCAGATTGTCATTCCCATGAAAATGGGAAACCAGGAAACTCACTCAGGACAACCACTTTCGTGAAGACGACACGCGGGGACGCAGTCCCCATTCGTGATGAATTTGAAGAACTCTTACATGTACCGAGGGCGAGGTTATTTTTCTGTAAAGCATTGCAATTTTGCTTGACACTTTAGTGGCATTTTGATATGTTTTTATGTTGCATGCCGTTTGCTGTCAGTTACACTCACCATCCCCACGCCGGCTAACACGACGCAGGGACGGCGCACACAGAACAAACGACGAACCTCATAATTATAATGTCCCGGAGGAAATACATGTCTTTCAGCAAGCCAAACCGCAGCAGCGCGACCAAAACGAAAACCAGAGTTGAAACTGCGCCCATCTCAGGTATTTGCGTAACATGTCTCGACGGCTGTCCCGGTCCGTGCGAGATCGGACGGTCAGCAATCAAAGGCCGCCAGACAATTTATCCACAACCCTACGGGAAGATAACCGCAGGAGCCGACAAGGATTACCCCATAGACTTTTCACACTTCAACATCCAGGGTACCTGCGTCGGCGCCGTAGGCGTAGCCGCGGATCCGGATCAGGCACTATTTCCAGCCGTAGATTGCACCACGAGACTGGGGGCCGACGGCTCACTGAAGCTTGATTTTCCTGTGTTTACGGGCGCGGTCGGTTCAACGTACATTGGTCGCATGAACTGGGAGGAGATGGCCGTCGGCGCAGCAATATCAGGCATTATGGTCATCGCCGGCGAAAATATATGCGGCATGGACAGGGACGCGGAATTCAAGAACGGTCGAATCGTCAAATCGCCTGAAATGGAGAGGCGAATCAACGTTTATCGGCGTTGGCACCAAGGATCAGGGGGCCTGATAGTGCAAGCGAACGTGGAAGACACTAATTTAGGCGTTGCTGAATACGTCATTGAAAAGCTCGGTGTCGAAATATTCGAGTTAAAATGGGGCCAGGGGGCCAAAGACATCGGCGGCGAGGTACAGCTCACCACTCTGGAAAGGGCTATGCAACTCAAAGAGCGAGGCTACGTCGTTCTGCCGGATCCGACCACCTCGGCTGCCAGAAAGGCTTTTGAAAGCGGAGGCATATCCGAGTTTGAGCGCCATTCTCGCCTCGGCATGGTCACAGAAGATGGTTTTCACCAGCAAGTGGAGCACCTGCGGAAACTCGGCGCCAAGTACGTCACCCTCAAGACAGGGGCCTATCGGCCAGCCGATCTTGCGAGAGCCATCAAGTACGCCTCTGATGCCCGTATCGACTTGCTGACCATTGACGGCGCAGGAGGGGGCACTGGTATGAGTCCTTGGCGCATGATGAACGAATGGGGCATCCCCACGGTCTATTTGGAGTGCTTGGCGTATCAAATGTATGAAAAGCTCGCAGCGCGGGGGGCTTACTTGCCTCCTCTCGCCGTGGCAGGCGGTATTTCGCTGGAGGATCACATTTTCAAGGCTCTGGCCCTCGGGGCCCCCTACGTCAAGGCGATCTGCCTCGGCAGGGCGCTGATGACTGCGGCTATGGTGGGAAAGACAAATGGGAAATTGACAGCCGAAAAAATGGATCTCGAAGGAAAACCGGTTGAAGAGGGAATCATAGGACTTTTTGCAGTGGCCGCATTTCTGAAGGAAAGATTCGGAGACGATTTCATTAAATTGCCGGCAGGCGCCATTGGAGTGTACTCGTATGTTGACAGACTGAAACAGGGTCTCCAACAGCTTATGGCTGGCGCAAGAAAGTTCGCTCTCCCGTACATAGACAGGAATGACATCGTAAGCCTGACGCGAGAGGCTGCTGACATATCCGGCATACCATACGTCATGGAATGCGACCAAAAAGAGATCGATGCGATATTGGGTTGACGTAAACGCAAGCTAACCAAAGAAGCCAAGTAATTGAAACGCCACTCATCTCTCGAGGGTTCCCACAGCGTTTGTGATGGGGATCTTCCGACTCGTCATAAGGAGTCGGACGATCCCCATGTTCTTTCATAGAGCCATTCTCAAAAGAAATCGCGAAATGCGCACACGACACATTGTCATTGTCATGAAAATGGGAATCCAGGAAACCCAGCATGAATCCCACCTTTCGTGAGGATGACGCCGTGAGGGGACGCGCGTGCAATTAATGATTAATTTCGAGAACTCCTCCACCCCCGTTTGAAAGCCCTGGTGAATTCGGTGAAGCGTCCCTTATTTCAACAACAATGGAACATTGGCGTGCACGTCTGCTTTTGAAAAAGGCGTTCAGAACAAGGGCAGTTCCACAATGATTGAGATCCCAGGGGGTATTTAATGTTTCGCAATATCGCCTATGGCTTCCCGGGAGGGATCAATATTTCTAAAGGCAATCTCGAGCTGACAAGGGTACTGCTCGATCATTATAGCGCGTTCCCCGATATCTCGTACGACCTGATACCAGATGATCTCGAGAAATTTTTGATACGTCTTGCTCTCGTGCTGAGGGACAATCCATTTGACTACGAGCCCGAGGTCCTGAAAACTCAATTCCTGGAAGAGGCGAGGGGATTCTGGATGCCTTCTGCATGGATTCAGCCAATAGCAGACTGGTTTGTCATGTCTTAAAACCTCTACACTATCGTACCCTAAATCGGTTACCCCCGTCGAAAGGAGACCCAAAAGATCATCCAGTGAATTGATGGTGCGTATCTTGGCCGCCATGAAAGACCGGTAGCTCGACACAAACTGGAAGTGGGGACGATTTTCGATGGTTTTTTTAAAGTCCCCCACCCTATACATCTTAAGAATGCCCGTGGTCACCGCGATAAGTACAACCCCAAAAAGGAGCCAACCCCATTTCGCCATCTCGGATTCGGGATGCATGAACACGCCGAGGGTGATTACACAGAGTACCGAACTGAAAACATAAAAAATTCCAATAACTCTTTGTGGTATCTCAAACTTCTCAAGAAGTCTATGATGCAAGTGATCGGTATCAGGGGAGAATATTTGTCTCCCGCTTACCCATCTGCGTACAATCGCGAGAAGAACATCCAGAAACGCCGCCGAAAATGGGATAAAGGGCGCTGCCACCATCACGAGGGTTGATGGTCTCTGGCCTGGATATGCAGCGGCGCTGCTGGCACAGACTGCGCCAAGTAGAAGCCCCAAAAAGAGGCTGCCGCCATCACCCAAGTAAATGGTGGCTGGCGGAAAATTATAAAAGAGAAAGGCAGCTAAGCTGCCGGCAACACAGGCGGCAATGACCGCACCAAACATGTCCCCTTTCCAAAAGCAAATAATGGCACTTGTTGCGGCTGCGAAGAAACATATTCCCGCCGCAAGACCATCCACGCCATCGATGATATTGATGGCGTTGACAATGAGCAATACCACTATCGCGAAAAGGGGGACGCCTATCCAGCCGAAGTCTATTGTGGTCCACAAAGGGATACTCGCCACCTCTATGCGGTGGCCTCCGAGGACAAGTATGCCGATAGCGAATAACTGACCGATGAGTTTTTTCTTCCAGCTGAACCTCAACGCGTCGTCAAGAACGCCGAGGAACATGATCCAGCCGCTGGCGAGGAACAGCGAAAACATTTGAAGACCTGAGGGGCGGTTGAAATCAATCTCTCCCCACAAGTAAAGCGTAAAAAACGTTATAAATACGATTGTGAATGGTAAGAATATGGCAAGACCGCCCAACAATGGCGTTGGGGCGTGATGGTTTCTTCTCCCGCCGGGCACCGCAACGACCCGTCTACGCAGAGCGAATTGCCTTACCATCGGCGTCGCCGCAGCCGTGACGGCAAGACCAAAGACCCCAACAATTACGATCCACAAGAGATCACTCTGTACCATTACCTTATTTCACAATACGTCGCGGTGATTGAAAAGCCTTTGGGCTCAGGTCTCATGCGCGTTGCCCTTGGGACCCCTGCGGTTTAGCGATTCAAATTACAATTCATCCAGTAAGTGCATTCTATGGACTGTTTCCTCCCTGTGATTAGAAGAGGACTGGGGTGCTTGCGTGGCCAAGGGCGGAATTGGTGTGGTCGCACCGCTTTTCCCCTCTGCCTATGATCGAGTGCCTACACCCTTTGAGAAGCCCGCAAGAGCTAATTGACAGCCTTCTTCAGCACCGGGGAATATTTCCACGTCACAACCCTTCTTGCATCGAGGATCAACTCCTCCCCGGTTTGAGGATTGCGGCCTCGGCGGGAATGTTTCGATTTTACGGTCCACTTACCAAAGCCCGAAATCATCACATCCTCTCCTTCGACGAGTCTTGCTTTGATTATGTCAAGAATTTTTTCAATGATTTCTGTCGCCTCCCCTTTCATGAATCCGCAGTCATCGGCGATTTTCTTGGCAATGTCCGCCTTTGTGAGCGTCATACGTCATCTCCCCGTTCCAGCAACTCTTTTTATTTCTAATATGGCATTCTTAGCAGCTGCATGTCAAAAAAGCAAGAAATTTCGACAGGTCTGTCAAAGGGTTATCCTAAAGTGTCCATGCAACATGGCTTCAGGCCGGGCAAGAGAAACAACACAGCGTGTGTGCGGGTTGGGCCTCAAGACGAAGACGCCCTCGCCGGACGAGTCTCTCGGCGCAAAGCGACAGATATCCAAGCCCGACCCCGCCTAAAAGATACGACGTCAACATTTGTCGACGCGCAGAGCAAACCTCGACCCCCTGAGCGTTTGGGGAGGCTGACCACGACATTAAGGATGTCCGGCGACGCAGAAACAATCCTCAACTCAATTGCGCGGGGTGGTATCAAATGAAAACCGCAACCGACCGCCTTTACCACTGATTCTTTCGCGGACCACAGCAGCGCGATGACAGAATTCCTGTCTTTTTCCACCAGTCGGCCGGCTTCAAACTCGTCTGGCGAAAAAACCTTTTCCACCGGAAATTTATCGTCGAAGTCCCGCACTGACGCTGCGTCGACGCCGCATACCCATGGCAGTTCGCTTATCGCTCCCCAGGCATCGGCCTGAACATAAGAGAATGAAAGGGTTAAGGCCGAATGTTGATCCGAGATCAAAATGGGTTTCCCGAATCTCGTCTTTGAAAGCCTTGGGGCTCCGCTGCCCACGGCGTGGCTGCTTCCTTTTTGACGCCGTTTTTCATGGAACAGACCCACAAGATGGGACGCGAGCCGCTCTTTGACGAACTCTCTGTGATGCGCCTTAGCACACTGGATGCAGTCTTCCCAACACACGCTATAAACTCGTCCATCGAAAAGCTCGAACGCGGTGAAAGGAAGCCGTCTTTTCATTTGCACCATGACATGGAACATCATTCGCCGGCGTTGACCATTTCCGACAAGGAGAACCAACGAAAAGTCGCCTTTTTCAAATACATAATAATCTCGCCGGACTCATCGACTGCCCACGCCTCCCATTCGAGACCGTCTTCGTCCTCTTTGAGAACCCGTCCCTCAACCGCAATGACCTCCCCGTCATTGCAATGCCGAGTGAACATAACGTCCTCCACGCGTTGAGGAATGATGGCTGCATTCGTCGCGTCGCCTCGTCCAACGAGGTAGAAATTCGCAGACTGCATGAGAGCCTCGAGCAAATACGGCGAATATTGGTAGATCGCATTCGGCCGATCCGAGAAGTCAACGGAATGTTTGTATACGGTCGTAGCGCTGATCGTCCCTTTCCCAAGGCCCGTAACGGACTCGATGACTCGATAGCGGTAGTTCATGCACGAGCGTAACTCATACTGGGCGAGGATAGCAGACCGTGCAATTGGCTCGGACAGTTTAGGTTCCTGAATGGGGGAACATTTAACGCGTTTCATGAGTGAGTGATCTTTGTATGGGCCGAGGAGAAGGGTACCCTTGTAATGCGGACGAGTTTGAGCAGCTCGCAAAGATGTCTGTTGGGGCTGCATGAACATCTGCGCTTCACAGACTATCTGGCGCCCCGTATGATTGACCGCCGCACACTCGATTGTGACATCTTGCACGCTGTGCGGTGGACACTCAATAACATCAAAAAACCATACATCTTTCACTGCGACCACTTCCAGCAAAGGGTAGAGGAGGCGGGAAGATTCCAACATGGCCTCAATGACCATGACTGCTGATATGAGGGGATGTCTCAAGAACACAAATGGCTTGTGATCCTCTATCCATCGGTCCCTGTCTGTCGAGAACTTTCTCGACGCCTTGAGCACGCCGCTCCTTAAATCCAATTCTTCAACTGCATCGATCAGGGGGACGCGATCTCTTGGGATGACCATGCCTTGGACTGACACGAACTCCTTTTCATCATGGCTGTCGGTCAGCCGGATCGGAGAAGTCTTCAGGTTAGGCAACGACCGCATGTAAAGCACCCAAAGATCCTCTCGAGAAGACATGAAAAGCTCCCGCCAGAAAAGAGCGGCAAATTCGTTCACATGGATGTAATCGGTATGAGCCCGTTTCATGAGAGCCCTGATCTCTGGGGTGTCGGCCATACCAACGCCTTCTATGGGCGGCAGCATCAACGACTTGAAAATCGTTTCCGGCCTTTGCTGACTGAAATACATCATGAGCGCTGACATCATGCGATTGCCGGCTGCATAATTACTCTGGCCTGGATTACCCTGAATACACGCGGCAGACGACAAACACGCGAAGAACTTTATTGGATTTTCCCCAAGCGCTTGGAAAAGGTTCCATGCCCCAAGCAATTTTACCTCCACGACCTTCCTAAAGTCCCCTGGATTCATGGACTTGATCAGGTTGTCCCTCAGTATGCCCGCGCCGTGCACCACGCCATCTATGCAGCCGTACTTCTCGTATATTTTGGAAAAAATAGACTTGACCGCTTGTGGATCGGTAACATCGCAAGTGTAGTAAGAAACTTCCATCCCGAGTGATTCGAGATCCTTGATCGTCTCTCTCACGCGCTGCGCGGCGGCTTCGTGGTCTCGTACGCAGGTCTCTTGCGCCTGGCCTTTTCCTCTCGTCAGGGCTTCTCGGTCGCTGCCTCTTGCGTCCGGAAATCCTTGTTCTTCCTCGCTTTGCATGGAAGGCTCTTGGTCATCGATCTGCGTCCTTCCCAGCAACACAATCGTGCAGCCGTACAGCTGTAAGCTGCGCGCCAATCGGCTCGTAATGCCGTAGCCCCCACCGGAGAACACGACGACGTCGGAAGGATCGAGCCCCCTAAGACCACCATCGACTTTCTCGAGCAAGGCAACCTTACCCTCGGTAGTATGCAGACCTGCGGCGTTGCACACGAGGTGAACAGGCTTGATTTCTCTATTCAGGGCCCATCGAACGGCCGTCGTGAGATCGCTGTCTTGGTGAACCGTGAGGCTACGAAAAAGGACATAACCCAGTTCCAACGATGCGGAGAGGAACACCCCCAGAAGACCTTCATGGAGCGTTAGCATGGGCGCGGAAGGCTCAACAGATCTATTCTCAACGACGAGGGCAAATTTTTTCGACGGGGATTGAAGAAAGGTTTTGAGGATGGCGAACAACCCCTCTAAAACGACTGGGACGTCTTCCACGCTGTTCAGTTCATCGCCAAGCGTCTGGTCCAGCACGACCACCAGTCCTGACGGCGATTCGACCATCCCTTCCATTGCCGACAGAGCCTCAGATATTTGGTCTCGCTTCCGAAGATCAACTGCGAACAATTCTTGTTCGGTCTCATTCGACAGGAATTGCCCCGTAAGGATGGTTGCGCCGTAGTCTCGACGAAAGACCTCGCCGATGCTTTTTCGAAGCCCGGCGCCGCCCTTGGCTGATATGATCAGCAGTGACTCTGTTGGGGCAATCTCCACGGGAGTGACGTCTTGTGTCTCGACTCCGCGCTGCTCGAAAGTCACCCGTTTGATTGTCTGGGGCACGTTATCCACGACTTGGTTGAGATTATTCTGAAACGGTCTCGAAGGAGCGGGTGTTTCATCTTTTCCTTGCCCTTGCTGTTTCGCCATGACCAAGGCAATGCGGTTGGAGATATCCCTAATCGTTCTCACGTTAATAAAGTCTTCCAGCTCTATCTTTATGCCGAAATGCCCTTCGACCGCGTCCATGATCACGGGCAGACGACTTGAGCGAATCGACAAATCCTCTCTCAAATCCATGTCCGGCTCTATTTCGTTCCGTTCGTATCCCGTGGCTTCCATGATCAATCTGATCACGCGCTCTGTGACGTCTAATTCATCAATGGCGCCTGACGCGGCTTTGGTTTCGTCGTGATCGCCCCCGATAGAGGGGACTACAATTGTCGGATCCATGCGTGAAGAAAGCGTCTCTCTCACGACGTTGGCAGCCTCTAATCCCAACTCGTCCCCCAAAAACGATTCGAGCTGCTCCTCCGTGTAAGCCGGATCAATAGCCTCTCGAACGCTCTTCAGAATGGCTGGCTTTATGAAACGCCCGAAGGAGTCGAGGACGAACGCATTGACGTGTTTCTGGACGATCGACCGAATTTCCTCACCAGACGCCTTGGAGGCATCTGATTTCGCCGGTGAAATTGTCCAATTCTGGTCATCACGTTTGGCTGGCGACGCGTGTCCACCTCCATCCAAAAGCAAAGGTCGGCCTACTAATTTCACATGTCCCTTCGCATACAACCGAGCCAAGGCTGTCTTGAACACGAAGAGCTCTGCCGAGGGAAGACAGGTCTGGATGCACTCGGCTCCTTCCACAGTATCCTGAATAAGGTTGCACAGTATCTCTCTCGGACCGACTTCAACAAAACAATTTATTGCAAAATGTCTGGTCAACATATCGATGTCCTGCATCCAAAGCACAGGCGACTCCAAATGATCCATGAGAATGCTTTTAATTTGTGAGGGGTCCTCTGGAAATGGCTTCCCTGTGGTGTTGGAGACTACAGGCATGGTGGGAGGATAGAAAGCGATGTCAGACACGAACTCCTCAAGTTCATCCCGAATACACCTCATAATGGGACTATGGAACGCCATGCTTACCCGCAACAGGGTACTACGAAACCCTAATTTCTTAAGGTCCAACCCGAGAGATCGCATTACGTCGGAGCCGCCCCCGAGGACCACTTGTCTTGGTGAATTGACGTTTGTGATAAACGTGTTCGGATAGCTTTTCATCACGTCATCGAGTACATCAGTTGGGGCGTCGCAAGCCAGCATAACGCCGGGGTCCATGCCCTGTGAGCACGCCTTGTCCATACAGACAGCCCTCTTGTTTACCAGTCTGAACCCGTCCTCGAAGGAATACACCCCGGCAAGGCACAAAGCGGTGAGTTCGCCCAAACTGTGGCCCGCAAGAGCCTTGGGCCCTACCCCCAAAGACAGAAGATATTGGGCGACGGCGTATTCAAGGGTGAAAAGCGCGGGCTGTTGCCACCGAGTTTTCTGAAGATCTTCTTCTCGGTCGTGAAAGAGGAGACGGAGGAGGTCAAAGTCTGCGATATCAGCGGCCCGATCCATCCAGTTCTTGATGACCGGAAAGTTTTCATAGAGCTCTCTACCCATGCCGGCGTAATGCGAGCCCTGGCCCGGGAATACAAACGCAATATTGTCCGGGTGATCATTGACTGGCCCCACATAAATGCCCTGTTTGGCCAAACTCCTCATTCGTTTTGGAGCCATAATCGAGCCGTTTCGCAGGAGATCGCTCTCGTCTAGTATGATTCGTGCTGCATCTTCATCGTCAGCTAAAACTGCAATGCGATAGGGAACGCCGGAAAGAGTAGCCTCGAAAAATGTTAAACCATGGGGCTGCGAGGCCGCATGCCGTAAGAAAGTTGGAAAACGGCTTTGGGCCTCTCTCGGAGCCGGAGGATGCACCAATACCTTGTCTTTCCCGTCGAGGGCTTCCTCGATCTGTATGACGTAGTTGGAGCCCCCAAAACCAAATGCGTTTACCTGCATCCTCCTTGGCAGTCCGTCCTTTTGCCTCCATTCATCAGGGCCGCCGAGCAAAACCATGCCTGATTCTTCTATAGCTAATTCGATGTCGGGTTTTTCATAGTTGAGGGTTGGGGGAAATACCCCCTCGTTCATGGCCGATATGCCCCTTATAAGACTGTTAATACCCGATGCGCCCAGAGTATGACCGATTTGGGATTTAAAAGAGCTCAACACCGGTCCCACACGTCTGTGGAAAAATGTTCGCAATGCGCGAACTTCTTCCACATCTCCTTGCCGAGTACCGGTCGCATGACATTCCACAAAATCCACGTCGTCAGGACCGTAAGACGCGTCGCTGAACGATGAGCTGATCGCCAGTTCCTGCGTTTGACTAGAAGATTCGACCATGCCGAGGTGGTTGTTGCTGGCGCCCACTCCAGTGATAAATGCATGAATATGGGCCCCACGTTTACGCGCCACGGACTCTCTTTCGATGACAAGCATCCCTCCTCCCTCGCCAAGCACCATGCCGTCCCTATCACGATCAAAAGGTCTGCTCGTTTCTGAAGGGAGCCTCTCAATTCCTGAAATACCGGCCAAGGCGCCCAGGGCAGAAAATTCCAGAAAATGCATGGGACTGAGAAATTCCTCGCCTCCACCCACGATCGCGGCATCGACTATTCCGTTGCGAATGAACTGAATTGCCGTAAAAAGCGCCACCAATGATGTTGCACACGCTGCTGAGACTGCAAAACTCGGGCCCATAAATCCATATTTGTTGCAGATGAATCCGCCGGCAGCGCAGTTCAATCGGCCAAGAAGCGTGGTGTCATCGACCGCCAGTCGTCCTTTCTTGACTTCGTTCTCCAGCTCGCTGAGGTGGCTGGGCTCCAATTCCAGCGCTCGCATGGCGGCACTTACAATGGAGTCAGTGGAGCCGCGAACGATCATGTCTTGCAGGGTGCCGGCGGCTTCTCCGGAATTTTGGGAAATGAGAACGGAGATTCGTTCCCTAGGAATGTCGGAGCTGAGTATTGATGATTCTTGAATGGCTTGCTCTGCCAACAGCAAGGTGATTCTCGTGGCGCCTGTCATGGTGCGGAAATCGTGGGGAGCTACTCCAATATCCTTTCGCGAGATGTGGACGTCCATAAACGCGCCAACCGAGCAGTATGTCTTTTCCGGCGCTCTTGGCCTCGGGTCGTAATAGATAGTGTGATCCCAGCGGGACTGAGGGACAGGGGTTATCCCACTCTTCCTTGCGAGACTCGCATTCAAGATTTCCCCATAGCCCATACCCAGAGAGTTTGCTACGCTCATCCCCGTGATGGCGATCCGTTCACGCTTCTCCCTCCACGCAGGCCTCGAAGTGACCACATGAACAGAAGACGGCTCAGGAGAAGTCGCACCTTTGCTTGAATAATCCTCGTATGGCGTTGCTCCATGTCCAGCCGCGGAGGACTCCATTTTTATGGTCTTTGGTCCCGAGACCAGCTCGTTGTGGAGAGTCTCTAAGGTGATTGCGCGTTCCAGAAAGCCCGCAACAACTCCGCTCATGAATTGTCCCTCGGCCATGCATGTATCTTCTGTCATGACCTGCGCGCCGGTCGCGTCGCGGCCCCTGGCCGCTATATACAAACTCCCTGCAGTCAACGTTTCAATTTTTTGCCGAAAACTCTCTTCTGGCTCAGCGCGGGCGGCGAATTGCCTTTCAAGATTCAGGAGCGTGCATACCTTTGGGGACCGGACCCGCAAACCTAACGCCTCGCCGGTGACCGTCGTATCACCGGGCTGAGCCTCAAAAATCTTTTTTTGATACAATGGTGACAGGGCGCCTGTGGATACTATTTCTCTGGTGGCAAGATAGGCTGTCCCTACCTGAATGGCGTCAGCCCCAAGAATTCGTGCGAAAAACGCAGTCTCTCCGTCATATATTCCTCCGGCGAGTACTACTATTTTGTCTTCAAATAACGTGGAAGAGGTATGGCGGAGTCCTAAGATCATTTGGGCCAGAGTCAACGTGCTGTTCTCCCCCACGTGGCCGCCGGCCTCGTTCCCTTCGCAGACCACGAACTTCACCCCCAAGCCAAACGCCAATTTCATAAGCTCCAGATTTGGTGTAACATAAATCACCTCGATGCCCTCTTCCAGAAATCGAGACGCGTGTGAAGGATCCCCTGCAGCGATAACCACGAATCTGGGTCTTGTTTTTAATACCCAGTCGAAATGAAACGCTCGATAAGGATTGTCCGGTAAAGTCACAATATTGACGGCGAAGGCGTGGCCTTGCATGACGTCCTGCAAGTTACCGAGTTTTTCCTCCACCGTTTGAGGGTCAAGGACACCCAAGGCGATAGTCGGCAGCGCGCCTGCTTCTGAGACAGCCTTTGCGAACGCGGGTTCGTCTGTTATCCACGACATGGCCCCCTGTATGATGGGATATCGAGCCCCGAGATGCTTTGCCACAGGAGAATTTTTTAACCCATCAGGCGAGTGCAATACTCGTGTGTAAAGCTCATGCACTGATTTGCGAAAAGACCGGACTGCGACCAACGTTTCTGGACCAAACCTTTCTACAAAATGCCGCGCGAACCCTATCTCCACGCCCAACTGAACTGCATCATTTGGCCCCAAGTTGCTATCCTTTAAGTGAACACAGCATCGCTTAATCTCGGCCACGAATGCACGTCGTGCGCGGTCCGGGTTCTCTTCAGCCAGCAGTCTTTGCAAGAGGGCCTTGAGATGCTTGACGATCACGGAATTTCCCTTGTTGAAAAGACGGACAGGCGCTCCCAACCCCGCTCCCACAATCTCGGTATGCTCGGGCCCTAGCTTTTGGATTCGCTCTCGCACAACAGAGTTCAAACCCGGAAGGTCTGTCAACCAATGCACACTCTCAAAAACAATTCCTTTTACTCCCATAATGAGCAAACCAGCCGCCGCTTCCGGCGTGCCGACTCCTCCCCACACAAATACGTCCAGCGGTCGCACCGCCCGTTTTACTTGATTTCGCGCCGCGCAGAGGAGTGACATGGTCGTCTCGGGTCCCACAAAGCCACCCGCCTCATTTCCCTTGATGGCAAGGTTGGATAGTATCGGCATGTCGTTAATGACATACAAAACAGTTTTGAGACACGACACAACCGGGATAATGATATTATTTCTGGAAAATCTCCCGGAGGCTTCCATGATTTCATTAAGGGTTTCGGCTGTATCGAGAGGGCCGAGCTCAACCCACAGACGCCCAATTGGAATATCTGCCAAGATCGACGGAACATCCGGGGTTGTGAAAAGGGCGGGAGAGACCTTTATATCCACTGTCCTCGCGGATTCGCTGTATTTTTCGAGTTCTTTCCCAAATTCAGACAGGCTTCCGTTGGGGACGTCAAAGATCACCGAAGAGCCAGAGTTCCTCGCCATCTGTGTTATCGCAGCAGAAATAGACGAGTGCGGCCACACGAAGCCAAAATAATGTTTTATTTCAGAAGCAACCATTCCTTAACCCTCAAGGGAAAGTCAGCAATCAACCCTATCACATAGCACATTTTTTCTTTTTCTGACAGAGACTCCAAATCTCTAATAATCACTTCAGAATTTACTTTTTCTCTGCGAGGCGTTATAGTAACCCAATGCGGTGCGAACGGACTGCTCATACGTCCGTCGCCCTTCTCTTGAAATATCAGGTTCACGCATGCTGGAGAGTCGCGACTGATCCAATGAATTGTCTCATAACAGGTGGAACCGGCTTCCTCGGTGAATATCTTATCGCTGAGCTCCTCGAAAAAGGACATCTTGTGTCAGCCCTCTTTAGGAGCGATGTGAAGAGGCTCAACACCATAAGGTTTCTCGGCAGTCTAGGGTTGCCACGAAGCGCCGACAGTCTCCGTTGGATCAAAGGAGACCTCTTGCGTATAGACGAGGAATGGCCGCAACTCTGCTCCGAATTCCCTCATCTCCGCAAGATAGACACCATCATTCATAGCGCCGCATCGACCCGTTTGCACATGGATGGTTGTGGCGATCCCCTGAAGACAAACGTCGGCAGTGCGAAGGCCTTGAGAAGACTTTACGATGCCCACCCGACGCGAGTCCACCTTATCAGCACGGCCTATGTATGTGGCCTTAAGCAGGGAGAACTGGTCCAAGAAGTCATGCATCCCAGAGGGGACTTCTTAACCGTATACGAAGAGAGCAAATGGGAGGCCGAACGAATATGGGAGGGACACGCTACCTTTCTGAGGCCGTCGATCATATTGGGGCATAGTGAGACGGCTCGCTGCACATCCTTCAGCGGGTGGTACATTCTTTTTCAGGCAGCCCATTTGCTGGATCGGCTCATGCAAGAGAATTCTGAAAGCAAGAGATTCAGTCTGGGAATTCACATTCCCGCTGACCCTTTGGCAACAAGCAACGTGATCACGGTGGACTACGTCGCAAAGGCCGCCATAGGAATCATCGAGGATCCCAGGAATCACAATAAGATTTTTCACCTTACACATCCAAACCCCCCTAATCACCAGTGGACGCTCGATCTCATTTGTCGCCGATTTCGTCTAGGTGGTTTCGGTTTTGCCGGCCCCCATGCCCCTTTTATGCAACCCCGTAATCGCATTGAACGGATGGCCTGGCGACAAATGCAGACCATATTGCTTCACTTTGCGAACAACCCGGTCTTCGATCGCGCAAACACGGATCACGCAATGCCGGAATTAACTGCGCCCCCAATCACAGAGGCCCTCGTCAACAAGTTGATCGACTATGCAATTGAGCGAGAATGGGGCGTAGGACTCATCTCGTAGGAAGGTATGTAAAAGCCCGATCAGAGACTGGCGCCTTCAGGTCTTCTTGAACATCCCGCTTTCTGGAACCAAAAGGTAGGACGCGCACGCGAGCCCTAATGCGACTATCCCCACTGACCACATAGGTGAAAAGTTCAGAGACGCATTTACATTGGACGGATGAGAGGACACCACCATCCCGATGAGCTGAGTCATGGCTGCCGCCCCTAACACGGTAAACAAGTTAACCCCGGTAAAGGCCAGCGAGGTGAATTCTGGAGACACCAGCTCTTTGATGTGAGCGTACATGATTTGACCCGGTCCAGCAAACACTCCTAAGGCAAAAAGGACCGCAACTATCCACCACGAAGACATGAGTTGGCCCCACAATTCCATCACAAAGCAGATCAAGCAAAATCCAGCAAGCGCGGCAATGACCACCCATTTTCGAGATCGCACAATTCGATCGCTTAGAAGCCCCGAGAGTGGCAGCGCAACCATATAGCCCACTCCCATGGCCAGAAGCGCGTTGGCCGACTCGATCTCGCCCATACCAAGGCCGAACGCAAGATAGGGCATGATCCAAAGACCTTGCAACGCCGCAAAATATCCGTAGCGTACAAAACTACTAAAACTTATGGCCCAATAACTATAGGTAATAAAGAGGCTGCCGAAGCGTCGCGAGGTCCCCTTACGCTCTCGAGTCAACAAATTCCAGGCCTTAGACGGGCTGTCCCTGGAAAGAACAACAAACAAGAAGCCCACCACAGCTTGGATTATTGCAACCACGTAAAAACTGCCGCGCCAACCGATCCATTGACTCAGAAGGGCAAGGGGAGTGGCCGCCAACAGGTTGCCCAACACACCCACGGATACCACGCTCCCGCTCAAGGAAGCGAAGCGATTCGCAGGAAACCATGCAGCAAGGAGCGCCAGAACGATCATGAGATTCCCGCTCATCCCGATTCCCATCAGAACGCGCGCCGCTGTCAGCCCTGGATAAGTGGCGGCGAGTGAGAAACAGATTGTCCCTGAGAAACCGATGCAGACAAGCGCGGCAGCGCTTAGTCGAGGACCTATTCGTTGGAGCGCGACGCCTAGCGGAATTTGGCTGAAAGCAAAGGCGTAATAAAAAGCTGCGGCAACCCCGGCGAGTTGGGAGCTCGTCAGACCCAACTCCTCGCTCAGGGGTACGCTGATCACCGTCGTGGAGACCCTTGTAAACATTGACAGCACGAAGTGCGCGCTGCCAATAAAAAAAATTACCCACCGTCGGCTGCTCCCCGGCGCTGGGTCAAAATTGTAGTTCAAACCACAAGCTCCTCTTCAGGCGACCAGTTGCCGTGCATTCACCTCATTTGCGCTTCAGCGCGGCCAAGCGCTCTGCGATGCTTAAGTCCGCCTGAGGCTTTTCCCCGGACGCCTCTTTGAGGGCTCCTTCGATGTATTTATCCTGGTTTTCTCTCTCAGGGCTCAAGAGCTTGGCCTTCATGTCAGAGGCTGAAGCCGCGGCTCGCGCCTCCTCGGCCTTCTTGTTCATGGCCGCGAGCGCGACCCCGAGGCTGGATGACTGTTTCTTCAGACCCGCAAGCTGCTCAGACCGCAATGCGCGGTCGGCGGCTCGTTTACGCTCGATTTCCGCCATTTTCATATCTCGCTGCGCGCGCTCCAACTGAGCTCTGGCAGTTTTCACCTTGTGCGCGGTCAACTCTGCCAACTGTTTTATTTCTTCATAATAGGCCCGAGCCTCCTCTGCTTCACTTTTTTCACGCTCGACCTCGGGCTGCAATTCTTCCAATTTTTGGAGCAGCTTGTTCAAGCTTTGTTCCAATTCCGCCGCTTTATTCTGGTCTCCGGCAGACTGAGCTTCCTCATATTGTTTTTGAAGCAACTCAGCCGCGGCCAAATGCCTGTCGTAATTCTTGATGGCAGCTTCGGATTCAGCCTTTTCCTTTTCAAACATGGCTTTTGCTTTGCCGGCTTCCACGGTGATTTTGTCCAGTTCCCTTATCATTTCTTGAATTTCTGCCTCTGACGCAGTCTCGGGGTCCCAAGAGACAATGGCCTGGGTCAACAGTTCCCCCGTCTGACTTAATTTTTCCTTGCCGAAAGATCTCAGGAATCCAAATAGTCCGCCCATTTCTTGATGCCTCCTTGTGTGTGCTCAGTGTCAAATGATTTTGAGTGCTGCGGGCGAGAGTTCAAGGCCAAGCCATATTTGCACCGAAGCCCCGTCCTTCTCGTTCACCGCAGAAATAAGTAGATATTCATCCACGTCTTGGTTGACATGACGACCGTAGAGCATCGCGTCATGTTTCAATGTCTCGCTTCGATCTCCGTACATATCGTAATACATGGTCTCGATGAACTGGACAGGCGGGACGTGTGTGACAGGCTCTCCCTGAGCTTCTTGCTGCACGACCACTTCGGCGTTAGCGTTCTCCCAGACTCGCCAATAGAGGTCGCCGTCCTTGAGCTGAAAAACACTGAGCCCTATATATCCGTCCCTTTCTGAGAGCCAGAAATCCCAGTCTTGAGGATAGATCTCGTCATAGGCCATGAATAGCTTGCATTCTTCCAAAGCCTCAGTGCGGTCATCGGACACGATCTGCAGCATATATGGCGTACCTGCCGAGGAAAAATAACACCTATGCACAGTACTCGACCCGATAACAAAGCGCCCATAAGATAGAATAATCTCAGTATTTTCAGGACGTTTCACCTTGAGATGAGGCTGGCCCAAGATAAAATCGACCTCGTCTATCTCAATCATTCCGTTCAATCGCAACCCGAGGGGCAGGTTGTCGTCAACTCTCTTCGCTCCGACTCGCTTGTATGCCTCTTTCAGGTCCTCATATTTTTTTTGACCCAACTGGCGCAAAATGTCCCATGTCGAGGCCATAATACCTCCCTTGATTAGTGTAAAGAAGGGTTATGTCGGGTTCCCACGGCGGCCAACACAGCCCCTGCTTCCTCAGCCATTTACCATTTTTTCAATCATAGGGCGAGTCTCGAGTATCGCCGCCGACAGCGCGTCCATAGCTTGACTTCCAAAGGTTGCTGCCCATTCGTTTCTAAGGACAAGTACCGCCTGAACAGTCAGGGTCTTCACATCGTGCCCAAAGAACCAGCCCCTTTGAAGATGGGGATAGATCCGCGCCGGGATGGTCGAAAGATGATACACCGTGTTTCCGTGTGTGTCTCTGAACTCCGTAAACCGCTTGTCGTCAATGGGTATCAGGCGCAAACGATCCTTTTTCGAAGCGGCCTCCTCTGCTTTTTTCAAGAAATCGCTCTTTAAGCCGCCTACGAAAAGCATGAGTGAATTCGGTTCCTTTTCGACGCTTGCTAACGCTTCATAGTAATCGGCATTTCTTGTTTTGATTCGAGCCAGGCCAGGATCCAATCTACAGAGAGATTGCCAGGTTTGGGCGGTACCAGATTCTTTGGGGCCCACGTACACTACATGTTTCCCAGGATTCAGGTCCTGCAACGAATTGACGCCCCCGTCTCGATGAGCTAGGAGCTGAACATACTCCAGAAAAAGCGTCGTTTGTTCTGTCACCAAATCCTGCCCGCTGCGGGAAGCGTCACGCATAGCCAATACGTCTGACTGAACAAGCGCCATATCTGCTTGAGCGGTGGTCAACAGCTTGAGATTTTCCAAAGAACCCGAAGTAAGCATCGGCTTGACGGCGAGGGCTGAACAGTTTTTCTCGAAAAGCGTCAAATATTTTTCGTACCACCCGCCTTTTTGTCCACCAGCAAATCTGAGTACAGGCTTTTGTCCCTCTCTCTGACCGAAAGCGCCAGGCGCCAACGCGGCCTCCAAAGGCACGTCTGGCGGCAAGTATCCGGGATCCTTCGGGGTTCCTTCAAACCCCTTTATCTGCTTGTCCATCTCAGCGAGTTTTGACCGCAGTTCACTATTATCCTTGGCGAGAGTTTCCACCTCTTGTCGCCACTTTTGGAACGCTGGATCATCAGAGTAATTGTAGGCGGCCTTCGCAACATTTCGATTGGTTATGTGATCGAGCATCCAGAAAAGGAAAATTGTATTGAATATGCCAAAGCTTGGGGAGGTGTTGAACACATGAGGAGGCGGTTGATAGTTTTGACTCCTATAATAGGAGTCTCTCTTGTTGGCAATGTTGCCGTAGTCGAAACCTGACTGCGTCCGCGCCCGATCCGCCAATGGCCCAGAAAATGTTCCGTCCTGGTAAGGCGGTTTGGAAAAGCCAGAGCTATCAGCCTTGTACTTTTCTAAAGACTGCTGAGCGGCCTTTTTCTGAGCTCCCTGGATGGTTTCTTTGTCAAACCTGGAGCCTCCTTGAAAAGACTGAGAACCAGGTGGGGTTGCACCGGGTTTCGCGTATCCTCCGGAGCTGTTTGGTAACGACGCGGGAGACTGCCGCCCAGGGGTGGATTCAGATGACGCGCCAGGCTTCGTGTACCCGCTGGACGTGGGTTTAGAATAGCCTGTCGAGCTAGTCCCCTGGCTGGGCGCTGATCTCGGAGTCGTTGCAGATGAAGGTGAAGTGGGCTTTGAATAGCCCGAGTCCTTCGCACCAGAGCCGAAAAAACCGCCGCCGTTTCGCGTCCACGTTTCATGGGTCCTTGATGACCAAGAGTGACCGGAGCTGGATGAACGTGAAAAGGAAGAGCTAGACCGAAAACCACCCCTGGGACCGGCCTCCACAAACACGAGAAAAGGCTCCAGAATCAATAAAAGACATAGAAGAATAGACAGGCGTAACAACCATACCGTGGATCTTGTCCGCATCTACACCGACCTCCTCACCGTCCGGACGCGCCGCCACATCTCTGCCGGAGCAATACTACTGGGGCCTGACGGAGTTCTGCGACAGCGTCCCCTTTCTCCCCCGGTCATCATCTACATAAAAGAAAGTCTTTAATCAAGCTGAGCCTGCGGGGATAGAACTCGTGCGAAGAGATTCCCCGCTTTGCTGCGAACGAAATGGCATGTCCCGTCGTGAATGGCCATGACGCGCTCATGCACCCGCTGGGGCTCCCTCCAACAAAAATGGCGCCATCTCTTTTCTCAATTTTGCGAGGGCTCTCGCTTCTAACTGCCTGATACGCTCACGACTCGTCCCAAAATGATCTCCGATGCGTTGCAATGTCCACGGCTCGTCTTCCATGAATCGCTTCGTAATGATAAAACGTTCACGACTGTCCAACTTTCTCAATGCTTTCTTTGTGGCGGTTTCTAAGTTGGCCATCTCTTCCATTTCTATAAGCGTCGTCTCTTGATTCGGAGAAGAGTCTTCCAGCAGCTCCAGAGCCGTTGCGTCGCGGTCATCGCCCAAACTTTCGTTTAAGGAACGTTCCCGAGCCTTAACGCGAGCTTCTACCTCAATGACTTCGTCTTCTTTCACGTTGAGCTCTTCCGCCAGGTCGCTTATTCGTGCGTCTCGCTCTGATTCGTCGAGATGCTCTCCAATGTCCCCGATCCTGAAGAAGAGTTTTCTTTGAGCCTGTGTCGTACCGAGCTTTACGAGACTCCACGATTTTAATATGAAGTTCTTGATATAAGCTTTTATCCACCATATTGCGAAGGAGACAAGTCTGTAGCCCTTGTAAGGGTCAAACCTCTTTACCGCCTTCATGAGGCCTATGGCCCCTTCCTGGATTAGGTCTTGCACTGGAAGCATGTAATGCCGATATTGGAACGCAACTTTCACTACGAAAGGCAAATGCGACACCACGAGTTCGTGAGCCGCTTCTATGTCTCCCTGCTCTCTATAACGAACCGCGAGCTCGAACTCTCGCTCCGCGGACAAAGGCTTGATTTCCCTGACTTGGGCGAGAAATGACTCCAGATTGTTTGAAAGTACCGGGTAGTTCATCGCTTGCCCCCTTTCTTTGAACGTTTTCAATGACGTCATACCTTTTTGAGGCCAATGCGGCGCGTGACCTCTGCCGATACATCTAGTAACCGTTAATCACGGAATTTGGCTCTGCCAAGCCGGCGACCTTTGTTTTTATTCTTTTGTCAACCAACAAACAAAAAAGTTCGCGCCTTTCTCCACTGTCTTGCAATTCTTTAACGGTTCTTGTACCTCATACACGACTCACCCAAGATCACACAAAATGTGACAAGAGCTCACTGGAGCACGAGATGAAAACGGAGAAATCACACTATTTGGCAGCCATATCAGAAGCAGAGGAAAAAGTGTTGGCAGGCGGGTCGATCACGGTCCAAGAGGCTGAACATCTCTTGAATGCGCCTGATGAATACCTCATGCATCTTGCCGCAGCAGCCGACAGGATCAGAATCCATTACAAGGGCTATTCTTTCGATGCATGCAGCCTCATTAATGCTAAGTCCGGCCGCTGTTCTGAGGACTGCGCCTTTTGTGCACAGTCCGCCAGACATAGAACGGATTGCGATGTGTATCCCCTCAAGTCAGAGGAAGACATTCTGAAAGCGGCGGAACATGCGGTGGAAACTGGGGCTGGAAGATTTTGCACTGTCACGAGCGGTCCGGCTTTATCTGACGGTGAATTTGAAAGTCTCCTTCGGACCTTGGCCAGGGTGAGGCGTGAGGTTGACATTGCCCTCGACGCGTCGTTGGGTTTTTTAAACGCTCGCCGTGCGCAAGAACTGCACAGTGTAGGAGTCTCTCGTTATAATCACAACTTGGAAACGTGTCGAGATTATTTCCCTCATATCTGTACGACGCACTCCTTTGACGATAGAGTTACAACCGTACGCACGGTAATAAGCCACGGTATGTCGATATGTTGCGGTGGAATTATTGGCTTAGGAGAGACGCCTCTCCAACGAGCGATTCTTGCCTTCACGCTTCGAGACCTGGGGGTGGACTGCGTTCCCATTAATATTCTCAATGCGAGACCCGGTACGAGGCTCGCCAACAGTGTCACCCCCGTGCCGATGGAGATTGTGCGAACCGTCGCGATCTTTCGCTTTATCCTTCCCAAGGCGACCATTAAAATCGCCGGCGGTCGAGAAGCGAATTTGAGGGACTTCCAGGGTATGGCGCTCCGCAGCGGCGCCAACGGTATGATAATAGGCGGCTACCTTACCACCACTGGCAGGAACGTCGCCGACGACATACGGATGATCCAAGAGGCAGGCTTTCAATGATGAGATGGTTCAGCCCCCTCATGCCCCTTTGACGTTTTTTTCTGACGTGAGTTATTGGGTATAAGACTGACCGCAATACAGTCATACGCAACCCGGCCGCTTGAATATGCCACAGAATCCCTACACAAAACTCGCCCTACAAGGGCGTTGGCCAAAAGGGATATCACGCGGGGGTCATAATTCGCCTGATTTTCCGGAACCACGTGCATGGCGACCAACGACACCGGTTTCCCGTCCGGCGCGCCGTAATCGATTCCGGTTGGACTCCGACCCAATACACAAATGAGTTGCGCCTCGTCGCGGACTCGTGCATGTGGACATACCCAGCCTTTGCAAACCTCGGTGTTGTTCGCTTGTTCCCTTTTCATGCCCAGCTCAACCGATGTCGGCGCCCGGCGATGTCTTGGGAAAGGCTTCAATGATATGCCAGAGAAAGCCCAGCGAGTGCTCTTTCCCACTTTTAGTAACTTTAAGAAGCCACTTTAACTTACTTCTTCTGGGGAAGGTGTTTTATCTTGCTTCATTCGTTCATCAATTCTAAAATAAAGGCCAAAGCTAGGGACCCCTTGAACGCCGCATGAGTACTTCGAGAATACTTGTCGTAGAAGACCACCCTGCGAGCCTACGCATGCTTTCCAAGATGCTCGCAAGGCAGTACAATGTCATTCCTGCAAGCTCCGGAGATGAGGCCATTTCCCGAGCGAAACAGGATAACCCCGATCTCGTTCTCCTCGACATAGAAATGCCTGGTCTGGACGGCTTCCAGACCTTCGATATCCTTAAGAAAGAGGTACTCCCGCCAGCCGTTCCGGTCATCTTCCTCACCGCACGCGAGGACTCACAGAGTCGGGAAAAAGGGCTGGAAGCCGGCGCGGTGGACTACATAACCAAACCCTACGACAGCCAAGAGTTGGCCATAAAGGTGAAGAACCATCTCGCGCTCTATGAAGCCCGCAAAGAGATTGAGAAACGAAACCGAATCATGGCTCGAGAGATGGAGATGGCGTCTCAACTGCAAAACTCCCTCTTGCCTCAGGAATTCCCCAGGTGCGACCGAGTCGATTTTCACGTGGTCTATCTGCCGGTTTCCAAGGCAGGGGGCGATTTCTATGACGCAGTGGAGCTGCCGGACGGGTACCTCGGTTTTGCCCAGGTGGATGTGTCGGGACATGGAGTTTCAGCTGCAATGATTGGGGCAATGTTCAAAATGGCATTCCAATCGTTTGCCAGGGCAACCCTTTCGCCGGCGAGGCTCATTGCAGAGTTAAATGATTCTCTTGTCGGCATTCTCCCAGACGCCGATTTTCTCACGGTCTTTTACGGCGTACTCCACAAAAGTGGTCTTGAACTGGTATTCACCAATGCAGGCCATCCGCGACCATTGGTCTATCGCAAACAAAATAAATCGCTTGAGGAGCTTGACGTAGGGGGGCCCCTCCTGGGGGCTTTCCCGGGGATGTATTATGAGGAGGGGACTGTTCTCTTGAAATCAGGAGACAGATTGCTTGTGTTTACTGATGGCGTCACAGAAGCCGCAAAAAGCTCAGATAAGAATGCATTTTACGGGGAGGATAGATTGAGGAAGGTCTTTGTCGAAAGCTGCGAGATCGAGCCTGAGCGGGCCCTCCCCTACATCATGAGAGACCTCGAGAATTTCAGGGAGGATACCACGTTTGACGACGACGTCACCATGATTCTTGCGGTCGTGAAGTAGAAGCCATTCGCCTTGTTCGTCCCGTGAAGGGGCTGTCATTGAACGCAAGGAGATTTGCCGAGAAACATACAAAAGAAGACCGTTTCACGAATAGTCTGGACTCACCCACATGCGCGCCAGGAAGGAGACATGTTTATGCAAGTACAAGCGAAAAACGGAGTTACCGTTATATCCATGGACGAGAGATTTGACGCCACAGTGGCCCAAAAACTTAAGGACACGGTAAAAAGCCTTGCTGAGCGAGCACAGACAAAGCTCGTCATTGATCTCTCGCAAACGAGATTCATCGACAGCTCAGGATGCGGCGCCCTCGTTGCCTCGCTGCGGGTCCTCATGAAAAACAAAGGCGATATGAAAATAGCTGGCCCATCGGCCCAGGCCAGATCGCTCTTTCAATTGACGCGGCTAAATCGCGTCTTCGAGATTTATGACTCGCTGCCGGAAGCGTTGAAATCTTTTTCGTCATAGGGGGAGCGTGTGCCTCGTCTGACATGCGTGTGCCCCCTCCAATAATTTCTGACGAGGAATAAGTTCATGAGGTCAAACTTCTCGTTAAAAATTGAGGTGCCGGCCAAGATATTCATGCTCCGGCCGCTGGGTTTTTTTGTTCGATCCCTCATTGAGCAGTTAGCGGACAATTGCGACGCCACCGAGATGATCGATAGGGTGGAGCTGGCTTTCAGCGAGGCATTCACCAATATCTGTCGCCACGCCTATGGCGTCACGCGTGAGGGCCCTGCGATCATTGAAATAAACGCGAGCGGTGATGAACTTATCTTTGTCTTTACAGACTTTGGTCAAGGATTCAACCCAGAAAATGTGGCGCCACCAAATTTAGACGAACCACGCGAGGGGGGACTGGGGTTATGGCTCATGAAACAGGTCATGGACGAATTTAATTATCAGTCCCAGCCTGACGGAAGAAATGTCCTCACCCTCAAGAAAAATATGATTAAATCAGGCGCCGCGTCTGCCAAAACAACCTAACTGCTCCTGCACGATGGTTGCAGAATGAACTCGCGGTCAGAGGTTTCAACGAGCTCCAGCCCCCAAAGACAGAGAAAATCTTTCAATGGCCTCCCAAGAATCAAATCCAAAACCTCTTCTGCCATCGAAAATGTCTCCATCACGAATTGACGCGCCATATGGTCATATCTCAGCAGCTCCAGTACGTCCTGGACGCTGTGACCCCGCGTTGCCTCAAGACGCTCCAAGGCGTGTGTCCACTTCTCTAACGAACAACGCTCCTCGTGAGCGCTTATGACGTCCCAGAGAGGCTTTATCGGTCTAAAAATGGCTCCTCGGGTGATGTACTCCGCACGAACGCTCGTCATGCGCCCTGGGTTCCAACATTCCTGCAGCCGGCACTGCAAGGGTCTGTTCTCGTAGATGGAACAAAGACCGTCTAGACCCCGGTAAAACATGCAGCGGGTTGTTCCGCCGGCGCTGCGGATTTTGATAATTTCATGCGGGAGCGAGACCGCTTTGTCTTCAAATGAATTGAAGGCGATTTCACCTTTGCGGATTGTGTAAAGGTGCTCCGGCCGGAGAATTTCCTGACGAAGAAGCCCCATGTCCTCCATCACAAGGGTAGGGGAGTCCTTCTTGCAACAGGTCCCACATTTCAAACAGTATGGTCTGGTCTGATAAGCTGCTGAAACGAGCGCTTGTCGCACTTTGTCCCACACACGTCGTTCGGAATCTCCACTCTGTTCTGCGCGTGCAATCTCCTGGAGCTCTGTCTTGACACGCTCGATTAAGTCCCTGGGGTCAATTCGAGCCCTCGTCTGCCATATCGCGGTTCTCGCTTCTTCGATAAGGGCGCTGGAGAAAAAGTCCCATTCTTGTCTATTTTTCTTGTCTATCAAATTGGTAATGCCTCGCGTTCCCAGGGTCCGCCCTGAATCAGACGCCGCCAAGATTAACGGTCGCGCTGATTCAAATGTCATCTGCAGCGCGCTGAAGAGCGGGTAACTCCGCAAGTGAACGTGATATATTCCGTGCGCGGCCGCAGTACGGACCATGCTATTGTAGTTGACCATAGCCTGGTTCCATGCCAGGATCAAGACCGTCCTGGAAAAAAAGGCGCTCATCTTGCTGCGTGAGGTGAAAAGTGAATATACGTTTTTTTGTTGTATCTCAAATGGATACGGCCTTCCGGCACCGTCTTTGCCAACGGACCGCGGTTGATCTTCGCCATCTCGTGAGCCTTGTAGAACCCTTGGTGCAACGTGTACGCTCAGAGGGAGATCGCGCAGTGTCCCAATTGACCAGGGAATTCGATGGCGCTGACATCGCCCCAGGGCGCTTTAGGGTTGACGCTGCGGCAATGGGAGCTGCGCTCCAAGCCCTGTCTCCTCAGCTGAGGGAGGCGCTGGAAATCTCCATCGCCAACATCAAGCGTTTTCATGAAAAGCAGCAGGAACAAGGGAGTTGGCAGACGCTCGTGGCGCCCGGCATCCTCGCAGGTGAAAAAGTGGTGCCCATTCCGTCAGCGGGCCTCTATATCCCGCGAGGAAAGGGCTCCTTCCCATCCATGATGATGATGGCAGGAGTTCCTGCAAAGGTAGCGGGCGTTGAACGCGTCGTTGTCGTGACGCCCCCAGATCGTCAAGGAGCCGCAGACAGTGCGACGTTGGCTGCCGCCTGCCTCCTTGGAATTGATGAGATTTACTGTGTAGGCGGCGTCCAGGCCATATCTGCGCTCGCCTTCGGAACCGAAAGCATACCAAAGGTGGCAAAAATTGTGGGGCCGGGCTCAGGCTACGTCATGGCCGCGAAACAACTCGTGTCTCCTTATGTGGATACAGGCCTTCCTGCTGGTCCTAGCGAGGCCATCATCTTGGCAGACGACACGGTGGACCCCGAAACCGCAGCCACCGATCTCCTCATAGAGGCGGAACACGGGAGCGACTCGTCCGCGTTTCTGTTGACGACGTCTGCTGTAATGGCCCAAGCTGCCCTGCAATTGATACCTTCCTTCGTATCGAAACTGCCGGAGCCCCGACAAACATTCTGCAGACACGTGTTGGAAAACAACGGGGGAGTCCTCCTCGCCAAAGACATGCATGAAGCGATTGCTTTTATAAATGAGTTCGCGCCGGAGCATCTGCAAATCCTGACCAAAGACCCTGCTTCTGTGCTCGACAAGGTGAAATGCGCCGGCGAGGTCCTCCTCGGGTATTTCACCCCCAGTACGCTTGCAAACTATTCGTTGGGGCCTAATGCTATCCTGCCCACATCGGGCTTTGCAAGAACGTGGTCGAGTCTTTCAGTGAGGGATTTTACGAGAAGAATGTCCTTCGCGATGGTCGATGAAAGGGCTTTCCGAGACCTCGCGCCCCACACAGCGAGGCTTGCCCGTTACGAAGGATTTCCCGCGCATGCAACGGCATTGACCTTTCGGTTGCAGAGGCTGGCAGGAGATTGCAGCTAACGGCGTGACTCAACTTTCCTGCTGCAGCTTTCAAGAGTGCTTGATGAATGGGAGCCTATATGTCGTGGGTGTTATGCCTCACCACCCATGAAAGCATGGGAGAGGCGGGAGACATTACGATCGTAACACTGGATGCGGCGCGGCGCACGCGAGATATCGTCCAGGGGATTGTGCCGCGATCCCTGTGTCTCCAGGATCGTAGCGACGCAACCCTCGACGCCTCAACTGGCGATTGCCTGTATAACGGTGCTCAGAAATACGCACTAAATCGCCGACGCGCCGCTTGTTTCGACACAAATGTAAAAAATTGGTCCAGGCTTTCGAGTGGGAAAAGGCCGCAATCGACTTCCGCAGCCTTTCGTTTTATCCTTTCTCACATTATTCCATTTTGTCATTTCGAGGGCCCGAGAAATCTTGCCCCCAACATGAAGATTTCCCAGTCGCCGCCTCTCACTTCGTGCCGACCCCGCTCCCTGCAAATGACAAGAGTTGGACTCTCCTGGCTCCTATCGAGATTTTTGAGACGACTCGCGTACTCTATGAGGCGGACCTCATTCCGACATAAATTTCGAGAACTAGCATTTGGAGCGTGATTTATGGGAAACGACGTGATTCAAGAGGTTAAATGTGAGAGATTCCAAGGCCGTGTGGCTGTGGTGACCGGGGCCGGCCAAGGGATCGGGCAGGCAACCGCGTACCGCTTGGCAAAAGAAGGGGCGAAAATAGCCGTCCTTGATCGAAACGGAGAAACCGCGTCTCGCACCTGCAGCGCGATCACAAATTTTGGAGGGATAGCTCACCCTTTTATGGTGGACGTGGCCCATTCGGATAAAGTGGCTGAAACGGTGAAAGAGGTGATCGAGACCTTTGGGATGATAGATGTTCTCGTCAATAATGCAGGGTTTGACAGGCCTGGCGGTTTCTTGAAGATCTCGCCCGACGACTTCCACGATGTCTGGCGCGTGCACGTATTAGGCGCAATCAATTGTTGTATGGCGACGGCGCCGTGGATGATCGAGCGCGGCTATGGAAGCATCGTCAATGTGTCATCCATCTACGGACGAGTCGGTTCAAAGGGGGAGTCCGCTTACAGCTCGGCCAAAGCAGCGCTGATTGGCCTGACGAAATCCCTGGCGCGTGAATGGGGTGCAAAGGGTGTAAGAATCAATGCGATCCTCCCCGGCCTTACTGATACCCCGACTATACGAGAACGCATGCACCCCAAGTTCAAGGAAGTCATCGTGGCTGAGACGCCTTTGGGCAGGATAGCAGAACCTTCGGAAATTGCGGCTGCTATCGCATTTCTCGCGTCTGACGATGCAAGTTTTGTCACCGGCGCGGCCATCGAGGTGACGGGTGGCTGGAACCTCTAGAGAAACGCCGCTGACCGTATTGAAGCCGAGGGAAAACCCTCGTGCCGTTTCAGTACTAACAGTCCGCCTGAAGAGTCGCTCCGAGAAAAGTAGTTTTCTCTCGACAGTCCTCTGCGCCTTGCGCTGAATAGGGCCACCGACATTGCTTTGACCGGCGCCGCACTTCATAGCAAGCCCGAATCCTAAGAAATCTCTCTTCGGGAAATTCAGGAAGCCCAGAGAGCAACGGATCGAGAGTTGTTCCATTGCGGAACCGTTGTACGAGAAAGGCGTCTACGTCTCCCAAACTGCGTCGAATTTCGTGGAGTTCTCTCTCGGCGACAAGACCGGGAACCACGGTGGTACGGAAGACGACTTCGATGGAGGACCTTTTGAGTATATCTATGCTCCGTTGCACGGTCTCAGGATTCACGGGGGTACCCGCAACAAGGGAATAGCGACGCCGGTCTAAAGGCGCCTTCACATCCATAAACACTGCGGCCACCAAATCGTTTTCTATCAGCCGCTCGAGCAGAGATGGATTGGACCCATTGGTATCGAGTTTGACGTGAATGTTGCGTTGGCGCAACAGAGAGAGAAAGTCTGGCAAGGCTCGCCGAGCTGTTGGTTCTCCGCCGGTCACGGTGACGCCGTCAATCCACCCCCTTCTCGATTCGATGCTCGAAAGGATGGCTTCCAGAGAAAGGTCCTCCAACGTATCAGGATAAAGCACCAACGAGCTGTTATGGCAGTAAGGACAGCGGAACGTGCAACCGCCGAAGAAGACCACCGAACAGATTTTATCCGGCCAATCCACGAATGACGTCGCCGTGTAGCCTTTAATGCCAAAATAAGAGTCGTCTTTCATCTCACAAAGCCAACCTCTTTCCGCGACCAGAGCGATAACCGGCCTTTTCGCCCTCAGGGCGCGACGCCGCTGGGTATTACTAATTTCGACCTCACCTCATACAGCGAGTCCTTCTAGATATTTCCGAATATGCCCCACGCCGGTGATAATTTCTCGATTCTCCGCCACCAATATCGGCAGCTGTTTTTCCGACAGCGAGACGCACTCGTAATAGGCAAGCATGGCAAGCGCCTCGGGATCGTCGCCATTTAACTGCAGCACTTTGAGTCCGTCGATGGAATCAAGGTTTACGTTTTTCTTCACCCAATCACATTTGCCGCAACCTTCTTTCGTGAACAGTACCGTCATCATCCCTCTCCTACAATAATGTGCAATACGTCAAAAGTTACCTATTCAAGTAGGTCTTCATGCTCAAAAAAGCCGGCCGTTCCGGTAGCGATCGCGCAGTTCGCCTCTTTTCCCCTTGTTCCAGCTCGAGACCTTGGTGAAGTATCCTGTGATGCGAGTGATTTGTTCGACCTTATTTGATCCGCAGAAAGGGCAAGCGTCATGCAATCCTCGCACGGTCCTGCCGCAGGACACGCACGTGGTCTGCTCCGGTGAAAAAGCCACTTGATCATTTTGGGTCATCCGGAATACTTTGACCACAAAATTCGCCAGAGACTCCGGACTGGGGTGGCTTTCCCCGAGCCAGACGTGCGTCAGCGACCCCGCCTCAATCAGTGGATGAAACAGGCCTTCCTTCTTGACCCTGTCTATCGGATCTACGACGGCCCCCACATTGAATAACGTGGAATTGGTGTAGTAAATCTCGTCAAGAGCCAAATTGCCTTTGACGACGCGCTGCGCTTGTGGATACAGCTTCATATCAAGTTTGGCAAACCGATAGGCGGTGCTCTCTGCTGGCGTTTGCTCCAACACAAATCTCATACGATGTTTTTTGGCCAGTCGTGCAGCCACCAAGTTCATGTGAGCGATTACCCGCAGACCAAATCTGAGGGCGTCTTCACTCTCGTGCAACTCCTCGCCTGTATGGCACTGCACCATCTCATTGAGGCCGACCATCCCGATAAGATATGTCACACGATGCATCCTCAAGTACGGCTCGCCATCCCGGTCCATGGTCAACAACGCCAGCGGACCGATTTCTCCCAAGGCCAACAAACGCTCGATAAACGCTTTTTTCTGGAGATGAGCTTTCGCAGCCAACGTGATTCGGTCTGTCAAAAGTTCAAATAACCTAGTGTCGTCGCCACGAGCTTCGTACGCGATTCGAGGGAGATTGATTGTGACGTTCTGCATTGCTGAATAGCGCATTTTCCACGGCTGTACCGCGTCGTCAAAATCACTTTTTTCCAGTTTGAAGGAAAGCCGACAACATTCAGATATCTTGGCTGTTTCTCCTCTGTCAAACACGTAGTATGTGTTCCCCTTTTCTGTGGCAATATCACAGATGTGACGGAGGAATTCCTCATGACCAGGCGTGGCGAAAAATTTCTCTGTGATGTGAACCAGCGGCTTCGGGAAAAAGAAGGGCCTTCCCAATCCATCTCCCTCTCGAAATATGTCGAAAAGCGTCCACACGAAATTCTGGGCCTCCGGAAGATAATCGGCATACGTAAGGCCGGTGAATTCACCGCCAGGGCCAATCGCAGGTACATTTTCAAAGTGTTTGGGCACTTCCCAATACAGGTTGATGTCCGTAAAAATCGCCTGCCCTCCTCGCGCAACGGCCTGCTGAGAAAATTCGAAGATGAGCATTTGAGCCAACTGCCTCACCTCATTTTTGGGGAGCCCTCGCAGATACGGCGCAAAAAACAGGTTGACGGCGTCCCAACCGATAGCCCCAGCAAAATGGCTCTGCAACGCTGCCGCAAACTTTACCATGTGGGCAAGCAGCACCTCGGGATGCTTTGCCGGCTTGGCCATAGCCAGCGAATTCGGCAAATTCAAACCGAATTTCTTTATATATTCAAGCGACTGTCCCGAACAGTAGGGTCGATCAACAAATCCCAGGTCGTGCAGGTGAATATCCCCGTGCATGTGCGCATCTCCCACTGCCTGGTCAAAAACATTCAACAAGGCGTATTCCTTCTTAATGTTCTCGGCAAGCGTGAGATTGGTGGCTTCAGGCCCATGAGGGACGTTAGCGTTCTCTTTGTTCGGTCGAGTAATCAGTTGATCAACGTCGTAGAGTGGAACTCCAAGCCTGGTGTGAAGTCTCCGAGCCCCTTCGAGGCCCCGCTCGATGAGCTTCGCGTTGACCATCTCTCTTACCAGCGGCGCAGTGATAACCTTTATGCCGCTCCTCTTAATGTCATTTTCAACTTCCAAGCTGATGTCTTCCGCCGTGCCCTCGTCGATAAACGTTTCCCTGAGTAGGGCATCGACAATCCGGCTCCGATCCCACCCGTCCATCGCCTCGCTGGACGTACGCACAAACAGAGCGAGATCAGTCGTTTCGTCAAACCGGAGCGATGCCTTCTTAAATTCTTTCATTTCAATCAAGCTAGCCATTGCAATCTCCCCTTTCTTGCTCTTTTTGACCAAAGGCTTTCCACCCTCGCAAAGGTCAGCGAGTTCAGCGGTGCCAAATTTCACCTTTCCACGATATAAAAGTTTTATTTACGAAATGTTAGAGCAAAACATGAATGTATCACCTAACATTCCCGCCGCACCCGCTTCTTAACTGCGGTCGTCAAAAGACGCGCACAAGGGACACGCTTTTCTTCTCATGGCCGCAACCCTTCGTGCTTTGAGTGGGCAGCGCATCTGGTTGCGAGGTATGCGGTGATACGCCCACGATGGCCTATCCTTCGACCATCTTGTGGTATGATGCAATATCCCCACTATATGTAGTGTGTCAAGGAGAAAAAAGATGTCCCCCAGACCAAACGACGTAGGTCTCTGAGATTTCATGAGATATTTTTTGGCATGTTATATCACATAATTATGCGTAAAGTCTCGAATTAATAGCATCCTCGCTCGGTCGCCTCTCGGGTACGCAGCGCGCCGCGCTCTTCCCTTTCCTGCCTTGGCCGTCGAGACAAGTAGTAACTATATTTTTTTGTCAAAACTTCCCCAAAGATAGCGTCGCGTCTCCCC
Organism: uncultured Syntrophaceae bacterium; assembly: GCA_964427855.1. Taxonomy (GTDB): domain Bacteria; phylum Desulfobacterota; class Desulfomonilia; order Desulfomonilales; family Desulfomonilaceae; genus JAUPKT01. The sequence continues at coordinate 54,636 of CAYRVH010000002.1, forward strand.
AATAACACTGCTGTGGTATTTTTAATGCGACAGGGAGCCGAACACGACAAAGCCAATCTCTGCTTCCATCCGGCAGGCAGGGAAGCCTTCGTCGAATTCCCGGTTTTCGGCGAGAATGATGGACCCGGCGGGAAAAACTATCGCGCCTTGGATACATCTCGCTTACCCGAAGGTATCCCCGCAGACATTTTTTAGAATGACTGCGAAAAGGAGGCTCTATTCTGCGATCCTGACGTCCGGCGAATTGCGAAGGACAAGGTAGAGAAATTCTTCTTCGGTGTATGGACTCGTGGGGAAAGGGCGGTTCCAATATTTGCGAACTTCCTTCACAAGTTCAGCGATTGACAGCGTGCCTCCATGGGTGATAAGGATCGCCTGCGTCACGGTCATGAGGGGAGTTCTCGCTTCAGAACGGGTGTCAGAATTGATTTTCGCCACCTCAGAAAGGGTCGGTATGTTTTCTGCCTCTCCTAAATAGGTTACCCGAAACTGACCAACTCCACTCTTTCCTTTGACAGGTAGAGCAGTCGATGGTCTCGGAATGCTTTTTGCCGAGACGATCCCGGGAAACGATTCTCTTTCAAGATCTTCCATTGGATGACTCCGTTCCGTTCACCTTATCTCAGGGCTCGCCCGAGTGTCTCTCCTGAGCCTCACGCTTCACATCGCCGATCGCGTCTTTGCTGCGAATGCTTGAATGCGGCATTGTACAAGCCTTTCGTCGCTCTTCTTTATGAGACATAGGATGCGAGTTGTGAGTGCTTGTGTACAGAAGACGCCCCTGGCGCTTCACGCTTCACAATCGCTTTCACTTTAAGACACGGCCACTTATGTTGTCAATCCCTCGTCAGCATCCGAAATCCTGAAAAACCCTGTCGATTGCGAGTCGAATTTGCTGAAGGGAAAGAAAAGCAGGAGCGCGAACATATCCGGTGCGAAGGTGTCTATATAGCACACACAAAAGTGCCAACAAGACTTTGCGATATTAAACTGTTATGCCTGCAGCCCCAAGCGTCTTCTGTATATTCTCCTTTAGACCACGATATGACTATATTGAAATTTGTCTAATATATGCGTGTCATCTGTGGACACTGAGTTAATTACGTGGTAGAGAGGTGTAGCCTGCGAGTAGCGCAGGCGAGAAAGCAGCATTTGTTTTCTCTGGATGATCCAATGCATAAACAGCCTAACCCTTTTTCTCAGCTTTATGAACGCCCCCATACCAAGAAGAAGCGCGGCTCTTTTTTTGGAGCTATATCAAGGTTTCTTCTGCTCGGGTTCCTCGGCGCAGTATGCGGCGTCACGGGTATGGCGCTGCAGGGGTACTTTTATTTTACAAAGAGTCTTCCGAGCATCGACAAGCTAAACAACTACTCGCCTCCCACTGTCACGCGATTTTATGCGGATGATGGAGAATTGGTGGCAGAGTTTGCCTATCAGCGGCGTTTTGTGGTGCCCATAGAGCAAATCCCCACGACACTGCAGGACGCCTTCGTGGCCGCTGAGGACAAGAATTTTCGACGTCATTCTGGGGTCGATAAAGAAGCCATTCTCCGAGCGTTGAAAAAAAATCTCGTCTCAGGGTCACTGAAGGAGGGGGCCAGTACCATCACTCAGCAGGTGGCAAAGACCTTTCTGCTGACTCCTGAACGAAAATTTACCAGAAAGATCAAAGAGGCTATCCTGTCGACGCGAATCGAAGATTCCCTCACCAAGGAACAGATACTGTATCTCTATCTTAACCAGATTTACCTCGGCAGCTCGGCCTATGGCGTGCAGGCAGCATCTGAGGTTTATTTTGGCAAGAATGTGTGGGATTTGACGTTGGCCGAATGCGCCATGCTGGCAGGATTGGCCAAGGCGCCGTCCATGAATTCACCGAGGCGGAACCTGAAAAAGGCCATTGAACGACGCGGGTACGTCCTCAAGCGAATGTGGGAGGACGGATATATAACCCAAGAACAGTACGAGCAGGCAAATCTCGAGGAACCTCATATCGTCACAGTAAGCAACACAAATGCTACGTTGGCCGCAGACTTCGTGGAACACGTCCGGCGCTATATCGAGACCAAGTATGGGGCTGACTACCTGTACAAAGAAGGCCTTCAGGTGTACACCACGGCCGATCTCCGTCTGACCAAAGCGGCGAAGGAGGCCATAGGCCTTGGCCTGCGAGAGCTTGATAAAAGGCAGGGCTATCGCGGACCTCTCAAGTCTCTCACAGCGTCTGAAATTGTGGAGTTCCTCCGGCAGAAAAGCGAGGAGATGGAGCGGCCCATTCATTTCGGCGACATCACAGAGGGTGTGATCACCCAGATGGACAATGAAAACATATACGTTCGCATGGGTTCCTATCAACGTGATGGGATAAAGAAGGATTACGTAGGCTTTGTGAAGATTGATCCGAACCTCAAATGGTGGGTGCGCATACCACACTTGCGACCGGAGCTGAGGACCAGGAATTTCTCCCCTGGCGATTTGCCCCTCCAAGTGGGAGACGTGGTGTTGGTGCGTGTCCTGGACCCCAACGTGAAGCGCAGGGAACTGTACCTCAAGAAGTATGGTCAATCTGACCCAGAGATGAAGAATTACAAGAATTATACCGAAGACATGGTTTCACTGTTCCCGCTTGAGTTGGAACAAGAACCCCTTGCGCAGTCTGCTCTGATGTTGCGGGAAAACCGAACTGGGTACGTGCGCGTGCTGGTTGGCGGGTACAGTATGACCGACTCCAAGTACAACCGCGCCACCCAAGCCAGGCGACAAGCGGGCTCGTCGTTCAAACCGGTCATTTATGCCGCCGCACTGAACAAGGGGTTCACATGCTCTGACATTATCCTTGACTCCCCATTGGCCATTACTGTCCCTGGGACGGGAGAGGTGTGGCGGCCAAAGAACTACAGAGGGGGATATGCCGGGCCCGTCAGCTTTCGAGATTGTCTTGTAAAGTCCAGAAACATACCCACCATAAAGATACTACAGCAAATAAGCATCGATTACGTAAAAGGATATGCCAGGAAATTTGGGTATGTATCGCCTCTCGTGGAGAACCTCACTTTGGCGCTCGGTTCAACCGGCGTCTCCCTTGAAGAACAAACAAACGCATACTCGGTGTTCCCCAACAAGGGATATTTTGTGCCAGGAGTTTACGTGAAAAAGATCGTCGATCGCAAAGGAAGGGTTTTGGAGGAATATGATCCTCCTGTGCTTTTGGACGATCCTGTCCCGGCAGACCAGACAGAGGTAAAGCCAGTCTCCATGGATAGTCGTGAGCAGCGCAGACCCGGGGACAACTATCCGCTGACATCTTTGCCTGCGCGCCGCGCCATAGACGAAGGGACCGCTTATATAATGACCACCCTTTTGCAAGGGGTGATAACTGAAGGAACCGGCACGGTCCTCAAGAAAATAGTCGGTCGGCCTGACATCGCAGGGAAGACAGGTACCACCAACGATTACATCGATGCATGGTTTGTAGGCTTCAATCCTGATTACACGTGCGGCGTGTGGGTGGGGTTCGACACAGAGATGTCCCTGGGCGATGGTGAAACAGGGGGGAAAGCAGCAGCCCCGATATGGGGATATTTCATGAGGGAAGTCCTAAGAAACAAACCAGTCCGTGAATTTGTCGCACCGTCATCCGTTGAATTCCGCAGGGTTGATCCTAAAACTGGCCTCGTCACAGCCTCTGGGAACGGCGTCCAGGAGGTCTTTAAAGTCGGTCGCATCCCTGCTGAGAGTCAACCAAAATTTTTTAAGGGAGCCAGATGGGATGCTGCCGGTTCCGACCTCGATCAATTCTAGCGAATCACGATAGCTCTTCTGCTTCTGATGCCTTTCCATAGGGATGAGATAAAAGGTTCATCCACTCGGCGGTCTTCACCGCAAGACGAAGCGTCCTGTTCGTCTTCGGGTCATTGGGGATTGCAAGGCGCCAAGGAATGCCTCGTCGGCTCATGATAACGACTTTCTGGGCCGGACTAGAGACAGTAAAAGGCACGGATTAATGCCGCCGGGCAGCGCTGCGCCGCGTTTCCCCTGCTCGTGGCGAGTGGGATATGCCCAATCCTGGTTGACATAAAGAAATAACAGCGCATATCTACATGTAGGGAACGCCAGAGAGAAGACGCAAGACGCGGCTCGGAGGAAGGCGTCACCATACCAGAAAAGAGGGCGGAGAGCTCTCGAGAGGGATTACAACGAATGGCAGACGAAACAGACAAGAAAGATTTTGCGGATGAGGCGAGCCAAAACGCGGAGCAAGTAAACCTTGCTGACATTCCAGATGAGATGCCTTTGCTCCCGGTTCGAGATGTCGTGATCTATCCCTACATGATACTTCCATTGATGGTTGGCCGGGATAAGTCTATTCGTGCGGTTGAACAAGCTGTCAACCATGATAGACTGATCTTCTTGGCTACCCAGAAATCATCTACCAAAGAAGATCCCTCGCCCGAAGACATTTACCGTATCGGAACTGTGGCCATGGTAGTCAAAATGCTGCGACTACCCGACGGCAGGGTAAAGATCCTCGTCCAAGGGGTCACAAAGGGTCGAATCGTCGATTACGTGGCCCAGGGAGACTTCTTCATCGTTAAGATAGAGAAAATTATCGAGCCCCAAGTTGCTACCATCGGCCTCGAGGTCGAAGCGCTGATGAGGTCTGTGAAAGAAAATTCCGAGAAAATTCTCCAGCTCAGGGGAATTGTCTCCCCAGACGCGGTCGCGATCCTTGAATCCATCGACGATCCTGGCAGACTTGCTGACCTCGTGTCCTCCAATCTCAAACTTCGCGTCGAGGAATCCCAGTCCATCCTCGAAGTCATCGATCCGATAGAGCGCCTGCTCAAGGTCAATGAATTGCTTTCCAAGGAAATAGAGCTCTCTGCGATGCAGGCTAAGATTCAGACCCAGGCCAAAGAAGAAATGGGCAAAACCCATAGAGAATATTTCCTGAGAGAGCAGCTCAAGGCCATTCAAGCAGAACTCGGCGAAATAGATGAGAAAACCAAAGAAATCGAAGAATTCAGAGCAAAAATTGCCAAAGCTCGCATCCCCAAGGATGTAGAGAAAGAGGCTGAGAAACAGCTCGGCCGTCTGGCTCAGATGCATCCAGACGCCGCCGAGGCGTCGATCATTCGCACCTATTTGGATTGGATCGTGGAACTCCCGTGGTCAAAATCTACAAAGGACAGACTTGACATCAAGAATGCAAAAAAAATACTCGACGAGGACCACTATGACCTTGAAAAGGTGAAGGATCGAATCCTGGAGTACTTGGGGGTGAGGAAGCTCAATAAAAACATGAAAGGCCCCATTCTTTGCTTCGTGGGGCCTCCTGGCGTGGGGAAGACCTCGCTGGGCAAATCGATTGCCCGGGCCTTAGGGCGGAAATTCACCCGCATGTCTTTGGGCGGCGTCCGAGATGAGGCGGAGATCCGAGGACATCGTCGCACCTACATTGGAGCACTGCCCGGTCGGATCATTCAGGGTCTCAAGAACGCCGGCTCGAACAATCCTGTATTTATGCTCGACGAGATCGATAAGGTCGGTGCGGACTTTCGTGGCGATCCATCGGCCGCGCTGCTAGAAGTGCTTGACCCTGAACAGAACAATGCTTTTAGCGATCATTACCTCAATGTGCCCTTTGATCTGTCCCGGGTCATGTTCATCACCACAGCCAACCTGGCTGACCCGATCATTCCGGCCCTCAAGGATCGTATGGAAATCATAGAACTGTCTGGATACGTCGATGAAGAAAAACTGAAAATTGCACGAAGATTTCTCATTCCTCGCCAGATCAAAGAAAACGGGATCAGCGAGAAGGACTTTGATATCACGGACGAAGCCATACTTGCCATCATCAATCAGTACACACGAGAATCGGGCCTACGCAACCTGGAACGAGAAATAGCCAATCTCTGTAGAAAGATAGCGCGGAAGATCGCAGAAGGGGAGAAGAAGGTCCCAAAGATAACAGTAAAGAATCTTTCCAAATTCCTTGGCGTTCCAAAGTACCTGCGTGACAACGAGAAACGAACCGATGAGGTAGGGGTGGCCATAGGCCTGGCTTGGACCCCGTATGGCGGCGATGTGTTGCAAATAGAAGCCACGCCATTAGAAGGGAAGGGCAACCTCCTCCTCACAGGTCAACTCGGCGACGTGATGAAGGAGTCAGGACAGGCGGCAATGTCCTATTTCAGGTCGCGCGCAGCTCATTTCGGCATGAAAGAAAAATTCTATTTTTCTAAGGACATACATGTTCACGTGCCAGCCGGCGCCATACCAAAAGACGGTCCTTCGGCCGGCGTGACCATGGCCACGGCAATCGTCAGCGCACTCACCGGCATCCCCGTGCGCTCCGATGTCGCTATGACAGGAGAGATCACACTGAGAGGCCGGGTGCTGCCTATTGGAGGCTTGAGAGAGAAAGCTCTCGCAGCGCTGAGGTCTCAAATCTACACCGTTATCGCCCCAGAACAAAACGAAAAAGACCTTGAAGAAATACCGCGACATATTCGACATAAACTGGATTTCAAGTTCGTCAAACACATGGATGAGGTTTTAAAAATCGCGCTCCGTGGCGATACCGCAGAACGCCGACAGAGTGTCAACGGATTAAGTTCAAAGGTCCAGAGCGGGGACGACCATAAGAAAACGGCTGATTCCCAGGCAAAACCCAAGCGCGTAAGAGCTGGGACCCAGCGCAAAACCCCGCCGGCGACGGAGGCGGCGGAAAAAATGGCCTGACGCTCTCGGAAGTAGTTTTGGTATTGAATCTGGGATTTCCGTCGCAATGAGCCTCACATTGACAAGGGTATGAGTCTGCTCTAAACGCCCCATGGAAGCCTGAGAGAGGAGCTCTCGTCATGTCCAAGGAGCCGGAGAACGAATTGAGAGAAGGGAAGGGGAATTCTTTGTCGTCGAAACGAGTTTTTTCGGTTCGCTCGAAATGAGATTAAGGAAAGTTGCCAAGCTGACTACTATGCCATAGAATTCTCGAGTACTTCCGAGAATCCCTGTGAGTCTAGGATCGGTCATGCATCTCCTCTCAAAATTTTCGTCGGAACGATAGCCACCTATATAACGCGCATCATGATCCTCGAGTATCGTGTGATGCGTTGAAGGTGTATCGCATCCTATGAGCGCTTTGTTTGTCACGCCGGTTCGATCGGCTTCCACCGTCCGGATTCCCTCCTTCACGGGAAGAGACAGCGACAAACGTGTGACTAGCTTCCTGACCAGCAGTGAGCCCGGGATATATCTTCATAAAGACAGGTGTTCCTATTGATCTTGCAGTTTTGCCAGGGCTTCTGCGGCTGCCTCTCTCACGTCCTCATCAGGATCCCTCAGCAGTCTCTGCAGGGCCTCCACCGCTCGTGGATCGCCTATGTTCCCGAGGAGTTCCGCAGTGTCCCCACGCAGGCCAGCGTCCTCGCGAGAGGTGAGCGATATGAGATGGTCCACTATGGAGTCCAGTATTCGAGGATTTCTCGAGAGCGCTTCCTCCATCACCACTAAGGCCCCCATTCTTTGGGCAAACAACGTCGATGCATACAAGGGCAAGAGGGCTGCCGGAGCATTTCGCTCGCAAAGAAGCGCAGCAGCGTCGTCCGCCCTTCCCGCATTGATCATCGACTCGAGCATAAAAGTCATGAATTCTGGTTCGTTTCTTCTCGTCACATAGGCTCTTAATTCATCTAAAGTCACATTGCCGACCACGGTCAAACCACCGTCTATCACAATGGTGGGGGTCGCTTGAACCTTATAGCATTCCGCCCACTCGGCGAAATGGAATGCATCTATGACGCTAAGATTTATGGCAGCCATTTCCGTGCACAACTTGACGCACTTGCGTACCATCCTCGGGCAGTGCGGGCATGTGGGTACCATGAATACGAACACCTCGCACGCCTTGGGATCGAATGCCTCAGAGGGCCTTTGCAGCGTGTCATTCGAGCGATGTTCGCCTTCTCCCGTCCATGTGATCGCCTCAAGGAAAGGCTCCAGCTCCGGCCCTTCAGGCGACGCGAAGTATCGTATGCGTTCCGCGCCGTTCACAACCAATGAAAGAAATGGAAGAAAATGATCCTGGACATCATTGACTTCTTCAAAACGAATTTTGTTCAGAGAGACGCCGTTCATCTGAAGTGCTATGTTTCGAAGATTGGATTCAAATTGAGAGCCTGTGTTGGCGGAGGCGAGGCGGAGCGTGACTGGCGATGCCAGACTAACTGCAACGGTTTGTACACGCGCTAATTCGTTATCAGTGAACACGTGGGAGTCCCTTCGAAAAAGACGCCTGGCGCTTGCTCAGAGGTGGACGCCTCAACACAACCTGACGGCTGGAGATTAGAGCCCACGGGAGAGACGTTATGATTTATTATGTGTATCAATTCAGACCAGGTACGACTTGGCGCACCACAAACCCCGACCCTGGTGGCGGAAGAATCTGCGGTTCCTCCCCCCTGACAGGCGCGGGGAGATATCCCCATAAGTACCTGCCAAAAGCCTCGAGCCCAGAAGCCGCCAATGGGATTATGCCATCATTGGGGGTCTGTTGACCTTGGGCGGGGTTCTGTCGAGGGGCTGGCTCGAAAACTGGCTGACCATAGACGTTCATGGGGCCTCGGTATTGGGTGTCATACATTGGCAACGGCTGGTTTTCCGGCGCTTGGGGTTGTTGGCCCCACTGGGCGAACGAATTGACCCCTGCACAAACAACGATCGCAACGACTAAAGCGACTACCGACTTCATGATTCCTCACTGGCCTCTGATACTTCCATTCTTGTTTGATTGTATTTTATCATAATGGAGCGCGAAGAAAAAGACCTCAAGCTCAACTGTGTGGCCCCTAAATCCCAAAGATTGACGGTAACCTACAGCTCTGAAAAATTATAAATGACCCCGAAAATTGGACAGGAGGTCGAGTTGGAAAAGCCGAGCTTGGTGATGTAGAAGCCAGCGCGGGCATCATGTGGAGGCGAGGCAGAATTGGAAAAACCTCTCGTAAGCAGACCGATCTTGCGTTCCAGTTTTGCAAGACGGCCTTTGAAAATGGTCGCGGCCTCATTCGACTGAAGGATGATCTCCACCGCTGCATCGGAAGTTTCATACACAAGCTTGGTGGCTTGTGCTCGTGTCATGAAAGAAGGCCAAAAAACAATTCCGATATCGTATCAAGAGAATAACAAGACACAAACGCGATATCTCGCGACGACAAAAAACAAAAAAAGACCTCCCCACATTTCAATCAAACACAGGGATACCCGTGAACGCTTATCTATTTCTTTCTCTTCCAAAGCCCGACCGCTGCCACGGTGTCAACACCACTCACGTGTCGGTGAATCACCTCTATGGTGTCTGCATCGATAAATGAGAAATTCACCAGCGTTCCGCTCGGCACGCTCTAAGCTATAGTAAGAGACCATCAGAAGCAGCGGGAAGGTGACGTCCATCTCAATTGCCGAATCGCCGAAAACCCATGCATTGACTCCTGTATTTGCGACTTGCACCCCCTAGGGACGTGGCAATGACCTAAGACTTGCGCGTCTAAAATCGCCCGTCCGCAATGTTCTCATACGATTTGCCTCGTTAAGCTTTTATGGGGCCCTGGATGCAAGATCCTGATCTAGGCAGCGCCGGTTTCCTGCGGCGGAAACCTGTGAAACGAATTCAGCGAACGTCTTGGCTCCTGGTACGGGCTCTCTACTCAAAACCACCGCATAATGTGACTTCTCAGACCAAACGCTGTTCCCATCCACTCCCTTTCTCAGAAAATTGATCAACTGATGATGCTCCACACACTCGAACCACGCCACGTAGTAATCGGATAGATTCACCCCTCTGTATATGGTGCTCTTCAATTCTTCAGGGACAAATCGTTGACACACGTAATCGACCCTGCATACCTCGTTCATGAATTTCTCAGTGAAGCCTTTGTCCAAATAATGAATTTTGTAATCCCAAGAGTTGATCAGTCCATCGAGATTCACAAAGCGCCGATGGGAATGAGCAGCCATAATGCCGGCATCCCAACTTCCTACCAAGGAGTCAGGCGCTGTATGCGAATCAAGCCACCGTCCCGCGTCCCTATATGCCAGGAGGAACGAATAAGATCGGAAGTCGAATCGGTGCAGACCGAGGCCGGCCGCGGCGATGATGTAGAGTCCGGCCAACCCCGACAGAATAGCCAATCTACGTCTCTCGTTTGAAACGATGACAACAGTCGTGGTGACGAGAACGACAAACAGCAAGTGAGGCGGCAGTACCACAAAGGTGGCATGAAGGCTCCGTGCATCCAGTATGACGCTGCACTCTCTGCGGCAGCATACACGACGACGGGGAAGGAAAAACAAGCAACCTTGTGAGCAACGCCATTCTCCCTGGCTCGCCTTCCAAATTGCCAGTACAGAACGAGGCTCACGCAAATTACCCCCCAAAAAACTCCCTTTTGCAACGCGGACAAGGGCGGAGTCCATTCCATCTTGACGGCTGCGCTGACCGGCAAGAGGTGACAGTGCGCCGCAAGGTTCCACAAGACATAGGGAGCTACAAGCAGCAAGAAAGAAGTCATCCCAAAAGTTGAAGATATCATGCGAACTCGAACGTTCACTTCGTCTTTTTCCTTTGGCCAAAGTATCGGCATCGTAATCATGGCTGCTGAGAATACTACCGCATCTATCCTGGCCAGCGTTGTCATGCCTAGCATGAACCCGATAATAATTTGATTCTTTACTAGGCCTAAATCGGCAGTTGATCTTGAGCCCCACCAGTAGCGCAAGGCAAGGCACATCAAGAAGTACTGAAGCGCCGACTCTTGGCCATTGACCACTATCTTGGTGCAATAAAAATTGGTCAACAAGAGAGCGGTCACCACGCGAACCCATGGACCATGCACAGGGGTTTTAGTCGCAAGCAAATTCGTGCCCGCATAGACCAAAGCAATTTGAAGTGTCAGCAACGTCCTCATCAGCACGGGAGCGGAATCGCCTATGAGGAGCGAGAAAGCCGCTGTGACAATCATCCAGAGGGAATGGAAGCCGTTGGTCGTATTGATACGGTCAAAAGATACGCCAAACCCTGAAACCAAATTGTGCGCAACCTTGAGGTAGTAAAAAGAATCATCGAAGGACAGCATCATGTAGGCTGGATCGAACAGCCATATCAGAAGAATCCACATCAACGAGACGCCCGACAGAAGAAAATAGGACTCCTTTTCTTTGTAAAAAAGGGCCTTGGCGCAAGCTGATATGAGGAGGTTCATTATCTCGATGCGATTGCGGCGGATGTGCGAGTGTGGCCCAACGCTTTTGACAAAAAACTAACAAGGCCACGGCAGATATGCTGTGGCCTTTTGGCGTTTCTTTGGTAGCGGGGAGAGGATTTGAACCTCCGACCTTTGGGTTATGAGCCCAACGAGCTACCTGGCTGCTCCACCCCGCGTCACTCCGCAAAATATAGCAATCCGATTCCCACGTGTCAAGACGCGGGAACCGCGCGCTAACCCAAAGCCCCCGATACTGCCGCTTCCTCGAAGGTAGCGACCTCGGTGAGTATGCGGACGGAAGCCTCTACGAGGGCCATGGCCAAAGCCGCGCCCGTACCTTCTCCAAGACGCAGATCAAGATCCAAAAGGGGGCTTTTCCCTAGATGAGAAAGGGCAAATGCATGCCCCTGTTCAACGCTGCGATGGGAGGCGATCATAAACTCGGCCGAGAGTTTGCATAACGCATGCGCCAGGAGCCCTCCCGCAGTAGAGATGAACCCGTCCAATAGCACTGGTTTTCTCAAAGAAGCAGCGCCTAAAATGAGGCCCGCGATGCCCCCGATTTCAAATCCGCCTACTTTCGCCAGGACGTCCAAAGGATCATCAGCGTTGGGCTTGTTGAGACTCAAAGCCCTTTCTATCACTTCGATCTTGTGGAGAAGTTCGGTTTCCTCGAGTCCTGTTCCACGTCCTGTCACCTGTTTCACCGGTTGATTGGTCAGGACTGCGGTGATTGCACTGCTTGCGGTCGTGTTGCCAATTCCCATTTCCCCAGTGGCAAAAATGTCAGTGTGTTCTGCAAGTTTCAAAGCGACGCCTATGCCGGCTTCCACAGACGCGACAGCCTCTTCCCTCGTCATGGCAGGGCCCACAGCCATGTTTTTCGTCCCAGGTCCAATTCTGTGTGCGAGAATTTTGTCCCCTCTGACGAGATCATCCAGGGGCTCGGCGGTACCCATATCCACGACAACCACCTTGGCGCCGACTACTCGGCTCATGGCATTGATTCCAGCGCCGCCGTTCACAAAGTTGCGAACCATTTGGCAGGTTACTTCCTGCGGATATTTGCTCACCCCTTCTTTGACCACGCCGTGATCTCCGGCAAAAACCACCACCGAACGCCTTGCAACAGGCGGCGACATAGATTCTGTCATCCCCGCAAGGTCCACTGCGAGGTCCATCAACCGCCCCATTGCCCAAAAAGGCATGGTCAGTTGCCCCAGCCTGTTGCGAGCCTGTTCACGGTAGGCAGAACTTTGAGGCTTGAGAGCTTTTATAAAAGATTCCAACATGTTCATCATCTATCTCCATTCTTCACGAAAAGGGGTAGGCCGCACACTGTTAAAATCACCTCTTCTGCATTTTCAGCAACGAGACGATTGCAATGACCGACTAGGTCGCGAAAGCGTCGAGCCAACGAGTTTTCCGGGACAATTGCCCAACCCACCTCATTGGTGACAAAAATGACGGTCCCGTTCAAGGCCATACACGCCTCTCGTAATTCCGCGCATCGCGTCGAAATAAAATCCTCGTCAACGTGCAGCCCTCTGCGCTCCCCCTCATACATGAGATTATTCACCCACATCGTCATGCAATCGACGACTCGTACATCGTATGCTGACGACCTGCGCAGCGCCGCTGCGATTTCAGAAGGTTCTTCCACGGCGTCCCACTCTCGTTGGGCCCGTTCCTCTTTGTGCCGTTCGATTCGGCGAATCATTTCTTCATCATCCATGATCGGACACGTGGCCACGAATAGCCTGCGTCCACCCAGACGCTCCCCAACTGCGGGGGCGGTGCGGCTTTTTCCGCTGCGTGCGCCCCCGGTAATCAGTATGACATTGGCCATCGAATCCTCACATAACAAATCCCCAAGAATTGATTCCCGGGGATTTGCGACATCCATGACGCACACTCCGGAGAATGTGCTCAGTTGCACCCAGATGCTATTTCTTCATGGTCTCCTTCGCCGCGGTGAGCGTGTTTTTCATGAGCATCGCAATGGTCATTGGCCCAACGCCGCCCGGAACCGGCGTGATAGCTGCAGCCTTTTCTTTCACCTCGTCGAATGCAACGTCGCCGACCAGTTTGAATCCTTTTTCAGTGCCGGGGGCCTCGACGCGGTTGATTCCCACATCGATCACCACCGCCCCTTCCTTGACCATGTCGCCCTTGACGAATTCAGGAACTCCCATGGCGGCAATAACGATATCCGCCGCTCTACAGCGCTCTTTCAAATTCTTTGTTTTCGTGTGGCACATCGTCACGGTGGCGTTCATGTCTCGCTGATCCAACATGTTGGAAAGAGGGCGCCCCACGATGTTGCTGCGTCCGAGAATGACGACGTCTTGTCCCGCCGTCTGAAATCCGCCGCGCTTGATCAGTTCGATGACGCCGGCCGGCGTGCAAGGCAGAAAACGCACTTCACCAATGCTTATAAGCCCAACGTTGTACGGGTGAAAACAGTCCACATCCTTCTCAGGGTAAATTGACCTCAAAATTTTTGCTTCCGGAATATGCTTTGGCAACGGAAGCTGGCAGAGGATCCCGTGAACCGACTTATCCTTGTTGTATCCGTCGATCACTTCCAAAAGCTGCTCAGTGGTGGTCTCCGCAGGAAGCCTTGTTTCGAGAGATCGTATCCCAATGTATTCACAAGCCTTTTTCTTGTTTGATACGTAGACCTTAGAAGCCGGGTCATCTCCCACGAGGATGACCGCCAGGCATGGTTGGAGACCTTGGGCCTTGAGTTCCATGACTTCCTGTTTCATCTCATCCTTGAGTTGCTGAGACACTTCGTTGCCGCTGATGATTTTTGCAGACATGCATACCTCCTCTTGAATATGATTTCACGTAGCCTGGTTCAAAAGCCACGGCGCTTCCTGCAAAGCGCCGCCGTTGTGTCACGTGGCTATTCTCGGCGCTATCCCTGATGCTCTTCCAAGGCGTGCGCAATCTTTTCTATGGCTGGAAAGATCTCCGGATCATCGAGCGAAGGCGGCCTATTCTCAAGATCCGCAACAGCAATTTCCCTAGAATAAGGCACTATCCCGATGAGCGGGATCCCATCGAGGTTCTTTTCAAGGTATTCGGCTTCTGATGCATCGTGGACTTTACTGCCTACTGCCGCCACCCTGGATAGACCGATATCCGCCGTCAATTGCCTCACCTTAACCGCTGTCTCCAAGCTGCGTCGACCGGGCTCCACCACGATGACGAGGCGGTCTACCCCCTGCGCGGTGCCGCGTCCGAGGTGTTCAATGCCAGCCTCCATGTCCATGATGACGAGATCTTTCTGATAGAGGACAAGGTGGTTGATCAGGGCCTTCAGGAGCACGCTCTCAGGACATATGCAACCGCCACCGCCCTTCTTGACCGTACCCATCACCAACAGTCGCACGCCGTCCTTTTCTTTGCTCAGCGCGTCCGGCAGGTCGTCCACGTGAGGATTCATCTTAAAGAAGCCGCCCACCGTGCCAGGTCGAGTCCCGGTCCGTTCGTGGATGAGATCCTCCATCTTTGCTATCGGAGTGATTTCCGTCGTATCAATCCCTAAGGCTGATCCTAAATTTGCATCGGGATCCGCGTCGACGGCAAGAACTCTGTAGCCCTGGCGCGCCCAATATCGCGCCAACAAACTACTCAACGTCGTTTTACCTACGCCCCCTTTGCCGGATACTGCTATCTTCATCATTTTTCCCCTTCCAAAGATCTTTGTGACTGTTCCCTCTTCATTTTATGCGCATCATCATCTTCGGAAGGAAGCTCACTCTCGAGAAGCCTTGAGCAGTTCCAGCACCGCCATCTGTCCAGCGACTGCCATATCTTCCGCGCTGAAATAGAGGTTGGCTGTCTCGTCGAACAAGACGCTTGCCTCGGCGGGGAACTCGTCATCACCCCGCCACACAATGCACGTGATAGGAACGTAAGGGAAGTAGGTAAGCTCCGCAGCCGCATCTCCGGTGGCCAGCAACTTGCCGTGCAGTTTGAGCGCTGCTTTGATCATGAGGTCGGGATGGCTCCCAAACGCCTGCACCAATATGTTCTTTGTCCTCCTGTTGAAAGCAGGTTCGTAAAAATGTCCCTCTTTGAATTCTCTGAAATGCTTGAGCACGCCAGTGGGCGGTTGGCCGTCTGCATTGTTCAAATAGTGCAAAGCCAAAATAGCCAGCCAAATTGGCGCCTCATCGCCGGTTTCTCGCACGGTAAACTTTTTTGAGTCGAGCTCGAATGCGATGGAACGGTCGAGGTGAGGCAGCACGAGCGTCCCTTCAGCATACTCGCAACCCGACTTAGTCGCAACCCTGCCAGGGTCTTTTCGCTCGAGAGCTTCTAGTCCCAACCGGAGCGCCTGCTCGTAATTATCCTGCTTGGGAAGCTCCGGTCGGGAAAGGTCTCGAATATTCAGCATCTACGGACCCCAACTATATGCTCAGTCGCTTCACTGAGAGCACATTCTCCAAGGAGGAAAGCTGATCAAGGATCTTTTGATCGGCCTTCATGTCCGTGTTGAGGAACAGCAACGCATCGCCACCCTGACTTTGACGAGCAAATTGAAAATGAGAGATGTTGATGCCCGTCTCGCCAAGAGTCGCCCCAACTTTGCCAATGACCCCCGGCTTGTCGATGGCTCTAATCAAGAGAAGTTCTCCCGATAAATCGAATTCCCCTCGGAAACCGCCGTATGTGACCATTCGAGGCTCGGCCTTGCCGAATAGCGTACCTTCCACCAGATGATCCTGCCTCTCTGTGGCAACCTTGTAACGAAGGAGAGAGACAAAATCCTCCGACTTCTTGACCTTGGTCTCGGACACAACTATGCCTCGCTCCTCCGCGACCATAGGGGCGTTCACCTGGTTGACGTCCTCCTTCATGATAGGGGTGAGCAAGCCGGTCAGGAAAATGGTCGTGATTGGCTTAAGTTCCATGTCCACCACATCCCCGCAGTACTGAGCCTCAACACTCTTGATACCGGTTTGAATAGTCTGGCCAAGAAATAACCCCAAGCGTTGGGCCAAATCCAGATACGGCTTCAGTCTTTCCAAGGCCTCGCCGGAT
>CAYRVH010000002.1:70994-108939 GCA_964427855.1 uncultured Syntrophaceae bacterium
GATCGTCCCGTAAAGCAGATAGTCTCTGATTTGCGTTGCAACCGCCACTGCGACGTTATCTTGGGCTTCCTGGGTCGAGGCCCCAAGATGAGGGGTACAGATGACTCGATCCAGCGAGATCAATCGCGTCAAACCGGGCGGCTCCTTTGTATAGACGTCCAAGGCCGCGCCTGCGACCTTGCCGGATTCTATTGCGTCGGCCAAGTCGTCTTCATTGACCACTGGTCCTCTCGAACAGTTGATGATTCGGACGCCGTCTCTCATCTTGGCGATCGTCGAGGCATTGATGAGACCTCTGGTTTCGTCGGTCAACGGCACGTGAAGCGTGATAAAGTGTGACTGAGCCAAGACATTGTCTAACGTTTCCAATTTGATTCCCATCTGCTTCGCCTGTTCCTCGGACAGGAAAGGATCGTACGCAATCACTTTCATCCCGAGGCCTACGGCCCTATCTGCGACCACTGAACCAATTTTTCCCAAGCCGATGATCCCAAGGGTCTTATTGAACACCTCGGTACCCGAAAATTTCTTCTTCTCCCATTTTCCTTGCTTCATCGAGTGGTCAGCCTGGGGAATGTTTCGAGCGAGCGACATGAGCATGCTCAATGCGTGCTCCGCGGTGGTCACTGTGTTGCCCCCGGGGGTATTCATGACCACGATGCCTCTTTTAGATGCCGCAGGAATGTTGACATTGTCCAGACCGGTCCCGGCTCGTCCAATCACCTTGAGTTTCTCGGCTGCTCCTATGATTTCTTCCGTTACTTTGGTCGCGCCCCTGAGGGCAAGGCCATCATATTGGTGGATGATGGCCTTCAGCTCCTCTGGGCTGAGTCCGACTTTCACATCCACTTCGATGCCCTCTGACTCGCGGAATATCTGCACACCCAACTCCGACAGGTTGTCCGATACCAGGACTCTCACGGCATTTTCTCCTCTTCACTTTATTTTACACACCAAGATTGCTCACATCGAGGTGCTCAACGAATCCTTCGGGAACAAAATCATGGAGTACGCCATCCCGGGTCATCCTACCGCTGTGACCTTTTTCTGGAAAGTCTTTCGATACACTTTGGGCTAGAATAAATTGACTGATGATTTGTAGCAAGAAGAGGCCAGTGTGTCAAGCAGACTAGTCCGCTGAACAGAAGACCGCAAGAGCGAGAAGGAAGGACAATGCGAAAAAAACAGGCGCTGGGAGTTCCCATTCCCGGCTCGTATCGGCCTGCTGTCTCTCCTGAGAGAGTTCAGGCGCATGAACCTCATCTAATACGATGGCCCACGGAATGGCATCCTCCGTGAGCGCTCCCCCACACTGCCAATTAGAAATAATGTGAAATTCCGTAATCTTGTCTTTGAAAACTGGATTGTGGCGCAATAATTTTGACTTAACCCATGTCATACTAGAGAACATTTTCAGCCTCTCACGCTTTCAACCGCAGCTGGATTCCTTAGGCTCGACTGTGCGCACCTCCTATAATATAGAAAAGAACGGATAAAGTCAACGGGTTAGGAAGTATCTCAGGAGTAAACAATGAGCGGGTTGCAGTACTCAAAGGAGAATGTTACATTGTCGCCCACTGTAACGAACCTCCTAAGCTTATGGAAACACAAGACCATGCAGCCGTTCGTGGGCTTTCAAGACATCATGACACTCAAAAGCTCACGAATGCTTCTGTCTCGATCGCGCATGACAGCGAACCTTATAAGAGCGTAAGGAAATGGAACTGATCATAGGAGTGGGAATCTGGGTCCTCATCTTTGTTGTGTGGTACCTGAGAACCTATCCGGAGAAACTGAAGGGCCTGAGATCCAAGATCTACGCGGCACCCAAATCCCCGCAGATGAAACCGGCCCGGGAGAGACGGCAGCATCTCCGTCCGAATGCGCAAAGCAGACGCTATAAAGCTTTGGTGGAAAAGGTCGAGAAAACCTGCGCCAAGGAACGTTTTTTCGCCTCGGACGCTGCCTCCATGGTTGAAGCCGTCAAACAGCTCATGGAAATTGAACCCGCAAGCGGCCAAATATGGGAAGCCTACGCATTAGACTCATTGGAGACCGCTGAGATCATTTGTGACGACTGCAAAATTCCTGTCATAAAACTGGTGAAAAAGACCGGGGTGCGCATTCAGTGCAGAAAATGCAGGAAATGGCTTGTGCTCAAAAACTCAAAGGTGACTATTCTTGACCCCAGTCGATCCGACGTAGAAGATTGGGAGAAATGATTACGGTGACGCAGATGCTGAAATTACCCAGGATGCGCTCTCTTTTGTCTCAAGTCTCTCAACACAGTTCCTATCCAGGCTGCGAGGAGATCACGAAATGAGCATGGTTGTGGAGCCTCCGGAAAGCCAGAAAGGGTCGTCGCGGAGTCCTACTGCCCCGGTTTTGGGCGCGGCCATCTTCCTGATGTTCCTTGCCGCATCGCTTGTGGGCATTTTTGCAACAGGTTTTCTCTCCTACCGTCATGTCCTCTTGGTGGTGGAGTCAGGCGCGGTCGCCGAATCCGCGCTTTGCCGCTCCTCTGCGCTGGTGAACTGCGATGCTGTGTTGCAGAGTCCCCAGGCCGTGCTCTTTGAATATTTTCCCTCGGCCGTGGTGGGGCTGTGCGGCTTTGTGATCCTCTTTTGGCTGTCTGCTCACGGCCTTTTCATTCCGAGGCTGAGAAAGATCGCGATTACGACCATTGTGGCTTATCTCTGCCTCGCCACCTCTTTCAGCGCCTATTTCTCGTATCTTTTGATCTTTAAAGAGGATTTCCTTTGCACATGGTGCATCGTGGTGCACGTGATTAATCTAGCCGCCCTTATTTTCGGACTCGCAGTCATGTTTCGCAAGAGGGAGGAATTGGAAACGTCTTCCACCGCCACGCCGGCAGAGGCTGTCTGTTTGGTCGCCTCGACCGTTCTCGCCGCGGCTGTGGTCATGGCAGCCGTGCAGTGGGTGGAAAAGTCACTGGTCTTGACAAAGGTGACGCAAGAGTACAATGACCTCCGTGAAAAGCCGGACGTCGCCACAGCCATGATTCAAGCGTCCCCGACCTACAATGTGCCGGTGGACGACGCCGATCCCTCCTATGGTTCACCACAGGCGCCTTATGCTATTGTCTTGTTCACAGACCTTCAGTGCCCCGTATGTCTGGGGAAAGAGTTGTTCCTCCATGCCATGGTGGACCTCAACCCAGAACATTTGCGATTGGCGCTGAAAAATTTTCCTCTCTCCACAGACTGCAACAAGAAATTGTCGAAAAATCTCCATCCGTACGCGTGCGAAGCTGCGCGAGCCGCCTACGCTGCTTTTCTCATGGGAGGGGCCGAGCAATTTAGGAAATATGTGGACCTTATTTTTGCCCATCAGTCCCACTTGAGGAGTCGGCCCTGGTTCGTGTTCGCCTCGCAGGTAGGACTTGGCGCGCGCGAGTTTAATACATTGATGGATGAGGGTTCGGCTGCAGACAAAAAAATTCAACAAGACATCAAGTTGGGGATGGAACTTGGCTTGGATTCCACGCCTGCCGTCTTTTTCCTCGGGAAGAGAATACCTGAGGACCTCAGCGGCCTGCCGTTCATGGTCGTGCTGGAGAATCTCGTCAAGGCCCACGACCCGGCAAACAAAGACTTTACCCTGCGTAAATGACTGGTGAAAGACTCAGAATGGCAAAGTCACGTTCCTCAGGACCTTTTTGCACCTTTGACGCCTTTGGCCCAAATGCACAGTTCCGTCAAAGTCTTTTTTCTTGAAAGTGGCCTTGAGTTCAGGCTGGAATATGGTATGTACACAATCTTCGGCGCGAAGCCCTTCGTGGTTGAGGCCTGGAGGTTGACAACGCACTGACTTTTTCGCGCCCTAACGCGGGCTGCAAAGGCGGCAAGAAAGGAAACATGGGCTGCATTTATTATGAAAAAAGGCCGCATTCTCGTCGTGGATGATCAAGAACAGATCATCCAATCGCTCACCGAAATTTTGTCCGACGAAAGTCATGAAGTGCTCACTGCTCGGGATGGACAAGAGGCTATCCACATCGTGCAGAGCGATTCCCCCGACGTTGTGTTTCTCGATATATGGATTCCGGGAATCGATGGCATGCAGACCCTGAAAGCCATTAAGCGAATTGATCCCGACTGTGCTGTTGTCATGATGAGCGGTCATGGGACGATCGAGACGGCGGTCAAGGCAATCAAACTGGGCGCCACTGACTACCTGGAAAAGCCGCTCAATTTGGAGGATGTTCTTCATCTCGTTGACAAGGCCATCTCCGGCCGATCCACCGCCAAACGAACGCGTCAATCCAAGACAAACGATCCTGGCGTCATTGTCGGGACGTCGCATTTGGCCGTGGAGCTCAAGAAAGCTGTTGCAGAGGCTGCACGCTCTCCCTACAACGTGTGGTTTGTTGGAGAAAAGGGCACGGGCAAAGAATTTCTTGCGCGGGTTGTCCACCACATGGAAGGAAAGGACCGCAACACACTCGTGAAACTGCGTTGCGGAGCGCTCTCCGCAGAAAATATCGAAGACGTGATGCTGGCATGCAGAAGTCGGTTGCCGCTCGCCGAAAATGCACCACGAGATACAGGGACATTTCTCCTCGTGCGGGTGGACAAGTTGCAAGAATCTCTTTATGAGACGTTTGCAGACATGATCCTCGCCCTTGGTTCGCAAATTTGCAACAATGGCTCCCCTGACTCGCGGAGTAAGATACGACTTGTTTGCACCTCGCTCACTGCGCCGAACGATCTTGTGCGACACAGCGGGTTTCCTGGACGTCTCGCAAACATACTCGGTCAGAAGACTATATGCGTCCCAAGCCTAAAGGACCGCAGAGAAGATGTGCCGCTGCTTGTGCACCATTTTCTCGAGGAGGCTGCGTCTGAATTTGATCGGCATCTGGTCGGCGTGGATGACGATGCAATGAAACGGCTCTGCGAATACTCTTGGCCTGGAAATATCAAAGAATTGAAAATACTGATCGAGCACGTCGCCATGACTGCTGCAGATTCTTTCATCCACCTAAATGATCTCCTCATACCCAAAGACGGCTATTCGCACCCCATAGAGGTTCAAGAGCGAGTTCCCACTGGCGCGGCAGTGGTCGCCGGCCCTCAAGACGCAGCGCCGCCCATGAACGAAAGAGACAACTCAGCGTCGCAGAAGGCATCGGTTTACAACCCCTTACCGACCCAGCTTCACGTCCAAAAAACCCTGCGCGGCCGAGTGGTGATGTACGGACAAGGTCTGCATTCCGGCGTGAAAACCGGACTCACCATCTCGCCAATGCCGCCTTCAACAGGCATCGTTTTTGGACACATCACATCAGGAGGGACTGTGCCCGCTCTCCTGTCGTACGTAGAATCTACTGATTTCAGTACGAGTCTTAAGAAAAACGGCTTACTGGCTCGAACAATTGAACATCTCATGGCGGTGTTTCACGTGTATGGGCTCACCAATCTCTTGGTAAAAATATCTGGCGAAGTCCCCATTATGGACGGGTCAGCCGTGGATTTCTGCGGCCTTGTGGAAAACGCCGAAATCATCACCCAAGACGAAGCAATTGCTCCCATCCGCATTGCAGAGCCCATGGAGCTGCCCCTGGCCCCGGGCAGCTCCAAAAGCCTTCGAGTCGAGCCATCAGACTGCCTTGAAATAGACTACTTTCTGGAGTATCCGCCGCCCGTAGGTGCTATGCGCATGGTCTTCAGATGTGAGAACCCTGATCTCTTTAAGAGGGAAATCGCCCCTGCGCGTACCTTTGGATTTGTGAAAGACATGCGTATGATGGACGAGATGGGGCTGGCAGGCGGGGGGCGTCTCTCCAATGTAGTCCTGATCGACAACGACAGGGTAATCAACCCGCCGCTGCGGTTTCCCGACGAGTTCGTGAGACACAAGATCCTGGACATTATCGGCGATTTTTATCTCCTCGGGCGACCTTTTATGGGCAAGATCATCGCCAAACTTACCGGGCACTCCGAAAACATTGCGATGCTCAAAATCATCAACGAAAAGCTGAAAATTGTTTAAGCTGACGAATCGTCTTTCTGAGAAGGGTTGAGGAAGATACGGGCGCAATGGAACGTCAAAAAAGCCGCTCCAAGGCCGATCACGAGATTTGAACCCTCGAGTTCAAAAAATTGTCCTATCTCCGCAGGCATATCGCCAAGAGCAGACATGAAACGAAAAAGATCCCAAGCGCTTGAGAGCGACCAACAAGCAACCCCTGCAAACAAGACTGAAAAATAGAGATACGCCCACCTTTTTCCGACCGTACTCCGTTGAGACCAGTACCACGCGCGGATTGACTGCACCAAGATATAGGGCGCCAAAATTCGAACCCATAAGCCAATCCGAGGCTGATCCGAAAAAACGCGACCCGAGAATACTTCTCGAACCGCGCTTGACAACAACATATCCCACGAATGTTGCTGGGCCAATAATGCCAAAACGAGTGCGGGAAGAATCGAAAAAGACCCCGCCAAGATCAAGAATTCACGAATAACTATTTTCCATATGATCATCGCGAATACCCTTGATGGCGCAAAGGGAGCCTCTCGCAGTTCTCCAAGAAAAACGGGAATTCGACAGCAGCCTCTCTACTCTCTCTTCTATAGGCCGAGATTGCTTTGTCGCCCACGGCTCCTTACAATAACGAGAATGCCATTGATGCGCAATTGAGAGCTAAAGCCAAGCAGCATCCTGACAAATGTCGAGAAAATACATACTCTGATCGCCCCGAGGATTGCCCACTTTGGCGAACGCTGTGTGAGGTAGGTTTTGTGATCTCGTAGCACCTCATTTCGTGCAGCTCCTCCCGATAACGAATTCCAGCCTTGCGTCCTTGCGAGAGACACAACGCTATATCTTCTTTGTCGTCGGCGACCATCAAAACAATTGTTCAATATCAACTCCCCTATTTTTTGTTTGGGGAAAACATGCGACTGGTGTAGAATTATTTTTGATCCACCTGTTTCATACCACATTCTGTCCCCTCACATAAGGAGATCATAATGGAAAAGATATGGCTCAAATCCTACGCGAAATCAGTACCCCCGGAAGTTGAGTTTGAAAGGATTACCCTGCCGGAGGCGCTTTCCAGGACGGCGAAACGATTTCCTGAACGGCCTGCGCTCTTCTTCCAGGGCGCGACCATCACATTCAGTCGGCTCGATGATATGGTATCACGTTTTGCCGCGGCGTTGCGCGCGATCGGAGTGAAACCAGGAGAAAAAGTTGCCCTGCTCCTGCCAAACATTGTGCAGACCGTTGTCTCGAGCTACGGAGCTCTCAGGGCTGGTGCGACAGTGGCTCTCAACAATCCACTTTATACCGATAGGGAACTTCAGCATCAATACAATGACTCCGGCTCTAAGTACCTCGTATGCCTCGACGTGCTTGTCCCGAGAATGATCAATCTCCGCAGTAAGACGGAAATCACAAAAATCATATCGTGCCACATCAGAGACTTTCTGCCATTTCCCCTCAAACAACTCTTCCCGTTTGTCCGAAAGGGTATGCATCTCAAGACACCCGTAGCCCCTGACGTCTATGAATTCATGGATCTCATCAAAAAATACCAACCCATTGCAGACCCCTACAAGGCTAAATGGGAGGAAACAGCATTTCTCCTTTACACTGGGGGCACAACTGGGGTGTCTAAAGGGGTGCAGTTGACTCACGCAAATCTGTCCAGCAACGTGCAACAAATACGGGCGTGGTTTAACGAGTTCGAAGACGGAAACGAGATCGTCGTGGGATGCCTGCCCTTTTTCCATTCCTTCGGCATGACCACAGCGATGAACGTGGGCATCTTTTACGGGTACGGAAATGTGCTGGTGCCAAAACCTGAACCGAAAAGCGTGCTTGAGGCGATCTCCAAATACAAAGCAACCTACTTGCCTGCGGTGCCAACGATGTACAACGGGATGATCAATTTCCCAGACCTCAAGAAGTATGACATCAGTTCTCTGCGAGGCTGTTTTTCGGGCGGCGCGCCGCTTCCCCTTGAAACCATAAGACAATTCGAACAACTCACCGGTTCGCAGATCTGTGAGGGATACGGACTGACGGAGACGTCGCCGGTGGCAACCATCAATCCATTCGGTGGAAAAACCAAGCCCGGAACCATAGGACTCCCGATTCCCAATACCCTTGTCAAGCTTGTGGATGTGGATGATTACAACAAGGAGATTACAACCATCGGCGAGCCGGGTGAGCTGTGCATCAAAGGCCCCCAGGTCACGATCGGCTATATCAATCGGCCGGAAGAAAATGCCATCGCTTTTCGCGATGGATGGCTCCTCACCGGGGATATTGCAGTCATGGACGAAGAGGGTTACCTAAGCATCGTCGATCGCAAGAAAGATATGATCATATCCGGCGGGTTCAACATCTACCCCAGAGATGTGGATGAAGTGCTCTTCGCGCACCCAAAAGTCATGGAAGCGTGCGTGATAGGCGTCCCTGATGCATATTCCGGCGAGCGCATCAAAGCCTTTGTTGTGTTGAAGGCCGGCGAGACTGCTACTGAGGAAGAAATTATCGAATATTGCCGGCAGAATCTCGTGAAATACAAGGTGCCGAAGTATGTTGAGTTTGTTGACTCGCTGCCCAAGAGCGCGGTCGGCAAAATCCTGCGAAAGGAACTCAAGAAAATCGAACTGGAGAAGAGTGGTCAAAAGGCCTGATTATCGATCCATAGCTTGGCTCGCTTCGCGGCGCAAAGATACCAACGGTTTCACGGCAATTGTGGCAGCTTCTGTCGAAATGAGGCTCATGGCGCCGCTGACCTCGCGAATGTTGAAAAAGGTCCGGCTGCGCAATCGTGGGCGGTTCTGCTCGCGCAGCGCAAGACATGTTCGCCCGTCATTGCGCCCAGGGGGATCTTGCCTTCAATTGTGGCAACGAGGACGTGAAGCTCACGCGTTCTTCGCCGCCTGAAGCGCTTCGTCTTCTGAAAGAGGCAATACGGTATCCTGCGCCGGCTTCTTGTGAGAAATGCGGGCTACGGCTCTCCTCGTGGAGACGTTTTTGTCCGTATTGATTGCAATGGGTGGTTGCTGAGGCGGCGGACTGAAAAGCCGATATCCGGCATCTTTATCCCCCAATACTTGCCTGAGATAAAATCCTGTATACGACGAAGGATTTGCCGCCAACGCTTCAGGCGTACCCGCTGCGACCACGTAGCCTCCTTCAAGCCCTCCTTCAGGTCCAAGATCGATCACGTGATCGGCTACCTTGATCACATCGAGATTGTGTTCAATGACAACCACGGTGTTCCCTGCATCCACGAGGCTTTGGAGCACGTCCAAGAGCTTTTGCACGTCGGCAAAATGCAGACCCGTCGTGGGCTCGTCGAGAATGTAGAGCGTCCTACCCGTGCTCCTCTTCGAGAGCTCCCGAGAGAGCTTTATCCGCTGCGCCTCACCTCCGGAAAGCGTGGTAGCTGATTGGCCCAGTTTGATGTATCCAAGACCAACATCCTGAAGCGTCCTGAGTTTGTTGGCAATGGAAGGAATGTTCGCCAGAAAATCAGCGGCTTGATTCACTGTCATATCGAGAACATCGGCGATATTCTTTCCTTTGTACTTGATGTCGAGGGTTTCCCTGTTGTATCGCTGCCCCTTGCACGCCTCGCACTTCACATACACGTCAGGCAAAAAGTGCATTTCGATCTTAATAATGCCGTCCCCTTGGCAGGCTTCGCAGCGTCCACCCTTGACATTGAAGCTGTATCGCCCCGGCTTGTACCCTCTCATTCGCGACTCCGGCAAGGACGCGAAAAGGTCTCTTACGAAGGTGAACACACCGGTGTATGTCGCGGGATTGGAGCGAGGCGTCCTGCCAATGGGGCTTTGGTCTATATGAATTACCTTGTCGATAAAAGAAATCCCCTCAATCTTGTCGTGCGCACCGGCCCTTGTACGTGATCCATACAGATGGTGCGAGAGCCCTTGGTGCAGAATATCCATCACCAAGGTGCTCTTCCCTGAGCCTGACACGCCGGTCACGCACGTGAACAGACCAAGTGGAATGGAAACTGTGATATTCTTTAGATTGTTGGCCCTCGCACCCACTATACGAAGCCTTTTTTTCGACGGCGTTCTGCGGACGTTCGGGACCGGTATGCGCTCTTTGCCAGACAAGTACTTTCCTGTCAGCGAGGTCTCGGCGCCCAGGATATCCGCCGGCGATCCCTGAAACACGATTTCTCCGCCAAGACGGCCTGCCCCAGGACCCATGTCAATGACATGGTCCGCACTCAAGATAGTTTCCGGATCGTGTTCGACGACGAGCACCGAGTTCCCTTGATCACGAAGCGCCATCAAGGTTGACAAGAGCCGCTGATTGTCCCTTTGGTGCAGCCCAATGCTCGGTTCATCCAATATGTAAAGAACGCCTACCAGGGACGAGCCCACCTGTGTCGCAAGCCTTATACGCTGCGATTCCCCGCCGGAAAGAGTCGCAGCTGAGCGATCCAGGGTCAGATAGCCCAGGCCGACCTTTTCCAAGAATCCAAGCCTTTCGCGTATTTCTTTGACCACTCTTTCTCCAATCGCCGCCTGTCGGCTGTCCAGCGAGAGGTCCTTCATGAACGCCAGCGCCTCACTCACTGAGAGAGCCGTGACCTTGTGGATGGGCATGCCGCTGACGAAGACATGCAACGCCTCTTTCTTCAGACGAGCGCCTCCACAGGTCTCGCAAGGCACCTCGCGCAGGTACTGATGCAACACTTCTATGTTTTCCGCAGAACGAGGCTCCTGATAGCGTCTTTGTAAATTGGGAATCAAACCCTCGAATGGCCTGCGCAGATTGTGCTTTCGGCCATCTCTTTCATAAGTAAAATCAATGAGTTCATCCCCGCTTCCATAGAATATGATGTGCTTGATCTCCTCGGGCAGTTTTTCAAAGGGGGTCTTGAGATCAAATCCATAATGTCTCGCTAAGGAGACCATCATTTGGAGAAAGAATGGGGATTGGAACCCCCACACCGCGACGGCGCCAGCCCTCAGAGACAACTTCGGATTAGGTATCAACAGGTCTGGGTCGAACTGCATTTTGACGCCGAGCCCGCCGCATCCTGGGCATGCGCCAAAGGGGTTGTTGAAAGAAAACAGCCTTGGCGAAATTTCACTAATAGATACGCCATGTTCCGGGCACGCGAATTTCTCGCTGAAGACTAGGGTGCGGCCTGAAGTGTCCTCAACGATGGCTACTCCTTGACCCAAGCGAACAGCGGTCTCCAAGGAGTCGGCTAAGCGTTTTTCAATGCCGCCCTTCACCTGCAACCGGTCCACCACCACCTGGATAGTATGTTTGCGATTCTTATCAAGGTGAATCTCAGAAGCGAGATCAACCATCTCCCCGTCCACCTTTGCCCGTACATAACCGTCTTTTGAGAGGCGCTGAAATTCCGCTCGATATTCTCCCTTCCTCCCTGTTATCACTGGCGCAAGGAGATTGAAACGCGTCCCAGTCTCCAAACTCATGACGGCATCAACCATCTGATCTATGGTCATAGATCGGATCGGCTTGCCGCACTCCCAACAGTGAGGAACGCCGATCCTAGCGTAGAGCAGCCGCAAATAATCGTAAATCTCCGTCACCGTGGCCACGGTGGATCTCGGGTTCTTCGACGACGTTTTTTGTTCTATGCTGATTGCGGGAGATAGCCCCTCGATCAAATCGACGTCCGGCTTATCCATCATCTCTAAGAATTGGCGCGCATACGCGGATAAGGACTCAACGTACCGGCGCTGCCCCTCTGCGTAAATGGTGTCAAAGGCCAATGACGATTTGCCCGAACCGGACAGTCCGGTTATCACAACCAGCCGATCCCGGGGGATATTCAAATCAATATTCTTGAGATTGTGCTCTCGCGCACCCCTGATAACAATTTCTCTCGAACCCACGCAGCCGCACCCGAAGAGTTTTTGGGAAACATACAGCAGCTGTTGACCGATGTAAAGGTAGGCCCAGTACCTGCGGACGCACGCGCCTTTTGACCCAGCGCGTTGTGAGCCACAGCGCGTTGGAAGCGTCCAATTTGGTCAATATGCTTGTCAGAGTCTCCACGCCTATGTCGCGGCGTCGCAGTAAAAAGAACCCTGCAGTCCGTCTCCCCACGCATGTTGTTTCGGCTGCGTATGACAATGCCAGACGGCCGCGCATGACGGTGACGGCGTCCATACAAGGCGCGGACTTTAGGGAGGTGCGATGCTTGCAGCCTTGGCGCGCGTTGTTCTGGCAGAGACTGCGCCTTGAAGCCTGCCATAAGACCCTTGATCGGAGTTCTTCAACAAGTTTCTTACCCTTTGACAAAAATGAAAGTAAATATTGATTCAATATAATAACAAAAAAAAATAAACTACTTGTTGACTAAAGCCAGAGGACGTGTTATCTGCGCATTGTTTTCCGGGAGTCGGTAAGTCGGACCGCTCGCGGTGTTACCATTATCGTAGGAGGTATGGTTATGTTACGTTCTTTTTCCGATCCGGCCGCTGGAGTTCCCGAACCTCCCGGTGACTTCAAAAGCAACTATCGTTACCTCAAACAACTCATTAACAAAGCGCTCAAACAAGGAACTCCACTCGAAAGTCTCTCGCTCGTGCCAAGACACTCTCCCCCAGCGGAACCCCGCAAACTCTCAAGGGAAGACCTCGCAAATCTCCTACGGATCATTCGACGGATAAGACAGCGGTATCAAGCGCTTCTGGAATGTCCTGTTCCCAGGGAACTGGAGAGGGACATTCTCATGAAGGCGCCGCAGGAGCGCCTCCCATGGGAGAATGAGGCGCTTGAAAAGATCGAAGCTTGGAAGAAAGACGTTGAAGCGGTCCGTGTGCAAGTGAGAGCAGAATTGAACGACCACCTCAATAGCGAATTCTTTCGAGGCGTTTAGGACGAAAGATTTGGCATAGCGCTCCTTCATTTTTCCGGGTATTCATCAAAGAGCTTTCCCCATTTGCTGGTCTTTTTGAAGTCCGTCATTTGGGGTTTTGCTTTTAAGGGCCAATACACGAAATCGTGATAAAAGAATGAACCAAATACGAACAGATACACCAAAGGCGTCCGAAAAAAGAGTTTCTGTAAAGGTTTGAGTGGCCCGAACCAGATGAATTTCCCAACCAGCGAGGCTGCGTTGTTCCCCACGGTAAAGTCCCATTTTTCTCTGGATATGTCCGCGCCGACAATCTCTATCTGATCTAGGTCTCCCACTCCGAGACCGCTTTCATGGGCGATGCGAATAAACTTGAGATTCATGGGGTCGAACCCCATGAGAGAGGCAGCCACCGCGTCTATTGCGACGCTATCCCCTGACGCTAACAGCAAGTCCTTTTCCACAGGCTCCATGGTGCGCGGCCCGGGCCCTTTCCCGCACACTGTCCCATCCATCACTGTGAATATGCCGGTATGGATCTCGTGTTGAATGTCAAGGAGATCGTTGAGCGTCTCATGGATAACAGAGTGCGTGTAATGTCGCCTCGAATTCAGAAGGCCCCCGAATGCGTTTTTCATAGCACCCGTGGTACCCGTGTAAATGTGGCATTTCACTGTGGGTAAGTGCACGATGTTCTTGCCGATAAAATACTCTGGAATGCGAAGCCCTTCCGGAAAAATGTCGCCAAGCACCCTCATAGGTTTTGCAGGCTTGTACGGAACCCAACGGATGTCTGAATCCCTAAAGTTATACAGGACTTTTACCCCATACTTCTTGAATATGGGGACGTACTTGTTCAGTCGCTCCCCCTTGAATGCGTTGGTGACCACGGTTTCATTTTGTACCGCTACGAGGTCCTGATATCCCGCGTCCTTCAAGGCGCGAATCACTCCTTCAAGCTGCCACGGCGTCGTATTTGCGCTCAAAAAAGGAAAATGCCATGAAATATTATCCTTGAGAATGGTTGTCTTGGACTTGTCGAGATAATCTGTAAAACAGCCTTTCTGCATCACCTCAGCGACATCGTCTAAACCCGATGAAGGGGTTGTCTTTAGAACGGCTACGATGGGTCTTTGTATCATGCCTTACCTGCCTATCCACGCGATTACAATAGAGGAGGGGAGGGCGATCGTCTCCCGTGGGCTCGCATCCCCTGCCGAGGCATCATACACGCGCCCACTTACGCCACGCAAGGAAACTGACTCCTCCTCGTACGAAATACAAATACGACTCACGCCTTTTTGGCCGCATTCAATCTCGAACACCTTTCTCAAAAGAAATTGCGAAATGCTCAGACGTGACATTGTCATTACCATGAAAACGGGAATCCAAGAAACTCAGTATGGGTCACCACTTTCGTGAGGATGACGCAATGAGCGTACGCGGACCCAATTCTTGATTAATTCGAGAATTCCTATAAGCCCCCCAGGCTGCCCTCGAGATGGTGCATGGCGTCGGTGCATTTGACCTTCCATGACACGAAAAATGATGCTAAAAAAACAGATCGCGCAGTGAGTACGGTCTAATTGTTCGTACTCACTCGAAGAAAAGAGGAAATGGCAGGGCTGGAGAAAAAAACGTTGTGTATTAAATCCTGCTCGGAATCAGAGACGATCGAGCTGGGGAGAAGCATTGGTCGGCTTTTAACGCCGGGTGACGTGATCTATCTCTTCGGGGAGATGGGGACAGGAAAGACGCGTATTGCAAAGGGTGTCATCAACGCAGCCACTCATACGCCTCTTGACGAAATCAATAGTCCAACGTTTACACTGATAAACCGGTATCAGGGAGACTTATTGGTCTATCATGCCGACCTTTACCGCATAGCAAACGACGAACTCGAGGACGTCGGGATAGAGATGGTCGAGGAATCCCAAGGCGCGCTGGTGGTGGAATGGGCTGAAAAAGTCCCAAGACTCGATGAACATGCCTTGAGGATTCGTCTAAGCCACACAAACGACGAAAATGTCCGCATGATCGTCCTCGAATACGCCGAAAAAAGCTCGTGGTCGTCGAGGTTGTGGAACACTTCGATGTCTGATGGTGAGGAAGAGGCCGTAGGCGCGATCTCTACGAACAACTTTATATGTGATGGAGAATCTTTATGCCGCTCATAGTGCAAAAATACGGCGGAACATCCGTAGGCGATCTGGAACGCATCGCCAACGTTGCTCGAAAGGTTGCCGCGCGCAAGGACGAAGGCAACCAAATAGTGGTAGTGGTTTCGGCCATGGCCGGTGAAACGGACAGATTGATAGGGCTGGCAAAGAAAATAACACCTATCCCCAACGAACGAGAACTGGATGTCTTGCTCGCTACTGGCGAACAGACGACAATTGCGTTGCTCGCCATTACCCTTCAGTCCATGGGCTATCCGTCAAAATCTTATTGCGGATGGCAGATACCCATGGTGACTGATGACGCCTATGGCGCCGCGAGAATAGACGAGGTGAAACGAGAGGCGATTGAAAAGGACCTGGCGGACGGCAAGATTGTCATTGTGGCAGGTTTCCAGGGGGTCACTCGCGACGGCAGCATTACCACGCTTGGCCGCGGTGGATCAGATACATCCGCGGTAGCAGTCTCCGCGGCCCTGAATGCTGACTGCTGCGAGATCTTCACCGATGTCGATGGCGTATATACCACAGATCCGCACATTACCTCTAAGGCTCGTAAATTAGATGCGATCTCGTACGAAGAGATGTTGGAGATGGCCTCGCTTGGCGCAAAGGTCCTGTACATACGAGCGGTGGAATTTGCCGCCATTTACAGAGTCCCCATACTGGTGAGGTCGAGTTTTAACGAAAACCCCGGAACACTTGTGACTGAGGAGAACCTGGAAATGGAAAAAGAATCTGTGAGAGCCGTCACGTGCAACATGAAAGAAGCCAAAATTACCATCTCCGGCGTTGAAGACAAGCCGGGCATCGCCTCTGGCATTTTCTCTTCCTTGGCCGAGGCTCATATCGTCGTGGACATGATTATTCAAAACTCCAGCGCGGATGGAAAGACTGACATCAGCTTCACTATACCAGAAGCAGACCTCGCCAAAGCGCTCGAAATATGCCGGGGCATCCAAAGCGCGTTCGGCGCCCACGCCATTAGCGGCACTGATGACATCGCCAAAGTCTCGATCATCGGGCTGGGCATGAGGTCTTACTCAGGGGTCGCCGCGAAGATGTTCGCCACTTTGGCCAACGAAGGCATCAACATAGAAATGATCTCGACGTCCGAAATCAAGATTTCCTGCGTGGTCAAGAAAAAATACGCTGAACTCGCAGTTCGGGCGCTCCACGACGCCTTCGAACTCGAAAAGCCGCGCAGTACAGGCGCCGCGTCGAGGTAGCGCGCGGCTCTCTGGACGCGTTCCCAGATGTAGAGAATGAGTATTTTTGCCACCCGCGTCGGTTCGAGGGCTCGTCCCTGCTAAAGGCGACACCCGCTCTTCTCTGGCGCCTCCCCATGGAAAATATACGTATCAAAAAATATTGAATATAGCATTGTTATGATGATAAGTTCTTGACAAACTTTATATTTATGTGATAGTAAATATTGACAAGCTATGGCATCTCTTTATCTATATTATTCATTTATGAGGAGTCGAAATATGATAAGACGGCTCGTTCTTTCTGGAGTAGGTTTGGCAGCGATCATTACCGCCTCGCTTGTGTGTGGTTCCTCATCATTGGCGATCGTGAACTCGCCGTGCGCTCCGCAGATCCAGGTCTGCGGACCTTCGGTCGTTCCCATGTACTGCGGCGCATTCCCGTCCCCTCTCTTTCCGCCGCCTCCTCCACTGGTCGTGCCGATTTACGTACCGCCGCCTCCTGTCCCTGTGTGTCAGCCTCCAGTGATAGCCAAAGTGAGGCGCCCGCCGATGATGCCCCACTATTGATCAGCTGCGGCAACATTTAATCTCTTTGGGCAGGAGCGCGCTCTGAGCGAGCGCCTTCGCCCTGTCCACCCCACTCGGTCTCAGTGTGTCAGGTTTCGTGAGAATCCATGAAATGCGTTGTTGCCTGGCGCCTATAGGCGCCCCAGTATTCTCTCGTCCCCAACGCTGGTCGTATGCAATGTGCTCTGTCGGGACTTCTCACCTGTGAAGGGCCGGCGACGCCCCACCCAACGCATATCTATTGCGGCTCTTTCGTCGGGACAGAGGACTCAGAAACATTTAAGACGCGAGGGCAGGGGTGCCTTAAACTCTTCCATTGGGGATTTCCAAAACCAGCCCCCCTCACGAATGCCTTTCCACGTACAGTGGCTCAATAATAGCGCCGCTTCGACCCATCTCAAGGATTGCGCTGTCACTGGAATCTCGGCCAACTCCACGGCATAAATCCGTCCGGACCCGAACCCGAAACCCTCTGTCCAGCGCATCCAATACTGTGTACCGCACGCAGTAGTCAGTAGCCAGACCGTAGATGATTAGTTCCTGAGCCCTGAATCTTTCCAGAACGGCCTGCAAAACAGTTTCATTACCCCCGTCATCCCGAAACCCTGAGTAGCTATCAAATCGACTATCCGTGCCTTTGGCGACGACCTTGGTGATGAGGTCACTGGGGAGAAGTATTTGAGCACCGGCCGTGCCTTGTACGCAATGAGGCGGCCAGAGGGTTTGCTCGATACCATCTATCAAAATCTTGTCAAAGGCCTTTCGTCCAGGATGCTTGGTGTAAAATGACACATGATCCGCAGGATGGTGGTCTTGGGTGCATATCACGGGGAAGCCGTTGTTTGAATAGCCCTTCGTGGCTGCTATGACTACGTCCAGGTAACCTTGGTCAGTCCCCGGCGCCGCAAGAACGCCCTTGTGTAATTCAGTGAAATCCGCCTGCAGGTCAACTACTATGACGGCCTTCCTTGGCTGGTGAGACATCGGATTTGCCCTCCTTCTTGACCATGGCAAATGAGGATGCTCTCTTGTCTCATCACTGCCCGTATTGTGTAGGGTCAGATAATACCGAAAAGTAGAAGTCCCTTACAAGTCCGAAGGTATCTAGCGGATCTGCACGCCGCCATGGAAACCAAATCTGTTCTCATTCAAAAAAACGCTTTTCGTAATGGACGCCGGCTTGGTCAAACTCTATATAGAGTTGTGACAAACGGTCGTTTGCGATGCGTACTTGTCGAGGTTTTTCTTCCGCTTCTCGCTCAGTAGCGTAGCACGCCATGCACCTTTGACACTGGTGCGTGGCCCCTAAGGCCTCACAGTCAAAATTTGCAGACAAGAAAGTCCGCGCCTCTTTTCTGTTCCCAAAATTCTCCACAGCGGGAAAGAATTCAAGAGAAACGTGCATTGTGACTTTGTTCCCCTCTTTGGCTATGTGGATATAATCGTCAACGGTCAGGGTCGGGCCTTGTTCAGCCTTAAGATCTTGGAATTTGACGACCATGTCATCAAGAGAAAACAACTTCTTCTCTACGAAAATCCCTGCTCCTTCGAGCCGACGGAAATCCTTCTGGAGGTACCGATTAGCTATCATGACAGCCTGAGACACATGGGGGCACAGATTTTGAGGGCAGCCGCGAGCATAGCATTTTCGGAACTGGTAAGGCTCTCCGTCCACCGTACCGGAGAAGCGACAAAAAAACAGAACTGCCTGGAATTCATTGTCCAGATGCACGAAATCAACCTCGTTAATTTCGAACGACGTGTCGCATGTGATTGAAGCGCCCTGTTTTTTAAGAGCAATGATATCACCAATACGCGCTGGGACCAATTGTGTATGTTGTTGATCCATTTGATGTTCCTCCATTCCATCAAGTTGCGGCTGCGAAAGCTCGGAACTCCTACCTGCTGCTGCGTACGCCTATGTGACCGCTCCTCAGACCGTACATGAAGCCATGGGGCTCCGTTAAAACATGACTGACGCCTCAGTGAACCAAGCAGAATCGGTATCTTCTATCTTCTGCAAAATCGCTGAGGGTCACCGTTAATAACTCAGGACGGCTTTGGCATTGCAGCATTCGTTAATAACGGTCCCGCCGGCGATCACCCTACTCCCTGCTATCAGGTCCGACTCCGCCAGACTTCGTTCTTTTATACAGGGCGCACAAACAAGTATTTCGCCGCCGAGGTCTATAAAGTCGTTCATGAGCTTCTGTAATGGGTCGAAACCGCTTGCGTGAACGTGTTCCGCGTACCCTTTGTATGCCAAAAATACCGCTGACCCCTGCAGCACGATGGTCGCTTTTTCATCCATGGCAATAGCTGCATTGCCCATGGCAAAGGGGAATGTCGCGCGTTCAGGGTCTTCTCCGCCGTGAGTTGCGATGATGACGACACCTTCTTTTTCTTGCATTACGAGATCTCCTTCAAAGTGTATTTTGCGGGGGGACACCCCCCTGGTGAGGATCTGAAAACAGCTCGAGATTGCTAATGACTTCTACCAACTCTGGGCACACGAGGTCATACATCATGTACGTCCCAAGCCGTTTGCTTCTGAGAACGTGAGCCACTTGTAATATCCTCACATGATGCGAGACCGAGCATGAGGGGACTACGAGCCGTCGAGTAAGACTTGTTACCTTCTGAGGGCCCTGCGCCAAGATTTTAAAAATTCGCAGCCTCATCGAATGGCTTAACGCCTTTAACATCTCAGCAATCCGTTCGGGGTTCTCAATTTCAAACGCCCGTTGTGTCATGCTGAGCCCTTTCCCACTGAACCACAGCCTCAATGGTCTTGCTGTTCAGCCACGATTATTGGCGGTAACAGTGCCCAAAGTGTATTCAGCCTTAGTTTATCAAGGGGTTTCGGCGTCCACTAAGCGGTCTCCCATCAAATGAACAGTTGATTGCTCGAAGTTGACGCCTCTGCCATGAACGTTGCGACGCCGACGTATTCCAGGCCCGGGTAATCGATGAGTTCTTCGTGTTTGAAGCCCATAAGGTCCATTGACATCTCGCAGACGTAAATTTTCACACCAAGTTCCATGGCTTGGGCAAAGAGCGTACCCAGGTCTGGCGCGCCTTTTTCCTTCATGAGCTTCCTGATCATTGCTGTTCCCATACCGCCCATGTTCATCTTTGAGAGTTTTAGCTCCCTGTGACCAGAGGGTAGCATCCAGCCGAATAGTCGGGACATCAGGTTTTTGTCCCGGACCCGAGCCTTCGGATTACGCAATGCCGTGGTACCCCAAAAGGTGAAAAAAAGTACTACTTTCATCTCCATAGCGGCTGCGCCAACTGCGATAATCATAGCAGCCAGTAATTTGTCCAGATCGCCGGAGAACACGACGATGCTCAGCTTATCCTCACGAAGTGGTCCCAAGCCTCCACTCGTCTCGTGAGGTTGCATGAACTCAGATTGGTCACCACACATTGTTTCTCCTTTTTTCATAAACCGCGCCACACTTCACTTGCCAGACATGGTGCTGTAGTCGTTCGCATGAGCGCAGTTTACACTATCTATAAGCTGTGCTCACCTCGTGTTTTCCGTTTTAGGCTCTCGATGATTTACCCTTTAATTCGTGCATGAATAGGGCTACTGGGCGAAGGACAGCGTGAGCAAACTTCGTAAACGGCAACAGCAAGACCAGCATCATGGCCAAGACGATGTGTACGAGGAATACCATGTAGGCTGGGACAGAACCACGAGGCAAATAGACGGTGATCTCCACGAGAAAGCCCGTGAGGGTCACAATCCAAAGAAGCCCAAGAAAAAGCCAGTCTGACATTCCTGAACGTGCATAATATTTGTCTTTCTTCGCTATTCTGCTCACGAGCGCCAATGTGGTTCCATACAGAACAAATAGACCGGAAATGGTTCCTAGCATTCTCATGGGATAGTAAATAGGCACGTGAGAATAGGGCTGTTTAAAAAGCAGGTCGAGCGCGGTTGCGGCCAGCAGTCCCAAGAAGCCCCACATAATAGACAAATGAACGAATCGTCGTGACAGATACCAGGGGGTCTCTTGAATATCGCATTTATCAAAGCGAGTCTGAGATATGACCTCGTAAAGAGCGCCAGTCAACTGTTGCCATTTGCTCGAACTCGATGTTTCATCGCATGTCAACTCATTTGACGCTGAACTCGCAATATGCAACGACTGGTTGAGCTTCCTTACCATGTTCAGCAAACTTAACAAAGCGATGGCCCCAGCGATAACGATGACGGCCTGACCTGTATAATGAATGTACTCCACGTTTATGAATGCCCCCAGTCGCAACGTATCAGTTGGCATGGAGCCAAAGCCATGGAGCACCACGAACGCTAAGACGAGTGCAGCAGCCGCCAAGAAAATGACAGCAAACGTTTTTGAGGTATATAATAGCCTTCCAAGCCGAGTGGGATCGTATTGGGATATGATGTACCGGCGAGCTGCCGCAACGAATTCTCCAGGTTCCGCCTGACGAGGACACGTGGCGGAACAGTCTCCGCAGTAGTAGCAAAGCCACATTTCTTTGCTGCTGGCTATGCGATCCGCCATGCCTAGCTGGGCATACCGGATGAATTTTCGAGGGAACGTAGCCCCGTTTTCAGTCAAAGAGCAAATCGCCGTACAATTCCCACAATTAAAGCACGACTTCATGTCAGCAGCACCGTACCTTGCTAATGTGTCAATGAACGTCGGATCGACTACGTGCGCCATAGCTCACTCCTTGAGTAGTATGTATTGGAAATAGTCCCCGCTTTGCTCTCCCTCCACTACCTTCCCGTATTTCTTCATCGATGTCAGATGCCAGAGTACCTCGTGTGAAGAAATACCGGTTGCGTGAGATATTTCAGGGACAGTCTTCGGCCCCTGGATGAGAGCATCTGAGAGCTGTTTTTGGATCGCCCTGGTTTGCTTAATTCTTTCACGTGCTGCTTCTATGATTTTCTTCCTCGCCTCTCTCAAAGCCTTCAGCGCTTCTTTCTCCGTTTCCTGACTCATGGCCACCTCCCTTGCAGTTTTATTGCGCAGCTATGGCGTCCACCATTGCATCAAACTGGTCAAGGGTCCAACCGCTGACGTTAATGGCTCTGCGTGGGCAGACTGCCGCACAAGCTCCGCACCCAACGCAGAGCGCGGGAGTAACGACAGCTTTGCGTTCGACTTGCTCTCCGACCGCAACATCCGTCAACGTCAATGCCCCTTCGTAGCTGCATTCCTTCAAGCACAGCCCACATCCATCGCACCGTGCTGGATCGACCTG
This sequence comes from uncultured Syntrophaceae bacterium, assembly GCA_964427855.1. Classification (GTDB taxonomy): domain Bacteria; phylum Desulfobacterota; class Desulfomonilia; order Desulfomonilales; family Desulfomonilaceae; genus JAUPKT01. The sequence goes on from CAYRVH010000002.1 coordinate 93,065, forward strand.
GGCCACAAATGGCTCGAGCTCAACGTATCCTTTGCCTAAGGCGATTGCGGCTTTAGAAGCGGCGGCGGCAGCAGATGCACAACTTTCAGTCATGTCACGGGGTCCCTGCGCCGCTCCCGCCAACAACAATCCATTGATGGCCATCTCTACGGGTCTCAGCTTGGGATGCACTTCCTGCAGGAATCGATCGGTTCCAATAGGAAGCTTAAATATGTCCGACAGCTCTCCAATATCATTAGGCATCATCCCCACTGAGAGAACCACAAGATCTACCGGTATTTCGAGGTCCTCTCCGAAGGTGAGAGTGTCTCGCACTCTCACCTTGAGAGGTCTCTTGGAGGTCGGTCCCGCCTTTTCCACCACAGGTAGGGACTCGGAAGTGAACCTGAAAAAGAGTACCCCCTTCTGAGACGCCTTTTCGTAATAATCTTCATGACCTTTCCCGTAGGCCCTGATGTCCTGATAAAATTCATACACATTGACATGAGGAAATCGATCTTTCAGCTCATTGACAGTATGCAGCGTGGCTGTGCAACAGACACGAGAACAATAGGCATTCACTCTTCCATCCGCCTGAGGCTCGTGAATCCCGTCTATTTGTCTACTCCCAACACAATGGATGAAGGCCACATCCCTCACTGGCTGCCCTTGAATTTGAAGCTGCCCTCCCGTAGGTCCGTCGGAGGACAGGATCTTGATTAGGTCTGGCAACGTAATAACCCTCGGGGACTCCCCATACCCATATTCGCCACTTCTCGGCTCATAATGCTTGAATCCCGTCGCTACAATAACAACGCCCGCTTTGATCTCGATATCCTCGGAGCCGACCGGAAGCGCCGGTTGACGGATTGCACACCCTTGAAATGGACGAAAAACGGTCTTCTTATCGACTTCTCCTATCCTCTGAGCGGTGTCTGCGTTTGTGCGCCTACGCACAACCACGAGGAAATCCCCTATGGTGCCTTTGCTCGATACAACTTCCGAATCAGTGTAAATGGTTATGTTCGGGCCATCTAAGACTTCTTCAACAAGGCGCATCACCAGCTCTTTTGCTGTATTTTCAGAGGGGTACACTCGGTCGAGCTGAGCTGCCTGCCCCCCCAAGAAGGAGGATTTCTCAACCAATGTCACCCCAATGCCACGTTGAGAGAGTCTCTTCGCTGCAGTGAGACCGGCAATACCGCCGCCGATCACAACGGCCTGGGGGTAGGCGTCGATACGAATCGGCTCGAGAGGCTGAAGGCGAGAAGCCTTTGCTACCGCAGCCGCAACCATTCGCAGAGCCTTCTGAGTTGCCCCAGCCGGATCGCCATGATGCGCCCAACTCACTTGTTCTCTGATGTTGGCATGTTCGTACAAAAAAGGATTGTGATTCCCACGCTTCAGGGTATTGCGAAATGTGAGTTCATGGAGCTTGGGAGAACATGACGCCACCACCACGCCATCAAGATGTTCTTTTTTCAGATCTTCAAGAATCATCTCTTGACCAGGATCAGAGCACATGAACATATTTGTCCGTGCTATCTGTACTTCTGGGATTTTCTGGACCTCTTCAGCAACAAGGGCTACGTCCACGACATCGGAAAGTGACAGATGTACACACCGATCCGCGGAAGTTTCTTCACCGACCCCGTATCGCCTGTATCGCTTGGCTTGAGCGTCTGAACTTGGTCTGACATGATTATCCCCTTCGTGTATTGCCAGGAATTTCCCATGAACTAGCTGGCAGCAATATTCACGGCCCCTTCGTCCTGAGACACTTCGTAGGCTGATCGGAACTTGGATGCTTCATCAAGAGCCCGCATGTAATTGGCGGCCTCCATTGCGGCTGCGCCGGACTTGACGATAGTATCCACGATATCCTTGGGGCCCGAGGCGGTCCCGGCAACAAAGACGCCTGGTAGATTCGTGACGGCTGGCGCCAACTTTGGGTCGGACAAGTTCACAAAGCCGTCATTGTCCAGTTCCAAAGGTATAAATTCTCGTGGATTTTCTCCAGGCAGCATTCCGAGGGAAAGCACTACGAGATCGTGATACCGTTCCTCTACTCGTCCGTCCTCCTCCATCATCTCGACACGAAGCATCAAGTTGTGCTCTTCGCCTTCGACAATCTTTGCCACTTTGCCTTTAATAAACTGAATACCCATGGCCTTCGCGTTTTGATAAAATTCTTCATAGCCTTTCCCAAAAGCTCGGATGTCCATGTAATAAATGGTCACATCGGCCAGGGGCAGCGCCCCTGAGAGAAGCATCGCCTGTTTGATCGCATACATGCAGCAGACTCGAGAGCAGTAAGATACCCCCAGGCTCTTGTCGCGAGAACCAGCGCACTGTACGTATGCTATCGAATCGGGTACCTTTCCATCTGACGGTCTAATAACTCGGCCATAGGGACCGTGAGGGGACAAGAGCCGTTCCATCTGAAGGGAAGTCAATATGTTGAGGCTGCCCGGCGGGGAATATTCTTTTTTCGCGTCTTTTGGTGTAAGCCGGAAGCCGGTGGCGACAATGACCGTTTTGACATTGAACGTGATCTGCTCTGGTTGCATAGTATAATTCACTGCATGCGTCGGGCACACTTTCTGGCATGAGCCGCACAGCATGCAGTTACTCGCGTCCAGAAGAGCTTTCTGCGGTATAGCTGTAGCAAAGGGAAAATAAATCGCTTTTCTCGAACCGAGGCCACCCTCGAATTCGTGCGGAACCTCGACGGGGCATACGTATTCACATTGGCGACACCCTATGCACAGGTCTTCCTCCACGTACCGAGGTTTTTTCCTGAGAACAGCCTGGTACAAATCCCCCTGAGGCCTTATAGCTTCGATCTCTGTGTACGTAAAAATATCGATGGATGGGTGATGCGCGGCCGCCGCCATTCTCGGGGTTGTAATGCAACTTGCGCAGTCGAGAGTGGGAAAGACCTTGCTGAGAGCTATCATTGTTCCGCCTATGCTGGCTTCTCGCTCCACCACCGCTACATGGTACCCTTGGTCTGCTAAATCCAGCGCAGACGTCAAACCGGCTATTCCGCCGCCGATAACCAGCGTGTCAAACTGCAAGGCGTCGTGTTTCATGATTCTAACTCTCCACCTCTCCTTTACGAGGAGGACCAATCTTTTTCAGTAGGTCGTTCATTTCATTGACCTCTTTGAGAAATGCCTTGGTGCATACTGTACAAATTGCCGTGAGTTTGACTCGCTTACTCACGTAACCCTTTTCCTTCAACCCCGCCATTATCCTATCCACTCTCGCAGCTAGGCGATGATAAGCCCCTTCATACGGACATTCCTCCCCGCAACTCATAATGATGATACCGCCGATACCCTTCTCGAACGCCCGGTAATAAAAGTCTTCGGGCAGCATCACGGGCGATGGAATCCTCATCACGTACGTATTGTGAGGATATGATAAATGCGCCTGCCCCACCGTGTCTGCCCCAGGATAAGCACACGATATAGTTGCCAAAATCAGAATTTTGGCGTCCGCAGGTTCTGATGTGGAAATCGCCATGGCTCGGGCTCACTATTTCTTCCTGGTCACGAAGAGTCGGTCATACCCTTCTGATTGCAAAACCCCAAGGTATTCGTGACCGACCTTTTTCGCCCAGGCAGGGATGTCATTTCTCGTGCCGGGGTCGCTAGATCGAATTTCTAGTGTTTCCCCCACCTTCACTGCGCCTATACCTTTTTTTGCTTCCAGCAACGGGCCGGGGCATGCGCTCCCCCTTGCATCGATTACCTTCGCAGGCTTTATTGCGGTTAAGTCGACAGTAGCCATCGATCGTCCTCCTCCGAGAGATTTGTTGAGTTCTGGTAAATCGATAAGCAATGAACGTGCCAGGTGCGTGATCTAGACCGATGCACTTTTAATATGGCTAAAAGACTAGTTTTAATGCGCATCTCCCAAAGACAGGGCGTTCAGTGTATTTAGAGTCCTTGTCGAGTACGTAAACCTGCTTGCGTAAAAACGTAAAATATGTCAACCTATGTTAACAAGTTCTCGTTTACCTTCCAGGAGGGCCGGCGTCCGTGAAACGCGATGAGATTATTTATTACTGGCATGCCATAATAGAAACCATGATGGACGGCCTCATGGTCGTAGATCGTGATGGCATGATCGTTTCTGTCAACAACGCAACTGAAGCCATCACGGGATATTCCAGAGAGGAACTCATCGGGAGCCAGTGCACAATACTTCGTTGTGATAATTGTTCGGCGCGTGTGGTGAGCGAGAACGTCTTTATATGCGATTTATTCGAAACCCGTCACGGCGAGAGAAGAAAATGTGTAATTCGAAGGAAAGACGGTTCATCGCTGCCAGTCATGAAAAACGCTTCACTGCTCTTAGGGGAAGACAAACAAATCATCGGAGCAGTCGAAACGCTCTTAGACCTGAGTGAAATAGCTTCCCGCGACGAACAGATTGCAAAGCTTAATTCCGTCCTCAGAGACAGAGACCATTTTCACGGCATCTTGGGCAAGTCACGGCTTATGCGGTCGGTCTTTGATTTGATCGGGGACGCAGCCCAATCTGAAGCTCCAATCATTATTTACGGTGAAAGCGGTACAGGCAAAGAACTGGTCGCTGCTGCCATCCATAAATTGGGGAAACGCAGCGCTAGTCCTTTCGTCAAAGTAAATTGCGCAGCCCTAAGCGAATCTTTGTTCGAAAGCGAGCTATTCGGCCATGTCAAGGGCGCATATACAGGCGCAGATCGGACGAGAATGGGGCGGTTTGAACTCGCACATAAGGGAGACATCTTCCTCGACGAAATAGGAGACATCCCTTTGTCAATGCAAGTGAAAATCCTCAGAGTGATTCAAGAAAAGGAGTTCGAGCGTGTCGGTGATAGTAGGCCGGTCAAAGTCGATGTGAGAATCATTTCTGCTACCCATAGGGATTTGAGAGACATGATTAGCAAGAATCTCTTCCGAGAAGACCTGTTTTATCGATTGAACGTAATCCCCATCCGGCTCCCGCCACTGAGGGAAAGGAGGGAAGATTTGCCGATGCTTATTGGGCATTTTCTTGAAGAAAACAGACTAAAAACAGGCAAGAACATTGCGACTGTAAGTCCAGACGCTATGGAAATGCTCCTCTCTTACGATTGGCCTGGTAATATTCGCGAGTTGATTAACGCCCTGGAATACGCTTTCGTGGTGTGCCGTACAAACTGTATAGAAGTTGTAAACCTTCCTGAGTCCATTGTGGCAGGTAAGAATAAGAAGCCTTCGTCGCTGAACAGGCCACATTTGATGAATTCTGATGCTGAAAAGATACTCAATGCTCTGACACAAGCGGGAGGCAGGAAGAAAAAGGCAGCGGAATTGCTTGGAATCAGCCGTCAAGCGCTATGGAAAAAGATGTCAAAACTAGGCCTCAGAACCCCTATAACCACACCTTCTTGAGGAAGGCGTACTCTCACGTCAGTCTGAGCCATTGTAAAAATGCGCAGAATAATCAGACTGACAATGAAGCTAAAGAAACGCTAAGAGGGCAGCAGCTAAGGCGGCCTGCGACGCTACATATTCGGCCAAGATCGGATAACGCTTCATGAGAAATTGTGGTATAACCTTATCGGGCATTGTTGCGATCGCCTGGCCGCATGAAACGGAGTGACGCGTCACCGCAATGAACGGACCAATCCTCACGAGAAAATTTCGGTGCTTGAACTGCATCCACGAGTGGGAAGTTCCATTCGGGACAGGACGCCAGCTTGTGTGTCCGAAATGCGGAGATACCCGGATTCATAGGACCAATCCGGGCGTCATGCCGGCGACTTGTCGTCGCAAGGGGCGCAAAGGCTTCGGTTGGCGTAACCAACATCAATAGCCCATGAATTCTTACTCGCGGGTCGCCGCCTACTCGTGTCTGACAAATCTTCTCCTCACAGGCCTGAAATACGGCCTTGCAGAGGCTTCAGGCAGTCTTGCCCTCCGAGCCGACGCCATCCATTCTCTGGGGGATGTCATATCGTCGGCAACTATTTTCGTCGGCATCGTCATTTCCAGTCGCAAAACGAAAACATTTCCTGAAGGGCTGTACAAAGTTGAGAATCTCGTCGCGCTTGTGTCTTCCTTGTTTATCTTGTATGCGGCGTTCGAGATCGTCTCCGATGCCATTGGCTCTTCCGAGCCCGGACCATTGCACAACGTTCCGCTTATCGTGTTGGGAATCATGCTGATCATAATTGTCACGTTTTCATTTTCCCGATACGAGTTGCGCGTCGGTCTTCAAGTGGGCTCGCCGAGTTTGGTGGCAGATGCAAAGCATATCTATTCGGATCTCTTGTCCACCATGGTGATCTTGGCTTCAGTCGTGGGCGCGCAGCTAGGCTATTATCTAGATCGGTACGTCGCAATATTCGTGGCCTTCCTTGTAGGTCGAGCCGGCTTTCAGATCATGACCGACGCCGTGAAAGTACTCCTTGACGCCACCCTTGACCACGCTACCCTCGATGAAATCCGGAAGATCATGGAAAGCCACCCTGATGTGAGTGAGGTCGTCTCAATAGGTGGTCGCAATTCCGGAAGATACAAGTTCGTCGAGTTCTCCCTTCGCATGCGAACAAGGCTGCTCAGAGAAGCGCACCAGATAGTCTCGCATCTCGAAGAAGAGATTCTCGACCGGTGGCCGGATATCGACAAGATTCTCATCCACTACGAGCCTGATCAAATACAGACCTGGCGCATCGCAGTCCCTATAGACGTTGAACATGACGCGAAACCAAACGAACAGAGCATCATATCCAATCATTTTGGAGACGCACACTTTTTTGCTATATTAGTCAAAAATATGGCGACAGGTCATGTCCGCTGCGAGTCATACATGAAGAACCCTTTCCGAACACTTGAACGACAGAAAGGGGTGCGCGTTGCTGAATTCCTGGCCGAACAAGGTGTTGACGAGGTCATGTGCAAGGCCGATCTCACAGGTAAAGGGGCGTGGTATGCCTTGGAAGCCCTGGAAATAGTCTTTTCGCGCACTGAATTGACGCGGTTATCGGAGGTGATTGCCGAGGTCTCTCGAGAGTCGTGACCACCCCATTTGGTTTCCATGTGGCGGGATGAACGTGAAATGTCTCTCGCGTTTTTCAAAGCAATCACACCCTGAGACGCAGTTTGCAATTTACATCGATTCTGGGCAAGCGACAATCGCCTGCCAGAGAGTGTTTCAGGTCAGTGTTGTCAGATGCGGACTTGTTCCGCGATCGTTAACAATAGAGGCCAATCGCTTGTGAGGTGAACAGCAATCGGTTCAGGGTAATATAAAGTTTCTCAAAAACAAACGCCGGCTGCGGGATGATGCGCCAAACTAGCGAGGGAGACGTGCGAGGCGCAAGAGGTGGGCCGTCCGAGGAAGGCGCTAACATGATCGTCCCTACGCGTACGAATCCTTTATTTCGAGGCGATGACGCACAGTAAGCCTTCGCCGCCCAATTCGCGATCCATTCAGTCGTGCGAAGAATCGCAACATGCGTGGCACCATCCGTGTGAGGCACAGCTGGCATATAGGGCGATTCGCTGACAGAATCTCTGGCAACAGCCGGCGCGCCAGTGTCTTTGCGGGAAGCCCCCGGTGAGAGGAAGCCAAAAATGATGGCAAAATCCCATTACTGGGTAGTATCAGACGCGGTAGCCTATATCAAAAAGTTCGGCAGCGAGGCTGATAAAAGCGCGTTGCAAACCTTCGAATTGGCCTATGGGGCCAAGAAACCCCTCGCTGAAATTCCTCCACATCAGAGCGCAGTGGAACGTTTGGTCGGCTTCGAGTCATTGCACACGGATAAATTCGGGGATTTGGCGCTCTCGCTCCGAGGAATACCTGGCCCAACAAAGCGAAATGTCGTCGGCCTGGGGTTCCATATGTTTACCGCTTTTAATCACTTCATCAATCCCTTGCCGGACGCCGACGTCCCTTGGCCGAACTCAAGCGGTTACGCCTATGAAACCTCCTCTATGAGGGGGATTGATTCGCTTGTGGTCAAGGGGATTTCCGACCATCTCCTCGGAATAGTCGATGTGGAGAATTCCCTTGTCCTCGAGCGTCTGAGAACTTCTTGGCAGGCAGGGGAGGAGGCGTGGGATCAAAACTTCAACCGATCGCTTAGCGCGACGAAATTCGCTCCGTGGAACGTGCTCGCCAGATTTTATTATGAGCAGCTCATCGAGTACCACTATGAACCCTTGGAAGTCCGAGGGCCGAACCAGTTTATAGTCGGAGCCCAACTCATGGGACCTGTGGTGCACGCTGCCGCCGACGCCTGCTCAGTGCAGCACGTCCGTTCAACGCTGGGCTTCGGGCATGTTATCTGGGAAAATTATCTTAAATCAAAATGTTATAACAGGCAGATCAACGCAAATGTTCAGACGATACGTGAGTTCTTCGCGGATCCCCTCTTTTTCCAGCCTCCCACCATCCAGGAGGGACCATTAACCGGATGCCTTGACATTGGCGCCTTTGTGAATTGCCTTGCCATAAAAACAGCCGAACGACTGCAAATGTCCACCCGTCAAGATTGGCAAAAACTATGGCGCGCGGGCGACGACTTTTGGCGCAGGTATCTTCTCGGCGCGGCGATGAGAGAGGACGCTGAATATCTCTACAACATGGCCGTGGCAGCGACCGTGAAGGTATTGATACGATCCTATGAAGACCTGGTGAGACGTGGCATTCTGTCCCCAGGCAGCGGGCTCACATACCCAAAGAAGCTTCCCAGACTGGATCTCGTCCAGGACAACTATCCGGCGTTGCCGGAGAAAAAGCTGATTGACGGGGTTCCCTCGGAAGAAGTCATGCCGGTTCCTTTCTCCAAAGCGGAGGACATCTTGGGATTCCATCCAAAGGGCCCCAATGAGTTGCAGCAGCATCTCCATGACCTGAACGCGCTGATGCAAGCCCCCGGTTCGAATCTGATGGCGCTAAAGAAGTTGCTAGGCAGGATTGAGGATCAACTTATTCAGCAGTACGAAAGAATGTCTTGCCAAGAAGGAGAATCATTTTGTCCCCTGAGGGCCCTTGAAAAGATTCCTCTAGAGTCGGACCTCAGCGCACATTTCGGCGCAGCCACGTTTCGTATGCCTTCTTCCGAGGAGTGCGATGATCCTCAGCTGTTCGAAAAATATATACGAATGTCGGACGCCCACGCCGCGAAGGCCTATGAATTACAGCTTACCCAAATCATCGCAGGTCTCAAATTTGCGCTGCGCAAGTTCCAAGGGCAGCCCGCGGTGGTCGAGCGATTCAACCGAGTCCTCGAAAATATAGAAGCGGTCAGGGGCGAAGCCGTAGGAAAATGGGCGACCTCGGTCGCGGCATACGAGGTTTCCTCCAGTGCCAGGGCCGCGTCAGATCGTTCCCCAGAAAAAGAAGCTGGGGCCGAATCCGTTTCTGGAAGAATTTTCAAAGCTGTTCTCGACTGGCTCTCCCCTCTCACCCGTGTACCAGTGACAGCCTTGGCCACCGTGGCCGCAGCCGTATTGCTTGTAGTCGTCCTCATCCCCCACGGCGTCGAAGAACCCTTTATCGGGGTCAGTTCGGAGAAATGGGAGAAGCCGCAAATCACCCTCATGGCGCCTAAATCTGTCACAAAGAAGCCTATAAAGGAAGCTGAAGTGAGCAAGCCGCGCCTCGCGGTACTCCTCTACTTCAAAGGTTTCAAAAAACGGCCGCCTCAGCAGGAGATAGACGCGTGGTATAGGGCGGCGCAGCCCAGGGGGCCGGCAGCGGACCGCTTCGATGTCGTAAGTCCGGAAAAAGTGAGTAAAGCCATTTCAGGCGTAAAAGAGGCAGGCGCAGGGATCGACCAGGCCCTTGAGGTGCTCAAAGAACGGCTGAACATCACGAGGGCCATCATGGTAACCATCACGGCGAAGGGAGATGCATTCTTCGTGGAGAGCGCGTTCAAAGACCTCGACGCGGGCAAGGTCAACATCATAAAGCCTGAGCAGCCCGTCAAGGGAGAAGCGCTTCGGCAGTCCATAGAGAAGAGTGTAGCCGCACAGATCACGAGCAACGAAACTGATTCTTGACATTTCCAAAGAGATTGCCGAGTCGCGCGGGCCATGCCGCGAGTCCCTCCTCGCGCTATTGAAGAGCTTCTATGAGGAGGCCGTCTTTCGCCTTGTCGCGCCATGGACGCTATTCTGCAACAAGCACCGGCACAGCCCGCGGTATCAACTGAATTTCTATGGGGGTCGTCCCCGCGTAGGTCCCGTCGATCTGTACAGGCGTCGAAGAGGACGCGTAGATGCGAACATGCGTACCCCTCTCGTGAGACATCCAAGGCACGTACGGGGTGAGCCTTAAAAGCGCAGCCATAAAAGAACACAAATGAACCGCCAAACTCCTCTCGTGGAACAAACATATATCGAATGCGCCCGTGTCCATGGATGCGCTCTTGCAAAACACGAATATGCCCCCGTAATGGCTGACTTTGGTGATAATGACCCCGCGGACTCTTTCCGCTTCTTTGCCATCGATCTGGACTTCCACATCGGTGAGGCCATGGCGAAAAATGGCTCTCATAATGGGCAAGGCGTACGCGAGGTAGCCTAACCCTATTTTGGGTTGCTCGGCCATAACCTTCGTGACCAAGGCGTCAAAGCCTGCGCTCGTCTGGAGGAGAAAACGGTGCGCGCCGACCAGCCCCATGTCAATCCTTCGGATCGCGCCGTGCTCGATCAATGGAATGAGTTTCGATGGTTTTCTCGGCGTCTTCAGGTGATGCGCCAGTTGGTTTGCCGTGCCTGTGGCAAAGTGAATTATGGGTATCGGAAATGGCTCCTCCAGCCCGTTGAGCACCTCGTTGACCGTGCCATCTCCGCCGGCTATGACGATCCTGTCGCACGGTGGAGTGATGCGACGGGCTCGATCCGTCGCGTCCCCGGGCTTCTTGGTGATATATACTTCTACACGGTGATTCCTTGACCGGAGCAGCTCCGCCAGGATGCGGGTTTTCTTTATTGCCTTGCCTTTTCCCGCGACCGGGTTAGCGATGATCAGGATATCCCTGACGGGCGCGTCCTTCACGATGATCCTCATTCACGTTGAGCGGCGGCGATGATTCTCTCACTGCTCGCTGCCTTCTGTCTGCCCGCTAGGCGCCTCAGCAACGCTTTTGCTGGGCAGGCATGCCTCCCATAGCAGCTTATTTTGGGACTTGTCTCTCGATGCTGTCGTCCATTCTCCTCGAGAGAACCGTTTGATGAAGAGGCCGCACATAAAAGCTATAGAACACGTCATCGCCCACCATACACCAACCGGGCCCACTCCGAATACGTATATGGTCGCCAAAATAAAAGGAATGCGCAAAAACCACATACCAGTCACGATGATCTTCATGCTCCCGTATGTATCTCCTGCGCCCTGGATAGCCCCGGCCAGTGTGATTCCCACCGCGAGAAAAGGCGTACCTAGCATATTGATGCGCAGATATCGAATCATTTCCTCCAAGACTGGCTGATCGTGGACAAGCCACGACGCCACCTCCGGCGCAAACACAAATATCAGCCCTGAGGGAACCAAGATAATGACCAAGCAGAGCCAAGCGGCCACTCGAGCGCCTCTCTGCGCGCCGGCAATATCACCCGCGCCAATACGATTCCCCGTCATCACCGCCGCTGCCATGTTAAGGGCAAAAATCGGGAGGAAAATGACCGCCTCGACCCGGACGCCTGCTGTCATTGCGGCGAGCGCTGTTATTTCCCCGTTCCTAATGCTTCCCACCAAATGATACACCACAAGTGTTCCCACATTCCAAGACGTTTGTTGCAGCACGGTGGGGATCCCCAACTTAAGGAGATTCCTCATGCAGGGGCTCAATGGCCGAAAGATGGAACCAAATGATATGGCGTAGGCCCCTCTCATCACAAACACAAGATTCAAACACATACCGAGCGTCGTACTGATAGCCGTGGCCCAGGCAATCCCAATGTATCCCATTCCTGGAATCGGGCCATAACCGAAGGCGAGGACTAGGTCTGCCACCACATTCAGCGACGACGCCGCAAAACTGTTCACCATGGTGATACGCACCCGGCCGGAAGACCGCAATACGCCGCTGGTGAGGATCATTACATAGGTGGGAATGAGTACCAGCGAGAATATTCGAAGAAAATTCTCTGCAATATTCTGTATCTCGGCAGGCATTCCCGCAAGTTTTACGATGAGATGGGGAAAAAGCTGAGAGAGCAAGGTAATGGCGCCGGCTACGCATATACCCACCAAAAGGGAGTTCGCACCGATGACTCCCACACCCTCACACGACTGGGCACCGTAGGCTTGGGATACCATGGACACCGTACCAACATTGAGGCCGTTGGCCAGTATCATCAGCGTCCAGTAAAGCTGGCCCACATAGCCGACTGCTGCCAGAACCTCCGTGCCAAGATAACCAGCGACAAAGACATCAGTGAAACCAATGAGAAACTGAAAGAACATGATCAGGATCATGGGCCACCCAAGGGCCCACGATTCACGCAAGGACCGCAGTACATTCTCGTCAAAAAACCGGCTTGTCATCAATTAGCCACGGCCTTCAGCATTCACTAAGGATTCAGTCCCAGTCCCCGATCATATCACCCCCGTTGAACTATATCGAGTCGCGTCGGAAAATTGTCCCAGAACACTTTATTGAATTCTACAAGGGGAGTCTCTATATTGCGAGACGAAATAACATGCCGCGCATTCCTCTTCAGCGGATAAGAGTAAGGATTATGCCCAAGAGAGAAGATCTGAAATCTATTATGCTGATCGGCTCAGGCCCCATTGTCATCGGTCAGGCATGCGAGTTCGATTATTCTGGGACCCAGGCCCTCAAAGCCCTCAAAGAAGAAGGCTACCGAGTCGTCCTTGTCAACTCGAATCCCGCCACGATCATGACTGACCCGGAATTTGCAGACGCCACCTATATTGAACCGCTCAAGCTGGACATTTTGACCGCCATTATCGAGCGAGAGCGACCTGATGCCCTCCTGCCCACGCTTGGAGGGCAAACGGCGCTCAACAAAGCCGTAGAGTTGTATGAAGCCGGTGTGTTGGCCAAATTCGGTGTAGAACTTATAGGAGCCGGCATAGAGGCCATACAAAAAGCTGAAGACCGTGAGCTCTTCAAGGCTGCGATGGCGCGCATCGGGCTGGACCTGCCGAGAAGCGGGTACGCTGAGTCGCTGAGCGAGGCCTGGGACATCGCAAAAGACCTGGGCTTTCCAAATGTCATCAGGCCCTCGTTCACCCTAGGCGGCTCGGGTGGCAGCATCGCGTTTGATGAAGCATCATTTGAAAATTTAGCACGGCATGGCCTCGAGACCTCGCCTGTCCACAAAATTTTGATTGAGGAATCGGTCCTCGGATGGAAAGAATACGAACTGGAAGTCATGCGAGACGGGAAAGATAATGTCGTCATTATCTGCCCTATTGAAAACTTCGATCCCATGGGAATTCACACCGGCGACTCCATTACCGTGGCGCCCGCTCAGACCCTCACCGACAAAGAATATCAAGTCTTGCGCGACCAGGCGTGCGCGATCATCAGGGAAATAGGCGTTGACACCGGAGGGTCAAATATCCAGTTTGCCGTGCACCCGCATACAGGGCGCGTCATCGTGATAGAAATGAATCCTAGGGTGAGTCGATCCAGCGCGCTCGCATCCAAGGCTACAGGCTTTCCCATCGCCAAGATAGCGGCCAAGCTTGCCATTGGATATTATCTCAATGAGATTACCAACGATATCACCCTCAAAACCCCGGCATCCTTCGAACCCACCATAGACTACGTTGTCACCAAGATTCCGCGGTTCACCTTTGAGAAATTTGCCTTGGCCGACGATACCCTTACCACGCAGATGAAGTCCGTGGGCGAGGTTATGGCTATAGGCCGAAATTTCAAAGAATCACTCCAGAAGGCGTTGAGGTCTTTGGAGATCGATGTATATGGCCTCGAGCCTCGTCTAGACTTGAATGTCCCGAAAGAACAAATCCTGTCCCTCATCAAAAGACCTTCGCCAAATCGACTCTTTTATTTGGCTGATGCCCTTCGCGCCGGCGTCGAAGTTGAGGAAATCTACGCCGCGAGTTCAGTGGACCCTTGGTTCCTGGATCAAATGCGGCAGATTGTCCACTTGGAGAAAGCTATCACCCAACCGAGTTTCTTTGATGGACAAGACGCCGCCGACAATATGAAGCTCGTCAAATCATATGGCTTCTCCGATTATCGCATCGGCCAACTCCGAGGTGTGAGTGAGGACGAGGCCAGATCTCTCAGACTACGGCTCGGAGTCCGTTCTGTCTTCAAACGTGTGGACACCTGTGCGGCCGAATTCGAAGCCTACACTCCTTACCTTTACTCGACTTTTGAAGACGAGGACGAATCGGGCGCAACCAATCAAAAAAAGATCATGATCTTGGGCGGCGGACCCAACAGAATAGGGCAGGGCATCGAGTTTGACTATTGCTGCGTGCACGGCGCCTTTGCATTGAAAGAGGATGGATACGAGACCATCATGGTAAACTGCAATCCCGAAACCGTAAGCACCGACTACGATACGTCCGATCGACTCTATTTTGAGCCGCTTACCTTGGAGGACGTCCTAGGAATCGTGGAGAGGGAAAAGCCTGATGGCGTCATTGTGCAGTTTGGCGGCCAAACGCCGCTGAAGCTTGCAGTTCCTCTCGCCCGTCATGGAGTACCCATCATCGGGACTACTCCAGATGCCATCGACCGGGCCGAAGACAGGAAACGATTTAAGGAAATGCTTCAAGCGCTTGGGCTGAAACAGCCGCCTAACGACATCGCCTATTCGTATGAAGAGGTGGTGGAAGTGGCGCAAAGGATTGGCTACCCAGTGGTGGTGAGGCCTTCGTACGTGCTCGGCGGAAGGGCCATGGAAATAGTGCATTCTGATTCAGACTTGAAAGACTATCTCAAGTACGTCGTGCAGGCCTCGCCGGAACACCCCATCCTCGTTGACGGTTATCTTTCCAACGCCGTGGAGATCGATGTGGATGCCGTCTCGGACGGCGCCGACGTGGTGATAGGCGGAATCATGGAGCATATCGAAGAAGCGGGGGTTCATTCAGGGGATTCCTCATGTTCTCTCCCTCCGTATAGCCTTGGACGCTATTATCTCGATGAAATACGGCGGATCACTAAACTCCTTGCCCATGAACTCCACGTGCAAGGGCTCATGAATCTGCAGTTGGCGGTGAAAGACGGCGAAATCTTTGTCCTGGAAGTCAATCCGCGCGCTTCTCGTACTATACCTTTTGTATCGAAAGCCATCGGCGTCCCGCTGGCGAAAATCGGCGCGAGGGTTATGGCGGGGAAGAAGTTGAAGGATATCGGCTTTACCAAAGAAGTGATCCCTCATCACGTAAGCGTCAAGGAGGCTGTTTTTCCGTTTCCGAAGTTTCCTGGCGTAGATGTAATCCTCGGACCAGAGATGAAGTCCACCGGAGAAGTCATGGGCATAGACGTCGAGTTCGGGCCGGCGTTTCTCAAATCACAATACTGTACGGACTTCCCTATACCGAAGCCCGGCAGGGTTTTTCTCAGCGTCGCAGACCAAGACAAGCAATCCGCAGTCATCGTGGCGCGCAGGCTCAAGGAGTGCGGATTCACCTTCGTGTGTACGGAAGGAACAGGTCGTGTCCTGAGACAAGCTGGGCTTGAATGCGAAATCGTAGGCAAGGTGCATCAGGAGGGGAGATCAGACGTCATCCCTCTGATTGAACGCAACCAGCTTTCCCTTCTCATCAATACATCGTCAGACAAGCAATCCAGGCTCGATTCTGTACATATTCGGCTCGAGGCCTTAAAGCATCACGTGCCGTATTTCACCACCATAGCTGGGGCGAACGCGCTGTCTCTGGGGCTC
>CAYRVH010000003.1:0-35929 GCA_964427855.1 uncultured Syntrophaceae bacterium
TGACACCATTTGCACCTATTGCTCGGTGCTGACGGGAATTATTCTGACGTCCATCGCTTTTGCCTGGCAGGGTGAACCGTGGGACGATGTGGAGATCTTGACTGGTAAAATCATGAAGCCGACTCCAGGCAAGAAGCATACCATCTTGTTGGGAAAGTGTCTTTACGAGGCCAACCGGAATCACCCCGACATTGATAATATGATTGCAATAAAGACTTGCCCACCTTCGCCTCAAGCAGTCGTGGACGCGCTTCACCAAGTTGGTATCATGGTAAACCCGTCCATCTTAGATCACGTTGAAGAAGCGCCGGGCTTTTTTGCCGACCGCTATGCAGGGAAACCGGAATTCGATGAGTCGCTTTTTCAAGTGCACTAACGAGCCCCGTTTGTCGTAGGGAGCGGGTATTGAGACGGCAATTCCGGATACCGATGGCCGTGATCATGCTTCTGTCGCTTTGTGCGGCTGAGCTCTCTGCGAAGTCCGTCACACCTTACCCTCTTGAGCCTCTGGACACCTCCAGCCCTCGAGCGACGCTGCAATCACTTTTGGACAATTCCAAGGAAGGAGCGTCGGCCTATCTGAAAGGCAACAGAAGAGATGCACGGGCTTTCGCCCGGCGGGCCATGGAGTGCCTCGACCTGGAGCAAGAGCTGCCCGACCTCAGGGAGGCCATCGGACTGGAGTCCTTGCTCTATCTGCTGGAGATCCTGCACCGCATCGACCTTCCTCCCATCGATACAATACCTGACAAAGAAGCCGTCCAGGAGCGCAAGATCACGAGATGGACCATTCCACATACTCCTGTGATTGCCACAAGAAATGTCTGATTCGGTGATAAATTTTTCTCGCGATTTGTTTTGGGATGTGATTTATGGGGGGCATGGCTCGTCGGGCGAACATACCGAACAAGGAGAATTGCACGTCGGAAGAATTGGAGGCGGCTTCCCGTGCGGCGTCGTCATTGAAGAGCCAGGTACGGATGATGGTGATCAAGGCGCTGATGTTGGGGCTGAGTCATGACCAGGTTGCCGGGCTTTACAACACGACTAGGCGAAACTTGTCCAGATGAGTTGGGAGGTTCAACCGGCAGGGGATGGACGGCGTGTCGGATCGGCCCTGGTCAGGGCGTCCTCCCAAGATTACTGCCGGGAAGACAGCCTTGTTGGGTGATCTCATCCGCCATCCTCACTTGGTCAATGAGACTCATCGGACTGGAAAGAAATTTCACGGGTATCTGACGCACACCCTTGACGAAGAGATTGGACATCGAACGGTGATGCGGTGGCTGCACGAACAAGGATTTCGCCTCAAGGTCCCTCTTTCTTGGCCCAACGGGCAGGATGAGAAAAAGAGAGAGGCATTTGTTGAGTTGTTGAAAATCCTTTTGTGTGATCCAGAGACCGACGTTTGGTTTGGCGATGAAACAGGCGACGAGGGCGATCCCCGCCCTCGACGACGGTGTGCTCTGAGGGGCGAAAACATACGCCAGCCCTACCAGGGATCCCATATCAGAACGAGTGCAAGCTGAATAGTATGCCCCAGGACCGGCGAATTTTATGCTCTCATATTCAGCCGCTCTGACGCTGAGATATTCCAGACGTTTCTAGACCATGCAAACCTAGACATCAGCTTTCCCCGGAAACGAAATGTCCTTATACTCGATCATGCCAGCCGGCATCGCTGCAAAAGGCTCAAATGGGGACGATTTGAACCGGTATTTCTTCCTCCCTATTCACCGGACCTCAATCCCATACAAAGACTGTGGCTCCTGATGAAACAAGCATGGTTTTCGAACTTTTTCGCCAAATCCACAGATCACCTGATCGACCGCCTTTGCTCGGCGCTCAACTGGATCATCAATCGAAAAACTCAAAACCAAAAAACCTGCGCCATTCGGACATAGCTTTAGGCAAATGCTATAAACCAACTGTAATTGAGCCAGAAGCCAAATGAGCCCGACGCAGTGACCGGCATGTTGTACTGAAGGAGGGTCGTGATAAGATTCCCCGGCTTGTTCCAGCAATAGCTCACCTCGGTCATGCTGTTTTGGGAACTTCTCACAGCCAGGTTGGTAATGGAATAGGCCAGAGGACTGTATTGAATGGTCAGCATGGCATACGAAGATGGGGTGACAATTCCCACGAATGGGGCGAACATCTCGCTGAGTATATCCTCCCGCATGGTTTGATTGGCGAGGGGGTCGTGCACAAATCGAGAATCGCCAAGTTCGTAGCCGAAATGGCTCCAATAGAGACCAAAGAGCACGGGCCCAGTCCCACTCCGGTCTGAAAGAACCAGCTCGACATATTTGTGTTGCTGAATTCTATATACGGACCGCCTCCTACTTGTCCCACATTCACAGGAACGTTTCCCTCTGTGATAAAGGGACGTTTGAGAAAACCGCCGCCTGCGCCGAAAAGACTGTACTTCTCATAGGCAATTATGTTAAGACCGGCCGTGAGCATCCGGAAGTTGGCTTCCTTAATCGAGAAGTCAAGGGAACCGATCTGCAACGGCAGCCAGTTGACAAGCGGTTCATTCTCTACTGGAAGGTTCAGGTTGGAGCCTACCCATTGAAAACCGACCTGTCCATAGGGATTAACTTTGACATTCTCTACGAGACTACCGATAAGAGTGTTTGGATTCGAGGCGGATTCCTGAGCCGGCGCAATTGCCGGCATGCATAGGAAAAGGCATACAATGATCAGCCTCATCCTTTTCATGGCGAGATACTCCACTCGAGGTAGAACGTCATAAAAGCACGGCCACAGTAATTGGTTTCATGAGAGTATACCCGACGAATTCGGCGATGTTTATCAGGAAGTCTCATGTTCTTAAGACATGTTGAATGGGCCAGTTTGGTATTCTCTGCGGGACCCGTCTTGAAGTTCAATTCAGACGCTTGCCAGGAGATGGCATTGATTGATCGTGCTCAGCCGTAGATCAGGGGATTGGGATTTCTTCCGAATCATATCGTTCTTTGATCTTCTCATTGAGTCGGACCTTGGCTTTCAAATAATCGCTTGATTTTACCCACGCCGCAATAGCAATCTTTATACTCTTGTCCCCAAGCTCCTTAATGGTGATGCTCGGTTGTGGGTCCTTCAAGATTAGATCCTCTTTATCAATGGCACTCTGCAGAACGGCTCTGATTTTGTTGAGATCCGCCTTGTAACTGACTCCGATGACTATTTCCAAGCGCCTAGTTTCCCTGTGGGAATAATTGAGAACCTTATCCGCTGTCAGCTTGGAATTGGGAATGATTACAGTCACGTTATCGGGGGTACGAATCTCAGTGGACATCAATTCAATCTTTTCGACAGTGCCTGCAGTACCACCACCTTCAATATAATTTCCCACGCTGAACGGGCGAAACAGGATCATAATCAAACCTGAAGCAACATTCGACAGTTGTGCTCTCAAAGCCAATCCTATGGCGAGACCCGCGGCCCCAAGCATAGCCACTAGGGAGGTAGTTTCAATTCCCAGCCTATGGAGGGCTGCTATGAGTACCACACCGTACAAGACAACCATAACAGCGCTGTCTGCAAAATGGATGATCGTCGCGTCTAGTTTTCGAGTTATGAGTAACCGCTTCACGTTATGTCTGACCAGTCTCGCCAACCACACTCCAATCAAGAGTATGATCAGCGCTCCTAGTATCCTCCATGAATAAACGCCCACCGTTCGCAACACATGTGACTGAATATCTTCCCACATAACACGCTCCTCCTATCGGAATTACATCGTCGAGATGGGTCTTGCCCTCCATTTGACAGGGAGATCTCAAGAATTTTTTTGAATCTCGTCAATAACCCCAATGAACTACGAATATCCGAACTCTTTCATTTTTTGAGGATCCCGCGTCCAGTGAGGGGAGACCTTCACGAAAAGTTCCAGGTGGACTTTGGAATCCAGAAAACTCTCAAGTCTCAATCGAGACGCAACGCCGATCCTCTTGATCATCTCCCCTCCCCTCCCGATAAGGATCTTCTTCTGGCTGTCACGTTCGACGTGAAGGTCTGCTCTTATGGAGATCAGGTTTGGTCGCTCGCGAAACTCCTCGACGGTGACCGCGGTCACGTAGGGAATCTCCTCACCGGTGAGGTAAAGGATCTGTTCTCTAATGATCTCCCCCACGAAGAAACGCATAGGCAAATCGCTTATGTCGTCTTCGGGATACATGAGGCGCCCGACCGGGATGAGAGGTTTTATTCGTTCCATGAGTTCCTCCACCCCCTCGCCAGTCAATGCGCTCACGGGCCTTACCGCCCGAAAAAGCTGTTCTTTTGTATATTTGTTCGTGAGTTCTTGCGCAATGCTGCGATCAACAAGATCGATCTTGTTTATGACCAAAACAGACTTGCTTGAGTGGGGGAGGATTACCTCACGCGTGTCATCGTCCACAAACAGCGCTCTTCGGGTGCAATCGGTCACGACAAGTACGACATCAGCATCGGCTGCTGCCTTTTTTGCGACAGCTACCATCGCTTGGCCTAAAAGATTGCGTGGGGAGTGCAGGCCAGGCGTATCTTGGAACACAATCTGGATGCCGGGCGCCGTGAATATACCCGAAATGCGATGCCTCGTCGTTTGGGCCTTCGGGGTGACCGCCGCCAAGGAGGCGCCCACGAGACGATTGACTAAGCTTGATTTTCCCACATTTGGGCGACCGCACACCGCCACAAATCCAAAGCGCGACTCCTCAGACGTTCTTGTACCCGATGGATTTTTGTCACCGCATGTCATTATGCCAGCTCTCTCTCTTTCTTGGAAAAAGGTTTTCGCTATCTCAGGTTTTTTGTCGTCCAGCCGCATCCGCCTCGAACATGACCGCAAAACGGGTATCCCGTCAAGTCGCAGGATCACGAAGGCATTGACCTCTGTGTTCGTACCGGTTTATGATGCAGGGTAATAGTTCGGCGGCGTCTTGAGCGACAACTTGCTACATATAGCCTTCACCTGCAGCTTGACAGGGGTGGCGATGCGCCGAACGAGAATGAAGCCGTGTCGTGGAGAGATGCCCGAGTGGCCGAAGGGGCGCGACTGGAAATCGCGTGAATGCCCACAAGGTGTTCCGAGGGTTCGAATCCCTCTCTCTCCGCCAAATCCTGCCGCATGCCTTACCGGACCCACCTTTAAGGCCAGTCGTTCGCGTTGAAATCGGGAAAATTAAAAGTGAGATCTCTGCCATAATCCCAAGGATAAGGGATGGGAAAGAAGGGGAATTGGACGCCAAGTTCATGGCTCATGAACCTGTCCCATCTCATGGCGTCTGTTGGTCCAACCAGCCCGTCAGCGCGCGGAGAGAGACGCTTGGAATAGTACCCCGTGCCATAATAACCCGACGGGTATTGTCGAATAACGGGGAAAATGACATCAAGAGCCCAAACGAAATTGCCGTGATATGCCAAGAACATGAGCGACCAAAACAAAGTGAACTTTGCCAGTTTTAGTTTCATAAAACTTTCTATCTGTATAAAACAAATAATAATATCTGTAGCCTATATTATGATTTCCAGCCAGGTGGAGTCAAGCACAAATTGAAAGATGAGGTAACAATTCCCGAGACCCAACGCTTTTATTTCAGGTGAACCTGCACATAGGGCCAAAGCCCGCAATGAATCGTTTTGGGGTCCCCTTCCCCGTCTACATCCACAAAACTCGAATCCCTAATCATGGCGTATATCTGGGCCACCTTTCGGAGATTTTCTTTGGTTTCATAGGGCGAGGGGCCGCAGCTGCGGTTCCGGAGTATTCTTTCGAGCGCGCTCTCTATGGACACATGCAGAAAAAACGTAATATCCGGCTTCGGCGCAAAATTGATATTCGAGCGAATGATGTCATGTGGATTGAGACCCGAGGCGCCCTGGTAGGCGGCAGAAGAATAATAATATCGATCGCACACGACGATCTTGCCGCTCTCTATCGCAGGGATAATCACGTCTCTGACGTGGCTTTTGCGATCCTCAGTGAAAAGTTCCATCTCTTCCTGGGGAGTGATTCTCGTCTTGAGCCGCCTAATTTTTTGCCCGAGGGGGCCATCTGTCGGCTCCGAGGTCAAGAGGACATCGAAGCCGTTTTGCCTCAATTTTTCCGCCAAGAGCATCGCCTGGGTGGACTTCCCAGACCCATCTATGCCTTCAAAAACAATCAACATCTGCATCTCTTGACATTAAGACGAGAGATGTAAATCTCTCATACGCAGAATCTTGTTCACCACCGCCTCGTTACACTGAAACGGATTTTCCACCGGCGCCGGTTGTTCTATCTGATGAGTCTGAGCAAAGGGGGTATTCTCAATGCCAAGGTTGTAGGCCGTCACCATCAGACGTTCAAGGTTGACGGCATCGAGAATATTGTACGCAAGGAGAGTTTCCAATGCAGCCCTGTTCCGACGCATTTTGAACTCATTCCACAGGAGCACGGCGTCGTAACCGTCGAGGCCGTCGAGACTCCCACGACTTATGCCCAGTTGCCTCTCGCATCCTTTCAAACCTCCTTTGAATCCGAGGTGCGCCAACACGAACCGTAGGTCTATGTGAGCCTGATTCAATGGAATATGCAAGCAGCGACGGAGAACCGGCACATCGAAGCAGCGTCCGTTGTATGTCACCAAAACGCGGTAATTCGATACGGCCTCTCTGAATTCTCCAAGATTGTCGCCTTGGACGAACCACATGACAGAGGCGCCATCATACAGGGCGATGGTCGTAACGGAGTCCTCAGAGCCTTGCATCCCTGTGGTCTCGATGTCTAAATAGGCTGTGGACTGCCGGAATTCCTTAAAGATGCGCCATTGCTGAGAGACTGACAACCCCTTTGAAAAAAACCGCGCATCCTGCCTATCCAGCCGATCGACGGACTCTGATATTCTTCGTGGAAGCAGCGTCTGGCCTCTGAACCGAGCTACAAATTCCTGCGCGGCGAGAACGTCCTCCCACGAGAGAATACCGTGGGTCCACAGATCGCATTCCGTCTTTTCGCCTACGCCGGGGATATGGCAAAAGGTATTTTTCAGCACAGAAATCCCTCGCAGCAAAAGAGGATCAGGGTCTTCTTTGGGGTGTCATGATTTTGATGGCCGACCCTTGCGCGGAGTTTTCAAGGTCGAGAAGGCTTTGCTTCAACTCCATGCCCGGACCAAAGCCTCCCAGAGAGCCATCGGACCTAATGACCCGGTGGCACGGAATGATGATAGGCACGGGATTCTTGGCCACTGCCAGACCCACAGCCCGAGCCGCGCCTGGCTTTCCAATCATATACGCAAGCCCCTTATATGAGATTGTCTTTCCATAAGGGACGTTTTGCAATGCGCGCCAGACTTGCCGGCAGAAAGGCGAACCCGAAGACATGTCAACGGGGGTCTGAAAACAGACGGGCATCCCAGAAAAATAAAGGTCTAGTTCGTGTCTCAGCCGTTTCATCGCTGCGGACGACGGTTGTCCTTGCTCTCTCTCTGGTTGTACGACAAAGGCCAGATAGGATATCCCTTTCTTCGTGGCGTGTACGCGAAGCCACCCAACCCTGCTATGAAAATAATGGTAGGTTTCTTGACCGGGGTGAGCCACTCTTTGTCCCTTCATTGCAGGGATTCACACTTCTGGGCTTGATTCCAAGCACCTGCACGCTCATAATGGCGCTACAGCTATGCCACGCAAGGCCACTGGAGTATTACCGTGTGAATCAGCTTGTGAGCAAAACTCATTTCTTTCAACGCTCATGGCGCAACGGAGTTGTTCGTTTTGTCAGGCCTTTTTTGGCGTACAAGATATTCGGACGAGTATCGCCAGTTCTCGCCAGCTATAAAATCACGCATAAATGTAACTTGAAGTGCCGTCATTGTCCATATTGGAAACGACCGAGTCGAGATCAGAATTTTAGAGAAGTGGTCGCCACCTTACACACTCTTCGAAGCGCGGGCGTCCTCATATTAATCATTGAAGGGGGCGAACCACTTTTATGGAAGGATGGAGGTCTCGATATACGCGACGTGGTATGGACAGCGAGGAAGTTTTTTCCCAGTGTGTGCATGACCACTAATGGTACCCTGCCCTGGGGAGACCTTCCTGTAAACCGCGTGTGGGTCAGTCTGGACGGACCTGAGCAAATGAACGATTCTCTTCGGGGAGAGGGTGTTTTTGGCGCGATATTCAGGAACATTGAAGGAAGCGCCCAAGCTCACCGAGTATTTGTATCCACCACCATCAACGCCTTGAACCTCGATTCCATCCCCGAGCTGATCTCTTTTCTTAGAGGCCGAGTTGCGGGGGTAACTATCCAGTTCTATTATCCTTACCAGGGCTTGCCTGATCCTCTTTTTGTGGGGCTCGATGAACGAAGGCGATTGCTGAATCGTTTGATCGAGATGAAAAAACACGGGTTTCCCATAGTGAATACAGAAAGGAGTATGAAGCAGTTTCAGAAATCTCGATGGCTTTGTGAGGATCGTCTCTTGGCCAATGCAGACCCAGATGGTACAATTTCCTATGGTTGCTATCTCAAGAACCGAGGACCTTCTGTATGCGAGCTGTGCGGTTTTACGGCGCACAACGAGATGTCTTTGGCGTTTCATGGCAACATCGCGTCGATTCGAACTGGGCTCGACACGTTTTTTCATTAACGCATTGCCAGCGGCAAGGCTCATAACCAGTTGACACATATCGTTTGTTGGATCATATTTCTCGCGTGTTCAAGAAATATGCCGTCGTGAGGTGAGGAGGTGGTAGAGTCCTGGTGGGCTCCGCGGTCTTCAAAACCGTCAGCAGGGCGCTAGTACCGTTCTGGGTGGGTTCGATTCCCATGCACCTCCGCCACGACAGACTCGTTTGACATTATCTAAGAGCCGATCTTCACTTGCCTGCAGAGAGTGATACTGCACAGGACAGGCTACCGGGAACGTCTCGTGACAGCGAAGTCCATACTGCGACGAGCACCTTACAATTGTGAGAGAGTCACAAATGTGGGACATCTCATGCCTGTCAGCCTGACGAATTCCGGCTGCCAGGATAGTCATATTTCCCAGCGCTTTTGTACATGAGGATATATACCGCAGATTTCCTCGTAGGAGCAGAGTCGCCGGAACAGTACCCTCACGCGCGGCTTCCTGAAGTGGCCTTTGCCGGCCGATCGAACGTCGGCAAATCCTCGATGATGAACTGTCTTCTTGGAAGAAAAAGCCTGGTGAAGGTGTCGAAGACCCCTGGCCGCACGAGAAAACTGAATTTCTTTTTGATAAACGGGCGATTCATTTTCGTTGATCTGCCTGGCTACGGCTACGCAGCGGCCTCTCGACAAGAGAGGAACAAATGGATGTCCATGGTTTCCAGGTATCTCGAGAACCGTCGAGAACTTGCCGGCGTGGTCGTCGTTGTCGATGCGAGACACGCTCCCATGGACTCGGACACGGCATTTTTGGAGTATCTCAGCTCTTTCGGTATCCCCCATATTGTGGTGTGTACAAAGATTGACAAATTGCCGCGGTCTCGAATATTAGCCCAAAGCATGATATGGAAAAACCGCCTGGCTCAAGAAAAAGCGCCTATCATGTTTTCCGCTCAAAGTGGCGCAGGGAAAAGCGAGCTGTGGAAAGCCCTTGCGAAGATGATGCAAGGCGGAGAATTCGTCAACGATAGGGCAGGAGCAAAATATACAGGCAACGGGCTCCAGAAAACTCAGGCGTGAACACACCGCTGCCTACGATTCGGAGTCGCACGCTCTTACCTGGTGGCTTACATTGGTTTCAGACAAATTTAGCAATTGGATAGCGAACCTATGATCAAGAAAATGTTGATTAATGCAGCGAACCCTGAGGAATGTCGGGTGGCCGTCGTCGTGGACGGGGTGCTCGACGAATTAGATATTCACGTAAGAACATACGAGGCAACGCTCGGTAACATTTACAAGGGCATCGTTTCTCGAGTGGAACCTTCGCTGCAAGCGGTATTTGTGGATTACGGCGCCAAGCGAAACGGCTTTCTCTCCATCAACGACGTACATCCGTCCTATTTTCCCGAATCTTTTGAATCTGGACGTCGTCGCCCGCGCATCCAGGAAGTGTTTAAGAAGGATGATCACGTCATTGTGCAAGTGAATAAGGAGGAGCGCCAGTCCAAAGGCGCCAGCCTCACCACCAACATATCCCTTGCGGGGAGATATCTCGTCCTTATGCCAGGGACAGACCTGTGTGGCGTATCGAGGAAAATCGAGGATGAAAAGGAGAGAAAAGATCTCAAGGAAATCTTAAAGCAGCTTAAGCCTCCGGAGAATATGGGATTCATAATTCGGACGGCCGGCATGGGAAGATCAAAGACGGAACTCGCTCGAGACCTCAATTATCTCCTTAAGCTTTGGAAATCGATAGAGAACAAAGTAGCCCAAGCGCCGGCTCCGTCTATCCTCCACAAGGAGCACGACATCGTTATCAGGTCAATAAGAGAGCACTTTTCGCCGGACATCAAAGAGATCCTTGTTGACGACAAGGACGTGTATAAGAAGGCCAAAGATTTTTTCCATGAAGTCATGCCTAAGTACGAGAATTTGGTGAAATTGTGTCAGGAAAAACGGCCGCTTTTCAACAAGTACCAATTAGAGGAGCAAATTGAGCAAGTTTACAGTCGAAAAATCAAATTGAAATCAGGCGGGTATATATTGATCGAGCCGACAGAGGCGCTGGTGACCGTAGATGTGAACTCAGGCAGCGCCACACGCGAGCGAGACATTGAGGAAACGGCGTTTCGAGTGAATATGGAGGCGGCGCCGGAGATTGCTCGACAACTCCGGCTGCGAGACTTGGGGGGTATTATCGTCATTGATTTCATTGACATGTCTCAAAAGAAGCATAAGCAAGACGTGGAGAAGTCGATCAGAGCCGAGCTGAAACGCGATAGGGCAAAGACGAAGGTGCTCCGCATTTCTGCGCTTGGCCTGCTCGAACTTTCCCGGCAGCGCCTCAAGTCGTCATTGGGTACAGGGGAATATTTGGAGTGCCCGTTGTGCGACGGCCGAGGGAAGGTGAGATCACCGGAGACTTCCGCGCTCTCCGTTTTCCGTCGCATAAAATCAGTGCTCGTAAAAGGAGACTTGAACGAAGTAAAGGTCACTGCACCCGCGCGTGTGGCAGAGTACCTCTTGAACAACATGCGTTCTCATTTGGTCGAGTTGGAAAACGCTTATGGCGCCAAGATATCAGTGTCGGTGAGGCAGACGCTTCCAGACAAAGAGATATTGGTCGAGGCAATCAAGGAAGAATCCCCTTCCCTGCAGCAGGAACCGTTGCCTCTCCCCGAATCTGATCCCAGTGTCCAGTCGAAACAAGCCGACACTGAGGTGTTGTTGCTCGACGCCGCTCAGTCCGACGCGCAGACCATCGGCGCTGTCAAGACGGCAGGTCGACGTCGAAGTCGAAAGAAACCAGCTTCGCCGAGAAGCAAATCCTCCGGGTCCGCTGTAGAAACTCAGGACATAACAGAGGCTTCGGATGCAGATGAGCAGGTCTTATCGCTACTCCCGTTCGGCGATGAACCGTCTCAAGCGCCTGAGTTGCAAGAGATGGAGGTCACCCCTGTTGCCGAGGTTCAGCCCTCTGGCGAGCCAGGCACAGCCCTAGCAGCTGAAACCTACACAGCGGCTCAAGCAGAATCAGATCATAGGACATCGGGCATCAGGGGACACGGCTTTCTGGAAGGAACGGCCGCAGCGGCAGACGCTCAGTCACCTGAAACGCCGCCCTCCGGACAGTCTGGCGAAAGCAAGCGGACATCGACGAGACTCAAAAATGTTCTGCCATCCGATTACATACCGATGTCATGAGAGGTCTCTGCCGTTGCGCCAGGCGGACAAAACTGTTACATTGTATAAGAAGCTCAATTAATGTAGAATCCGAAAGGAGTTTGCTGCAATGGGCAAGAACAAAGGTCTAGTGCACGTGGTAGGAACGGGCACGATAGGTGAGCCGCTCATAGGGTTGCTGTCTGCCTTCAAAGAGCATGCGGGTTTTTCAGAGGTGAGTTTTCACAAACGGTCGCCCATAGCGCGTGATGTGCCCAAGATTAAGGCGCTGATGGCGCGAGGCGCGAAGCTCGTGGTTGATGAAGACCGAGTGTCTGATTTCGAAGCGTTGGGGCTGAAGCCGGTCATGGTTCATGAGGAGGCTTTGGCCAAGGCAGAAGTCGTCGTTGATTGTACGCCTTCTGGTGTGGGAATCTCTAACAAAAACGAGTTTTACGAAAAGTACTTGGCGACCACTAAAGGGTTCATAGCGCAGGGTAGTGAGTTCGGATTTGGGAAGATGTATGCACGCGGGATCAACGATTCGGCCCTTGAGCACGGAAAAGATCGTTTTATCCAGGTAGTGAGTTGCAACACGCATAATCTATGCGCACTGATCAACACCATCGCCTTGGTTGATGGAGACGATAATCTCGAGGAAGGCAAATTCCTCTGCATCAGGCGGTCCAACGATATCAGTCAAGTAAAAGGTTTTGTTCCTTCGCCTGAAGTGGGCAAACATGGGGATCCGGTCTTTGGGACTCATCACGCGAGGGATGCGTATCACTTGTTTAGGACGAGGAATCTCGACCTGAATTTGTGGTCGTCAGCTTTGAAGTCAAATACCCAGTATATGCATTGCATCTATTTCAGCCTGAAGCTCAAGAGAGCAGTGACCAAAGAACAAGTCATGGAGCGCATCAAAGCAGATGAGCGGATGAGCCTGACAAAGAAGCAATCCGCATGTGAGGTGTTCAGTTTTGGGCGGGATCATGGTTACTTCGGGCGAATCTTGAACCAAACAGTTATTGTAGAGCCCTGCCTGGAAGTAAGAAAAGGACACGAGGTTGTGGGATTCTGCTTCACGCCGCAAGACGGAAATTCCCTTCTCAGCTCCTTCAGCGCCGCAGCGTGGTTTGCCGATCCGTCAACGTATGAAGAACGCACCGCATGTCTCAAACCGTATTTCTTCCCAGAGGTATAGGAGAGACAACCGTTTGAGGAGGATATCGAGTTTATCGTGAGCGTCATTGTCCGAGAGTATCCCCCTACGCCTCTCATGGGTGTAGGGGGTTTAGTTCTTGATAAAGGCAAAGTCCTACTCGTTAAAAGGGCAAAAGATCCTTCACGAGGGGAATGGAGCATTCCAGGTGGGCTGGTAGAGTTGGGGGAAACTCTTCACCAGGCGGTTGTGCGTGAAGTTCACGAGGAAACAGGTCTTATCGTCGAGCCTCAAACACTCCTCAAATTGGTTGAACGCATCATCCCCGATGGGCGGGGGGGAATTGTCTATCACTATATTTTGGCCGATTACCTTTGCGCAGTCGCTGGGGGGCAGGAGAAAGCGGGGTCTGATGCCCTGGATTGCGCATGGGTCTCCGAGGCCGATTTGGCGCGCTATTGCCTTGCTCCTGTGACGGCCGACCTGGTTCAGGAGGTCTTTGATGCATGTCGATTAGGCGACGGGTCTTTGAGCGTTTGATCAAGAGGTTTTTATGAGGGATTTGCCGAACCGACTTGATTTCTTATCAGAGACAGTGGCCCTTTCAACGCACGGGAATACAAAAAATGTAGTTATTACGGCGATGGAAGTTCATGGCCCCTTTGATCTAGCCGCGGGAGAGAAAGCCGCCCGTATCACCGCGAAATCATTTCCGCAATTGATGAGTACATTAAAGGAAGTGTCTGTGTGGGGACGGCATTACTTGGAGTGGGGGCGCCGACTTGATGAGCCCCTTCAAGTCTTCTTCTCTGAACTGCCTCCTCATCGTCGCACGGCAAATCTGCTGGCTGATATCATCCGCGTCATGCAGCCGAGGCTCGATAGGGATTGGGACCTTTTCAGAGAAGTCGCTGTGGAATTTCACGTAATTCGTCTCGGCGTCGAACACAACATAATGGCCTGCGTGTGCCACCATGTCGCCGCAGACGCCGGAACGGCATCGGAATTTGGTCGGGAGTTCTTGTTGCGGTATCATGAGATCATGACAGGACAACGTCCTGAATGGGCAGAAGACAATATCGCCTTATCTACGGTGAAGAAGCGAGCTATCCGTTCACGCGCCAAGGGTTGGATCGAAACGATCAAGGAAAGTCACCACGGTTTCATGCAGATTTTCGACCGGCCGGCGCGTCCTGTGGGCTCAGGAACAAGAAAGGATCGCAACCAATATTTTGCAAAACGAGTATTTACAGAAAGCGAGAGCGCGAGGATTTTTTCTCATGCAATGCGACAGGGCGTAAACCTCGTTGACGCCCTCACCGCATGCACGAACCTGGCCATTGACGCGTGGAATCGGGAGCGTGGACTAGAGCCGGGACTTGTCACCACCGCTATGACCGTGAACACACGGGGACGCATGAGTGACTTCGATACACCGAACAACAGCTCTGTGATCTTTTTCAGATCCACGCCGGATCAGCGCAAGGATTTGGTCGAGTTCCGTCGCACCCTGGCGAGGATGCGTATGCGTCACTTCAGGGAGCATAAAGATTTGACGACGCTCCGCAATATCCGGCGTCTTAACGGAGTGACGAGGCTGTTCCCATATGCCGTTCGGAAGCGCTTGATACATTTTTTCCTGCAGAATCACAAATTCTCCATAGCGGTGACTTTTTTGGGGACCGTCTGGCCCAAACTTGTTAACGGGAAGCCATCGGCCGAAAGCAGCGTGACGAGGAGTGCAGACCTTCGAGTCGCTGAGGTTCATGGCGTAGGATACAAACTCCATTCCGGGACCGAACTGCTCCTCATCGTATATGCCTTTCACAATCGGCTGAATCTCATCCTCGAGGCGTCTGGTTCATTGTTCACTCAGTCAGAGACGGGGCAATTTCTTGATCTGATGGTCGAAATGCTCTGTGCAGAAGAGCGGCTCGGAGAACAGCAAGATGCTTCTGCTGCGCCTCGATTGTCGTCCTCGACGAATCGCTGAATGAGAGTTTTCGGTGCAAATCAAAGTCATGCAAGTACTATCTCTCGCAGGCGAAGTGAGCCATGGGATTCGTGCGTCGCGCACTCAGTGACAGGACCAGGATGCCACGAACAGGGAGAGCCGCAGCCCACCACGCAATCATAGGCCATAGAGGAGTTCCGCACATTTATCACGAATTGGATGCTCGGCTCACCATTATGTCATGCTCCCGAAAGTGCTGATTCATATTGAGTTTCTTGGATTCCCATTTTCATGGGATCAAAAAACTGACTTGTGGCCATTTCTCGTTTTCTTTTGAGAAAAATTATAAGACGTATCATCGAGATAGGCTGCTGGTCGCCCGGCGGCCCCCTTACCTATATCCTGGCTTGCATTTTCAGGGCGCAAGCTTTTCAACAGTGATCGCATCCACTCGACTCGGAATCCTCGCAGACGCAGGCTTCAACAGGGAACGCTGTTTGGAAGCAGCCACATCCGCCTACTCGAGCCGACCTTAAAGCGCCTCTCGAGCCAGAATCTCAAAATTTTACTTACATTTCAAAGCCTCCTATGATAAGGGAGTATGTTTCGATAAACTGCGACCGCAGGAGGCTGCTGGTGCTTGAAATTCTCACGCGGGGATTTCGCGACGCGAAACAATATCTTCAGGGGATGCGCACTCTCACCGAAGAAAACCTTGGAGAGGCTTTGAAGATGATACGCGTCTCGCTACTTGAAGCGGACGTGGAGTTTCAGGTCACGCAATCGTTTCTTGAACGCGTCAAGGAACAAGCCATCGGGGAGATCGTGCAGGTTCGGGTGAAGCATAAAGACCGAAAGCTGTCCATATCTCCTGGTGACCATTTCATCCGCCTGTGTCATGACGAGCTCGTGCGTCTCATGGGACCTGAAGACTCAGGACTGAATTTGAAGTCGAGGCCAAGTTCTATCATGATGGTGGGGCTGCAAGGTTCAGGGAAAACGACCACTGCGGCCAAGCTCGCACGATACCTCGCCAAGAACGGCAAAAAACCTCTGTTGGTCGCTGCGGATATCTATCGACCCGCAGCGGTCGACCAATTAAAAAAACTTGGGTCTGACCTCGGCTTGCCGGTCTATTTTCGAGAGAATTTTTCTCCGCCGGAGCTGTGCGGCGGCGCGCTTAATGAGATTGAAGCATACGGGTGTGATGTGGCAATCTTCGACACCGCGGGGCGGCTGACCATCGACGAGGCCCTTATGGACGAACTCCGGGCCATTCAAGAAGTTGCGGCCCCCCAGAATGTGCTGCTGGTATGCGACGCGATGATCGGTCAAGAGTCAGTGAAAATTGCAAGAGCTTTCAACGAAAAGATTCGACTCACAGGCTTCATCCTCACCAAATTAGACGGTGACGCTCGGGGTGGCGCAGCCATATCCATAAAAGAGGCGACAGGAGTTCCAATCAAGTTCGTCGGCATGGGCGAGGCTATTGATCGCTTGGAAGAATTTAGACCCGACGGACTCGCGTCCCGGATTTTGGGGTTTGGCGACATCGTGGGTCTCGTCAAGGATTTCGAGGAGGTGGTGGACGAGAAAAAGGCCGAAGAGGATGCCAAACGTATGCTGACCGGCAACTTCACGTTGACCGATTTTTTGAATCAGATAAAAACCATAAAGAAACTCGGGCCACTGCAAGACGTCTTGGAAAAGCTCCCATTTTTCCCCAAAGGCATCCCAGACGACGCAAGGGTTGACGACTACGAACTGGTTCGTATGGAGTCCATTATCAACTCCATGACGCCCAAAGAGCGCCGCGCCCCTCAGATTGTGGATGCCTCCCGAGTGCGGCGCATCGCCCGTGGCTCCGGCCGAGAGGAGAAGGAAGTCCTGGAACTCCTTCGCAAATTCAATGATATGCGAGGCTTTCTGTCGGCCATGGGAGGCGGGCCTGTCAGCGGCAAATGGAAGAAAAGGATCAAGGGTCTCCGTCGCATCTTCGGAGGCGGACTCGGAGACCTCATGACGGGCGAGGACGAATCTGTAGGGCTTGACAACCCATTTGGTTTGCCACCCATGAAAAAGGGGAAACAGGTCTCTAGAAAGGTTTTGGAGAAACAGCGGAAGAAGAGCAAGCAGGCAAGACGAGACCGCAAGAAGGCAAAGAAAAAATAGCGAGCAGCCATTGTCTGCTGCTCACGACATGCATTCTATCGTGGAGGATCACATGATACTGAAACTCATCGGAATGATAGTGTTGGGACTTATCAGCGCAGTTCTCAGCTACTACAACAAGAATTTTTACGTCAGGGTGTTCAACGACATCCTAGGCAGGGAAGAGGACGAGGATGTCGCGACGAGAGTAGGGAGAGGATTTTATTACGGCTTCTTTTTCCCGATTTACTTCGTGTTAGTCCTTGCCGGCCTTGTGGCGCTGGTAGCTTTTGTGATTGTCATCGGAGTCGTGGCTGGGATCGTGTTCGTCATCGTGTGGGTCACGGAGAAGATACTTCCCCACGAAGGGCTTGGGAAGCCACTCATGAATATTTTTGCTGCCGTGGGCATTGCCAAGAAAGAGGAGGTCGCACAGACTGGTCCCTCGTATGGAAGCACTGACGCAGTATCGCCATGCTCCTGTGCAGAAAAGAAAGAAAATCCGTCGGGACCAACGCCCTCCTAGTTGGATAGCTACTAAGCCATGTTGGGTGGAGGGATCAGCTCCTTCACCCACATGTCCCGCGTTGTCTTAGGAGTCTGGAAATTAATCACGAATTAGACGCGTGTTTTCGTGCGATGTCATCCTCGAGAAAGCGGCGATCCATGGTGCGTTTCTCGCATTCCCATTTTCATGGGAATGACAATTTGACTTATGGTCATTTCGCGTATTCTTTTGAGAAAAGTTATGATCGGGACGCCTCTTGAGGACACAAGCTGACCCAAACACATTTCCGCAAATCACTTACAACGCATCGATATTGCTTTTTCTCTCAAAAGAATGTACGAATTCGTTAATAAAAAGGTTGGCCTTGTCTTGTGAAGGCCCCCTAAAATTTCATGTTTTCGGACAACTTTTTTGCAGAAGCACAGGATTTTTAAAGAATTTGAACAGCGAGAGGGCCTCTTGAGATTTTTCAGAATGAGATTGAATTCGGACACGGCGAACCCTAATCCCATTCGTTCACCACGATCGCATGATTCTTTTGCACATCGCGTTGACCCTTGCCTGGTGGTATGACCCGGCCCCCATGAGGAATCCCTGAATCCCTTCTTGAAAGGGCATAACGTGTACGGGCCCTGCAGCGAATTCGTGATGACGTTCGAAAACAGCTTTAGGCATGCCATTTAGACTCAAACCAAGCTTCTTGGAAAAGACCTCTGGCAGAGAGCTGAGCTCAGGGGCGCTTCCCTCCCTCTTCGGCTGCCGCGGGATCGCACCCTTTGCGCTTGCATGGCTTTTCATCTGGGCCCTTTCCATCCTGAACACCTCGTGCGTCTCTGTATTTTCTTCTCGAAGCGACGCTCTGCCATCCGCCGACAGCGGCGCCTCTGGGGGATTAATCAAGCCTAAGCTACAGGATCGAGACATCACAGCTCGGCCAACCTCGGAGAACAATATAAAAGTAACCCCTTTGCATCCAACAGCGGCAAGTTCAAAAGACCAGGCGCCGGCTTTTTTGAATCGTTTGTTCAGCTTTCTGCAGTACGCCAACACATCCAAAGGGGCCGGAGGCACCCCTGCCCTCATAAAACCTAAGCTCTCAGAACCCAAAGAAAAAGAGGCAGCCCCAGAGAAACTGCTGAGAGAATTTGCGCGGAGTGGGCCATCGCCCGAAGACGCGTCATCTGCGGTGGCGGCCTCGCAAGGAAAAAATGGCTCGCCTGATTCGTCCCCTTCAAAATCGAAGAGGAGAGGGACGCTTCAAAGCCCCCGCCAGGAGGGGGCTGCGACCGCCTCAGGAGATCGTACACCAGCGCCCGGCGGGTCTGCTCAAAGCCGTCCTGAGGATGACAAAGGGACGACACGCGACCAAAAACCTGCAGAGGGGCAGGAGATGCAGACAACCTTCAAGAGACATGACCACGCCAAGTATGTGACTATGATGCGAAACAAGGCGATAGATACCTTGAACAAGGAGCCAGATTGCGACCTTGCGCGACTTTGTCGGGATTCTTTCACCGACAACTGGTCATTGACCTTGTATATGAAGAGCGGCAAGTATTACTCTTACATCGTGTATGCATGGGATGAAATAGATGCAAACTGGGTGATATCATATACGTCCGAGAAGAGGCCGCTTGCAACCATGAAAAAACATCTCAGCTTTTCATCAGCGGGAAAAACGTGTCAAACCCTGAAGGGCAGCGAACATGCCGAATCTTTTTGATCAATGGAGGCTGCTGGAACGGTTTGCCAGCAAGGCTGGTTAGCCCTGTGACTCACCATGCGGCCGTAGGAGGTTTTGAGATGAAGCAAAGGTGTCAGGGGCGCGCAGACTTATGTCTGTGGCGAGAGCGGAGATCATGGAACGCGTTGCGGGCGTTTCTATGCGTCGCAGCCTCGACGATCTTTCTGCTTGCGACTGCGGCGACCGCAAGCTTTGGACAAACCAGGGCAGAGTGCAACAAGTGCTGTCAGGAAATGTTCACGGACGAGTATTATGTGGAGCAGTGCAAACTGAAGTGTTTCAGGGATACTGGTCATTGCAACGTCTTGAGGGCTGCGAGAGGATCTGGTCCCCGGTCGGACAGACAACAGCCCCAGCCCTCGGTGGACCGGCAAGCCGCGAAACCTGAAGCGCCCTCATCCGCTCAGCCGCCGGCGGCCGAGCCGCCTCGAGAAAGGCCTCAGCTTCCAGAACGAACAGCGACGCGGCACGCGCCTTTCGTCTGGCCTGAGACGTTGGTGCTCAACCCTGGTCGAGAATGGGAGGCCGCTGGTCAGATTCTGGCAGCCAATGGCATCCCACCTCAGCATCCAAATTACACGCCCGCATTAAAGGCAATCGAGCAAGTCCTGATCGACTTTGCTCGCACAAATCCCGGCGGAGGCGAGCTGCCCACAGATCAACTGGAGCGCATTATCAAGCAGGCCAGACGCTAGAATGTGTTGCGCTCGTCAAAATAAGTTGAAGCGCCCTCAGCCCCATCCTGTCTTGAACGCAAAGGCTGTCGTGCTCGTATTCCTTGCCGCCAGCCTTGGGCTTGCCGGACTTTTCAACTCTTTGTCTGCGCAAATAGCAGCCGATGCAGGGCTGCCTGATCGCATAAAAGGAGTCCAGCCTGCGCTTGACCCGGCCTTGTCCGATAGCGATTTCTCCTATCCACCTTGGTGGGGTAAAGCGCCTGAGACCCCTCATTTGCAGCCGTGCAAATCTCCTGGGACATGCGTGCATTGCCATAAGGAAAGTGCAGAGATGGATGCTTCCCATGCCGTTGCGTGTACGGTGTGCCACGGAGGCGACTCGAGGGCTGAGGAAAAAGGACAGGCGCATCAATCTCTTATTCTAGATCCCGGCGATCTTGATGTGGCGGAGAAGACATGCGGGAAATGCCACCCTGAAGAGGCTCGGAGGGTTCGCCGCTCCTCGATGGCCCTTGCGCCTCGCATGATCAATCACACGAGGTATGCGTTTGGAGCTCAGAAGACGCCTGCAGCACAATTCCTCACGAGGCCGACGGATGGCATCCCCCAAATTCCCTCGTATGCGGAGTCGCAAAGTCTCGGGGATGATTTGCTCCGACGCTCTTGCTTGAGATGCCATTTGTTCACCAGCGGCTCGTCGCGCCCAGGGGAGCTCAGAGGGAGAGGTTGCTCTGCGTGCCATGCGGCTTACCCCAACAACGCGAAAAATAAGAACGGGAGGCACTTCCTCGTTCGAGCCCCAGGCGTTACCGTTTGTTTGAAGTGTCATAATTCCAATCACGTGGGAGCGGATTTCGTCGGACTTTTTGAAAAAGATTATCATCGAGGCTTCCGGTCCCCGTACGTGAAGGGGAGACTAGCCCCGACGATTTACGGCTGTGAACAGCATCGCCTTTCGGCCGACGCGCATTTCCGCGCCGGAATGACATGCTCTGACTGCCATACCCTGGACGAGATTCACGGCTCAGGCGAGGTTCGGCAAACTGCAACGTCAGGAGTGACAATATCTTGTGCCGGATGCCATGTGGGGGCGGATCATCCCGGCGTCATGCAGGCCCCGGATGGTCAGATCATACTCATCAGAGGCAACCGCGTCGTACCTCGTTGGGATTCAGACAAGATCCCGCACAAGGTGCGCGCACACCGCGACCGCCTTCGCTGTTCCGCTTGTCACGCAGCGTGGTCGTTTCAGGATTATGGTCTTCATCTGATGCTGGAAGAGAGACGCGACTACTGGAAGTGGGCTCCTACTGCAGCCCAAAATGATCCCCAGGTGCAGGAGCTGCTCACGAATACTGTGGGAAGCGCGGCAGAGCTTTTGCCGCCTGCCTCGGGAAGCATTCCGGCCGCGCCTGAGGAGCGTTGGCCTCTGCCTGAAGCCACGGACTGGTTGGATGGGTCAAAGAGCTCTGGCGCGTGGTTTCGTGGCTTCACCTATCGTAGATGGGCCAATCCACCCCTCGGCAGAGACGTCAAGCGCGTGATTTCAGTGATGCGGCCTATGTATCAATATATAGTCTCCCACGTGGATGCCGAGGACAACTTATTGGTCGATCGATGGGTGCCTCACGCGGGTTCAGGACAGCTGGCGTTGTTTTTCAATCCATACACGCCGCATACTACTGCGCGTCATGGCCGCCAATGCCAGGACTGCCACGGAAATCCAAAGGCTGCAGGACTGGGAGAGGGCGTGTTGGGACTGAACAAAGAGGTATTTGTTCCACTGACCAAGAAGGAGACAAGGATCCCCGGCGTTTCCATCCAATGGGACGCCCTGGTGACCTTAAACGGCGACATCCTGCAGGGCAGCAGCGCCCCCGGTGCGGGTCCGCTGGAATATGCAACCATGCGCAGGCTTTTGCACCCTTCCCCGCGCCACAAGGCCTCATGGTACAGGTATCTGATGCAGACTAATGACCGTCCTTGACAGGGGCTTTCAAAAGTCGTTAATGTTTCAGCGTTCTGAGTTATGCAGGGCCAAACTCCCATAGTCGATGCACAGGATAGCATTCATGAAACTAACTCTTGATGAGGTTGATTACGTAGCTTTGTTGGCGAGACTTGCCTTGAACGACGAGGAGAAAGTGAAGTATATGCACCAACTGGAAGACATCTTGAAGTATATGGACATCTTGTCCTCGGTGCCGACCGATGACGTTGAAGCCATGGCAGGTCCAATCGAATTGTATACGCCCTTGAGGGACGACTTGGTCAAACCATCGCTGCCACTCGCGGATTCCCTGGCGAACGCTCCTGCCAGGTCTGGCGACTACTTCAAGGTACCCAAGATCATTGAATAACTCTTTTCATGGAGAAAACCGAGGCCAAGTGCCGTATTCGACAAGGAAAAGCTGTGACTGAACTCTATGAGATGACCGCCTGGCAACTCGCAGACGCGATGGAAAAAGGGGACACAAACTCCGTGGATATCACGCACTCGGTCATCAAACGTGTGGAAGCCGTCGAGGAGCTAATCCACGCGTATGTGACTGTTGCTTCTGACAAGGCACTCGAGATGGCAAAAGAGGCGGATGTGAAGAGAGCCCGAGGCGTATCCCACAAGCTCCTGGGCGTCCCCATCGCAATCAAAGACAATATGTGCATGAAAGGACAAAGGACCTCCTGCGGTTCCCGGATACTGTCCAATTTTGTGCCGCCGTATGATGCAACCGTGGTGTCAGCCATGAAGGAAGCCGGCATGGTAATCCTGGGAAGTTGCAACATGGATGAATTCGCTATGGGATCGTCCACGGAGACTTCTTTTTGGGGGCCGACGAGGAATCCCTGGGACAGAGATCGAACGCCGGGCGGCTCCAGCGGAGGCTCGGCTGCCGCAGTGTCGGCAGGCGAGGCCGTTGTATCCGTAGGTTCCGATACAGGCGGCTCGATACGACTTCCCGCAGGCTTCTGTGGAGTAAGCGGCATGAAGCCCACGTACGGGGCTGTGTCACGATATGGCCTCGTCGCCTACGCCTCCAGCCTCGATCAAATAGGCCCTTTCGGAAAGGATGTTAGGGACTTAGCGTTGTTGCTTAACCTATTGTGCCGCCATGATCCCAAAGATTCGACATCGGTTCCTCGGCAGTACCCTGACTTCACTACGGTTTTGGACGTGCCGGTATCCGGCATGAAAATTGGACTACCTCGGGAATTCTTCAGTACACTTGACCATCCAGACGTGGAAAAGGTCATGAAGGAGGCCCAGCAAGTGTTTCACGGTCTGGGCATCCATTTCGTCGAATTGTCCCTCCCCCACCTCGAATACGGCATCGCAGCCTATTACATAATCGCGCCGTGCGAGGCTTCGTCGAACCTTGCACGCTACGATGGCGTTAAGTATGGACACAGGGCGACAGACTTTTCCAACATGATTGACATGTACCGCCATACGCGAGCGGAAGGTTTCGGTTCAGAAGTCAAGCGTCGAATCATGTTGGGCACGTACGCATTGTCCTCTGGATACTATGACGCCTACTACTTGAAGGCCGCCAAGGTGCGCACCCTTATAACCCAGGATTTCAAGGCCGCATTCCAAGATTGCGATGCCATATT
The DNA here is from genome assembly GCA_964427855.1 of uncultured Syntrophaceae bacterium. Lineage (GTDB taxonomy): Bacteria > Desulfobacterota > Desulfomonilia > Desulfomonilales > Desulfomonilaceae > JAUPKT01. The sequence goes on from CAYRVH010000003.1 coordinate 23,579, forward strand.
GTGCCCGGTCGCCCCGACTCCGCCGTTCAAGTTGGGAGAAAAAATAGACGACCCCATCCAAATGTACCTCACCGACGTATTTACCATTCCTGTGAACATGGCGGGATTGCCGGGGCTGTCTCTCCCTGGCGGTTTCTCCGCCGACGGTTTGCCCATTGGCATTCAGCTTATTGCCCCTCATTTCGAAGAAGCTCGATTGTTACAGCTTGGAGCCGCCTATCAACGTGAGACCGATCATCATCTCGCAAGACCATCGATATAGGATGAGGATATGAAATACGAGGCTGTCATTGGACTAGAAGTCCACGCTCAATTGCTTACCGCATCAAAGGCCTTTTGTTCATGCACCACCAAGTTCGGCAACGTTCCCAACAGCAATACATGCCCAATTTGTTTAGGAATGCCCGGCGTGCTGCCGGTTTTCAACAGGCGGGCGCTCGAGTTTACCGTGCGAATGGCCTTGGCATGCAACTGCACAATCAACGAGATAAGTCGTTTTGCACGAAAAAACTACTACTACCCCGATCTGCCCAAGAATTATCAAATATCGCAGTATGAATTGCCCGTTGCAGAGCACGGGTGGATAGATATCGACGCAGGCAACGGGACGAGAAAAATAGGCATCACGCGCATACACATGGAGGAAGACGCGGGGAAGCTCATCCATGACGAGATGAAGGCTTTTTCCTACGTAGATTTGAACAGGACAGGCGTGCCTCTCATTGAGATCGTATCTGAGCCTGACATGCGGACGCCCGAAGAAGCAGCCGCGTATCTGAAGGCATTGCACTCGATTCTGGTGTATCTCGAGATCTGTGACGGGAACATGGAGGAAGGCAGTTTCCGATGCGACGCCAATGTGTCGCTGCGGCCACACGGTTCAAAAGGCCTGGGCGTCAAAACCGAACTCAAGAACATGAACTCCTTTCGCAACGTGCAAAGAGCGCTGCAGTATGAAATTGACCGTCAAAGCGAGGCGCTTGCGTCCGGCGAAGACGTGGTTCAGGAGACGAGATTGTTCGACCCCGCGTCAGGTACCACGTCCTCCATGCGCACTAAAGAGCAAGCTCATGACTATCGATATTTTCCTGATCCAGACCTTCTGCCGTTGCGCGTCACACGAGATCTTGTGGACCAGATAAGAAGCCAACTGCCAGAATTGCCCATGCAGAAAAGAGACCGCTTCATGCGGGACTATGAGCTCCCCCGCTACGACGCAGACGTATTGACGTCTTCTCGGCTTCTCGCAGATTATTTCGAAGACACGGCAGCGCTGTATCCCCATCCAAAAGCAGTCAGCAATTGGGTGATGACGGAACTGCTGCGCTTGATGAAAACAACTCACGAGGACGATCCTGGCAACAGAGTCTCGCCTGCCATGTTGGCTGACCTCCTTCAACTGATGGAAAAGGACGTGATATCAGGAAAAATGGCGAAAACCATTTTCGAAGAAATGTACTCTTCAGGTCAAACGGCCAGCGTTATTATAAAGGAGAAGGGTCTCCTCCAGGTTTCTGATGAAGAGGAGCTTCGCGCATTGGTACAAAGAGTTTTGGCGGAGAGTCCAAAAGAGGTGGCCAAGTACCGCAGCGGCAGGACTCAGCTTCTCGGCCATTTCGTCGGTCAGGTGATGAAGGCCACGCGGGGGAAAGCCAACCCCGCGCTGGTAAACAAGTTGCTGCTGGAGGAATTGAGCAGGAATGCCTAGCATGTTTGAGGCGCGATCAATGACGTAGCTATGAGCACTTGACAGCTGTTGTCTGAGTGTACAGCACCGCCTTCAAGAACTGACATGATTGGGCTGGCCGCTGGTACGTGCCCCGGAAAATTTCTCAGAGGTCTCGAAATCACTAAGTAAATCGTAAATGGGCATCGAGGTTGCCTCTTAGCTGGTCCTCGAGTCAGTAACAAGACGCTGAGGTGTCATCAATTGAGTGGCCGGTCACGCACAAAAACTTTTGGACAAATGGAGGCGCCTTGCGGTCTATGCCTGCGTCAACGATTTGTCATTCCAATTTAGTATTCAATGGATTGGAGGCGTGTAAGGCACGCGTCCTCGTTATTGCTACATTCCGTCAAAAAAGGAATCCACAGGGACAGGGATCTTCGCCCAAGTCGGAGCCAAGAGGACGGCGTATTTCGGATAGCGAGTCAGACCAGAGCATTATCGCCGCGCCTCGGGCGCCGCAAAAGCCGCTGCGCGAGCCCGGAAGCCAGACGCCGCGGGGAATCTTTCGCCTCAGCTCATTGATGAGACGCCACAAGTCCTGCATTAGCTTCACTGAAAATTGGCTGCACTGCAAAAGCGCGGTTAAGATTAATAATGTCTTAGCCGGCCTAATTGTTGAGGATTGATGAGATTCAAGAATAAAAGCGAAACTGTGTCAGGAAATGCGTCAAACACCTGGGAAGAACTTGCCTCATGATCCTTGAAAATGTCAGAATTAAAAATTACGTATTGGAGATGCGATTCTATGGTGGACTGACTCATGGCGATACTTACCCGAGAAATAGTAGTATATCACTGTCGGAACCTCAATTTATTTAAGCGCGGAGAACAAAAAGAGTTTCTCCGATTTTGGCCTACGGTAAAGCTGGTAGCGATCCCGTGCTCGGGGAAGATGGAAGCTCATCATTTGCTCAAGACCTTGGCCGCAGGAGCGGAGGGGGTGTTGGTTCTCGCCTGCGCAGAGACGTCATGCCGCTATCTCGAAGGATCAAAGCGATTTCGCAAACGATTCGATTACGCGCGGTCATGGTTGGTGAGGATAGGATTGAATCCCGACAGGATTGCCTTCAGGAATGTCTTGCCGAGAGACATTGTCGCTCTCGAGGCCGCTCTACAGGACGTGTCCCATCAATTAGATGCTGTGGACGAATCTAGCGAACAGGCGTTGCGCCGCGTGTCTAAGGCTGGATGAATATTGAGGGTCGCGGGGCTCGGCTGGCCTGAACAGCGCGTTGCTTGGCCTTGACGCTGAGCAACGGAGGAGGACATCCGTGATTGTTGCGGAGATAAAGGACATCGAAGAAATAAAAAGGATGATAGACCGCTACGATTCTATACTCGTGGTTGGTTGCGACTCGTGCGTCGCTGAGTGTGCCGCAGGTGGATATAGAGAGACGATGCTTTTGTCGGCTGCCTTGAAGCTTGCCTATCAAAAGGAGGGGAAGCGTTTTGCCATTACAGAGGCATGCATAGACAGACAATGCGTCGATGACTTTGTACGGCGAATTGCGGACATGGTCCCTGAACATGATGCGATACTTTCTTTGGGCTGCGGAGCCGGGGTCCAGGCTCTTGCCCGAACGTACTTTGACAAACCAGTTATTCCGGCATTAAATACTCTTTTCATAGGGGAAACCGAGGCGCGGGGAGTGTGGCAGGAAAACTGCCTGGCGTGCGGGAACTGTAAGCTGGGATATTTCGGCGCAGTGTGTCCGGTCGCTCGGTGTTCCAAGAAGCTCATGAACGGACCTTGTGGAGGATCCAGGGACGGGCGTTGCGAGGTTGATCCTGCGATTCCATGCGGGTGGGACATGATCATTCGCCGTCTCAGCGCCTTGGGAGAAATGGACAGGCTCAAGGAATACGTTCCTCCGGTGGACTGGTCCACCTCACATGCAGGGGGTCCACGGCGAATTGTCAGGGAGGATCAAAGATCGTGAAGTCGGAGAGCAGGCTGGAGAGAGTATTGCGGGCGGGGCATTTTGCGGTCACTGCAGAATGCGGCCCACCAAAGGGTAGCGATGTCGCCAAACTCGAGGCAAAGGCCAGGCATCTTCAGGGAAAAGTGGATGCCGTGAATGTGACTGACAACCAGACAGCCATTGTGCGAATGTCTTCGGTTGCTGCGTGCGCCCTGTTAAAAAACATGGGAATCGAACCCGTATTGCAAATGGTCACAAGAGATAGGAACCGGATCGCCTTGCAGAGCGATCTTTTTGGCGCCTATGCGCTGGGGATAAGGAATGTCCTCTGCCTGACTGGGGATCACCAGAGTTTTGGGAATCAGAAAGGCGCCATGGGGGTTTTTGATCTCGATTCTATTCAGCTTTTGAGCGTAGTCAGAGATATGCGGGACAACGGCCACATTCTTGGCGGAGAGCTCATTGAAACGGCTCCAAAGATGTTTATCGGCGCGGCTGAGAACCCCTTTGCGGACCCGTTGACATGGCGGGCTGTAAGACTGGCGAAAAAAATCGCCGCAGGCGCCGATTTTATCCAGACGCAGTGCATATTCAACATTGATCGTTTCGAAGCCTTTATGCAACAGGCGCGAGACATGGGCTTGACTGACAAGGTCTATATCCTGGCAGGTATCACACCGTTGAAAAGCGCCGCCATGGCACGGTACATGGCAGAGAAAGTCGCCGGTATGGACATTCCTGATGAGATGATCAAGCGCATGGCCGCGGCGCCCAAAGAAAAGCAGGCTGCAGAGGGCATACAAATAGCGGTGGAGACAATAGAACGGGTGAAGTCCATAAAGGGCGTCGCAGGGATCCATATCATGGCAATCGAGTGGGAACACAAGGTGCCGGAAATCTTAGATGCTGCAGGGCTCTCTCAGCCTCCTAAGCTGTAGAGATAGTCGTCTGGGATTGAATGATGTGAGATATGCCTAAGAAGTACCACATAGAGGTGCACCCTACCCCGAACCGCTTCCCGCGCGTTGGACGTTCGGGGATTGTTGATTGGGGCGAAGGCTGCTTGAAATGTGCAAAGTGTGTAAAGACGCAGTGCATATACGGCGTTTATGAAAAGCGGTCGTTCTCTACGGACATATTCGGGGACACCATAGACGAACTCTGCAAGAGTTGTTTTCGCTGCGTGCAGGGGTGCCCCAAAAGATTAATCCACAAGACCATTAACCCTGAATGGGAGACCCTCGGCGATGAGCTATATACGCCTGAGGCGATTTCTGCCAGTTGGGAACAGGCCGAAACAGGCAAGATACCCGTCTCTGGGGCGGGCTATGGCGGACCATTCTGCGGCGCCGGCTTTGATTCTATGTGGACGGACATGAGCGAAATAGTGCGGCCGACTAGAGACGGTATCCATGGCAGGGAGTATATCTCCACACTGGTCGATCTAGGCAGGAGGCCGCAATACTTGGTGTTAGGGCAAGGTGATTCTGTGGCTACGGAGCCTTACCCCCGCGTCCGTATTCCCATGCCTGTCGTGTTTGATTTGCTGCCCTTCGGCGAACTCTCAGACAATGTATGGGAAGCCATTGCCGGCGCTGCGGCAAAGTTGCAGACCATGGCGGTGATGCCGTGGGAACAGGCAGCTCGACTTGTCCAATACTGCGACTATCTCGCGCCGTTTGTGGGAAAAGGGATACCCGACGGGTTGCCTCTCCGCAGATTCCGAATGATCGAGGTGGAAGACCATGAATCAGCCAGGGCGACTCTGGAGAAGGTCAAAGCGCAGCATCCGGACCTCGTGGTATGCGTCCGCATGGGGGCCTCATCGAGCCCCGGCGATGTGCCCAGGATCGTCGAGCTCCATTCTTTTGGATTTGACGTCATTCATTATGCTGCGCAGGACTGCGGCTACGAACAACCCGGCTTTCAAGGAGCGCATCTCAAAGACATGATCAGGCAGGCCCATGCGGGACTGGTACAACAGGCGGTGCGAGACGAGATCACCCTTTTGGCTTCTGGCGGAATCGCCATGGCGGAACACGTCATCAAAGCCATGCTTTGCGGCGCCAGCGCGGTGGGCATCGATGTACCACTCCTGCTGGCTCTGGAATGTCGGGTATGCAGAAACTGTGTGGAAGGTCGAGACTGCCCTGTCTCCATTGGGATGATTGCTCCATCTTGGGGCAGCAGAAGAATTACCAACCTCATAGGCGCTTGGCATAACCAGTTTCTGGAGATGATGGGCGCCATGGGCATACGCGAGGCCAGGAGATTGACTGGCGAGCAGGGAAGAGTAATGTTCGTCGAGGACCTCGAACGAGACACCTTCGCTCAGCTCTTTTCAGGCAGTTGAATCCGCTATTTTGGCGCCCTGCGATGAGGGATTTTATAGCTCGGCGCTACCGCACAAAACGGCATCCCCAGAAACGAGGAGAGGATGAACGGCGAGTGTCGATGTATCGTCTCGCTGTGTAGAGGTTGTCACAGCAATGCATTACGTGAATGAGTGGACGTTGGTTCCTCCACGCGAGGTGGTTGAAACGCCTTCCCGCTTTGGACGGGGCATGGGCAAATACTCTGTGGTCGTTTCCGATGCGTGCACCGACTGTCTCAAATGCGTGGCCGTGTGCCCGGAGAAGGTCTTTGCGACTGTCGGCAATAGGCTTCAGCCGCCTCGGGATCATTTGTGCCTTGGCGTAAACTGCGCTGCGAGATCCGACCGCTGTGTGACAACTTGTCCGGAATCGGCCATACGGGTCGCACAAAATCCCAGCATCAGGGCCCTTGGCGACAAGCGCTGGACTGCGGACTTGCTCATCAGTACGTGGTACATGGCCGAAACGGGCAGGCTGCCTAAACACGATGTGGAGTACCGTATCGGCGATTCTGGAGGTGGGTTCGATAAACTCCGATTCAGATTCAAACGGAGAGACCCTTTATCCGCGGCAGAAAAGGAAGCTATAGATACCTCGATCACGTTGAATAAGCGTGGCGACGCCCGCGCAAAGATCGACATCCCCATACCCATTTATGGCGGAGGCATGTCCTTTGGCTCCGTCAGTCAGGTTACGATGCTCAGCAGGGTACGTGCATTTGCGGCCTGGGATTCGTTTACCTGCACGGGAGAAGGCGGTTATCCAGAAGCGTTGTATCCATTTGACGACCATATAATCACACAGGTCGCCACAGGGCTGTTCGGCGTGCGCGAGGAAACAATTCAGAGGGTCAAGATCGTTGAATTCAAGTATGCTCAGGGTGCGAAACCTGGCCTTGGCGGTCACTTGTTAGGGCCAAAGGTGACCGAAGCTGTCGCCAGACTAAGAGAGACTGTGCCCGGCTCGTCACTGTTCAGTCCCTTTCCCTTTCATTCAGTGTATTCAGTGGAAGACCACAAAAAGCATGTGGACTGGATCAAGGCAGTAAACCCCCGGTGTTTGGTATCGGTGAAAGTTTCCACGCCCAGCGACGTGGATATGGTGGCCGTCGGGTCCTACTATGCAGGCGCCCACATCATCCATATTGACGGGTCGTATGGGGGTACAGGAGCCGCGCCCGACGTGGCGAAAAAGAACATTGCCATGCCCATCGAATATGCCATTCCTAAGGTGCACAATTTCCTCGTCAATGAACACCTTCGCGATGAAGTCACCTTGATTGCGTCTGGTGGCATCCGAACTGCGTATGATGTTGCGAAGGCTATTGCCTTGGGCGCAGACGGCGTAGTGACCGGCACGTCGGACTTGGTGTCCATGGAATGCCTGCGCTGCCACAATTGCGAGAGCGGTAGGGGGTGCGCTCGTGGCATCGCGACCACCGATGCGGAACTCAGCGCGTTAATGGAATTAAACTGGGGCACCCGCAGGCTCATAAATATGCTCTCCTGCTGGCAGGATCAATTGAAAGAAATTCTGTTCAGGCTCGGCTTGTCGCGTATAAGGGACCTTGTGGGAAGGACAGACCTTTTGGGACACGTGGATTACACGGCCGGCCTCCCTGACGACGATATTCGCCACTGAGGAGATGTGATGAGCCAAAATGAGAGCTCAATCCGTCACGAGAAAAATATATGAAAAAAGAAGAACCGGCCTTCATGGAACGAAATTTTACACAGCGCATCATAGAAGCGCGAAGACGTGAACTGGACGCCTCCGCCTGCGCAAGGCATGTGGAAAAGGAAGAGGAAGGTGGCTGCGGCGTCACGGGATTCGCGTCAAGCATTAAAGTCGCAGGCAGACACATCTGTGAACCGTCTCAGCAAATGCACAATCGCGGGAACGGAAAGGGCGGCGGCATCGCGGCTGTGGGTATGAACCACGACATGCTGGGCGTCTCTCAAGAGGTTCTTGACACGCATTACATGCTTCAGATAGGCCTTTTAGATGAGACTTGCTTGTCTGCAATGAGGGAGACATTCGTCGATCCTTTTTTTGACATCGCACACGAGAGTTTTCTTGGCCACGTTCCCGACTACCGAGATATAGAAGGACTTGAAGTGAAACCTCCTGAGGTATGGAGGGCGTTTGTTCGGGTAAAGCCTTCAGTCCTTGAGCAGTTCATCCGAGAAAGCGGATTGCAGGGGATGCCTGAGCGCGCATGTGAAAATGAATTCGTCTGCCGCAACTCAGCCCGACTCAACAAGGTACTCTACCATTCGTTTGGCGAGAAGCGGGCGTTTGTCATCTCCCACGGGAGAAATCTCCTGATCCTGAAAATTGTGGGATACGCCGAGAATGTGGTGAAATATTACCAGCTCGAAGACTTTGAAGCCCACGTGTGGATTGCGCATCAACGCTATCCGACTCGAGGACGAGTATGGCATCCCGGCGGCGCGCATCCTTTCATAGGAATGAACGAGGCGCTTGTACACAACGGGGATTTTGCCAACTACCATGCAACGCGGAGTTACCTCATACAGCGCGGATATGAACCCTTGTTTATGACGGACACCGAAGTCGCTGTGATGCTATTCGATTTGTGGAACAGGGTCTATGGATACCCCCTTGAAGCAATTTTAGAAGCTCTGTCGCCCACGGGGGAGCTCGATTTTGATCTCCTGCCGCCAGCCAAGCAATCGCTCTATGATCGAATCCAATCCACCCATATACATGCCTCGCCAGATGGGCCGTGGTTCTTCATCATCGCTCGGCACCTCCCCGAGACCAACACGCATCAACTCCTGGGAATTACCGACACAGCGATGCTACGACCTCAGGTGTTTTCTCTCTACGACGGCGAGGTTCAAATAGGGCTCATCTGTTCCGAGAAGCAGGCCATTGATGCGACACTCAGGTCCCTGGCTCGGGAGGATCCACGATTCAGCCCCGTAGCCGACAAATATTGGAACGCCAGGGGGGGCTCATCGTCAGACGGTGGCGCTTTCATATTCAACGTAATTCCCGATGGCGATGGCGCTCGAAGAATCGAGTGTCTCAACAAATTTGGGCAGGCCGTGCAGGTTGACAAACGGCGTCCGTACACGGTGGTCGGTCCAGCTGGCGCAGCAGCAGCTTTGTCGAGCCCTGCCCTTCTGGAAGCAGATCGAGTCATGGAAAGCCGAGATCCCTTTGAAATATTTGGCTTTTTCAAAGGTTTGGCCAAGGATGCCGATTACCCGCTGCTGACACATGTCCTGGAACATTTTGCCCACAGAGCTTGTAAAGACACAGCTTTACAAACGCCGATCATACAAGGCATGACCCTTATCCTGGACAGGAAATTTCCCTTGGGCGACAAGAAAAGGTCGGCGTTGGTATGGACGACGACTGACAGGCTCTATCGCATCTTTCGCAGCATCCCATCCATCACGGGTGTGGCAGATATCCCTTATTACCGCTTGGTCGATTTCGAAACGAGGAGATTTTTACGCCCCCCCATTGGGGTGGAACGCTGCTTAGTGGTGGATGCGAGCGGGTTCGCGCCTGAGGGAGACGACTGCGACGCGGTGTTATTGGCTGACGCATATCGGCTGGGATGGCGTAACTTCATAGCTTTCGATCTCCGCGGCCAGAGATTCGAAGGGTGCGGTTTCGGCCCATCGACGTCCGGCGTTCGGATCGACCTTTACGGTTCATCAGGCGACTACGTGGCCAGCGGCATCGACGGTTTGGAACTCCACATCCATGGCAACGCGCAGGATCAAATTGGGCAGATCATGAAGGCAGGTGTGTTGGTGATTCACGGCGACGTAGGGCAGTGTTTCATGTATGGGGCAAAGGGCGGAAAGTGCTTCGTCTTGGGGAACGCCGCCGGCAGGCCTCTCATCAACGCGGCAGGTCATCCGCGCGTCGTCATCAACGGCACTGCTCTGGACTTTCTCGCTGAAAGCTTTATGGCGGGCGACCCCTTGAATGGCGGGGGGTTCTGCATTGTCAACGGCCTGACCATAGACGAAGACGGGCGCATATCCTTTTTGGAGAGGCCGTACCCTGGGTCTAACCTTTTTAGTCTTGCTTCCGGAGGCTGCGTGTACATAAGAGATCCGAAGCGAACCCTTGTGGAGGATCAGCTCAACGGCGGCAAATTCCAGGAATTGGGGCAAGAGGATTGGAACCTGATTCTGCCCTATCTTGAGGAAAACGAAAAGCGCTTCGGCATTCCCATATGCGAGCTTCTTAGTGTGGACGGGGTCGTACAATCGCCGCGAGACGTGTATAGAAAAGTGCGGTCAGCGCCGTTGTCAGTATTGACGCAGCTGCCGGAAACTGATGACTCCGTGTGGGCTGCTTCTCAAGGCCAAAAAAACTCGGCTTAGGCAGCCGCCTCTTGAAAGGTTGCCTTGGTTCGCCCTTTAGATGTTGTATCGAGCAATTCTCGAAAGTGCAGCAAGTGCCACACCCTGCATAAGCGGGAACAGTCGCTCATCGCATATTTCCCTGCCCCTTCCTTGAGGCTACTGAAAGTCGCGTCCCCATCGTTTGTTTCCCCAAGCCATTGTGATAGATTTAGGTGGAATCTCTGCTGAAGAAAACAGAGCAACAGCCATCTCGGGGGTATAGGGCTGACAAGCCTCGATAACGAAGGGAATCTGACATGTCTCGGGAGCATGAAACCTTATACGTGATAGATGGGAGTTCTTACATTCATAGGGCCTATCACGCCATGGGAGGCCTCACCAATTCCAAGGGTTTTCCCACGGGAGCGGTTTTCGGCTTTACGGCCATGTTGATGAAAACCCTGAAAGACAAGTCCCCCAAACGGATTGTTGTGGTGTTCGATGCAAAGGGCAAGACGTTTCGGCACGATATTTTTCCGGAATACAAGGCCAATCGACCGCCCATGCCGGAAGACCTGCGCGTACAAATTCCCAAGATCTATGATGTGGTGCACAACTATGGCGTCCCCGCCCTTGCCGTTGAAGGGTATGAGGCCGATGATATAGTGGCAACGCTCACGCGGCTTGCCACGGCAAAGCAGTGGGATGTTGTCATTATATCCTCTGATAAAGATCTCATGCAACTAGTCGGCGGCAACGTGTTAATGTGGGATCCGCAGAGGGACGTGGAGTATGACGCCGCTGCAGTAAAGGAAAAATTCGGAGTGGGTCCAGCGCGTCTCCTTGATTTCATGGCTCTCACGGGAGACAGCTCGGACAATGTGCCGGGAGTCCCTGGCGTGGGTCCCAAGACGGCGTCTCAACTCATAAACCAGTTTGGCACACTCGATGCCCTGTATGAAAATATCGCAACGATACCTCAAGAAAAACTAAGAGCCAAGATTGCCGATCATAAGGAAAAGGCTCTCGTGAGTCGAAGGCTCGTGTCCCTGGCCGCCGAGGTTCCATTAGACGTACCTCTGGAGAGCCTTCAGCTTAGAGAGCCCAATGTCGATGGCCTGCGGAAACTTTTTCATGAACTGGAATTTAAGAAATTCATGGCCGACTTGCCTGCGGAGAAGGCGCTAGACTACTCGGGATATACCACGGTTGCCTCGGTGGACGAGCTGCAAAGATGGACGGCTGATATACAGCGGAAAAAGAAATTCGCCATGGACATTGAGAGCACGTCTCTATCGCCGGTTCAGGCTGACCTCGTGGGGATATCCTTGTGCACGGGTATTGGTGAGGCATGCTATATTCCCATAGGTCACGACAAAGGTCCTCAGCTCCCCAAGGCCACTGTACTTCGCGCACTCAAGCCGATCCTCGAGGATGATTCATATGCAAAGATCGGTCAAAACATCAAGTACGACATTATTATCATGAAAAAGGAAGGGATCGAGGCGCGCGGAATCGTTTTTGATACGATGATCGCTTCGTATCTCCTGGATCCGTCTCGACGAGGGCATTCCCTTGATGACCTGGCCGAAGCATATCTCAATCACCGCATGATTCCGATCCGTGATCTCATCGGATCAGGCAAATCCCAGATGAATTTCTCGTCAGTCCCTATAGAAAAGGCTGCAGAATATTCCTGTGAAGACGCCGAGGTCACCTTCCGAATCGCTGAGATACTCGGTCCCAAAATAGGCCAACAAGGTTTAGAACCACTGTTCCGAGACGTGGAGCTTCCGCTGATACCTATCTTGGCAGACATGGAACTCGCGGGCGTGTTCGTGGACACGGCATATTTGGCTGAACTGTCAAAGGAATTCGCAGCGATGTTGGACAAGATTGAATCGGAAGTTTACGCCCTTGCTGGTGAATCGTTCAACATCAATTCTCCCAAACAGTTGTCGGAGATCTTGTTTCAGAAGCTTGCTCTT
>CAYRVH010000003.1:35947-67689 GCA_964427855.1 uncultured Syntrophaceae bacterium
AGAAGACTAAAAGCGGTCAATCCACTGCCCTGGACGTTCTCGAGGAACTGGCCGTTCAACACGAGCTGCCTCGAAAGATATTGGAATACAGGTCAATATTCAAATTGAAGACGACTTACGTTGACACCTTGCCCACCTTAGTCAATCCTGCGACCGGCCGCATCCACACGTCGTATAATCAAGCTGTGGCGGCAACCGGCCGGCTGTCATCCTCTGACCCAAATCTCCAGAATATCCCTGTTCGCACCAACGAGGGGCGAAAAATCCGCAAGGCCTTTCAACCGGCGAAAGGCTGTCTTTTTGTATCCGCCGACTATTCCCAGATCGAATTACGCGTCATGGCACATTTGTCGGGTGACAAAAGGCTTGCTGAGGCGTTTACCCTCGGCGAAGACATCCATGCTATAACTGCGGCCGGTATCTTTGGGTGTTCGCCGGCCCTGGTCACTCCTGAGATGCGGCGCAAGGCCAAGGCAATAAATTTCGGGATCATATACGGCATGGGGCCTTTCAAACTGGCCCAACAAATCGGCGTAGGACTCAAGTTGGCAAAAAAATACTTGGAGGAATATTACGAGACATATGCCGGGGTGAAGACATTTATGGAGCAGCTCCCTGAACAGGCGAAGAAGGACGGCTTTGTGACCACAATCCTCGGCAGAAAACGTTTTCTGCCGGACCTGAACAGTCCGAACAAGATAGCCCAGCAGGCTGCGTTCAGGATGGCGGTAAACACGACGATCCAGGGAAGCGCGGCGGACTTGATGAAGTTGGCCATGATCAAGGTGTATCACAAGCTTAAGGAAAAGCGCATTCCCGGCCGAATGATACTTCAAGTCCATGATGAACTCATTCTAGAGGTCGAAGCGCCGCAGGTACAAGAGGCTGCTGAAACTGTAAAGTTCGAGATGGAAAACGTGTACACTATGAGCGTTCCCCTCGTGGTGGACGTTTCCGTGGGACACAACTGGGAAGAGGCGCACTGATGGAAAAAACGATAGATGCGTGGATACTCACCATCGGCAACGAAATCACCAACGGCGTCATAACGGACACCAATCGGGAGACCATCAGCAAGGAATTGCGAACGGTGGGGGTGACGGTCAAGGGAATGTCATCAGTTCCCGACGATGTCGACGCGATACAGGATGCGCTGAGGCTGGCAATGGAGAGGGCACGCGTGACCATCGTATCAGGCGGCCTTGGTCCTACAGAGGATGACAAGACCGCCCAAGGAGCGGCTGCGCTGTTGGGCGCGCCCCTGGAACTCGACGAAGAACAGCTTTCAAGGATCCAAAGCCGTTTTCAAAAATGGGGACGTCCCATGGCGCCGTCCAACGCCAAGCAGGCCCTCTTTCCTGCTGGCGCCACTCCCATTCCAAACGACTACGGCACCGCGCCAGGATTTGTCATCCAAAGAGAGGGCAGAATCGCGCTTTTCTTTCCCGGTATCCCAAGGGAAATGCTGCCGATGCTTCGAGAACGGGGCATACCATTAATTCTGAAACACTTCAAAACCCCTGTCCAAGTATTCAAGAATCGTACCATTTGCGTCTATGGGCTCACTGAATCCAGGCTTGGCGAGGTTTTGTCCGATTTGGCCGTGGACGAACAAAACTATCATCTCGCCTTCCTGCCGCGATTCCCCATCATTCGGCTCAGGATAGACGTGAGAGGAGAAAACGACGAAGAGGTGGAGCAGCTCCTCGCTAAGAAACAAGAGCAGATCGAGGCCAGGATCAGAGAGAACATCATTTCCTTAGACGGCCGCTCCATGGAGCAGGTGGTGCTCGACCTGCTGGAAGCTCGCGGTATGACGATAGGGCTTGGGGAATCCATTACGGGCGGTATGATTGGCGAGATGTTGACTCGCGTACCAGGCTCGTCCAAGACTTTTCTTGGCTCGGTGGTGGGCTATTCCAACCGGATGAAGGTGCAGGCGTTAGGCGTTTCGGAGAAGACGCTCCTGGCCTATGGGGCCGTTTCGGGGCAATGCGCGGAAGAAATGGCAGTGGGGGCACAAAGAGTTGCCAAGGCGGCGGTGGGGTTGTCGGTGACGGGCATTGCGGGGCCGGACGGCGGCACGGACGCCAAGCCGGTGGGGACATTTTTTGTGGGGCTTGCCGTAGGGTCTACGGTGTTGAGCCGCGGATATTTTCTTCCTGGCGAACGGGCATGGGTAAGAAAGTTAGCAGCCATGCAGTCCCTCGATCTGTTGCGGCGGTATTTCCTTGGCTATCGGCTGCACGGAGAGACGTATCAAAGCGATTCTTCACCGTCTTCTGGGACGTGAGCGGGCTGATTTGTGGCAGTAACTGCACAGGTCACTCTCCGCTACGGCCGCGCCTCGGAGGCCGTACCCACCAAAAGGCATTCCAGGACAACGCTCGCAGGACTGATGTCACTGCGAGAGGGGCTGAGCATCTCACGAAGCGCCTGAAAACCCTCCTTCATAGCCCGCACCAGCCGTTCGTCCGTCTGGAACTTAAAGAGCCATCCAGCCACCTCTGCCCCAGAGGCGTTGTCCTGGAGCAACTCTGGGACGAACAGCATCCGCCCACATTCGAGGCATCGCACCTCGACTCCCGCGTCTCTCATGATTTTCAATGGGCCTTGGTCATCGCCTGCCTTGAGCGCAAGCACGTTGGCAATCGCCACATGGATGTCTTGATCCATGAGAAGTGGTTTTAGGACTCGGCGGGCCAGAAACCAACTCATGGCACCGAGTTTATACACGACCACGTGCGGCATCTGTGCGAGCGCCGCTTGGAGCGTGGCGGTGCCTGACGTTACTATTCCGAAATCGCTCGCCCTCATACATGTCGCCGCAGCCTGTAGATGGATCGAGACGGGCAGATTGTATTCCTCAAGTATGGCACGGACGAGTTTTTCGAGGTGCTGTCCCGCGAGGGGTAAGATAAACTGGGTCTCTGGATAACGCTCTCGATACAGCGCCGATGCCTCACACATAACAGGCAGGAGGCGGCTTACTTCCGCTGGTCGACTGCCCGGCGCCAGAGCGATGACGCACTTGTCCACGTCCAGTCCCAATTGCCTTCGCATCGCCGCCTTATCTGCCTCCGAGGGTATGTCTCTCACCATGGTATGCCCTACAAAATCAGCCCTTACTCCTGCGGCGCGGTATAGTTCCTCTTCAAAAGGAAAGATGGTCATCATTCGATCAACCCGGCGAGCGATTTTTTTAATGCGGCCCTTTCGCCACGCCCAGACCTGTGGACTGATAAAATAACACACAGGGATCGAGTTTCTGTGGGCCACTTTGCAAAGCATCAGATTTACGTCAGGGAAGTCCACGGGCACGAAAAGGTCGTGCCCGCCGGCTTTGAGCTCATGTTTCATTGTGGCATAGGCCTTCTTTATATTACGAAGCTTCCCAACCCCTTCACTGAATCCGATGGTGTTGATATCGCGGTAGTGATGGAGCAATTCCATTCCTGCATCGGCCAACGCCTCCCCCCCTATTCCTGAGACGCGCACGTTGGGATTGCGGGCTTTGAGGTCTCGTACCATAGCGGCGGCGTGGTAGTCGCCGGAGGCTTCTCCTGCGAGGAGGAGTATCGACGGGTGGCGCTGAGGAGTCACGGGTTACCTGATTTAGATCTTAAACATTTCAGTATCGCGCTTTGTTTTTTTCTTGACAACAAAAAAATCTGTGATAAGCGTGCTCACCAAAATAACATTTTTCCCAAAATATATCAATCGGATGATCGGGAATACTCGAACCAGTCGCGTTCCCATCTCCATGTGATGATGTAGTTTGCCAGGCGGCGCATTAGTTATGAAACTTGGACTGTGCGAGAAGTGCGGCAACCCCACGGATGCCTGTTATGAAATACGCGACAACAAGGTGTATCTGGTGAAATTCTGCCAGGATTGCGGGAGGACCGCGTCGCTCGTCACAAAAGATGCACGCAAGTGGATGTGGAAAAGGGACATTACGCAATATCAAGAGCCCTCATGCGCTGCGTGCACCCTCAATTGCGCCTCCTGCGATCATCAGCAGCACAAAAAACCTAACACGGTCGCCATCGACGTGACAAATCTTTGCAACCAGCATTGTCCCATCTGTTTGGCATATGTGGATGCCATGGGATTCGCGTATCATCCCCCCCTGGCATATTTTGAAAAGATTTTCAAGCATTTCCAGCACCAAGAGCCTCGCCCGAATATTTGTTTTTTCGGCGGCGAGCCCACAGTCCACAAAGATTTTTTGGAGATCGTTCGGCTTGCCAAATCTTATGGCTTTCAGGTTCAGGTCTTCACCAATGGGATTAAACTCGCTGACGAGAAATATTGCAAGGAGCTGTGCTCCCTGGGCATTCAAGTCAATTTTGGCTTTGACGGCACCAAAAAGGAGATTTATCACGTCTTGCGGGGCGACAATTCACTGGCGGTGAAGAAAAGGGCTTTCGAGAATGTTATTTCCTGCGGGGTGAACAGGTTGGCGGTCATCACCACGGTGGCGAACGGCGTCAATGACGCCGATATGGAGAATGTACTCCATTTTATCCATCAGTACAGAGATCATGTGTCCGTGTGGGGTTTCGTACCACTGACACCCTGCTGGGAAGGGGAAGTGGACCTCGATCCGACCACGACAGAGTGCGTTGAACGGATATTTCAGAAATTGCTGCCTGATATCGAGTTCGTTCCCACCGGTATGATGAACTTTCAGGTCTTATCGAGATTTTTCGGTAGACAGACCCTTGGGGGATCTCATCCCTATTGCGAGAGCGCCACGCTTCTCGTGTCGGACGGCACAGGCTACACCCCAATCTCCACATACCTCCGGATACCTCTCTCGGAGTTTCTTGTGCGTCTTAGAAAGCTCGATGAATCCTTGGTGACTCGGCGGGCTTCGATATCTTCACACGGTATTCGCAGACGTTGGTTCGACCTCAAGACGTTCGCTTCGACTGTTCGCATCTTTGCTCACTCATGCAATTGGAGGAAGATTCTAGGGAAGCCAATGTGGTGGAACGCGCTGATGGCCCTCATGGACCTCGTACGAGGCGGCAAGATCGATCGCGTGCTGGCGCGGCGAACAAACTTCAAAAATATTCTCACCCTCATCACCATACCCTATGAAGACAAGGGCGGGCTGGAGGATGCGCGTCTGCACGATTGTCCCGCGGTATTTGCTTACGAGGATGTGGAGACTGGGCAGATTCGGACAACCGCCTTTTGTTCGTGGCAAACTATTAAAGATGAGACCTGCCGAAAGATTCAGGCGCATTACGACGAACAGATCGTACCGAAAAATTCGTCCCAGAGAATATCAGCATCCGGGACATCCTGATACCTCTGTCGTCTCTCGATGCTCCGGCTAACGAAGCGCCTTCCTGGGCCTGCTGCTACCTCTGCGGAGTATACCAAGGATGAGAGGGTAAAGGGGCCCAGGAACCGGGTTGTCGCCACGTGACTTTACCCCCGGGAAACACCACTGCTCCGCCGTGAGGCCCCCAGTGTACTGCGCCGTAAGGGAAACTCACTCGTCCTCCAGGCCCTTGCACCTCGATTCCAACTCCGGGCAAAGACAGCCAGAATGCGTCTCCATGTTTACAGAAACAGGCGCAAATAACTGTCGCGGCAACCACTAGTATTGTCTTTGACACGCGTCGCATCTGCGCATTCCTTTCTCATCGGTCATTGCTCATCTATACTATTATTTCGGCGCACCAAATAAAGTCTGACACCCGGACTACACGTGTAGGAGGTAACGAGGATTGCCACTCGTGAGCGTCGTGATTCCAACTTATAACAGGCGCGATATTATCCACCGCGCCATCGATTCCGTGTTGCAGCAGGATTTCAAGGATTTCGAGCTCATTGTGGTGGATGACGGTTCCACTGACAATACGAGCGATGTGTTGGAAGTTTATGGGAAGCGAATTCGTGTAGTCTGTCAGGAGCACGCTGGAGTATCATCAGCGCGTAACCAAGGTATCAAATCAGCCCATGGGGAGTTGATAGCCTTTTTGGACTCCGATGATGAATGGCTGCCTGCCAAGTTGGGAAAACAAGTTGAGCGTCGCCGCGACGGACAGACTTCTTTCATCTGTCATACCGATGAGATATGGATGAGAGATGGACGAGAGATACCACAAAGACAGATACATAGAAAGCAGGGAGGCCATTTTTTCGAGAGGGCCCTCGAACGATGTTTGATTAGTCCCTCTTCTGCTATGATTTCTTCCTCGTTGCTGGAGAAAGTGGGATTATTCGACGAAAATTTCCCCGCGGCCGAAGATTTCGACTTGTGGCTGAGAATAACCGCTTTCTACCGCGTAGATTTTGTTCCCGAGCCCCTCGTGATTAAACATGGAGGACGGCGTGATCAGCTCTCGGCAACCACAGTGGCAATAGACAAGTATCGCATCAGAGCGATCTTGAAAATACTATCCAACCCTGAATTGCCGGTCCGATATCGCGAACGGGCAATAGAGGAACTCAGGCGAAAATGTGGTATCGTTGCCCAGGGGTGCAGGAAAAGGGGCAGGGAAGAAGAGGCTGCGGCCTATGAAGGATTGGCGGAATCATACTCACGAGCTGTCTATCGCTCTTGATGATTGCGACCTAGAGGACAGGACATATCTCATCCCATGTTTTGGTGACCTGGGGCCGCTGAAAGAGTCTATTTCGGCGGTGGGGCTCATCCACAAGCCCCTCCTACAGCAAAGCGCACAGAAAAAGTGGGTTCCTGTCTTGGGGCGTAGGCGTCTTTTGGCTGCTCGAGACCTCGCATTTGGCAGCGTCGAGGCGCGAGTTCTGGACGACGAGGTCGCCGAAGCTGGGGCCTATGAGATTGCCTTCTGGGACAATGTGACGCAGCGGCAATTCGAGACTCCGACTAAGGCAATTGTGGTTCATCGCCTACTAGAGTTGTTCCCTCGGGAGGAAGTCGCCGCACGGTTCCTCCCCACGCTTGGCATTCCTCCCCACGGACCGAGAATCGAGGCGTTGCGACGCATCGCAAAGCTGGAGCATGAGGTGCACCTCTCCCTGGCTCTGGGGAAGATAAACGAAAAGACCGCGCTCATGCTGTCCTACCTCGAGCCCCACGACAGGGGCGTGTCCATGAACTTAATCGCCCGGTTGAAACTCAACGTCAATAAGACGTTCGAGGTGATGACCGGCCTCATAGACATGGCACGCGTCCAGGGTTGTTCCGTCAAAGAAATCCTGAATTTGGCAGAGATACAAGAAGTTTTGAGCGCTGACCAGCCTCGCGATCGCGACCCCGTTGGTGTCGGGGAATCACTGAGAAGTGTGCTGAAACGGCTGAGGCACCCGGAGCTTTGCGCCGAAGAAACCAAATTCTCGGCATGGCTGAAGAGCCAAAGGCTCCCATCGAATATCGCGGTTCGGCCAAGTCAAGCCTTCGAGGACAACTCATGTACGATTGAGATACGAGTGGACTCAAAAGAAAAAGCTCGATGTATTGTAAAGGTCCTTTCCCGTCTCGCGTCATAGAGCAGACACGACCAGCGGCGGCAGTGGAAGGGTTTCGCAGGGCCTCTCGACATTCCTATAGGGGCTCTCAGGATTACTCACAAATTCGATGACGGGGCCAGCATTTGGACCACTGCATCCCTGCCATTTCTATCACTTCCCTCCCTGTCATTTCGGTCACTTCCCTCCCTGTCATTTCGAGCGAAGCGAGAAATCTTTACCCAGCGACAAAGATTTCTTAATCGCAAGGCTCCTTCGAAATGACATGGCGTCGCAGGGCATTTCAGTTTCGTTCGAGCCTCACTTGTTCGAAATGACAAGATTTCGGCTCTCCTCGCACCATAGGGGCTTTCTGACGTACTCACTCACTCGATGAGGCGGGCTTCAGTCCGACGACATTTCAAGCGTCGCTACAAGCGTATGTGGTCTGCCATACGTGGAGTATGTATCGATTCGGGGACTTCCGTCGCGTCGGGCGCAGGCGCTGAAGGAGCGTCGGCGCTTTTCCGGTCAGGAAACGAAGTCTGATTGAAACTATTGCACATTCAGATCCGGGAGACGCGTCAATACATAAGGCGCGTCCCTCGGCCATCTGACTGCTATGTACTGGGTTGCTCGCCTGATTCTTCGGCAGTCTTCTTGGCAGCGGCCTGGGCTTTTTTTGCAGCCTGTTCGGCCTTGATGGCACGTACGGCTTCAGCCTGGCGAGCGGGATCCATAAATCGGAAAATGAACTGGCGATTGCAGGCCATGACGGCAGCCTGTGCGGAGGCATCGTCTAGTTTTTCGTGGTCTATTTCTATTCGATCGTTTACGAGGCTTACTGCATCCTTTGCCTTTCTCGTGCAGGCCAGACAGTGGATACATCCTGCCTTGCAGACGTTGGTCACTGCCTTTCCGGAATCTTTGGTGTTGCAGGGGACGTAGCATATCGCATTCTTAGGTATGAGCTGGAGAACTTGCTTTGGGCAGGTGTTAACGCAGACTCCGCAGCCGGTGCATTCCTCCGGGTCTATCACCGGCATGTTGTCAACCATACGAATTGCATGAAATGGACACGCTGCTTCGCAGTCCCCGTACCCAACGCACGCAAAATTGCAGTCATAAGGCCCGCCAAATGCGAGGGACGCTGCCTGGCAGGTGTCAAAACCCACGTACGCATGCTTGCGCTTCACACCTCCCTCATTTCGGGAACAACGAAGGACCGAGATCAAGGGCGTCGTTGCCCCAGCCGCTTTCCCAGTAAGCGCGGCAACTTTTTCTGCCACGGCCTGCTTGCCAGGGGCGCACTTGTTCGGGGGAACTTTCGGGTCTGTGACAACGGCCTCTGCGTACGACTCGCATCCCGCAAAACCACAGGCGCCACAGTTCGCTCCTGGGAGACAGGCCCGCACCGCTTCTATTTTCGGATCTACTTTTACGGAAAAGCGTTTTGCGATAAAGGCGAGGCCTATTCCGCATAACAGCCCAAAAATTGCAAAAAATATTATTCCCCAGACTGCAATAGTCCATGCGCTTTCCATTTCAAATCACCTCAATGACTGCAACATAATCGACGTTCGCCATCCCCAGCCTACGTCAGACCTAAAAGATTGAAAGTCCCGAGAATCCCAGAAAAGCCAGTGCAAAAAGCCCCGTCACCACGAAGGCGATCGGCAGCCCCCGGAACGTCGCCGGAACTCGACACAATTCTAGTTTTTCTCGCACGCATGACATTAGAAATAAGGCCAGGGCAAACCCCAAACCAGCCCCAAGGCCGTAGATGAGACTCTCGAAAGCTCCATGATTGCTGTCCGCGTTGATGAGAGGAACAGCGAGGATGATACAATTGGTCACGATCAACACAAGGTACACGCCGAGTTTCTTGAACAGATACGGGTTCACTTTTCTCAAGATTGTATCAACAGCTTGCACAAAGATAGCCACCGTACCAATGAACACGATAACTTTGAGAAAGTCCAGATGCAACGCCTGCAGCACGTAGTTGTACAACGCCCAGCACATGACGGCGCTGAGGACCATTACAGTGGTGAAGGTTATGCCCATGCCTATGGCTGTCTCTTTTTTCTGGGACACGCCAAAAAAAATGCAGAGGCCCAGGTACTTGGTGAACACAAAATTATTTATGAGCATAGCCCCCAGCAGGAGAGCGAAAAGAATCTGCGTCTCGCTCTTCTTCACGAGGAACTGTCTCGACCCAAGCACCTTTCCCTGCGACGTAATGTTGCGGGCTTCAACGATGTACTCAGCGGACACATTGAGCGGATCGGCAAATTGCAGCGTGGCGCTGACGCCGCGAGGATCGAGCACGACATTTTTTACCGGTATGCGAATGTCGGGGTCTGGTTTTTCATACACAGAATAATTGGCTGTATCCATCGCCCAAGATTTATCAACAGGCACCCCAAAATTAATCTGGATGCCGGTATCTTTACTAAATGAGCCGGTGCCCAATGCCTCTGCTGCCATTCCCAAGGAAGGGAACAGCCATATCACGTACAGCAAGATCGGTATGCACGCTATGAGCCTGGTTTTTTTCATGTTAATGGCCTCCTCCAGACGTTGGGATCTTGCCTGTGAACTTGTATTCAAGCCAATTGAACGTGGCCATAATGAAGCCTATGACGAAGAAACCCCCTGCCGGTAAAATCATGATAAGAAGGGGTTTAAAGCCAAGGATGTCGTATCCAAACAACTGCCCGGCGCCGAAAAACTCTCTAATGGCCCCTGTCAAGCACAGGCCAAAGGTGAAGCCTATGCCCATGCCTAACCCATCGAAAAACGAGGGAATAAAGGGTTCTTTTGAAGCGAATAACTCGAGGCGGGAAATAATGATCGCGAATACGACGATCAATTTTACAAAGAGGGCGACCTGTTTATACACATCAGGGGATATAACGGGGAGAATCATGTCAATAACGGTGACCCACAATGCAATAACCACCACGTAGGCGGGGATCCGGATTCGCGGATGAATGAATGATTTAAACGTTGTCACAGTGCAGCTTGAGAAGACTTGCACAAACAACACCGCAAGTCCGAGTAGAAGACCATTCTTTACAGAGGTTGTGACCGCCACCGCTGGACATAGACTCAGCGCCAACCGGAAGATAGGGTTCTCCGGAATAAAACCATTCCAAACGAGTCTTAAGTTTCTATTCACCTGTTTCCTCCGTTAGAAAGCCACATGGAGATTTTCTTTCTTTATGGCGTCGTCGAGGATTCCTATACGATACACGAATTTTCTCACAGTATCTTTCACGCCCGTAGTCACGGCCCGACTTGAGATGGTGGCCCCTGTAAGGGCGTAAATGTCGTCCTTCAAATGCTTCTCTTTGATCTCCTTGACCTGTTCTTTCGTCAAGCCTCTCTTCGCCGCCACCGCAGGATCAAGGGCCGCCAAGTAATCGCTCGGCAGAGGCTCCTTGACGACCTTGAGTTCTTTAAGTACGTCGAGGGTCTTGCCTGCAAACTGGTTCTTGAAGTAGTTTTGTTCGATTTCAGCGCCCAGGCCAGGGTCTTCTTCCGATTCGGTGATGGCTATGCCGGTCACAGTGAAGCTTGGATTTAGAGACACCATGAGCTTAATGAAGGTCTTAAAGCCTTGGGTCACCCCGGGCACCACGTAGCCCAAGCGTTTATCACCCAGGTTTGCGATGAACAAGGTCTGGGCATAGACGGCGTTGAAATCGCTGGGCAAGGCGGCCTTCACCGCTACATCCCTCGCCCCACGATCTGCCAGCTTGGCAGCGTCTGCGTCGATCCTGTAGGTCTTACCAGCTTTTCCATCAAGGTCGATTTCCGCCAGGACATAACCGCCCTCTCTGACTGGCAGGAGATATCCAAGAGAGTTTTGGCCTTTGGCGTCGGTAAGAACGTAGCGATACACCGCATACACTTTGAGGTCAGGCGGCGCCTTGTGTCCGGCCTCTTCCTTGAACCCCAGGAGGTCTCTGATGGTTTGCTGTTCTATCCTCTCTTCGTTTTCTTTCCTGGCGTGCTCCGTTTTGGCATACACCACACCCAATATGATGGCAGCCACCAAGCACACCGCCGTCAAGCTTATCGTTATCTTGAAAATTTCCTTCATAGAATCCTCTCAGTTTCGGGATGAAGGTCTATTTTTTTGCCGCCACAGGGGCTTGTTTAGGGGGTGCAAATCTCTTGGGTTTAAACCACTCGTCTAGAGCCGGGGTCAGACAATTCATGAGCAATATAGCGTAGCAAACGCCTTCAGGATATCCGCCCTTGAGCCGAATAAGCATGGTCAGCACGCCGACGCCGCAGCCGAAGACGATCTGAGCGGGCTTGAGCGTCGGCGACGTCACATAATCGGTGCACATATAAAACGCGCCCAGCATGAGTCCTCCGGAGAGAATGTGGAGCAGCGGATCGCCGCTGAACCAGGTCTCTCCGCCGAAAATCCAGGCCAGCACCCCTGCTGAGGCAAGCGTGGACACTGGTATGTGCCAGGTAATGATGCCGCGGGCCATGAGGAAGAGTCCGCCGAGCAAAAGGAGCAAGGCAGAGGTCTCGCCGATGCATCCTGGCATAAAGCCTAAGAAGAATTTTTCATAAATCTGAAGAATCCCCCCAAACTGTTGGGTAAGCGCTGTGAAACCGTAGTGCTTCAACACGTACAGAGGCGTGGCCGTGGACACCGCGTCCACGGAGCCGCCGCCCAGATAGGCGCCGAGCGAAAACTTAGCCCAATCCACTGGAGGAAGCCAGGCGGAAGTCATGGCAACGGGAAAGGCCGCCATCATAAAGGCTCTTCCCACCAGTGCCGGATTCCACACGTTATACCCAAGCCCGCCCATAAGTTGTTTGTCTATAAAGATCGCTGCAACGGCCCCAATAATCGGCAGCCAATAGGGAACGCCAGGCGGTATGACAAAAGCCATGAGAATACCTGTGAGCACGGCGCTGCCGTCGCCAACCGTTATCCGGCGACCGAGGGCCTTCTGGGAGAGGGCCTCGACGACCACGCACGATGCCACACTCACGAGGGTTATGAATAGTCCTCTAAAACCAAACGTATAAATGGACAGAAGCATCACTGGAATCAGCGAAGCCGAAACCGTCCACATGATCCCAGCCGTGGTTCTCCCCTTTCGTATGTGGGGAGACACAGAGACGGACCATTGATCTCTTAAACCAGCCTCAGTTTTTTCTAGCGTTTCGATTGTCCCATCCTCCGTGTGTTCACATAAAAATTCTCCACACCCGCTGCCTGCACACTGACCGACCCAGGGCGGGCTTTGCACACGAGATCCGTCCTATGCGACGTGTTTAGCCATGTTTCTTGACCAGGATTTTAGCCATTCTCGCATATTGTACAAGGGGCCGTTTTGCAGGGCATACATAGGCGCAGCATCCGCATTCAAAGCAATCAAAAATGCCAAATTTTTCGGTAAGATGCCCCTTGCCAGCTTCTACGTATATGCCCACTTCTTTAGGCGAGAGCCCCATCGGGCAAGCTTCCATGCACCATCCGCAATGGATGCAGGGTCCTTGTTCGTCCAAATCAGTTTCTGAATTATCGAGGAAGAGCATGCCTGAGGTCGTTTTCACGATGGGGACGTCCATGGACGACACCGCAAAACCCATCATGGGACCGCCTGCCACGATCTTGACCAGATCCTTCACTCCGCCGAGGAATTTGACCACGTCTGAGGCCAGCGTCCCGATCTTTACCTTCACGTTGGCTGGTCTTACCAGGGCGCGGCCTGAAAACGTGGCAACTTTCTCATAAAGGGGCTTGTTCAAGGCTGCGGCTTCATAAACGGCCAGCGTGGTGGAGATATTCTGGACGATGACGCCTACGTCGAAGGGTAATCCGCCCCCGGGTACTGCTCGGCGAAGCAGAGAGAAGATAAGCTGCTTCTCAGAACCTTGGGGATATTTGACGGTGAGTCCCTGCACGTTGATGGACACGTCGTCGCTTCGTGAGGCTTCACGTACGGCCTTGCTCATGGCGTTGATGGCGTCGGCTTTATTCAGCTCGATACCGATTACGCAGCTCTTGATACCCAGAATCTTAAGAATAATTCGGGCTCCCTGCACGATCTTTTCGGGACATTCCAGCATGAGGCGATGATCAGTAGTGAGGTAAGGTTCACATTCCGCCCCGTTGAGTATTAGGGTGTCAATCTTGGCTGAAGGCGGCGGCGAGAGCTTGACGTGGGTTGGGAACCCCGCGCCTCCCAAACCCACGATTCCGGCGTCTTTCACTTTCGCCAGCAATTGCTCTCTTGTGAGCTTCTCCCATTCCACCGGTTCATACGTCTTGGGCGAGGCAGACTTGTCCCTCTCGATCACGATGGCTTCGCACCGCACCATGGTGGGATGCGGGTGCACCTCAATAGTCTTGACGACGCCGGTGACGCTGCTGTGAATGGAGGCGCCGAGAGCCTTCTCCACCGTGGCGATCAATTCGCCTTCTTGTACCTCTTGTTTCTTTTTCACCAGGGGTTTTGCCGGCGCACCGAAGTGCATGGAAAGCGGTATCACAACCTGGTCCGGCGCCGGCATCTCCTCGACAGCCAGATGTTCCGTCAACTCTTTATGTTCTGCGGGGTGTATCCCGCCTTTGGGAAATGTGAATCCAGCCATGGTTCCTCTTGATGTGTTTTGTCAAATCATCAGGTACACCATTCTCCCCATGCCCCTAGGGGCTTGCCACATGGAGTGATGGCCGCCATTCCTCATAAGGGGAATGCATCATAAGGCCTTTGGTGTCTTCTGATGTTATGAGTGCCGTTCGGCTCGCAGTCTGCTAATGTACAGTGTGGGAGATTACTATTTGCCGTCGTCGGTGTCAAGAACATATTCCCGCATTCGGACTCGAACATTGGGCGAATATTCATGATACGCGTCTTATCCATGGTCGACATAGACCCTTTGTATGTTGGTGAAAAATAGTATATGACAAGGCGCGAATTGTGGAGGACAGCGAAACGATATGACTAGCGCATCACATGCAGAAATTGAGGCTGAGATCATGCGGCGCATCACAAGACCCGGATGGGTGGCGACGCGCGGGTTGATGACGGATCCTTCTGACGCGGCTTCTTCCGAGAAGGAGTGCATTGCCATAGAAGCGGTCATGAAGGCCATGGCCGCGCGGGGTCTGGTTCAACTTTGGAAGCTCATCCTCTATGATGGGGGTGACGTCATTCTGGCTGCTGCGAGACCCGGCTTCAGACTGGACCAAGACCTTGAACATCGCGGCGCCTGGGCCAAGGCAGAACACTATGTCAATGACAAATGAAAACGCTTTTGGATCGAGGCATCTATGAAGGGTTCACTCGAACCCATTTGACTAGAGCAAGGCACTTCATTTGGATAGCTACTGCGAACATAAAGGCCACGAGGTTGCTCCTAGGCAACACTTTTTTGTCATTTCCCGATTTCATGGCTGCCATGGTTCACAGAGGGGTGACGTTTCGCATCATCCATTCGGAGCTTCCATCGGGTCCATTTCGAGATCGCTACGAACAACTGGATCAAGGGGGCGCGCTCAGCGCCGGCGTCGAGTTCCTGTTTTGCGAGCGAAATCACGCGAAGATCTTCGTAGTTGACGGCCAGATAGCGCTGGTAGGCAGCGCCAATCTTACGGGGGCTGGCATTGGGGCGAAATCTGCTGGCAAGCGGAATTTCGAACTGGGCTTTCTCTTCGAGGGGGAGCAAGAGACGAGACCTTTCGTGGAGTATTTCGACGAGATATGGATGGGTGGTCGATGTCCGACGTGCGGTTTTCGGTCGACCTGCTCCGCTCCGGCATCCTGACGCCTGTGAACCAATGACACGCGTGTCGGGGCGTCATTTGTTCGCTCGTACTCATACATATTGCGGCTCTCGACAAAAACCACAAATTCTCCACGAGTTGAACTACCCAATTGAAGTGAGACGAGTTGCTTCATGGCCTTTGGCGCACCCCGATGACGAGAACCCCATTGATGAGTTATCGCGAGCCATGCGAAGCAATCTCGTGATCACTTATGAGAAAAAATATAGTCTTAAGACAAATGAGCGGCGGAGAGTTTTCACCGCCGCTCCGAAACTCAACTACACCGCAGGATCAGGCTTTCAACTCAGGAATATTGGCAAACAATTCCAGGGCCTCTGGATTAAGCAACGCGTCCCTGTTTGTAACTGGCTTTCCCTCGATCACGTTTCTCACCGCGAGTTCCACCTTTTTGCCATTCAAGGTGACGGGAATGTCCGCGATAGGGAGGATGAGCGCGGGCACATGACGGGGTGTGGTGTTCTCTCGAATGGTCTTCTTTATTTTGTTTTTCAGGGCTTCATCAAGCACATATCCGGGGGCTGTTTTCACAAAGAGGATGACGCGCACATCATTTTCCCAGCTCTGTCCCACCACGATACTGTCAGCCACTTCTTCCAAGGCTTCTACCTGTCGATAAATCTCTGCGGTGCCGATCCTCACCCCTGATGGATTCAACGTTGCATCTGACCGGCCGTAGATTTTGACGCCCCCATGCTCGGTGATCTCTATGAAATCGCCGTGATGCCAGACGTTAGGATACACATCGAAGTACGCGGCCTTATATTTGGCAAAATCCGGGTCATTCCAGAAATAGATTGGTTGAGACGGAAACGTCGCGGTGCATACCAGCTCGCCCTGCTGCCCTATGACGGGTTTACCTTCTGGGTTGTAGGCTTCGACCTTCATGCCAAGCCCCCTGCACTGCAACTCTCCTTCATACACGGGTAATATCGGACAGCCCAGAGCAAAACAGGATATGATGTCAGTGCCGCCGGAGATGGACGCCAAATCGAGGTCTTCTTTTACGTCTCGATAAACGAACCGAAAACTCTCCTCCGAAAGGGGCGATCCTGTGGAACACATTGTCTTGAGGTGTGAGAGGTCGTATTTTTCCTTGGGTTTCAAGCCTGCTTTTTCCACGGCCGCAATGTACCGGGCGCTTGTACCGAAAATGGTCATCTTCTCGTCTTGGGCAAACTGGAAGATCGCGCCTGGATCTGGATAAAACGGCGAACCATCATAGAGGAGCACGGTTGCACCAACGGCCAAGGCGCTGACCAGCCAATTCCACATCATCCAACCGCATGTCGTGAAATAGTAGATCTTGTCTTCTCTTTTGAGGTCACAGTGGAGTATGTGTTCCTTGAGGTGCTGAAGGAGAGTGCCGCCGGCGCCGTGAACCATACACTTTGGCAGGCCTGTGGTTCCTGACGAATACATGATATACACAGGATGGTCGAAGGGGAGCTGCTCGAAGTGAATGCCTTCGCCCCCTTTCGATATAAAGTCTTCGTAATGGATCGCCCTTGGGACGTGGGCGATGTCAGCCCTTTTTCGAGTATATGGGATGACCACGACGTGCTCGATGCTGGGTAGTTCTTTTATGATACCGCTGATCCGCTCGAGAGAATCGTGCGTCTTCCCATTATAAAAATACCCATCCGCAGTAAAAAGAACCTTGGGTTCAATTTGCCCAAACCTATCCAGGACGCCCTTTATACCAAAGTCCGGCGAGCACGAAGACCAGATGGCACCGATACTGGTAGCGGCGAGCATAGCGACCACTGTTTCTATCATATTGGGGACATAACCAGCCACTCGATCGCCGACGCGTACGCCGGCTTTGCGCAGGGACGCAGCCATGCTCGCGACGTCGGAATATAATTGGGCGTAGGTCATGCGAACAGTCGGCTGACCCTCGCCCTTGAAGACAAGCGCCTCGCGATCATCACGAAAACGAAGTAAATTCTGGGCAAAATTGAGGCGCGCATCGATAAACCATTTTGCCCCTATCATGCTGGGAGAATCTTGGAGAACCTCTTTGTAAGGCTGTGAGTGGATGACGCCGCCGAAGTCCCACACCGACGCCCAGAAATCCTCTCGGTGCGAAATAGACCATTGGTAGAGCAATTCGTAGTCACTGAGATGCAATCCGTATTTCTCGTTAACCACTCTTATGAAGCGCGTGATATTGGCGTTCTGTACCCGATCTGCCGAAGGTCTCCAAAGAGGCTCCATGTGTTTTCTCCTTCCCTGAAAAACATTACACAACCTTAATGGTTGCTGAAAGGTTTTATGATTCTTTGATCCAGCTCGATGGATATTTTTGCCCAGGCTTTTCTCCAAGCTTTTTCTTAAGTTCGGCAAGCCCCTTGCGTTTAAATTCATCACGGGGCTGCTTGGGGATTCTCCTATTGAGGATCGATTCGGACCTCAACCTTCTCCCAATCGTCTTTTCCATCATGGTGCCGAGATCCAACAGGCGATCGACGTCTATGCCAGTATCGATGCCCATTTCATCCATCATTACCACCATGTCTTCTATGCTCTGAAGGCCCACTACATTGGGGTCTCTGTAATAATAAGCCCCTGTGCCGCCAACTGGGACACGGTCGAGGAAATTGGCGGGCTGCCCCCCGAGACCTCCGAGGGTCCCTTCAAAAATCTCCATCCCGGCCTGGAGCGCGGCGAGACAGTTGGCGGTACCCCATCCACGCGTGACATGGAAGTGCGCGATGTGAAGCTTCTTGTCGGGCATGGCCTCGAGCACCATAGCAAAATACTTGTACACTTGGTTCGGCGGCGCGCTGCCGTCGTGGTCCGCGTGTTCAATATCCGAGGCCCCTATTGCGAGCCACCTTTGAGCGAACTCCACGGCCTCTTCTAGGCGAGTCGGTCCTGAAATAGGCGATCCCCATATAGTTGACACAGTTCCGTTTACCTTTATGCCAACCGCGTTGGCCTTTTCGATGCAACGCGCCGCCTCTTCCCAGTAGTTGGGCAAAGTGGTGCCTGAATTGGCGAAATGATGCTCTTCATCCGTGGACACCATCATTAAGATACGGTCAGGCCCCCACCCTTCTTTCTTTGCCTGTATGGCTCTATCGACAGCTCTTTCTCGAATGGTGATCGCAGTCAGAGTGATGTCTTCCCAATTGATTCCTGCTCTGGAGAGCTTCTTCGAGTTGCGCAATCGTTTGAACAGTTCATCGGCGTCTTTGAACTGGGGCATGAGGGTGGGATTGCCAAGATTAGTGACCTCCAGATGTTTAATGCCGCACAGAATAAGTTCTTCCAGGTAGAAGAGCTTGGCATCGGTGGGGATCCAAATCTCCTCATGTTGGAAACCGTCTCTCACGGTAATGTCATTGATTTGTACTTTCTTGGGATAAATCAGTTCTTTGGGCGCCATATAAGGATTCCTCCTCGCTGCTATTCCCCGACATACACGGGTTTTCTTTTTTCTTTGAACGCGGTCAGACCCTCTATTCTATCGCGGGTCGGTATGGTGACTGCATAGGCGTTGGACTCAATGGCAAGGCCGACGGGCAAACTCACCTCGAAACCTTTGTTGAGGGCAAACTTGGCCTGCGCCAAGGCCACGGGCCCATTCGCAGCAATCTCTGCAGCGATTTCGAGGCTTCTTAGCAACAAACGATCCGGTTCGACAACTTCGAGAAACAATCCGTAACGCAGTCCCTCTTCCGCAGTGATGCGCCGCGCTCTCAATATCATTTCCTTCGCGCGCGCCAGGCCGACCACGCGCGGGAGCCGCTGAGTTCCACCGGCGCCTGGGATAATGGCTAAGCTCGTCTCGGTCAATCCCACGATAGCATTGGACGACGCCAAGCGTATATCGCACGCTAAAGCCAATTCAAGGCCTCCACCAAAGGCGTACCCATTGACGGCAGCAATGACGGGTTGCGGCAGCTCCTCCACCATGGTAAAGACGTTCCGGATGGTTTGAATGTAGAGGCGGACTTGGTCAGGAGTCATCCCGGCGCGCTCTTTCAAATCCGCTCCGGTGCTAAAGGCGTTCTTTCCGGCCGAGGATCCCGTGATCACCACGACGCGAACGTCGCGGTCAAGCGCGGTTTCCCTCAAGGCGTCTCCGAATAGACTCAGGAGCGGCATGTTGAAACAGTTCAGAGCATCAGGACGGTTGATCGTCAACACCAAAATCCCGTCTTTCATCTCCTTCAAGAGACTCTGTTCTTCTCCCATGCGATATTCCTTTCACTTAGTGAGACCCTCGGTGTACGTCAGGGGTCTCGTCTCATATTGGAGAGGCTTTCCCGGGCTCCTTCGCCCTAGAAGCTCTTTTTGCCAAGGTCTTTCTTGCGGCTTAGTTCATTCAGGATCACCTCTGCCCACATTCTTTCTTTGAAAATTGAACTTATCAAGGGAATGCCTTCGACGATCCAAACGCCTGCTTACAGGTTTGCGAAAATCGCCCCTTTGAAGCTGTACACGCATTTGTTCCTCAGTGTGTTGAGGCGTCTGCAGCTTTAACGAGACAGTCATCGCTCCTCCCAGCAAGCGTTTTTATCCTCCTTCCCCGTAAAAAGCCTAGTAATGTGGACGCTCTGGCAATCGAGGGAACTGTTGTTTTGTAAACAACCCCAATGTATGTCTATAGCATGTCCTTGCGTCATTTTTCAACTGGAGTTTCACCATCCTATTACTTGCGCTGCAGTTCTAAAAATAAGGGTTGACGTGTATAACGCTGTTCGATATGCTAAGAGGCATGAATCCATCACAGGGTACCCGGGGTCAGTGATTCAGGGAAGCGCCCCATCAATTCCCTAAAGCGTGTATGATACTGTAACAACTGGTTTTGTAAAGGTGAGACGTGCCAGCTTCGGCGGCAGTTCGGGCAAAAGGGGATGCTGAATGTCGGAAGTTATCTTAGAGGCAAAAAACGTCTTTCTCTCCTTTCACGGGGTGGCTGCGTTAACCAACGTGAGTTTTCAGGTAATGAAAGGAGAGATTTTCTCCATCATAGGCCCGAATGGGGCAGGCAAAACCTGTATGATGAATTGCATCAACGGCCTGTACCATCCACAGAAGGGGAGTCTGTATCTCAAAGGTACGGAGATTACCCGGATGTCTCCTCATAGAAGAGCCGCCTTAGGCCTTTCAAGAACCTTCCAAAAAATAGAGTTGTTCGGCGGAATGACGGTTCTTGATAACATCCGGTTGGGCCGCCACCTTCACCTCAAATCAGGACTCTTAAGTTCCTCGATATATTGGGGCAAGACAGCGCGCGAAGAAGTCGAAACCCGAAAATTTATAGAGGAAGAAATAATAGATTTACTAGAGATAGAAGCCATCCGCAACGAAGTCACAGGTATGCTCCCATACGGTATGCAGAAGAGAATAGAGCTGGCACGAGCGCTTGCGTTGCAACCTGAGATCATTCTTCTGGATGAGCCACTCGCAGGACTCAACCTAGAAGAGGTTGAAGATATGGCCAGGTTCATACTCGATATCAACGAGGAGAAGCGCTGGCAGGTTACCTGTGTCTTGGTGGAGCATGATATGGGAGTGGTTATGGATCTTTCGGATCGAGTGATGGCGTTGAATTTTGGCGTAAAGATCGCCGAAGGGACCCCGACAGAGGTCCAGGAGAATCCTGAAGTCATAAAAGCCTATTTGGGTGAGGTGGAGGATCTATATGTTAGCCGCCGATGAGACGAGTGCTGCTGGGGAAATAGTTATTTCAAAGGATCTGACCTTGCCCAAGCTGCTGGTGCAGCAATGCCGAAAGTTCGGCGCAAAAAAGGTCGCTATGCGGGAGAAGGAGTATGGCATATGGCGGCCCGTGACCTGGCAGCAGTATCTGGAAAATGTGAGGTCTATCACCCTGGGTCTAGTAAGTCTCGGGCTCGAACGGGAAGACAAGGTAATCATGATTGGAGACAACAGACCGCAGGCCTTGTGGACCGAGATGGCGGCTATGTGCGCCGGCGGCGTGGGGGTATGGCTTTTCCAAGATTGCCTTATGGATGAAGTCCAATACATCGTCGATCATTCAGATTCCAAATTCTACATCGCAGAAGGGCAGGAAGAGGTGGACAAAGCCCTTGCCATCCGAGATCGGTG
The DNA here is from genome assembly GCA_964427855.1 of uncultured Syntrophaceae bacterium. Taxonomy (GTDB): domain Bacteria; phylum Desulfobacterota; class Desulfomonilia; order Desulfomonilales; family Desulfomonilaceae; genus JAUPKT01. Next base: position 57,318 of record CAYRVH010000003.1, read on the forward strand.
TCCAAAACTACAAAAGATAATTTGGGATGATCCGAAGGGTCTGAGGCATTACGATGACCCGATGCTTATGAGTCTGGAAGAGGTTATGCGCATTGGCCGAGAAAAGGACGCCGAGGATCCTGGATTGTTCGATCGACTTGTAGAAAAAGGTAAGGGGGACGACGTCTGCCTCCTATTTTATACGTCGGGCACTACTGCCAAACCGAAGGGCGCGCTGTTGACTCATTATAACATGCTGACCATGGGTAGAAACCTCATGCGGGTGGACCCTTGCTCGCCAGATGACGACTTTGTATCGTACCTTCCTTTTGCGTGGATAGGCGAGCAGATGATGTCTATTTCCTGTGGGTTGCAGGTGTACACGTTGAATTTTCCAGAAGAACCGGAAACAGCTCAGCAGAACGTGAGGGAAATAGGCCCGCATGTGATGTTTGCGCCCCCCAGGTTGTACGAACAGTTCACCAGGACTGTTCAGGTGAAATACCTGGATGCCACGTGGTTCAAGCGCAAAGTGTACGAGCTCGGCATGAAGATCGGCTATCGCATAGCGGATCTCAAATTCGAGAAAAAGCCAGTTCCAGTGCTGTGGAAAGCACTAGGCTTTTTGGCGGATGCAGCCCTGTTTCAAAAAATCCGAGATCACCTGGGCCTTAGCAGGGTGCGGCATGCATACACAGGCGGCGCCGCTATGGGACCTGATCATTTTCGCTTCTTTCACGCGATCGGGGTGAATCTGAAGCAAATCTACGGCCAGACCGAGATTGCGGGAATTTCTGTGGTGCATAGGGATGGGGACATCAAATTCGACACCGTGGGCACCCCGATTCCGGAAACGGAGGTTCGCATAGGGGAAAACGACGAGATTCTCTCACGAAGTCCGTCGGTTTTCGTGGGATATTACAAGATGGCCGAGGAAACCGCCAAAACTTTGAAGGACGGCTGGCTTCATTCCGGCGACACAGGTTTCATCGATGAGGATGGGCATCTGGTGGTGTTTGACCGATCCAAAGACATTATGATCCTCAACGATGGCAGGAAGTTTTCGCCGCAATTCCTCGAGGCGCGGCTCAAGTTTAGTCCGTATCTCAAGGACGCCTTGGTGGTCGGGCATCAGCGGCCCTATGTAACCGCGATCATTTGCATTGATTACAATACCGTGGGGAAATGGGCTGAGGATCATGGAATAAACTATACCAGCTATCCTGAGCTTTCCCAATTGCCTCAGATTTATGACCTGGTTGAAGACCCCATCAGACAGGTCAACAGAACCCTCCCAGAGAGCGCGAGGATCAGGCGTTTTGCCAACCTCTACAAGGAATTTGACGCCGATGATGACGAGTTGACCCGAACAAGAAAGATACGAAGGGCTTTTGTGGAAAATAGGTACAAAGACATCATAGACGCTCTGTACAGCGAAAAAGAGATGATGCATATGGACACGAACATTACCTATGAGGACGGTCGCGTGGTGCAAATTAAGACTGATATAAGGCTGCAGACGGTCAAGGACGGAGGAAAGAAGTAATGGAGCTCTTTGTACAGCTCGTCGTGACAGGCGTAATGCTTGGGTCCATCTTTGCCCTGGTAGCCCTCGGATGGGTGCTTATTTACAAGTGTTCCGGGGTGCTCAATCTCGCAATGGGTGAACTCACATTGATCGGGGGGTATGTGTGCCTTGCACTCTATCAGAGGTTCGTTACATTCATGCCATTGGGCTACGCCTTCTTCTTTGCGCTGCTGGGAACGATCTTCGTGGGCTTAGTTCTGGGTTTGATCACCGAGCGCCTTTTCTTACGGAAGATGATAGGGGAACCTATCCTAGCCGTCATTATGGTGACGGTAGGCTTGTCTTTCTTTTTCAAAGGAATGGTTTTCATCATCTGGGACACTGATACCCAGGTTTTCGCGCCTCGTGTCTTTTCCATTGAACCGATTGTCGTTGCGGGCATAGCCGTGGGAGAGGTGTATCTTTGGAGTTTTATTGCGGCGATGATTCTTATGGTCATCTTTGTGAGTTTCTTTAAATTCACGAGATGGGGTCTCTCGATGCAAGCATGCGCGGATGACGAGATGGCCGCTTTATCTCTCGGTGTAAGCGCGAAATTCGTGTATGCGCTCGCATGGGCCATAGCCTTTATGGCAGCGGGCGTCGGGGGTACCCTGCTCGGCAATATCAACGGGCTGAACTATTCCGTGAGCTTGCTGGGGCTCCTCGTACTACCGGTTGTCGTATTTGGGGGGTTGAATTCAGTGCCGGGCGCAATAGTCGGCGGAATCACTATTGGCATCCTTCAGAATCTTACCGGGGGATACCTAGACTATTACTTTCCTGGGGGCATCAAAGAGATTGCTCCTTTCATTTTCATGGTTATTTTCCTCCTCTTCAAGCCTTATGGGCTTTGGGGCTGGGAGCGCATAGAAAGGGTCTAGGCAATGAGTTATCTGCCGTGCGGTACGTATTTTGAGTCTTACGAAGACGATCAGAAGTGGTGGCGCACTCCATTCATCAAGGGGAAGATGATCCTCATGGTGGCCGTACTGGCTTTCCTGCCTTATCTGGTGGAGAGTCAATGGCTCAGCGTAGCCTATACCATCAGCTACTACATTTTGGCGGCGCTGGGTGTGCAGCTCTTGATCGGATATTGCGGTCAGATCACCCTTGGGCATGCGGCATTCGTGGCAGTGGGCGGTTATACGAGCGCCATGATGATCCTGTTCGTCCCATGGCCGCAGTGGATAGTGGATTATGGCCTCGCCTATCCCATTAGCATTGTGTGCGCGGCTTTTTTGGCGGCAATTTGGTCGGTTCTCTTTGGGTTGCCTTCTGCGCGAGTCAAGGGATTCTACTTGATCATGACGACCATGGCCGCCCAATGGATCACGGTCCCCTTGGTCATTACGCAGTATGTGAGCCAAATAGGAGGTCGAGGACAATCGTTTTCTCTGCCTCCCGGTACTGTGAAGATAGGTCCGTGGGTCATCGACTCAGATGAAAAGATTTACTATTTTTCAGTGATTCTGGTGCTTCTTTGCCTGTTGGCGATGGGGAATCTGCTTCGCTCTAGGATCGGAAGGGCCTGGATCGCCATCAGGGACAACGACATCGCTGCGGAGACCATGGGCGTAAACATCGTGACCTATAAGTTGCTGGCCTTTTTCGTGGCCGGCTTCTTTGGAGGGATTGCGGGCGCCTTCTACATCAGCGCGCTGTTCTTTGTGAGCCCCGAACATTATGAATGGTTTTTCTCTCTCTTATGGGTAGGCATTATCCTGATAGGAGGGGTTGGCAGCATTCAGGGTCTAGTGTTTGGGTCAATATTCGTGGTCATGGTATTTAAGTTCCTTGAACTCGTGGTAATGTGGTTGAGTGGCGTTCTTATGACTTCGTACCCGGAACTTGGCTGGATAACTACCAAAATAATTTTCTTCAAGGAATCGGCATTTGGATTGGCAATCATATTCTTCTTGATCTACGAGCCCAATGGTTTGAGCTACCGATACTGGCAACTCAAGAACTACTTTAACCTGTGGCCTTTCTCTTACACCGGTAAGTAACAGCGCCTTGCGGTTGAGGCGCACGTAAAAAGCAGGAAGGAGGTGTTATAAGAGTTAAGAAGAGAGGCCTCTCTTAGAAACCGTTGCGTGTAGAGCAAAAAAACAAACTGGAGGTTCAGATGACGAGAAGATTGTTGCTCATGGTAGCGGCTCTGACGCTGGTCGCAGGGCTGGCAATAGCCGCCGACGAAATTAAAGTCGGTTCTATTAACGATTTGACTGGCGCCACTTCAGACGTGGGAAAAGATGCCGCCCTAGGAATCCGAGAATGTGTGACGTATGTGAATGATCAAGGGGGCGTGAACGGAAAGAAGATAAAGCTCTTCCTGTATGATTACGGGTACCGCGTGCCAGAGGCGATCACCATTTACAAGCGATTCCGTGACCAAGACAAGATTCAACTCCTCCTCCAATGGGGAACCGGCGACACGGAGGCCCTGTCCCCCACGGTCAACAAAGACAAAATGGTGACGATCTCGGATTCGTTTTCTGGTCACCTTTGTGACCCCAAGAAGACGCCGTACAATTTCATTTACAGCACCGACTATTCCACGAACGCCAGAGCAGCGCTTACTTCCTGGTACGAACAGGTTTGGCTGAAATCGGACAAGTGGAAGAAGGCCCGTGACGAGGGCAAGAAGCCGAAGCTCGTGTGCTTCTACATGTTCGCTTCCCCTTACGCGAGCGCGCCGATTAAGGCTATTAAGGATCAAGCCACGCTCCTGGGAATAGAAGTGGGTAAAGACCAGGATGTTGCGTTGACGGCGTTAGACGCGAAGAGTCAGGTTCTTGCTGCGAAAGGAGAAGGCGCGACGGTTATTTGGCATGGCAACACCACCATGTCTGTTGCGACTGCAGTAAAGGACGGCTATGCCCTTAAATTGGAAGCCGATCACATCGTCAATAATTGGGGCTTTGACATGAACCTGGTTCGGATGACGCAGCAGGCTGGTGAAGGGGTTATAGGAGCCGCCGCCTGCGCATTTCTTGGCATGGACGTTCCCATGATGGACAAGGTACTCGAGTACTGCAAAAAGGTGAACCCCGGCGTCCCCATTGAGAAGCGAGACATCCGAACCGTGCAGGCGTGGGTGAAGGTTGCCATGGCGGCTGCCGGCCTTGCTGGTGCTGATAAAAAGGGCAAGCTGGATGGTCCTTCTATTAAGGACGCGTTGGAGTCACTGAAAGATTGGTACCCCTTCGACACCAAGAACGCATTGGGCGTAGGGCCCTATACCATCACCCCAACAGACCATCGCCCGACTCCGGTGTCATCCTTGTACACAATCAAAGACGGCAAGATTGTATTGTTTGAGAAAATCAACATGAAAGAGAAATTCTCAGACAAGTGGGAGAGCTGGCTCGGCTGGTAGCATTTGGAGTAGCGCAGTTCCTTTCAGGGCTCACGTCTGAAGAGACTTCGAGGCGAAGAAGCGCTGCAGACAAGGGAGAAGGTTGTGGCTGAGAATAGTAGCATCTTGAAGATCAACAACATCGAGGTGAGGTACCACGAGGTCATCTTGGTACTCAAGGGTGTGTCCATAGAAGTACCCGCAGGCGGTATCGTCGCCTTGCTTGGAGCGAACGGCGCGGGGAAGAGTACGACCCTGAAAGCGGTGTCCGGCCTCCTCAACCACGAGGATGGGGAGGTGACCGACGGCAGCATCGAGTTCTTGGGAGAACAGATTCACAAGCTGCCGGCAGAGGACATCTCCAAGATGGGGATCTTTCAAATCATAGAAGGTCGACGTGTATTCGAGCATCTGACGGTGGAGGAAAACCTCTTTGTGGGAGGACATCTCAGGCCGACCGGGTTGAAAGAGCGACTGGATATGGTTTATCACTACTTTCCTCGTTTGAAAGAACGGAGGAACGTCATGGCTGGCTTCGTCAGCGGCGGCGAGCAGCAGATGTGCGTCATCGGGAGAGCCATGATGGCGCAGCCCAAGCTGATGCTCCTCGACGAACCGTCCATGGGGTTGGCCCCTCTCCTGATCAAGGAGATCTTCGAGATCATTCAACGCCTTAATCACGAGGAAAAGATTCCGATCCTACTGGTTGAACAAAACGTGAAGCTCGCATTGACGGTAGCCCCTTACGCCTACGTCATGGAGAACGGCCGGATAGTCATGGACGGGGCGTCAGAAAAATTAAAGGAGAATCCTGACATCCGCGATTTCTATCTCGGCTTGACCGATGTAGGCGGCAGAAAAAGCTTCCGTGATGTGAAGCACTACAAAAGACGTAAACGTTGGTTAACCTAGCCCGCTGAGGGCAAAGGAGGAAAAATGAAGAAAGCGCTTACGATCCCTGGACTTATGCTCGTGGTGTTCGGTTTCTGCGTCCTGCCGGCGCTGGCCGTGGAAGCACCTATTATCACATTGGAAAGGATTGAGGTTGCGAGTATTCAACCATTTTACGTGAAGCCTCGCATCGGGTATAAGAATGAGCAAGAACCCGGTAAGGAAGAGACATACGGGTACAGCAGCACGCTGAGTCTCGCTTACATATTCAACATCAAAAATCCCAACAAAGAGCCGCTCCTGTTGGACGAACTTTCATTCACCACCGATTTCGAGGGGTTCGATGTCAATACCGTGACGGCCTACGAGGATTCCTGGATACCAGGTGGCAAGACGAATCAGGTCAGGGTTGTCGTGATTAACGAGGCATTTCCCACAATAGTGAGCTTAATGGTAGGCGCCGAACATGCGGCGAAGATCGCCGAAAAGAAGACGAGTGCTGGCGCCCTTGTGGGCAAGTGGTGGAAAGAGATCTCGGACTTTTCTTTTCCCATAGGCGTTACTAACGGCACAGCCCTGTTCAAGGATGAAAAGGGCAAAGAAATCAGATCGGTATTCAAGGCTTCCTTCGGAGGCGCAAAAAAGGAATAGACCGCAACTGTGCATGACGGCGAGTGGGCATTGATACTTTTTCTCTCACTCGCCCAAGAATAATGTGCACCTTGGCGCAGACGAACGTGACGTTCTCTGCGCTAAGAAGAAAAAGCTATTTTCGCCGCCTCAAATTCACTCCAGAGCGTTAGGTGCAGGGCATGTCAGAAATACACGACCAGCCCCCCCCTCAGCCGCTTAACGAGATAGCGCCTCAACTGGATGAGTTGCGGGCGCAGATACGGTACCACGATTATCTCTATTACGTCCTGGACCAGCCAGAGATAACTGATTCCGAGTACGATCAGCTTTATCGGCAATTAGAGGAGCTCGAGCGACGCTATCCTGAGTTGATCACCCCTGATTCGCCGACGCAACGCGTCGGCGGCGAACCTCTGGCCCAGTTCGGCGAGCTTCCGCATGCCATTCCAATGCTCTCCATTTCAAACGTGTTTTCTGATGCCGAACTCACAGATTTTGATCATCGGACCCGCAAGACGCTTGGGATAGCCGGGAAGCTTTGGTATGTGGTGGAGCCCAAGCTGGACGGCGTGGCCATCGAGCTGATTTATCAGTACGGAACATTGATCTCGGCCGCGACTAGGGGCGACGGTTTTGTGGGTGAGGATGTGACGGCCAACGTAAGGACGATCAAGAGCATTCCCCTCAGGCTCGTAGGGGAATGGGCTGCGATCTCTTTGGTGGAGGTGCGCGGTGAAATATTCATGGATCGCTCTCACTTCGACGCCTTGAATCAGGAGAGAGATGCGCTGGGACTCCCTCCCTTTGCCAACCCTCGAAACGCTGCGGCAGGGTCGCTGCGGCAGCTCGATCCAAAAGTGACTGCGTCTCGACGCTTGCGATTTCTGGCCCACAGTATGGGCCGTATAGAGACCTCGTTGCCAGAAAACCATTGGGTTTTGCTCAGGCTTTTTTCAGTCATGGGGCTCCCTGTGAACTTACACCGTGCGAAACGTTGTTATGGAATCGAAGAAGTTTTGGGGCATTACCGCGAGCTCGAAGCGGTTCGGCCGTATCTTCCCTACGAGATCGACGGCGCGGTCGTCAAAGTAGATTCCTTGAATTACCAGCAGCAACTGGGATTCAAGACTCGTTCCCCTCGGTGGGCCGTTGCATACAAATTTCAGCCCATTCAGGCAGTGACTCGCATCACGCGTATCGATGTTGGCGTGGGTCGTACCGGCAGTCTTACGCCCGTTGCAGTGATGGAACCGGTGCAAGTCGGCGGAGTGACGGTCAGCCGCGCCACGCTTCACAACCAGGACGAGATCGACAGAAAGGACATTCGCGAGGGCGACACGGTTCTCATTCAAAGAGCCGGGGATGTGATACCTGAAGTAGTCAAAGTATTGCCAGAGTTTCGGTCTCCGGACAGCAAACCCTACCGCATACCGGATGCCTGCCCTGTTTGTCAGTCCAAGGCTGTGCGGCTGAAGGGGCAAGTGGTGAAACGCTGTCTAAACGTATCCTGTCCTGCGCGCTTGAAGGAGACCATAAGGCACTTTGCTTCCCGCAATGCCATGGATATCGAAGGCCTGGGCGAGCGGCTGGTGGATGAATTGGTGGGTCGCGGACTCGTAAAAAGTCCTGCTGACCTCTATGCGCTGAAGAAAGAGGACATCGTGGCGCTCCCTCGGATGGGAGAGAAATCCGCTTCCAAACTTTTGGCTGCGATTGAGCGATCCAAAGCAGTTTCGGCAGAGCGTTTTCTGTACGCCTTGGGCATCCCTTTGGTTGGCGAATTTGTGGCTCGCATCCTTGTCGAGAACCTACATTCCATTCACGGTGTTATGAATGGGGACGCCCAAAGCATACAGCAGATTCACGGCATCGGGCCTGAGGTGGCAAATAGTGTGGAGACCTTCTTCTCAGAGCCTCACAACCGCCTCATGATAGAGAAGCTCCTCGAGGCCGGCGTGGCGCCCGTGAAGACGCCATCAGCTGCCCCTCCTTCTGAATTGTCGCTTGCCGACAAGACATTCGTGTTCACGGGCGCGCTTTCGATGCCCCGAAGCGAAGCCAAGGAGCTTGTTGAAAAGGCCGGCGGCAAGGTCGTGGGCACGGTTTCGAAGCGGACTGATTACCTTGTTGTAGGAGAAGAGCCAGGTTCCAAGAAGGATCGAGCGTTGGAATTGGGGGTCAAGATCATTTCAGAAGACGAATTTTTGAAATTGCTCCAAAAGGGGGTCCTATAACGGTACCCCCAGAAGACCTCTACTTCGACAGCGTCTCTGCTCGATTGATGTCGGCTGAGAGAGACTATACGGCCCATGAATTTTATGTAGAAATGAGGGAGACGTTACTGCGTTCGTTGTATTTTTGAGTTTCGCGTAGCAATCGTGGGAAGGGCAACTCTCATCATCTGCAATAAGCAAGGTTTGAACGCAAGTGAGAAGCAACGGCGTCATGTCATTTCGAAGGAGCCTTGTGAATGAGAGATCTTTATCCGCCTGGATCAAGAATTCTCCCTTCGCTCGAAATGACAGGCAGAAAAGTCCTAGAGATGGCGGGTGCCTCATCGCACTTGAGATCATAGCTGTTCTCGAGGGTCGGCACGACCTGATCGACCCCCCAGGGGGCCATTCCCGTGGAAACAGGCCACGGAAATCCTGGATCTCCGATCAAGTAAAGCCTGACGACATCAGTGATGAGGCACATGTCTCTTGAGGCGTTTTAACCGTTCTAAAGAGAACTCACGAAATGGCCATACGTCAGATTCTCAGTCCTATGAAAATGGCGATCCAGGCGACTCAAAATAGATCACCACTTTCGTGAGGATGACGTAGTCATGCGACACGCAGCCAATTCACGATCAATTTCGAGAATTCCTGTACGTTTTTGCCAAGCGAGGCGCCGATGCATGCGGGGTGGATCCGTGGACTTGGAACATTCCGACCGAATGCCAGAAAACAATATAATCGTGGGAATCGCCGTATTATGTGGCGTTCGACTCTTCTTACTGAGGAGAACGGCCTTAATGAATCATAGCCACCAAAGCGAATCATTCTCGTGTCGCATCTTGAGAGAAATTATATGGGTGACACGGGATAGCCTTTATCTTACAATTGGCGCGATGTCAGGGAATAGGCTGGGGATTCCTTATTTCTTACGGAGGCGGCAGATGAGTGGGCCGATTCGGCGACGGGCCATCATATCTGGGCGTGTACAAGGGGTCTGCTTTCGGGCTTACGCCCGGGATGAGGCGAGGAGATTGGGAATAAAGGGATGGGTAAGAAACTTGCCAGATGGAAATGTGGAATCGGTGGTCGAAGGTGAGCCAAGCGCCGTTCAAGCCATGATTCAATGGTTCCATCAGGGGCCGCCTTACGGCCAGGTGAGCAAAGTCACCGTATGGGATGAGCCAATGGATGAAAGATTCATTGATTTCGAGATACGATACAGTTATGGAAGAATGTAGCAATGCCTCAAGGGGTGTGGTCTTTTTTACTGGCATTCGTCGTTTTCGTCGTCTTATCTTCTGTCGCGCCATCGGCATACTGCGACCAAATGAATGAATCCTCTTGCCCGGCCGTCATCGTTGACGTGTATGCAGGCGAGCCCGTATCGTTTGACGCGATGCTGGACGATCTGGAAACCGTATCCCTCGTATATTTGGGAGAGCTGCATACCATTCAGGGGCATCATGACTTCCAGCTCAGGGTGCTCCAAGGTCTCTTCCACCGGAGACAACGCGTCTATTTGGGGATGGAGATGTTTAATGCAAGCCAGCAGGAGGTCTTGGACCAGTGGCTGGCGGGTGGCGATAGTGTGGCCAGGCTTGGGGAGCAACTGGGCGGCGAGAAATGGACAAATCTTTCTGATTATGAATCCTTGCTCCTGTTTGCACGGACCAACGGTATCCATGTTGCCGCCTTGAATGTCTCAAGTGACCTGGTAAGGAA
>CAYRVH010000003.1:67699-71215 GCA_964427855.1 uncultured Syntrophaceae bacterium
CTCGAGGTCAACTAGGGGAACTTTCCAAAGAGGAGCGGCGCAATTTACCCGAAGAAGATATGCTGACTCCGAACCCGCTCTATGATAAATTATTACGCGTCAAGCTACGCGTCCACAAAACCTTCCAAGGCAGGTCTTTGGATGGCGTCGTTCGAGCGCAGTTGCTGCGGGATAGCGTCATGGCCCAGACTATCCTGAGGAGGATGGAATCGATTCAAGGCAGAGACGCGGTATTTGTTGTCGTTGCCGGCTCAGGACATCTCGCATACGGGTTTGGGATCCCCGAAAGGGTTCGAACAAAAATGCAGGTCTCCGATAGAATCATCTTGCCAACAGAAAGTGGACATTTGATATTGTCTGAGGAAGAGAGGCGACAGGCGGCGCCCGTAGAGATCACCCATGAAGACTTGAGGTTCATACGGGAACCCATTGCAGACTATCTGTACGTGCTGCCTATGGTGGCATCGCACCCGGAGGGAAAAGAATTAGGTGACGCGCAGCCGATGGAGTAAATGAAACGGGGCGGTTTCAAGTGGAGAAAAAAACGATGGCAACCATATTGGTGATCGATGACGATTTTTACGTGCGTGAAATGCTCAAGACAGTGCTGGAAGACTCGGGGTATGACGTGCTGGAGGCTGCTGACGGCAATATTGGGGTGAAGATTTTCAGCGAAAACAAGGTTGACCTCATCATCACTGACATCATTATGCCTGAGAAGGAGGGGCTGGAAACGATACAGGAAGTGAGGAAAACCTCGCCTGAGGTGAAGATCATTGCCATGTCAGGGGGCGCCAAGGTTGGACCCAACACGTATCTGAAATTGGCCGAGCATTTTGGAGCAAACCGAGTATTTCAGAAGCCTATTCACATGTCAGAATTGCTTGGCAATATCAAAGAATTGTTGAATGAATGAGAACCCTATTGTGGCAAGGGGGCGCTCTCTTGTTCCAAGAGGTGGGCGGGGAAAACGAGTTTGAAAACCGTCCCTCCGTTGTCGTAACAATCTTCGATCCGAGAGCAACATTCACATGCGGTGATGTCGCCCGGGCACAGGTCCGTGACGTTTGGGATGCAGGAGCATCTCTTCGTGTCCAATCGGATTTGGAAGCCGTAGCGTTCAGCGAGCACCTTCATCTTGAGGAGGTCCGTACCCGTTCCCCCGGCGTTGAAGGCATACGGGACGCTTGATTTATATAGGTACGTCTCCCTTGTTGGATAAAATCCCTCGAAGATATTTGGCCGTTCTGAATCCGGTATGCCTACCCCGTAATCTTGCACAGTGAGAATATACACACCTCCCGACTTCTCTCCTCGGACAATTATTTTGCCATGGTCGGGCGTATTTTCGATCGCATTACGGACGAGTCCACTCAGGACTGAGGTGAGCACGCGGGGGCCAATTTTGAGTGTCCCAGGATCGACGACAGAGAATTCTATAGACAAATTTCGGAGCGATGCGAGAGATTCAACCTGTTTTTGGAGCTGATGGAAGATTTCCGGGATGTGCGCACAGGGCGCGTCGGTCTCCTCATTCAATTCAAACATCTCTGCTATAGTGTTGTGCAAGACATTCAGCGGTGCGGAGAGGTTTGGATTGTTGTCTCCGACAATGTCAATCAAATCTTGTAAAAACTTGTTGAGCTTTTGAGCGATCCCGTTTCTCAGTAACTCTCTATTTTCAACTATTTCAGACACCTGCATTTCCAGGTTTTTCAGCCGATCGAGATTTCGATAAATTCTAAGAAAAGGCAAATCTGAGGCGTTAATTCCCGCAGCATCGATTTTGCGCTCGAGGATGCGCACAGAGGCTTCCACTATAGCCAAGGGGGTTTTCAACTCGTGTGAAAGGTGGTTGAGAACCCTAGTTTTCACCCTGTTCAATCGCTCGAGCTCTTTGTGAGAACTCATCAATCTCTCGTAATACGTTGCATTTTCAATAGCTAGGGCGACGTTCCCGGAGAGCGCGGACACGATCTCCACATCTTCCTGTGTGAAGTCGCCTTCCTTGTTCAGAGCGTACAGGACGCCGAGGCGCTTTTCCCGAGCTTGTAAAGGGACGCAAATCATGTTCCTGGTCACAAAGCCCGACCTGGTTTCCACAGGTCTGTAGATCCTCGGATCGGTTTTGGCATCGTGGATTAATGCGGGTTCCCCGGTTCGGAATACCCAGCCGGCTACGCCCTTGTCTTTGGGTACTCTGATGATCTCTCTCGCCGACGAGAGGAAACTTTCTTTATCTTCAACAGTGCGCCAGTAAAAATCATTTTTTTCCTCATCGTGCAGCAGAACCCCAGCCCCCTCACAATTCAGTACGCTTTGGACTTCTCTCACGACGATACGGAGCAATTCATCAAGGTCTGTGGTTGTTGCCATTGCCTTAGAGGCCTTGAGCAACAGGACCATCTTGTCGGCGGGTATTTGGTGCGAACTATTTGTGGGAGATAGCGATTCCACGGGTTGGCCTTTGGTTGAGACGGACACGCCGCGTGTCCCTGCGGTCCGCTCGTTCATCGATGTGGGCGGGCCACGAGACCGAGGGATACGCGGGCAATAAGTCTTGACTGATCTCCTTTAACTCCCGACATTGATTCGAAGATATTTTCTGGCTGGGCCCGAAGACAGCATCGTCTTGCATTGATCGGCAATACCTGAAGGCGAGAGACCAAGATCGTCAAGGAGTTCTTCCCTGGTTCCGTGTTCAATAAATTTGTCAGGGATGCCGAGACGACGAACCTTGACATCAGTGAGGCCCTCGTCTTGGAACAGCTCCAACACGGCGCTGCCAAAACCGCCGGCAAGAATCCCCTCTTCGACGGTTACGACGAACCCGGTTTTGGCTGCCAGCGGGGCCAAAAGTTCTTTATCGAGGGGTTTGATATATCGCGCGTTCACGACCGCAACCGAAAAACCCTCTTGGGCGAGCAGTAGAGACGCTTGTTTGGCTGCTGCCACCATTGATCCTATGGCAATGATAACCATATCGTCACCTTGATTCACCAATTGTGCGCTGAATGGCAGCATCTGCGGCTCTTTTTTTAACTGTGCTCCGAACCCATGCGCTCGAGGATACCTTATTACGCACGGCCGCCGGAGCGATATCGCAGTGAAAAGCATATCCGCCAACTCATCTTCGTCAGAGGGCGCCATCATGATGAGATTGGGTATATGTCTGCAAAAAGCCATATCGAATACGCCGTGATGCGTAGGGCCGTCTTCGCCCACCAGGCCTGCCCTGTCCATGGCAAAGACTACCGGATGACCCTGCATGCACACGTCATGGATGATATGATCATAGCCCCTCTGCATGAAGGTCGAATAAATGGCGACAACGGGTTTGTATCCCTCAGAAGCCAACCCTCCCGCAAAGACCACCCCGTGCTGTTCGGCGATGCCTACATCAAAGAATCGCCTGGGGAAAAGTCTGGCGAATTCGGCCAAGCCGGTTCCGTATTCCATGGCTGCGGTAATGGCAACGATCTTCTGATCTCTGGAACCGAGCTTTACCATGGTCTT
>CAYRVH010000003.1:71232-81298 GCA_964427855.1 uncultured Syntrophaceae bacterium
AAAACCGATGTATATGTTGGGGGAGTATCAACGACTTCGAAGGCGCCCGACGCTCGGTCAAAGGGCCCGACGCCATGGAAGCGACTTGGATCCTGCTCTGCCTGACAATACCCCTTCCCTTTGCAGGTGATAGTGTGGACAAGCACCGGTTCCTTGAAGCGTTTGACGTTCTGAAAGGTATCAACGAGATGCTTGATCTGGTGGCCATCGATGGGGCCGACGTAATTGAATCCAAGGTCCTCGAAAAGCCGGCCAGGCGTCACGAAGCCTTTGAGCGCTTCTTCGAACTGTTTCGCCCAAGAATACATGGAACGCCCCATAAGGCCCGGGATATTTTTGAGGACGTTTTTAACTTCTTCTCTGAAGCGCGTCACCAATTGGCCCGTCATGATGCGGTTGAGATACGCAGCGATAGCGCCCACATTGGGTGAGATGGACATCTCGTTGTCGTTGAGGATAATGATGAGATCTTTCTCGGCTGCGCCGGCTTGATTCAATCCTTCATAGGAAACGCCGCACGTAAGCGAGCCGTCGCCCACGATGGCTATCACCTTGTGCTGACCACCCTCAAAACATCTTGCCTGTGCAAGGGCCGCAGCAGCGCTGATCGCATTCCCCGCATGGCCAACATCGAAGAAATCGTACTCGCTCTCCGAGCGCTTGGGAAAGCCCGCTATGCCTCCTCTGGTGCGAAGTCTTTGAAAGAGCTCCCTTCTTCCCGTCAATATCTTATATGCGTAGCACTGGTGCCCCACGTCGAAGATAATCCGATCATGAGGCGGAGAGAACACCCTAAGCAAGGCGATGGTAAGCTCCACCACGCCGAGGCTCGAAGCGAGATGACCTCCTTTTTGTGATACCGTATCGATAATAAGTTCCCGGACCTCAGACGCCAACTGTTTAAGAGAGTCGATGGACAATGCCTTAAGGTCATCCGGTCCGTGGATGGTCTCGAGCAGCAGATTATTTTGTCCCAAGGTTTCGCCGTTGTTCATACCCAGACTCTCAATTTATCTCACTTGATACGCTGCCCGACGTACAGGCAAATCTCCGACAAGGTCGATGCCCTTTGTCCAAGGGGCTCGAGCACTCTCAAGGCGCTATTGATATGCTCCCGCATTTTGTTTTTGGCCGCATCCAATCCCATGATCGCCGGAAAAGTGGCCTTGCCCTTCTCCTGGTCCTTGTGCACCGCCTTACCAAGCGTCTGAGGATCACCCTCTATATCAAGCACATCGTCCTTTATCTGAAAAACGACTCCAAGATGATCGCCAAACTCACTAAGTATGTGAATCTGTTGGGACGACCCACCGCCCAGCAAAGCGCCGCACACCAAGGATGCTCTGATCAACGCGCCTGTCTTGCCGGTGACTATATCGCTCACAGTCTGTTCGTTCACCGCCCGTCCTTCACTGACGATGTCGAGGTATTGGCCTTTGACCAATCCTCGGTATCCTGCCGCGGCGGCGAGCTCGTGGATGGCCTGCAAAAGGCGGTGTGCGGGGTGAATACGCGCCGTTTGCGGGCTTGAGAGGACGTCAAAGGCAAATGTAAGGAGGGCGTCACCAGCGAGTATTGCCACTGCCTCTCCAAACACCTTGTGCAGCGTCGGCTTCCCTCGCCGCGTGTCGTCATCGTCCATAGCCGGCAGATCGTCGTGTATCAGTGAATATGTGTGAATGCATTCCAATGCCACTGCCAAGGGCAGCATGTTGGAGGCGTCTGCTCCCACAATCTCCCCGGCTTCCATAGCGAGAATAGGCCTGATCCGCTTTCCCCCAGCGAAGAGACTGTAACGCATGGCCTCGTGAAGATGCCGTCCTCCTTCATTGGCTGCCGGAAGCATCGCCTCAAGCGCCTTATCAACGATTCTCTTTCTTTCGGCTAAATATAGGTCTAGGGCCACGTGTCGAGATTCTATTCCATTTCCTTGCTGATGGGCGTTTTCTCCATCGTGCTTAGGAGCTGCTCTACTTTTCCTTCAACGTCGTTCAGTATTCCGAAAAGGCGCCTGGATACTTGAATACCTTCCTCAAACAGCTTCAGGCTCTCTTCGAGACCTACTCCCCCTTGCTCCAGCTTTTCCACGATGGAGCGGAGTTTGTCGAGATAGGCGTCAAAACGTTCGGAGCCTGCGTTGTCAACAGTTTGCGCTTTTGTCATCATTCGGCGTCCCACTTTATATTGCCTCATCGAGGGCTGACGTTGCCATTGAGGCTCTAAGGCCTCATTTTTGCTTTCCTTCTGCGAGAAGCTCACTGAGCTCCCGTTTCGCTGCGGTGAGACTAGGATCGACAGTGATGGCCTTGGAAAAGACCTGAACTGCCGCGTCGTAGCGCATAAAAAAATTCTTTTGAATGTAGCCCTCCAGAAAATATCCCTCTGCAAGCTTTTCAGGCATGACGCCGGCCAACCTCTCGTGCAATTTGTTGGCTAATTGCACGTCTTCAAGGGCCGTCTTCACATAATAAGCGGGGAACTGCTGATAAATCCGGCCTCGGATTTTGGTCTCAGCGAGTGACAACATCACATCGGCATACAGCGGAGACTCCGTATGGCCGCTGCTTTCCAGAGCGTCGCGAGCCTCATTGAGGTGATCGAGGGCTTCGAGATAATGCTTTTTCTCCATGAGCCCCGAGCCCGCCTTCAACAATTTCTGGGGCGCCTGCTCGATTTGTTCTTGTCCCGCGTCTGTGCTTACCGCCGCTAAGACATACATCGCGAGCACGAGCGCTATACACAAGCAGCGTAAGACATTCATCTGCTATTATTCTCTCGGCGTGAGGTCACTGTACGATACTTCCATTATGTATATCAGCGAGGGGCTAAAATCAATGAGATAGATGCAGGTATTTCTTTTTGCAGCCGTCTTTAAGAACTTTGCGTCTACTTGGGGAAGGTAGGCTTTTGAAGATCACCGTATTCGCAGGGGCTATGCTATCTGAGTACTTCTATGACGACGCGGCGGCCTTCACGTTCAGAGACTGCAGCCTGCATGTTTCCTTGGGAAACGGCTCCATGAGGAACAATTTTTATTCGAGACGGAGGGACGCCATACCTTTTAGTGAGGTACGCGGAAACTGCTTCAGCCCGCTGTTTGGAGAGCTTCATATTGTATTCCGGTTTCCCTCGCCCATCCGTAAAGCCATGGAGCACAATTTGCGCCGTGGGACTTTGGCGGAATTGTCGAACCGCCGCGTCCATGGCAGCTACATTGGCGGCATTTGCCGTAGGGTCGGCAGACGTAACAGAGACGCTGTTGAGATCAAATGTCACGATGTTGCCGGAGGGCCTGGCGTCTGACTGGGGTGTGGGCGGTGCTGATCTCTGACATGGTATCACGAGAAACCGTCTCATCCATGCGTGCCACTCTGCAGGGGAATTTATGGCGTCGGCGTTGTGGTACGTTCCCCTTCCTCGCTCGGCAATGCCCTTGAGGATATATGTCCCCTCTTGCGCGTTGCCAATCTGAAAAGTATGAATCTGCACGTTTGGATTGTTCGCGCATATTTGTTCGGTTATCTTGATAGGATCTACTTTGCAGGATTCGATGCCTCCCCCTACCACGACAATGACTGAATTGCCCTGCAATCCGGCCACGTCGTCGGCGGCTCCCCGCAACCCTGCAGACAGGGAACTCATCCCATACGATATTGATCGTGGAAATGAATTGATGAAGCGTTGAGGATCCCATGGCTGCACAGCAAGGATACTCTCTGTACTGTCGCACCCCATGCCGACTTTCAGGCCATAGTGCCTTAACCCGACATTGAAAAAGCCATCCGCCGTAATGGGCATGGCCTCTTGAAAAAAATTCATTTGTTTCAGGAGAAACTGATACCGGTCGCGTTCTTTCATGAAGCCGGAGGCGTCGAAAAGTACGAGGATGTTTGGCACGCCTCGGCAGTCATCAGCGGATGCAATGGATACGAACAAAACCAGGATCAGCGAAGCAGCTGCCGTCCGCTTGATCACCGTGGTCTTTGTCGCACCCATTGAGCCTCCCACACCTCGCCGCCTACCAAAACGGCAAACTCATTGATTTCCGTGCAACTAGCAGACGAGGAGCATGTTGTCAACAAATTTAGCGAAAGCATTATGTCCTTCGATACCTCGACAAGGAGATGGAGGCGAATCCGAGAGATTGCACGCACGCGAGTATTTCCTCTATATGCCTTGCGGTACTTATTCGATCATGCATGAGTACGACGTCTTGAGGTCGAGCGCCTTTTAAGGCGGCTAGAACGCGAGAAAAGGGCCTTTGATTCCACCAAAGTTCCATCTGCCAGTCGTTCGTGTCCAAGTCCCACCAAGCCATTTGATAACCCAGCTCTGCCAGCGTGTAGTTGCAAAC
This sequence comes from uncultured Syntrophaceae bacterium, assembly GCA_964427855.1. Taxonomy (GTDB): domain Bacteria; phylum Desulfobacterota; class Desulfomonilia; order Desulfomonilales; family Desulfomonilaceae; genus JAUPKT01. The sequence continues at coordinate 75,587 of CAYRVH010000003.1, forward strand.
CCCTTGTTGCGTCCCAACGGTAGAGCTCCGTAAGGGAACCGAAAGAAGCGGTCCTGGGTCAACGGGTCCCCGCCTGCTTCCGCAATTACGTCTTGGATGAGTTCGTGCGTCGTTCTAATTTCCTTTTCGGCCTTTTTGGCCGATATTGAAGAAAACGCAGGATGAGAGTAGGAGTGATTAGCTATTTCATGACCGGCCTGAATGGCTCGAACCGCTATTTTGCGCAGGTCCCCGTTGGCGAGGTTCCGACCGATAACAAAGAATGTGGCCTTATGCGTCGTGCTCTCCAGCGCATCGACGATTCGAGCGCTGCACGCCAGGGGACCATCATCGAACGTGAGATAAATTGACCGCCTGGAAGATGGCGCACTGAGGGTCTCTTTCCACGTAGGTCTGAGGAACGGCTCCGCTGTGGCGCTCTCTCCGCACAGAGGCTCAATAGAATCTCGACGACCTGACAACAGCCCCAGCAGCCGCTCAAGCTGAGACGGCTGGCAAAGACTCCCTACGCCAAAAGCAGCGGCAAAAGAAAAAAAACTCCGACGGGAACATCCCGGCGGAGAAACCTTGTCCTGCGGCGTACCTGGGCATTTGCGGAAGGTCGAGCTATAGTCAGCTGTTGCCTTCGGCCGCATCATTTCGCTTCGTCATTTTTTCAGCAGAAAACACTTTTCGTCTCCTACTTCTCCCTTGAGATGATACTCCAATTGATTAGCAGGGACTTCTTTCACCTGGTACACGACATCCCATTCTTTGGATTTGCCGTTCCAAGAATATTGCTGAAGGGATATCTTTTTCCCCTTCTCGACGTAAAGAAGGAGATACCATCCTCCGTAGATTTTGGAAAAGCAGGTCTTAATGTATTTCACATTCGGAATTTCTTTGGCAAACTTGAGGGCAGCCTGGTTGATTTCTTCCTTTTCGAGCAATTCAGGCATTTCGCCGCTGCTAGTCTTTTCCTTGCTCGCGACATAATCAGGCGGCGGCGGCAGGGGTTTGAGCAATGCGTCTACGCCAGCCCCAGGCTGCCCTGGAGATTGCGTCTGAGCTTGCGTAGCTGCCGGTTTGGCCGACCTGAATCCCGGTACACAGCCCATAGCCACAACAGTTATGAGCGCGGTCACCAGGGTGACAATCGATGAGGAGAACTTGGCCACGGGATCCCCAGTCAAAACTGTTATGAGGCGCATGTAGAATACCACCAGAGCCGGAAAAATGCAAGGTTATTGAGTCATGACGAAACCAAATAAGTGTTGTACGGTCGCCATGTTGTTGTCATTTTATGATATCGAATTTCTTCTCCTACGTATAATGTACAGGCATTATGACTTTTTTATGAGATCTTTTAGGGAAACAACCCTTTTGGCGGCAGGTTGTATTATCATAGAGATATGGCAAAACGCGCGCAAAAAATAGTAGCCCTTGTGGGACGACCGAACGTCGGAAAATCAACGCTTTTTAACGCGCTTGTGGGCCGGCGCAAAGCCCTGGTAGAAGACGTCCCTGGCCTTACCCGAGACCGAAACTATGGTGAATGCTTTTTGGGAGAGAACGCCTTTACGGTGGTGGATACTGGGGGATTCGAGCCGACAAGCGCCGACGAGACCTTGTCTCAGATGCGCACCCAAACTATGTTGGCCATACAAGAGGCGGACATCGTTGTGTTCATGGCTGATGGCAAGACGGGACTTCACCCTTCGGATCATGACATCGTCCGGCTGCTCCAACGTTCAAATAAAACCGTCTTTTATGTGGTGAACAAAATCGATTCAGAGAAAGACGAGGCCCTTGCATTTGATTTTTACGGGCTTGGTATAGAGACCCTTTTTACCTTGAGCGCATTGACAGGTTACGGATTGAGGGATTTCTTGGATACCTTGTCGGCGGAGATACCAACGAGCGTTGGCGCGCCAAGCGCATTCCCTGAAGGTCAGGACCTACCGAGGATTGCGGTAGTGGGAAGACCCAATGTTGGAAAATCCACGCTGATAAATCTCCTCGTGGGCCAGGAGCGAGTTTTGGCCAATCCAGCACCCGGGACGACAAGGGATTCCATCGACACCGTCGTAAAGCGAAACGGCAAAGAGTATATTTTTATCGACACCGCGGGCATACGCCGGCACAGCCGCATCAGCGACGTCGTTGAGAAATACAGCGTGATTAAGGCGTTTCAGAGCATAAATCGCTGTGATATAGCCGTGCTGTTGTTGGATGCCGTGGAACTTGTGACTGATCAGGACGCTCGAATCGCGGGCTACGCGTACAACCACGGCAAAGGAGTCATCATTGCCGTCAATAAATGGGACGCAATTCCCAAGAATGCAAACACTGCCGAGGCATGCATCGCCAAGGTGAAGGCCGCTCTCAAATATTTGGACTATGCGCCCGTGGTGACCATTTCCGGATTGCGAGGTACGCGAGTTCCGCGACTCTTCACCCTCATCGATGAACTCGAAACCGCGTACCGGCGGCGGATTTCAACCGGTGAACTGAACAGGTTTATGGGCGAAGTGGTGGCTGGTACGCCACCCGGTATGTATCGAAAGACGAAGAGGATAAAGATCTATTTCTGTACTCAGATTGGGGTGGGGCCTCCGACTATCGCTTTTTTTTGCAACTATCCGGAAGCTATACATTTTTCTTATCGCCGTTTCTTGGCAAATCAGATACGGGCCCGCTTCCAATTTGGGTCATCGCCATTAAAGCTTCTTTTTCGCAAGCGTACGAGGGACGACATAAGGAAATATGGATCGATTCATGATTCTTCGTAGAGAAATATATTGACATGCAATTCGAGCCTCGTATTGTTTTTTGACGCGAACTTTTGACGCGCCGATAAGTAACCGTTCCGACTAGAGCGTGTTGAAGATTGTGGAGGGGGAAGACATGGTGCTGAGGCTTTGGGATCGAGTACGTCGGGTCCCAGCGCATCGATAACAAGACATGAATGATCTGAAGACAAGACCAATCGTTCGGTTTGGCGAGATTCAGGACTTGATCAAGTCCTACTATCCTGACGCGGATCTCGACCTGCTTCGCCACGCCTACATTTTCTCCGCTCAGGTGCATCAGGGACAGACTCGACGTTCGGGTGAACCATATCTGGTTCACCCCGTCGCGGTGGCAGGCATATTGGCGACTATGAGGCTCGATGAGGCCTCCGTGGCTACTGGTTTGCTCCACGACACAGTGGAAGACACGCTCGCAACCGTGGAACAGCTCGAGGAGATCTTTGGGAAAGAAATAGCCCTGCTGGTGGATGGAGTCACCAAGATCAGCAAGATAGAGTTTCAATCGCGGGAGGAACGACAGGCAGAGAATTTTCGGAAGATGATCCTCGCCATGAGTCGGGACATTCGAGTACTCCTCGTAAAATTGGCGGACCGTCTTCACAACATGCGCACCTTGCATTACATGCCGCCTGAGGCCCAGAAAAGGATTGCGACCGAGACCATGGAGATATATGCCCCTCTCGCGGCCCGACTCGGCATCTATTGGATGTGGACCGAACTCGAGGACCTCTCCTTTCACTACCTCGATCCAGAGCGTTACAATTACATCAGAGACCACCTCCAAGAGACCCTCAAACTGAGAGAAGGCTACGTGAACAACGTGCTGCAGATAATCAGAGAGAAGCTTGCGCAGTACAATATTGCAGCCATCACCAAGGGCCGAAACAAAGAGATTTACAGCATACACCGGAAGATGCTGGCTCAAAATCTGGATATCGATCAAATTCACGATCTTACAGCCTTTCGAATCATTTTGAACAGCGTCAATGAGTGTTATGCGGTATTGGGACTCATCCACTCGCTTTGGCGGCCAGTTCCGGGGCGTTTTAAGGATTACATCGCCATGCCCAAAGGGAATGGGTATCAATCCCTCCATACCACCGTGATAGGGCCGGAGGGCGCTCGGATCGAGATCCAGATCAGAACACACGAGATGGATCTCATAGCGGAGGAAGGCATCGCCGCGCACTGGTCGTACAAGGAAGGGAAGGCGGTCGAGGCCGAAGATGCCAAGGTCGTCAACTGGCTCAGACAGATGATGGAATGGCAACAAGACCTGGAAGACCCCAGGGAGTTCTTCGAGAATGTTCGAGTGGACCTCTATCCCGACGAAGTGTACGTTTTTACCCCAAAAGGCGAAGTCAAAGAATTTCCCAAGGGAGCTACACCACTGGACTTTGCGTACTCCATCCATACCGAGGTGGGGCACCGCTGCACAGGCGCCCGCGTCAACGGGAAGATGGTTCCCTTAAAATATCAACTCAATACCGGCGACACGGTAGAAATTATTACCTCCGTACATCAGAGACCAAGTAAGGATTGGCTGAAATTCGTCAAGACCGGCAGGGCCCGAGCAAAAATACGACATTATGTCTTAGCCGAGGAGCGGGAGCGGTCAATCGAGATCGGTCGAGAGAGCGTCGATCGCGAGCTCAAGAAATGGAAAATTGACCTCAACAGGGTAGAAAAAGAGGGAGAGATCCTAAAACTCTCAAATGAACTGAGCTTTAAGACAGAAATGGACTTTTACGCCGCCATAGGCTACGGCCGCGTGTCACCCAAAATCGTCGTGACCAAATTGGTGCCGGCTCATGAAAGGGAGAAGGCCAAGTCCGTCGTTACCCCAGAAGTGGCCGTTCCACGAAAGCGAGCTGACAGGAAAAGCGGGGTAAAGGTACAGGGACTGCTTGACGTGATGGTGAATTTTGCCAGGTGCTGCAATCCACTCCCAGGGGACTCTATCCGAGGTTATGTGACGCGAGGGAGAGGGGTAACGGTGCACAAAGAAGATTGCGAAAACCTCAAGTTGGCGGACAGGAAACGTATTGTTGAAGTTTCCTGGGATGAGGAGCAGCCAGTTTCTCGCACGGTGGGGCTTACCATTGAGGCTGAAAATAGGACCGGTTTGCTGGCAGCCATCAGCGGCGTCTTCTCATCCAACGATTCCGATATCATGCAGGCGAATGTCAAGACTGTAGATGACACACGCGCCCTGGGCGTCTTTCAGATTTCAGTCAGAAACCTGGAACACCTCACTCGGATTATTAATGCCCTACGCAACCTTAAGGGAGTGACGCACGTGGAGAGGCTAGGCAAGGGGTAGCGCATCACTCCCGGCGTGAAATTGGTTGAGCCATCGTTCCCTGATGCATGCCCACCTCACATTGCTTCCGCGCCTCGCCATAATGCGACGCCTCCGCCACTTGACAACACGCGAAGCCAGGCAATTTCTTGATGCGTGCTCGGATCGGCTATATGGCTCTTTTTGCGGCCTTCTTTCCCAGGAGTTCAGAAGGCCCTTACTGCCTTTGGACCTATTACCCACTCACACAGCATCGGGGCGAGGTCTTTCAGGGCGCTTTCAACACCTTATTGGAACGGATGCACCTTGTACACACTTTTGCTCTCCTGACGGTCTTGCCGTCAGCGGTGAGAATCCGCACCGTTTGAAGGTTTGGCAAAGAGATCTTCTTCGTGCGGTTATGAGCATGGCTCACATTGTATCCCCGCAAGGGGCCTTTTCCGCATATTTCACACATTCGAGACATAGTTGTTTCTCCCTGGCATGATCACCGTAATCCGAAAGATTATTGCAGTTCTTTGGACGCCTCGACAAAGGCCATCCTTAGTTGGAAGAGCGTATCGGTCAGTATTTTCTTTTCTTCGTCGGTCAAGTTCCCGCGCGTCTTTTCTTCCAGGA
>CAYRVH010000003.1:81312-97973 GCA_964427855.1 uncultured Syntrophaceae bacterium
TGAGATCTATGGTATGTTTCGCTCCTGGTAAATCTTTGCCGGTTTGTTCCTGCCCTTTGATTTTCAAGTAACCGAGTTGCAAGAGCGCGGTTTCAGCCAAACCCACAATAAACCCCGCAAAATCTACGGGCGGCAACGGCTTTTTTGGCTCGTCCGGCCGGGGCCTCGTCTTTTCTGTGGATTGTTCCTTTTTGGGCCTTTCTTGTTCCGCGTTTCTTGAGGATTCAGGCTCTGGTCGTTTCTCTCCTTCTTCGGTAAACCGTCTCTTATCTCTGACAGTGAAGCCTTGGTTTTCACGTGGTTCCTCTTCCATCCATTCATCCTCCACTCATTCAACGCGTATGTGATCACAACCCTTCCCTCGGATGAACCGGATTTCGCTTATCAAACTCCTCAATTATCCTTCGAGAAGGTTCGTCCACTATATGGGGCACGACAATATTGGCTGTGACAAGAAAATCACCTCGTACGGGGTCCGACAGCGAGGGGAACCCTTTTTCTCTGAAGCGGAATACCGTCCCCGACTGGGTCCCTGGAGGTATTTTCAGGATCAGCCGACCGTCTGGCCCAGGTATTTCGATGGGGCCGCCGAGAACTGCCTCGGCTACGGAAATTCCCACGGAAAAGTATATGTTTTTCCCTTCCCTTCTGAACAAATCGTGCGGTCTGACCCTTATATCGAGAAAAAGATCGCCCGGAACTCCTCCTCGCATACCCGGTGCCCCTTGTCCCGGTACCCGGATTCGGGATCCTGTATCTACTCCGGCAGGGATCTTTACTTCTATCCGACGATCCTTGATCCGAACGAATGCTTGGACGCCATGGTACGCTTGATCAAAATCGACTGTTAGGTTGTATTCGTAATCTCTACCTCGGGCTGGGCCATAATTTCGATCTCGGCCATACGACTGCGCCCTGACGAACTGCGAGAAGAAATCCTCAAAAATGTTTCCGCCAGCGGACTCGTCAAAGTCATATGCGCCTCCAAAATGATATTCCTTCTGCCGATAAAACCCTCCGGAACCATAGGCCGCGTTTGCTGGCTGACCCCAATTATCTGTATAGCCATACATATCGTAGCGTCGCCTTTTCTCCGAGTCTGATAACACCTCATAAGCCTCGGAGATTTCTTTGAAGCGCTGTTCCGAGACCTTGTTATTATTATTGAGGTCGGGATGATATTGTCTTGCCAGGCGTCGATAGGCGCGTTTTATCTCTTCCTCGGAGGCATCCCGGCGTACTCCTAAAATTTTGTATGGATCAGATTTCCGCATCACCAAGCTTCCGAACCATTTTGTTCATTCGTACTATTATATTAACAGATTCATGAACTGTGGCAAGCCATTGTCTATCCTGATCCATTTACGTGTCTAAAACTCCCCAAAGTACATCGCGGATTTGACGCCGGCCCCTTTGCTCGATTCATACGAGCTGTGACCGCTTCGTCCCGTACAGCTTCTCGCAATGGGAAAAAGGTCATTGGGTTGTCATTGCCAGGGACGCAACGGCATTTTGTGGCAAACTTTAAGAAGACGTATGCGCCGCATGCCGAAAGAATAGTCTCATCGGCCGCCGCAGTCCTCAGGCAGCGCCCTCTCGTTGATTCCTTCCAGCATACATCATTAGGACTGCGCTCGAAAATTCGATCATTCTTTGCAGCGGCAAATGCAACCGACACCCCACACGGAGCATATATCAACGGGAGACAACACCGACCCCGAGGCTTCGGCGTCTCGCGTCCTCGAAGGGGCCTTAATCCGCGCAATCCACGCAAACTGTACGTTCGGAATATATAGACGCTTTGGGCAATACTATCTCAAGAATTCCATCCACATACGTGGCGGTCACCCTTGAGATATCGGGAACCCCGGGCAGAGTGAAACGCCGCTCGAAGAAACCTTGAACCCGCTCTATTGCATGGTAGATGGCCATCTTGGGCTCAGACTCAAGGTTCCTTGTGCCAGAGAGGATCAGCGTCGTCCCTTCTACCTCAAGGTTGATGTTGTCTTTGCCCACGCCAGGCAATTCCGCCCTAAACAACAGTGCATCGGGCGTCTCTATGACATCTACCACAGGGTACCACTTCACTCGTCGCTTTGGTCTTCCTTGCTGAACTCCCACGCCCAGCATTTGCTGGGCTCGCTCTTGAAAATCGAGCAAATCTCGCAGCGGATCCCATTTGTTAAGTGTCATGAAACTCTCCGGCGTGCGGATTTTTCCGCGTTGTAGGGCTCACATCGCGCTCAAAGGTATGACTTTTCTCTCATCTAGTCAAGGCCGAAGCTCTCACCCATAGCTGTAATGGATGAATGCCGTAAATTCGACAGCGGCCTCTCTAATCGATTGAGGCAAGCTGACATTGCTTCGTCGCGTGGTTTCCCGCGCAATGACAGAGGCCATTCCTGCACCATTGGAGGCAAAGGAAATCAATCTTGTGCGCCGTGTCAAAAAAACAGAAACGCCCTCTTCTTGCTGCAGTCTTGTCTTTGGGATGCGCTCATTTGCCGTCATGATTTTCCAACAGATAGCCAGCGCTCCGAAGCTTTTCCATTAACAAAGAGCCTTTTCCCTTGGGCGCGTGTATGGTATGAGTCACGACGCGCGCCCCTACTTTGGCGGGAAATATGGGGTTGTTCACTTTGATCTTGGGATTGATGGTCAAAACCTCGCGAGCAGGCAATCCCAGGAACTGAGCTATTTGGCCAATCGATAAATCACGCGTCAATCTAATCCCCACCAGTTGCTCAAACACAAGAGGAGCTTGCTTGGGAACGTTGATATCGTAGAATTGGCGGTGGGCGTTTATAATCGTCAATGCGATCCACCGGGTAATGAGCTGTTCTATGTTGGAGGGTAGTGGGATATCCCAGAACGACGTGGAGTCCCATTTGATTTGAGCGTCCTTTATGACGGTCTCACCTGCTGCATAAGCGGCAGCAGCCATCAACCAGGACTCACCTTTTACTTGAGACCGCATGGACTTGATGCGGCTCGCGAAGCAGCGAGTAGCCAACTGAATGTCCATGCGGTCATCGCGCCAGGCATTGTCCTCCATTTCTAGGCCTTCGTGCTTCTCGCACGGTTTATCAAGGAACCAGATGCCCGAATGCGAGACCTTTTGATTGCCTTTTACCATGCCGGGCAACACGGCAGCGAATAGCGTGAATTCACGGGGCACCTCCTCTTTTTCGAGGAGTTGTTTCAAGAGCCATCCGCGACTCTCATGCTGTATAAGCCATTCAAGAAGGACGCTCCTTGCGTCCAATAACAAGAAATTTATCTGGGCAGTGATGCGATATCTCACATCAGACCGCTGGAGTGGCACCGTCTCTCCGACGAATAGATAGGCTTTCTGCATGATATCCGGCGGCAGCGCATATCTGACCAACGGGCTTGGCGATGGCTCTTTTTCCGGCGAGGAGCAGCGACCCATTTCCGGGAGGTTCACGGCAAGTATAAAGACGACGCTGAGGGCTAATAAAGTGGATCGAATCAGTGGAGACCATGCTCTGGTAGAGCTGATGCATTTGAAGTGATGAATTGTCCGTAGAGGGGTCACGCGTGGACGCACCTTTCAAGCCGCCTGAGCATAACAACCTTGTGTCTGAGAATAAGACGCAACGGTGTCATTGTGATTCAGCCGAGAGTTCCGACTCTATCTTACGCAATTTCTGCTGTACCAATATGTTGTCCGGATTCACTGACAGCGATTTCCGATATGATTCGGCGGCTTTTTCCTTCATGTTCAGAGCGGCTTGGACGTCGCCTAGATGATCGCAGATAATGGGGTCAAGCGGAACTTTTTGAATAGCCCGTTCCAAGTACGCCAGGGCTTCCTGGTCATTTCCCTTCTTATGAAGCACCCAGGCCATGGAGTCGAGGATGTACCCATCTTCTGGTTTCAGCTCCAAGGCCCGACGGATCAACCCCTCGCCGCGCTCTATGTCTGCCGAAGAAGATACCAGCGTGTAGCCAATGAAATTGAGGGCCCCCGGATCATCCGGCTTCTCTGCCAATATCTTTTCCATTTCAGCGAGTCCACGGGTACGTCTGCCGCTCTTCTCGAGGCAATTGCCAAGAGCATAGCGAATCCTGTAATCCTTGGGATCTATCTCAAGCGCTTTCTCATAGATGGCGATTGCTTCGTCAAGGCGGTAGAGTTCCTCCAGGATGGATGCCTTGATTTCTAACAGATCCGTGTCGGTGGTTTCCGGCAGGATGGTCTCATCAATATACCTGATTGCCTTGTCGTAACTTTTCTTGCGAAGAAACATCAAAGCCAGCACCACCCGTGAGTTGATGAATGTCGGCTGCCCTTTTTGGATTTCAAGAAATTCTTTCTCCGCTTCTTCTAGTTTGCCCTGTTCTTTGAGGACGCGGCCAAGTTGAAAACGAGCTTGATCCCACCCTGGCTTGGCTTGAATTATTCTGTCCAACATCTCCTTGGCCCGATCGAATTGTTTTTGTTCCGCTAAAATGAGGGCCATACGGATCTGAATGCCGAGGTTTGATGGCGCAAGCTTGCTCATTTCCTCGAACACCACATACGATTCAGCAAATTTTTTTTGATCGGCAAGGATTTGCCCGAGTTTCAAGCGAGCGTTGATGTTGAAGGGATCGAGCTTTATTGCTTCGCGGAAGCATTTCTCCGCCTCGGGGTAATTTTTCTGAAAGCCATAGACCGTCCCCAGCTCCAGGTACGCTTGCGGCGCTGTTACATCCCCTTTATCGATGATTTGCTGGAACAGCTCTATCGCCTTGTCATATTTTCTTGCCTCGACATATACTTTGGCGAGATAAAACATACCCTCCTTCTCATCTGGGAACTGGGACATCATTTTTTGAAACGTCTTCTCAGCGTCCTCGAACATGTCTTGGGAGGCCTGGAGCGATCCTAAAAAAATGTACAGGTCTCTATCGTCAGGCTTGAGATCCAATGCCTTTCCGTAACATTCTGCTGCGCGTGAACGGTCATTGGTGACGGTATAAATTTTCCCCAGCAGCGTGTAAGCCGGCTCAAAACGAGGATCGAGAAGAACAGCAATGCGAGTCATCATAAGGGCTTCCGCTATCTTCCTGTTTCGAGCAAGCACAGACCCTATTCTCGTGTGCAGATACGCCGAGGTAGGGTCCAATTGCAAAGACTTTCGCAAGTATTTCACCGCAGACTCTTGGTCACCTGCCGCCTCGGCATCTTCCGCGAGGAGAAAGAAAAACCCTGGATCCTTTTCCAGGTCCGAGAGTTGGGACATTTTAGGGTCTCCCATGCGATCCTGGAACGCATAACTCGGTGATAGAGTATGGCCGTAGAGGAGGGTCAGCCATACACAGATGAGGGCAAACACGGCAATTAAATTTTGTTTCATCTTGTTGTTTTTCCTAGAGACTCTTATATCCGCTCGACTCATGCATGCTATGTCGGCTGATTTAGGCACGTCTGCGGCAGCACGCCGCAGGAGGTGACAAATGTGTGGCACGGCACGTTTAAGGTCCAACGGGTCTCAGAACGCAAGAGATCTATTAGGCATCATCATCCTCGTTCATTCGGGCAAAGTTTGTGGAGCGCGTTCCCGGTCGAAGAGATGCAATGGCGCTTTGATATGGCGGATTCCCAAACACGGCGCTGCCCGCCACGAGAACGTCTGCGCCGCATTCATACAGACTGAAAGCATTCTTCGGCGTGACGCCGCCGTCAACTTCCAGGAGGATATCGAATCCTGAGGTATCTATCATTTGCTTGAGATCTCTCACTTTGGCCAGCATGCTTTCTATGAATGTCTGTCCCCCAAAACCTGGATTCACCGTCATGATCATGATCACATCAACATCGCTGAGGATATAGCGGACTGCGTCAAGGCCCGTTCCAGGGTTAAGGGCGACGCCAGCCTTCATACCAAGGTCGCGAATCTGCCCCAACACCTTATGGATGTGCTGCGTGGCTTCGGGATGTACCGTGAGGATATCTGCGCCGGCAGCGTGAAACTCGCTGACATATCGAACCGGGTCCATGATCATAAGATGGACATCGAGAGGAATCCGAGCAAGCTTGCTGACGGCATGGACTACCAGGGGGCCGATGCTAATGTTGGGGACGAACATGCCGTCCATGACATCAATGTGAAGCCAGTCAGCCCCGGCGTCTTGTACATCTAAGACCTCCTGACCGAGCCGAGAGAAATCGGCTGAAAGCAGAGAGGGAGAAATTATTGCATCATGACGAATACCCATACGTATGCCCCAAAAATCGGTGAATTTGCGATCCCATCCCACGGCGCTCGATGAGATTACCAGCGGCTAATGACGTACTAGGCTGCGAGATATATCACCAACCCACGCCGGGCAGTTGATACCCACAATGCCGGCATTTTCCGTGAGAAGCGGCAAGCACCCTGGTCGTGTATCCCCGTCTATCCACCACCAAGTTCCCGCATTGAGGGCAGAAGGTCTTCTCCCCTTCGTCCATGGGGACGTTCCCCGTGTAAACGAACAACAAACCTGCTTCGAGACCGATTTGTCGAACCTTCCGGAGCTTTTCCACGTCAGTAGGCGGTAAACTTGTTTCCTTGTACCGTGGATAAAATCTACTCACATGCCACGGGGTTGCAGGCCCCAGGACTGTGTGTATGAAATCAGCCAATGCCCTCACTTCCTCTGCGCTATCGTTGAGTGTTGGGATGAGGAGGGTGGTTACCTCGAGCCATGTTCCCATGCGCCTCATGAGTTGAAGTGAGTCGAGCACGCCTTCTAGGTGCGAGTGACAGTATTTTCGATAAAAGTCGTCGGTAAACGCCTTGAGGTCCACGTTGGCGGCGTCTATCAATCCTCGAGAGTCCTCCAACATTTCCCGAGACATGTACCCATTGGTCACCCACACGTTATAGAGGTTCCTCTTGTGAGCCTCTTTCATGGTGTCTTTGGCAAGTTCGTAATAGACGGTGGGTTCAGTGTATGTGTACGAAATGCTTTGGCAGCCTGTCCGGATCGCCATTTCGGCGATACTCTCCGGCGAGTACGATTGACCCGCCATCTTGCCTTGCTCCCTGGGTACCTGCGAGATCGAGTAGTTTTGGCAGAAAGAGCACCGAAAGTTGCATCCCATAGTGGCTATCGAAAACGAGCTGCTCCCTGGCAGAAAATGAAATAGGGGCTTTTTCTCGATGGGATCTACATTGGTGGATACTATCTTGTCGTACACACGGGTATAGAGCGTCCCATCTCGGTTTTCCCTGACCTTACATATCCCTCTCTTACCCTCTCTGATCCTGCATCGATGCCTGCAGAGGAGACACCGGACGGCTTTGCCGTCAATTCTCTCGTAGAGCAGCGCTTCTTTCAACGTCTTCCTCCTTAAGAACTTGCACAAGTCTTGGAGCCAGGTTGTCAAAATTGCCGTTGGACATAATGAGGATAACATCATTGGGTTTGAGATGGTTCAGCAAAAAATCTAATAGGGCGTGCGCTGTCCTAAAAGAAGAGGCGTAGATGCCTCGGTCACGAATGTCAACCGCCAGTCGCATGGAGTCAAAGCGATTATCTAATGGGTCAGTCGCACGAAACGCCGGCTCCTTGATGAGGACTATGTCCGCGTCTGCGAAGGAATTTGCGTACGCTTCCTGGAATATTGCCGTTCGACTGGAATTGGATCGCGGCTCGAACACGGCGATGAGTCTCTTTGGCTTGTGGTAGGTTCGCACCGCCTTCACCGTTTCTCGAACAGCCGTGGGGTGATGAGCAAAATCGTCGATGATAGTCACCGAGGAGTTTGCCAGAAGTATTTGCTGTCTCCGGACGGGCAATTTGTACGTGGAAAGGGCGTCGAGTGAGGCATGAGGAGGTATGCCTGCGGCGTCGGCCGCTATGACAGCCGCCAAGGCATTGCGCGCATTGTGCAAACCCACAAAAGGGACAGCGCCTTCAGCGACCTTGGCTCCGTCTTTCGCCATACCAAGCTCCATTCCTGCCCTGGAATGTCTTGCACGCGTTATCGTCCATGTGCCGTCGCCCGCGGAGCCGTAAGCCACGAGACGACCTGGAAAGGACCGGCTTATCTCCATGACGTTCTGGTAGTCCGCGCACGCGACGAGCGTCCCTTTCCGTGAAATTTGCCCGACGAATTTTCTGAACTGCTCCTCTATCTCCCTGACGTCGTGGTATATGTCCGCATGATCAAATTCGCACGACGTGAGAACACCTATATATGGACGATAATGAAGGATCTTGGGCCTTTTGTCAAAATAGGCGGTATCGTATTCGTCGCCTTCCAATACAAAGAATTGCCCCTTTCCGATGCGATAATTGGCGCCCACATTGCCATGGATGCCGCCTATGAGGAAGCTGGGGTCCATGCCAGCTCTGATCATAATCCAAGCTATCATGGAACTCACAGTGGTCTTTCCATGGGTACCTGCGACGACAATAAGCCGTTTATCCACAAGGAAAAAGTGGTTGAGGCACTCTGGCAAAGACGCGTATGCGAGACCGAGCCTCTCCATCTCCAGCGCTTCGGGATTGTGCCTACGCACCACATTGCCCACTACCACGAGCTCAGGCGGTGGCGCCAGATTCTCGGCCGCATACCCGATTTTCGGCTGAATATTCAATGCGGCCAGCAGAAGACTCGTAGGAGGATAGGTCGCCTCGTCGGACCCTGTCACCTTGACGCCAAAGGAGTGAAACATACCAGCGAGCCCAGACATGCCGGTTCCCCCGATGCCCATCAGGTGCACATGCGTGAGGTCTCTCAGGCCCGTAAAAGATAGGCTCCCACTGCCGGATGCTTGGCCTGTCATGATGTGGTTGCTATCACTCATCTACTCTGGTGTCAACAAACCCCAAAGGCATCGCGGCGCACGAGCTTTGCCTTCTGAGGCCTTATCTCCAAACCGCCGATCGCATCATAATCCCACGACATGCGTGGCTCAAGAAGACAGCGACCACGCTAGATGAGGACGCGGGTTTGTCAAAGGGCGGCGCACTGAGCTTTCTTGCGGTCCGTCGGGCTCCTTGGATTGCGCCAGCTCGCTCTTCGTCGTCCTACTCGTTACGGTCTCTCACTCGCCAGTAGGCGCGTAGTAGCAGCGTTTCGGAGAATGAATCAACCCCTTTTTTTTCAACGATTCGATAAGCTTTGAGATTTCCTTCGACTCAATATCCAAAGATTTTGCCAGGTCCCCAGGCCGTACTGGTTTACCGGCCTTTTTCATGGCATCGAGTACTACCTCTTCTTTGTCGCCCATCGCAGCCTACCTCCTCCTCAATCTTGATCCCTTTCTCTGTGAGCTGGGTGTGCGAGGTGATCTCTTGGAGCTATTGTACGTTCATCAGGGATGACGCGCAACTTGAAAGACATGAGGTTGTGAACAATAATTTGATTAGAGTTGTGCTGTACGCTACACCTTTATTGGAATGCTTCATGAAGAGGCCTAGGAGGGTATCATGGACGACAGGTATCCCCGTAACATTATCGCGTCGGATGGCACTCATTTCGTAGTTCGCGCCGTTCAAGAAGATGATCGGCCAGGCCTTGAGCAGTTTTTTCGCGGTCTGTCCGAGGCCGAGCAGTGGTTCAGTCGCGTCAACTCGGCTTATCCCAAGACGCTTAAACAATGGTTCGATGACATGGATGAAGAGCACTGTTTAGCTATTGTGGCCATGGACCAGAGAGAGCAAAGGATCGCAGCTTACGCACTGCTCGAAAGACATATTTCCCCCTGTCTGGCTCATGTCGCGCATGTTCGAATTATGGTGGGGACGGCCTATCGCGCCAAGGGGCTTGGTTCAAGAATGATCATGGAGTTATCCGACCTCGCTTCTTGTATGGGCATTGAAAAGGTCGTTGCAGAGTTTACTTCCGGTAAAGAGGATGTCGCTATAAAGGCGGCTTCCAGCCTTAACTTTGTAAAACAAGCCACGCTGAAGGATTACGTGATGGCCCCTGATGGGGAATTACACGATCTGGTTATCATGGTCAAAAACATCGGCCCCTGCATCGGCGATTTTTGAACTTCCCTCATAAGGAGGAATGTATGCAATACCAGGACCTTTTGATAGAAAAGCTAGGTGAAGTAGGCGTCATCACCCTCAATTCACCAAAAACGATCAATGCGTTGTCAAAAAACATGATTCTGGAGCTCACTGATGCTCTCCAGCGTTTTGATGGGGAAAACGCCGTCAAAGTTATCATTATCAAGGGAAGTGGCAAGCATTTTTGTTCAGGTCATAATCTCTCGGAGATGGTAGGAGGGACAACGACCGAGTACAAGCTTATTTTCGAGCGGTGCAACCGGATGATGAATCTGATACACGAGATCCATCAGGTTGTCATTACGCAGGTACACGGCATAGCCACCGCAGCGGGCTGTCAACTGGTCGCCCAGAGCGACCTAAGTGTCGCTGGGGAATCTGCTCGGTTTGGAACGCCTGGTGTGAAGATTGGGCTGTTTTGCACCACCCCGATGGTACCGCTTTCACGCAATATTGGCCGGAAAATCGCCCTGGACATGCTTCTGTCCGGACGAATGCTGTCAGCGAAAGAGGCTGAACAATATGGGCTTGTAAGCAGGGTTGTGCCGGACGAGAAGCTCGGGGACGCCACGATGGACCTCGCCCAGTCCATCGCTCAAGCCAGTCCCCTCACCTTGGCCATAGGAAAGAAGGCCTTCTATCATCAGATTGACATGGATCAGAGAAGAGCCTACGAATTTGCCCTCAACGTCATCACTTTGAACTTGACGGCTGAGGATGCTCAAGAAGGTATTCAGGCTTTCCTGGAAAAGCGACCCCCTCAGTGGCGAGGAAGGTGATTGAACCTTAGCTATTTGCATGGGCCCACATCGTCCGTCCAGAAGCAGTTGCAATCGCTTTGGAAGGAGGAGGCTATTTTCAGGGCCAGGCTCAAGAAGGTTTCTCGCAGCGGAACTGCACCCGTACGCGCTTTTCTGCTATACCACTCTAGTTAGGTCTGCCAGCCCATTCCCTCGCGCGGCCGTTGCCGTCTGGCGTTTGGTCATTCGTTCGCGGCGAGAACCTCGCGCACCCATCCGTACGCGGCTATCATGCTGGGAAAGCCAACAATTGTCCCGGACAAGAGCACGGCCTGTGTAACCTCGGCCTTCGAGGCTCCTAATTCCAGGGCCCTACGCGCATGCGACCGCACCGCGCCCTTTGATTCGGCCCCAATCGCTATCCCCAGTTGGAGCAAGTGCTGAATCTTCTGGTCCATGGGACCAGTTTTCGAAGCCAAGGTACCGATTTTTTTGTAGGCGTCGGCAATCTCCGGGTAGTCTTGAATAAACTGCTTGAATATCTCAGGGACGTACATGCGTTCCTCCGTTGAATTACTGCGTCCAGTGGCGCGCCGCAGTTGTACCGATGTCATCCCGCATCCGCGGCAGACCTCACCGGACAGCGTGTTTGATGAGAATGAAACCTCCAATTAACAATATCACAAAAAGAATGGCAAGAAAGTTGAAATATTTGTCTATAAAAGATCGTATAGGCGGGCCGAAAAAGTAGATGAGGCCTCCTACCAGAAAAAACCTCGCTGATCGGCTTAATGCCGATGCAATAACAAACACGGTGAAATCGATCTTAAAGGCGCCAGCTGCAATGGTAAAAACTTTGTACGGAATGGGGGTGAAGCCTGCGATGGCCACCGCCCACCCCGCGTATGTATTGTAAAGATTGCCAACGTAATCCCACTGGTGTGCGAAACCGTAGAGTTCGATGATTCGATGGCCAATCAGTTCCATGAACTCGTATCCTATGAGATAGCCTAATGCGCCTCCAATAACGGAGCCCACAGAGCAGATCAACGCGTAATAAAAGGATTTGACCGGTATAGAGATGGCAAGCGCCATCAAAAGTACATCGGGAGGAATCGGAAAAAAGGATGATTCTGCTAGGGCAAGAACAAAAAGAGCTGGGACAGCGTATGGGCTGTATGCCCACGTTAAGACCCAGTCATAGAGTTTTCGGAGAAAACGCATGTATGAACACCTTTCCAAGGAGATTCTCTGCCGCAGATAAGAAGCTTGAGGGTTGACCGCTGATGGCGCCAGTGATATTCGAAGGTTGCCATGCAGGAATCTGATAACGCTTGTTCTGAAAGAAATCAAGGAGAAGGGTGGAACCTGGAATCACTTGTTTCCGTGGCCAAAGCCGCGAAGACGAAGGCTTCCGTCCCTTTGAGTCGTTTTCGCGTCGGGGCCGCCGTGCTGACTCGCAGCGGGAACATCTTTGAAGGATGTAACACCGAATCATTAATACCGGTATTGGGCGTATGCGCTGAACGCAACGCCGTAAATCACGCAATCATTCACGGAGAGAATGAGTTTCTCGCTATAGCAGTCGTTTCAGACCTCACCACTCCGCTTCTGCCTTGCGGGACGTGCCTTCAATATCTCCAGGAGTTCGGTCGTCAGCAGGGACGAGATATCCTCATTGTGGCGGAAGGCAGATTGGGCGGAAGAGTGGTCACGAGCGTTGATGCCTTGTTTCAGGGCGGATTTAGTCGAGACACCAGCGTGAGGGATATTCAGGAATCGTTTCGCTGGTCCGATGATGAGTGAACGTATGAGAGTCAGGACAGCGGGGATGCGCAGCCTAGGTCACGACGGGCGACCGGCATAAGACGAGATTGATATCCGTCGTATTGCGCCGCTTATCATGAAAACCCTTGTCATAAAGTCTAGAAGTACAATAAGATATACAACATCATTTTGATTTTACAAAACTATTTCGGGCCGAGCTCCTCAGCCGAGGGAGCGAGTCCGTAACGGGCAGAGGAGCAACAGGTTGTCACATGGGAACCAGGGTGCGTCGCCAGAAGAGGATAGCAGCCGATGCCGCCGCTCTTGAGGCACTGCCAACACGGGGAGTCAAAGGGCTCGCGTTTCAACGGATGTTCTCCTCGCCGGATTTAGATCCTTTGAGCGCGATCGAATGGTCGACGCGGACGGCTGTTATCAGAAACGCCGAGGGAGAGGTCATCTTCGAGCAGAACGAAGTGGAGGCTCCTGCCACATGGTCTGACATGGCTGTCACCGTTGTTGCCTCGCGCTATTTCAGAGGCAAGCTCGACGAGCAGCATCGAGAGAGCAGTGTACGAGGATTGCTGCTGCGGGTGGTGGATACGATAACCTCTTGGGGCATAGACCAGGGTTATTTTGCATCGCCCTCCGACGCGGCGACGTTTCGGGATGAACTGCTTGTGATGCTTGTGCGGCAGATGGCGTCGTTCAACAGTCCCGTGTGGTTCAATGTCGGGGTCGATCCTATTCCCCAATGTTCAGCTTGTTTCATCCTGAGCGTGCAAGATACCATGGAATCGATCCTCCAGTGGTACTATCAGGAAGGACTTATTTTTAAGGGTGGTTCAGGATCAGGCGTCAATCTTTCATTCCTACGGTCATCCCGCGAACCGCTTGCGGGAGGCGGCACGGCTTCGGGTCCGGTCTCTTTTATGCGGGCGGCCGACGCTTCCGCCGGCGTGATAAAATCCGGCGGCAAGACTCGTCGCGCCGCAAAAATGGTGATTCTCGATATCACCCATCCGGACATTATCGAATTTATTCGCTGCAAGGCAATAGAAGAAAGGAAGGCACAAGCCCTCATTCGCGCTGGTTACGATTGCTCTTTTGAGGGGGAAGCTCATGCCAGCGTCGCGTTTCAGAATTCAAACCACTCCGTCAGGGTCAGCGATGAGTTCATGAGGGCTGTCGAAGCCGGTGAGAGTTGGGAGACGAGATACATTCTGAGCGGTCAAGTGGCCAATACATATTCCGCTCGAGAGTTATTTCGTGAAATCGCATCGGCTGCACACCAGTGCGGCGACCCTGGTCTACAGTTTGAGACGGCTATCAATTCGCGACATACCTGCCCGAACACGGCGCCGATTCGGGCTTCCAACCCATGCGCCGAATACTTCCATGTGGATGATTCTGCCTGCAATCTTGCTTCATTACGCCTAACGGCTTTTCTCGACGACGAAGGAACGTTCGACATAGAGGCTTTTCGCCAGGCCGTTGCGGTCATGGTGACGGCTCAAGATATTCTCATCGATCGCGCCGGTTATCCGTCAAAAGCGATTACGCATAACTCTCGTTCCATGAGGGCCATTGGCTTGGGATACGCAGATTTAGGCGCGTTGCTCATGTCGCTCGGCCTACCGTATGATTCCGACCAAGGCAGGGCGTGGGCGTCTGCGATCACGGCATTGATGACGGGCGAGGCGTATCTGCAGTCAGCAAAGATAGCCGAGATGAGAGGACCTTTTGCCGAATTCGAAAAAAATCGTGAGGCCATGCTTCGCGTGATTGGGTTGCACAAACAAAGCCTTTCCGAAATAAAGGCTGAATATGTACCGGGAAACCTTGTCTCGGAGGCGTACAGATCCTGGGAGCAAGCCCTGGATCAAGGCGCTCGATGGGGTTATTCCAATTGCCAAGTCACAGTCCTCGCGCCTACTGGGACGGTTGCTTTTATGATGGATTGCGACACAACCGGCATAGAACCCGATGTCGCCCTTGTAAAACACAAGGCCCTCTCCGGAGGCGGTGCTCTACGGATCGTCAATAGAACCGTGGACAAAGCGCTGCGACGGCTTGGATATGACGATGAGGCGATCTCTGACATTTTGAAGGAGCTTGAAGAGCACGGTTCCATGGAATCCATCTCGGCCGTAAAGCCTCAACACCTGGCGGTGTTCGATTGCGCGCTTCGGCCTATCAAAGGGACGAGGACCATCTCCGCCGAAGGTCACCTGAAAATGATTGCAGCGGTTCAGCCATTTATATCAGGGGGAATTTCCAAGACCATTAATTTACCCTCTGACGCAACCGTAGAAGAAATCGAACAGGTGTTCATCTCGGCATGGAAAATGAATCTCAAGGCGGTCTCGGTGTATCGAGACGGTTGCAAGACAGTACAGCCGCTGACTGTCTCGTCGCCCGTGGACCAGCAGTTCCCGGGCCCTGTGCGACGCAGACTGCCTGTCGATTGCAAGAGCGTTCGGCATAAATTTGAGATAGCTGGTCAGAAAGGGTATATTCACACAGGTTTTTACGAAGATGGAAAGGTGGGGGAGATATTTATTCGCATGGCAAAGGAAGGCAGCACCATATCCGGTCTCATGGATACCATCGCCACCCTCACCTCCATAGCGCTCCAGTACGGGGTGCCATTGGAAGCGCTGGTAAACAAATTTATTCACGTCCGTTTCGAACCGTCCGGCATGACGACGAATCCCCAGATACCTTTTGCGAAGTCCC
Organism: uncultured Syntrophaceae bacterium; assembly: GCA_964427855.1. Taxonomy (GTDB): domain Bacteria; phylum Desulfobacterota; class Desulfomonilia; order Desulfomonilales; family Desulfomonilaceae; genus JAUPKT01. Next base: position 96,582 of record CAYRVH010000003.1, read on the forward strand.
TCACAGACTACATTTTTCGTTATTTAGGGACGCGTTTCTTGACGCGAGAACAACAAGAGAGAGCGGGACTATTGGGCGGGGGACACGGACTGCCAGGCCTCACGCACGACCATGCGGGCATTGGGCGAGGGGGGCCCACGACCGATGTGGGCCATACCTTTCATCCGCAATCCGACGCCCCTGCCTGCCCTGACTGCGGAGCGATAATGGTCAGGAATGGGTCCTGCTACAAATGTCTCAATTGCGGTGCGACTACTGGTTGCTCCTAATCATCACGCGCAGGAGGTCGCGCTTGTCGCCCAAACTCATGGCGCCAAGGGGATAAACGCCCATGACATTGCCAGCCTATCTTACCGCGCTGGACGCTGGCGCGTTGCACCAGAAAGTCCAGGCGTCTTATGAGCTGCTGAGGCATTGCTCTGTCTGCCCTCGATGCTGCGGAGTCAACCGGCTGGAAGAAGAACTCGGCTTTTGCGGCATCGGAGAAAACGCCCGCATAGCATCCGCGGGGGCCCATTTTGGGGAAGAGTCTCCTCTTGTTGGATTTGGCGGCTCCGGGACGATCTTTTTCTCCTCGTGCAATCTGAAATGCATTTTCTGCCAAAACTATGAGATCAGTCATGAAATGGACGGCCATGACGTCAGCTCGGAATACTTGGGCAGAATCATGTTGGGACTGCAGAGGGCGGGCTGTCATAACATCAACTTCGTCACGCCATCCCACGTGGTTCCTCAGATTCTTTCGGGTGTACAGTGGGCTGCCGAAAGGGGGCTTAGGCTGCCTCTGGTTTACAACACCAGCGCGTACGACTCGGTGGAGACCCTGCGCATCCTCGACGGAATCATCGACATCTACATGCCTGACATCAAATGTATGGATCGCAAGGTCAGCGCAGAGTTGCTCCATGCCGAAGATTATCCCGAAGTCGCCACAAAGGCCATTATAGAGATGCACCGGCAAGTTGGAGATTTCCAAATAGGGGAGGACGGCATTGCCGTGAGAGGCCTGTTGGTGCGCCACCTTGTCATGCCCGAGGGCGCGGCGAACACTCGTGACGCCATGCAGTTCCTAGCGCAGTGTGTTTCGCCCCATACGTACGTCAACATCATGGACCAATATCGGCCCATGGCAGAGGCGAAGGGGCATCGTGTGATAGGGAGGACAATCACCACTCATGAATATCATAGGGCAATCGAAGCAGCGCGCGAGGTTGGCATCACGCGATTGGATCGCAGGTTTCGCTTTGGGATGCCTTAGTTTTTCGGTCGAGATCAGCCAAACATTGAGTAATGAGATGATCCAACACCAATTGGACATCCTCAACAGGTCCGTAATCGCCTTTGGGGCTTGAAATGTGAATAACGTGCTGCGCGATGTTCTTCATACAGCCT
>CAYRVH010000004.1:0-12838 GCA_964427855.1 uncultured Syntrophaceae bacterium
TAACGGCCCGTTCGTGACTCAATATATATTACGCGGTGAAAATAGTTGTCAACCCCGTTGACCAGAAGCGGCCCTCTGGTCTGCCATTCAGAGAGATGTTGTCTTTGAGGCCGCTGTGGAATATGCCTTTTGCGCCGGGCGTCTGTACGCAGAAGGTGGAAGAATGAGCACGAAAAGGAAGTGCTTGACGCCTTTTGAACGCCTCAGTAGTCTTTGGGGCCGCTGGCTTGGGAACGTGTGGTGCGCCTGCAGGGACTCTCGGAATTAATCACGGATTGGGCCCGTGTCCCATGATTGCCTCATCCTCACGAAAGTGGCAATCCATAGGGCGTTTCCTGCATTCCCATTATCATGAGAATGACACTATGAGCTGCGAGGATTTCGCGATTTCTCTTGAGGATGGTTATATGTTATCCCAAATCGGAGGCGCATCCCTTGTACACAAGAACAACGAAGACGACGCCGAAGCTTTGCCATGAGGAAAGGCTTCACGCAATGAGCATCCCCAGTAGTTTCGTTGTGATCCTTCGGCGCGTATTAACTGTGGAGCGATGAGTGCCTCGTCGTCGTGAAGAGGTTGAACTCGTGTGGCCGGGGAAGTCCCGGGTCGCAACCGACCGAGTGCTTTGCCTTGATCGTGTGGCGGTCGTTGGGCAAAGCTCTGTATGCCCTGAAGGTCGTATGCGGCTCCTTGGGGATGGTCAATCGATGCCAAGCGCTGCTCCTCAGGATCCATGGCGCAACATGCTCATCCAAGGGGACAATAAGTATGTCCTTTCAAGTCTGATTCACGGTCCCCTGCGCGAGGTGATACAGTTTGCCGGCGGGGTGAAGGTTATCTACATCGATCCGCCATTTTTTGTGGGCGCCAACTTTTCCATGACGGTCTGCGTGGGGTCGGATCGCCCCTCCCATAAGACGGACGTCATGGACGAGATCGCCTATTGCGATACGTGGAGGTCAGGGATTGCTGCGTACCTTTCCATGATGTATGAGAGGCTGCTGTTGATGCGCGACCTTTTGGCCGATGAAGGCAGCATTTGGGTCCATTGCGATTGGAAGGCCAACTTCCTCCTGAGGGCGCTGCTCAACGAGGTGTTCGGCCCCGCGTCCTTCAGAAACGAGATTGTGTGGTATTACCGAAACAAGATACCGGACACGCGCAAACGACAATATACCAACTCGACCGACACCATCTATTACTATGCAAAGTCGCCGGCCAGCCCCTTCCACTGGCAATATGACAAGAGGAAAAAACCCATCAAGGTGTCTCGGATGAAAAAGGTCAACGGCCGGAAGGTGTATCTCAAAGATGAGAACGGGAGGGGGTTGTACGATGTACGAGAATGCCGCACGGCAGACAACGTTTGGCAGTTCCCGCTTTTACACGCCCAACCCGAGATGGTGGGATTCCCGACTCAGAAGCCGGAGAATCTCCTGGAACGGATCATCCTGACCGCCTCGGATCCCGGGGATGTAGTGGCTGATTTTTTCTGCGGCTCTGGGACCACCTTGGTCGCAGCAGAGAAGCTCGGACGCAAGTGGATCGGATGCGACAGCAGTCGTCTTGCGGTGAACACCGCCCGTAAGAGACTGGTGCAGACGCAGCGAGATTTGACCAAACGCGGAGAGAGAGTCAGTGATTTCGAGTTGCTGCGGCAGCGTCCCATCTTTGCCCTGCACTTGGCCGATGAAATCAGAGATAGGGAGCCTTTGCGGCATCATTTGGAGGCCGACGAAAAGGTGGTCGCGTGTCTCAAGAACATTCTGGCCTCGTATGGTGCAGAATTCATTGAATCCGGCGGCCCCTTTTGCGGCAAAAAAGGAGGCGTCGGCGTGGTGGTCTCTCTCCAAGACCGGCCGGTCAATGCTGACTTTCTTCGTCTCATCATTGATCAGGCTCGTCAACGCGTCTATAAGAAGGTTCACGTACTCGCGCGGGAATATGTCTGGGACTTAAGAGGCGTGATCTTTGAAGAGGCCCTCGGCGCGGGAATCGAAATGACGCTGAAGCGAATGTCTCCGGGTCTCAAATATGCCGACGCAGCCACCGTCGGAGACTGGCTCTTCTTCGACGTTCCGTATGTGGAGTTCCAGCCCCACGTGAACGACGCGGGAGTTTCGGTGGCCCTCACCAACGTGGGGATGCTCGGATATTATGATGAATCAGAATTCACGGGTGGCTCCGCACACCAATGCAGGGCATTCCTCACGTTGCATCACGGGAAAATTATCAGGATCACGCGGAACAAAGCAGGAACCGTGCGGCAAGAAATCGTTAGTGAACGGTGGGAGGATTGGGTGGAATACTGGGCGGTGGACTTTATGTACGGCGAATATGAGCCGTTGGCTGGCTGCGAGGGCTGTTCATTAGAAACGCCGCTGCCAAACCCGGTCTCCGTCTTTCGTGAACGATGGCAAAGCTTTCGAACGCGGAAAAACCGAACCTTGGAACTTGTGTCTCCGGCGTATCTATATCAACAACGAGGGAGCCACACGGTGGCGGTGCGCCTTGTAGATATCCTTGGAAACGAGGCGATGGCCATGGCTCGCGTCCACATATGAGTGGATATAATCGCTGCGACGGCGCGCGGGAAAAACCTATGTGTACGGAACCAGAGAGATCCGGGCGCGCTAGATTTGAGGCCGCGTGGCAACAGGCACCAGCTCGGCCGTTCATACGAATGCCTCTTCGAGGCAAGAACCGGACAATGAGCCCGTGAAGAGAATCATAGCCCCCATTATGACCTTGCTACTGGCGTGCGTGGGATGCGCTGCTGTTTCCTTGGCCCAAACCGGTGCCCCCATGAGGGAAAGTACAGCGCACAATCAGTTGGATGCAAAGCGCATGTCCCTCACGTTGGGGGAGAAGACCATCCGCGCGGTTGTGGCGGATCAAGAGAAGACCCTCCTTGAGGGTCTTCTCGGTTGGGATCGTATCACCGATGAAGAAGGGATGCTCCTGGATTTCGGCCGATCAGGACAGTACGCAATTCACATGCAGGGGATGAAGTTCCCCATCGACGCGCTGTGGATCGACGCGAGCGGCGTGGTAAAACTCATCTACGAACGGATTCAGCCGAATTCCGGCCGGATATACCCGTCCGTCTATTCGTGCCGCTACTGCTTGGAAATTCAGGCGGGCTTTTGCAAGCGATACGGAGTGAAGGAAGGCGACAAGATCAGATTCCGTTAAGCCCGTCTTCTGTAAGGCTTCTCGGGAGTACTCACGAATTCCATGAGGTGGAAGTTTTTTCACCATTTTCCGCCCTGTCATTTCGAGCGCAGCGAGAAATCTTGACCGGGCGAGAAAGATTTCTCAGTCGCAAGGCTCATTCGAAATGACATTGCTGTCGAGACGCGTCTCTTTCGTTCAAGCCTGGCTCCTCAAAATGACAAGATTGCCGGTCCTCAGGCCTAGTCGCGGCTTTCGAAAGCACTCGCTTACTCGATCATGCCGACGTCTTGCCGACCCAAATTTCCAGCTCCCTTCTACCTCTCGTCTTGAAAGGCAGGGAGAGCCTTTGCGCACGACCTGAGGAAGCGCTCAGGCGACAGATCCTGTCTTATACCTAATCTGGAGAGCACAAAATCGTATTTCACCGGGTCATCCGGTTCGATGGCCCTGAATGCCGCGGTGATTTCCATGGCCGTCGTCGCGTCGGCGTGCTTCCGTCGAGTCAACCCCAATTTCGAACAAATCCTCATGATGTGAACGTCCAAAGGAATGACGAGCTTGGATGGGGGGACGTCGTCCCACCCGCCCGGGTCGACGCGGTCGCGTCGCGCCATCCACCGGAGAAAGAGATTGAGTCGTTTGCACGCGCTGCCGCGTTCAGGCATCGGCAGGAGTGTAGGGGGGCGGCCTCCGCCTCGCCGGGCAAGCTCTCTGACAAAATGTGAGAGCGCCGGCAGCGGCGACTCGTATTTATGGCTCAACCCCTCAAGAAAGCATGCCCTGAGCGAACCGTATCTCTCGACGACTCCCTTGACGCCTTTGAATAGCATGATGAGCTCGTCGCGCGTGGTGAAGCGATACTGAAAATCGCCTATCTGTCTCTCGATGGAGCTCACTGACGCGGCAGTGATGAAGGAATACGGATGTCCAATCAGTTTCAGTACCCCTGAGACGGTCTTGAGTATTTGCCCCACATTGCCGTAAGCGAGGCATGCCGCAATGAGGGCAGCGATCTCGCGGTCGCGGACATCCGGATAATCATAGAGGAATTCCAAAGGGTCAGGATGGACGAATTCCCTCCTGTTGTAGGTTTCGTAAAGATTGGAGAGAAGGGCTGCATAGGGCTCGGCGCTACCGGGCCGGGTTTGCCGATGACTCAAAACCGCCTCTCCCCTTTGGACAATTCCACCAGAGCATCCCGATCCATGATAGTGATCACCGATCCCTCGATCTGGATAAAGCCGTTTTTGACCATTTTAGAAAGGATTCGCGAGAGCGTTTCTGGAATGGTGCCAAGCAGTCCTGCCAACTGCCCTTTGGGGAGGTCGAGTGCGAATTTTTGCGCCCCCTTTTGGGCGTTGCTCAAGTATAAGAGATGGCTGGCCAGTCGCGCGGGGACTTCCCTCAAGGATAAGTCTTCCACCATTGCCGTGAGGGCGCGCAGCCTCCGCGAAAGTACGGCGAGCATGTTCAACGCCAACGAGGGATTCGTCTGAATCAAATGTACGAACGACGACCTCGGGAAGAAAATCACGGTGCTTTCTTCCATGGCCATGGCATGCGCAGGGAAATGCTTCCCTTCAAACATCGGCACTTCACCAAACGGCTCGCCCGGCCCGAAAATATGAATGATCTGCTCTTTTCCTTCGAACGAAATCTTGTATATTTTCACCTTGCCGCGATCAACCACATAGAAACCATTCGCGATGTCGCCTTCGGAAAAGATTACTTCGCCCTTTCCAAAACGTTTTTGCAGGGCGATGCGCGCCAAGGCTTCGTGGTTTTCTACGGGCAAACCCTCAAACATGGGAGCATCGCTCATCTTTTCAACGAGACGCTTCGTCATCGGGAAAAGCTCTACAACACGTGCAACACAAAAGCTTATGAGAGGTGGCGAGGCCCTTGACGCGATTTGAATTAGAGGCGGCCACGCCGCGTCCCCAAGGTGGAGGATGCCCGCTCAAAAAAGAGGCGCAACAAAAGCAGCCTTTACTCTTCGATGCATCTGGCGTCACTCGATGACAAATCCACCACAAAAAAAGAACACCGTTTGACTTAAGTCAATTACAATGTCTCACGCAAGGCGTAACGTTACAGCATGGTGAATGGGAACCGAGCCACATACTACCATTTTGAAACACGTTTGGGGAACCCCAAGGAGGAGAGACATGGACGAAAAAATGTTTTGCTATCAATGTGAACAGACAGCATTCGGTACAGGGTGCACGAAGAGCGGCGTGTGCGGAAAGGCGCCTGACGCTGCAGCCTTGCAAGATCTGCTGACGTACGCCCTCAAAGGGTTGTCCCTTTACGCGGTTGAGGGCAGAAAGGTGGGGGTCGTTGACCCGGAAGTGAACATCTTCGCTGCTGAGTCGATGTTCGCGACGCTCACAAACGTGGATTTCGATCCAGAGAGATTTGTCCCTCTGATCGTCCGCGCAGTGGAACTGAGAGAGCGGCTCAAGGAGAAGGTGGAGGCGGCTGGGGGGAACGTGGATTTTCCCTATGATGCGGCGCGATTTGAGCCCGCTTCAGACATTCCGGGAATGATCGCCCAGGCGGACGGAAAGGGCTTTGCGCCCCATCCTGGCGAGGATCCGGATATTCGGTCGCTGAAGCACACGCTCATCCTAGGATTGAGAGGGGTGTCAGCCTACGCTGATCATGCGCAGATATTGGGGAAATCCGATGACGAAGTCTATGCGTTCATCCATGAAGGGCTGGCTGCCACGCTCGATGACAGCCTAGGTCTCAACGACTGGGTCGCCCTGGTGCTCAAATGCGGGGCTGTAAACCTGAAGACCATGGAATTGCTAGACGCAGCCAATACAGGAACGTATGGTCATCCGGTACCCACGCGGGTGCCGTTGGGCGCGAAAGCCGGCAAGGCCATTCTGGTGTCCGGCCATGACTTGAAGGACCTCGAAGAAATTCTCAAACAATCTGAAGGCAAGGGAATTTATGTGTACACGCATGGCGAGATGCTGCCCTGCCACGGGTATCCGGAACTCAAAAAATACCCTCATTTCTATGGACACTACGGCACTGCATGGCAGAATCAGCGCAAGGAATTCGCAGAATTCCCCGGCGCCATCCTCATGACTACCAACTGTATCCAGCGGCCGAAGGACACCTACGCGGACAACATTTTCACTACCGGTCTCGTGGGGTGGCCCGGCGTCCGCCATATTGCCGACAAGAACTTCGCCCCAGTGATCCAGAGAGCCCTCGAGCTCCCAGGATTCCCTGCTGACACGAATGGCAAAAGCGTCATGTGCGGGTTCGGACGCAACGCGGTCATGTCCGTCGCAGACAAGGTGATTGACGCTGTCAAGAGCGGCGCCATCAAGCACTTTTTCCTCGTCGCCGGTTGCGACGGTGCGAAGCCTGGTCGGAATTATTACACTGAGTTTGTGGAAAAGACGCCCAAAGACTCCGTGGTGCTCACGCTGGCCTGCGGCAAGTTCCGGTTCTTTGATAAGGATCTTGGAGACATTGGCGGCATTCCGCGTTTGCTGGATATAGGTCAGTGCAACGACGCGTATTCCGCCATCCAAATCGCGGTCGCGCTCGCCAACGCTTTTAATGTGAGCGTCAACGAACTTCCGCTGTCCATGATCCTCTCATGGTACGAGCAGAAGGCCGTCGCCATATTGTTGACGCTATTCCATCTCGGCATCAAGGGGATCCGGCTGGGGCCCAGCCTGCCAGCATTCATTTCGCCGAATGTCCTCGACGTGCTGGTCAAGAACTTTGACGTCAAGCCTATCACTACGCCTGAGGCCGATCTACAAGCAATTCTGGGCTGACCCAGCGCAGGCGCTTCTCCCAAGCCAAGGGGCTGCGGGTATCGCCCGCGGCCTCTTAGGCGTTCTATATACCTCTCATATAGTTATAAAATTGATAGGTTGTAATAATTTGCTTGACCAATTTCTCCACTATTGATAGCAACGATCGCGTAAATCGGTGAGGTCATGAGCTCAACTTATTGAAAATAAAATATGACAAAAAAAGAAATGATCCAAACAACCGGTCTTCTAGAAAAAGTGGAGGAATACAAGATGCAAGCAAAAGTGATGACAGTGGCCTTGTCCGTTCTCGTGATGAGCGCCGTTGTATGTACGGGCTTGGCCTGGTCAAACGAGGCCGTCACGGACACCTTGGTGGTGGATCGTACGACGCGTGATAAAACGCTTAATGACTACACTCACCTCACCAGAAACGCTATTCAGAAGTCGTGGAACACCCCCACGTATCTGGCGGGTGATGGCGCCCTGAAGGGGAAGGTTGCCGTGAATTACTGCATACGCCGTGACGGCAGCTTGGAGTCGGTGGAGTTGGCCCGAAGCTCTGGCAACAAGGACATGGACCGGACGCTGCTAGAGGCCATACGCGCGGCTGCGCCATTTCCCGCGTTTCCGGATTACCTTCCTGCAAAGCGGGTGCTCATCAAAGCCAACTTTATAGTGGCTGACACGCCAATGGCACCGGTGACCACGGTGCAGCACTCCGTTACAGGCGATGCCAAGCGCCCCCCTGAGGCTCCCGCAGTGGAACCCACGAAAAAGTTGAATTGGGGCGTTTCAGCGGGCAACGCGGGAGTGGGGCAAGATGCTTCCCAAGAGAAAACTCTTCCCATCCCTGCGCCCCCAGGAAAAAAATATAAGTGGGGACTCCCTTAAATGCTGCGTCAACGGACTATGTAGTCCTCTAAACCATCGCGCACAGACATGTGGAGCTGTTCTCCCAGTGCTGCCATGGGAAATGGACCGACCTGCTTCGTGTACACAACTGACTGGGAGGGCAGCTCCACGAGTTCGACCGACGCTTCGCAGCCGTCGCCTTTCCTTGCCAACGAGACCAGCACGGCCAAAGACGCCCCACACTTTGCGTGTAGCTCAGACAAAAGCGCGCTCCTTGTCATCGCGGTTACACCGGTCAGCCCCAATGTGCTCTGGACTGTGTGAGGGGCGAGGACTTTGAAATTGCTCTTTACTATTCCGGCAGGGCTCAGTTGTTCGTAAAGGGCGTCGATCTGCTCGGATGAAAGGGCATCCTTCCGAGAATTGAAACGAATCACGATAGCAGCTGAAGGCTTTTTCTTTGCTGCCCCCATGAGATTGATGGAACCTTTCGCGACCAACCCAGATGAGGAATTTTCCCAGTTTATGGGACTGAAGGCGACTACTTCTCCATTTTCTCTGGGAAAGGCCTCAATAAGCACCAAGACAAGTACTGCGGCTGCCGCAGCGCCGATACCCATGAGCGGCATTCGAAGGCTTGTGACGATTTGTTCCGCATATGCAGCGAGCTGCTTGAACCACGGAACTCCGTGAAACTCGTCCTGCCTTGAGGCGCACTCCTGCTGTATTGCAGCCCAGAGTTTGTCTGGAAGCCCGCGATGCGCCGGTTGTGACAATTCATGAAACTCTTCGGCGCAGGACGGACAATGCTCAATATGGCGGCTTACACTCCCTGAACAATCGTGGCCGGAGATGGCATATTCCGCAAGCTCCCAGGGCTCCGGACAAAACACCTCTTTATGTGTCTTCAACAGGGACACGGTTCGGCGCAGCGTTTCGACTTCTTCACGACATTCCGCGCAGTCTTCAAGGTGATTCATGACCAATGCCTTTGCGTGGGTAGGCAGCAGATCTTCAACGTATAAAAGCAGAAGATCTTTGGGATGAGGGCCCGGCGAACAGTATTGTGAGTTCATTTCCGCGCCCCTCGTTGCATACACTTGTCGTATGCGCGACTCAATTGTTCAAGGCACCGTTTGGTCTGCACAGTAACGGTGTTTTCTTTGAGGCCAAGCATTTCTGAAATTTTTGCGAAGGGGAGGTCTTCGAAGTACCTGAGTTCTAGAAGTCGTCTGCAGCGATGGCCTATTTCTTCCAGGGAAGCCTTAAGGATGATGACCGGCTCCTCTCTGGTGAGGAGTTGTTCTTGCGATGCGTCTGAGCACGTCATGAGGCGGCCTTCCTGCACATCTCCGATGAATTCAGTGATTGAGTGGTGTTCAGGCATCCGTTTTGAGGCGCATCTCTGCCGATAATGGCCGATGCAGACCCTTTGCGCCACGATGGAAACAAACTTGGACAATGCGTACGTGCCGTCATAGTCCTTGAGTCCTTTCACCAATGCCAAAAATACACTCTGAGTGACGTCCTCTACCTCCTGTCGCGAAACGGCGGGTTGACGGATCACAATGGTCCTCACGAGACGGACAAACCGGTGATAAAACATGTTCCAGGCTTCGTTGGATCCTGAGAGACACCGCCGGACAAGTGCGAGGTCTGGTTCGTCTTGGTTGCACGAGGCCATAACGTTTGCTCAGAAAAGAGGGAGATATGATATTTGATACTCTCATAATTACTACCTGACAGCAAGTACGAACCGGTCTCCACAGCTCACCAAAGTGGTTTCCTCAGAAGTTTTTTCGGGGCTTCACACACCGCGTCGCTGCCTCCTGAAGACGTATATTCTATAGTGATCAGTAGCCAAATTTCCTCAAGTCTGACAAAAAAGGCCCGCACCTCAAAGTGAAGTTGATACTTTTCGAGCAGCATGACCGTGGCGCGGCGCCGGGTTGGCGTTGTAGGGGCCTACAGGACAGCGTGATGCCCCACCCTGATAATTGATGGGTGGTTGTTCATTCATGCAGCGATGGATGGCGCTTGTTGGTTTTTGGGATGTGTGACCGTTCTCAAAAGGAATCACAACATGGCCATGCGTCAGATTGTCATTCGCATGAAAATGGTAATCCAGAAAATACACCATGGATCACCGCTTTCGTGAGGATGACATAGCGGATCCATGCGCCGAATTCGTGATTCATTTCCGGACCCCCTAAGAATGGGGAATACCCTCGCAGTTTCTGGGTTGACTTAAGGGGGGAAATCATGAAAAAATAGATGTTGGGCCGAAGTGGCGGAAGTGGTAGACGCGCCAGGTTCAGGGTCTGGTGGGCGTAAGCCTGTAGGAGTTCGAGTCTCCTCTTCGGCACCAAATGGTCATCAGTAGCGAGGTATGACCCAGCGAACCGCACACAAAAGGGGCGCGTCTGTTCATCTGGTCCCGCACAATTCAAAGAAAAAAAACCGATTCCACAGGAAGCTTTTCAGAGAGTCTCGTTAAGGATGCGCGCAGCGCATTGAGCGAAGCGGCCAGGTCAGTCTCTGAAAATATCTCCATCGTCACGATGCCGTCGTAGTTGCGCGCCAAGAACTCGACGACCGGGTCCAATTGCTGAGGCGCCGCCATAGACAAACTTCGATGGTCCCTGTCCAATACTCCGTGGAGGTGGACTATCCGCGTCCGGTTCAACCGTTGCTCGAGAACTGGGACCGGGGCTCTCTCTGCCTTCCAGAGATGCCCGACATCAACGCAGGTAGAAACGGGCAAGGCCTCCAAGACGCAGTCTATAAATGATGTAGGTTCATGCTCCAGGTTCTCTACGCACAACAAGGTGGCATCTCGAGCGGCATCGACAAGGGCCTCCAACGACGACAACGCATTGGCCAATCGTGTTGACATGTTCATGTTGTCAGCGCAGTCAAGATGTACGACGTACCCTGCAGGCTGCAACCTGCGCGTCAAATCGATGACGCGCATCGCCTTGTGGATGTCGGGGTTTGCGCCAGCTAAAGCGAGATCGAGGGGAAGGTGAATCGTGTAGGACATCCCGCGGCAGCGACCCACCTCAGCGAGTTCCTCTATCACTTCTGGATCTGGAATATTGCTCTCTTCATCGAACTCGAACAAAACGAGTTCGATATCCTGGACTTTCCCCGCTAACTTCTTCACATTCGTCAAGATGTCTGCGGGATAAATATAGGAGGTTGTTCCGAGCTTAAACATGCCCCAACCCGACAGAGGCTGCCACCGCGATGACGCACTCCGAGAGCTCGCACGTTGCGCCAATGACGTCCCCGGTGACCACGGTTAATCGTCTGAGGGCAAATCTCTTGAACCAGACGGATGCCACGTATGCACACACCGTTGCCGCCATTCCTAGAAGACCTGAATAGATGACTACTAGTGCCGTTATGGCCAACGCCCCTATGACTACTCGTGGAGACAACGATTCAATAAGCGTGGCGGCCATGCCTGCACCGACGTGAGGGGAGCGCAATGCCACCAAGAGCATGACAGCGCGCCCGACCACCGGCGCGAGAAAAAGCATCCGTGCGGGAAAGGCGTCGCAAGCCAGCGCTGCCGCTTTCAATGCGAAAAGACTGACCAATGCAATGGCTCCGAAAGTCCCGATGCGAGAATCTTTCATGATAAGGAGTCGCTCCTGTGGCGCCACAGGAGCGGGGAGGCTGTCCCAGCAATCCACCCATCCGTCTATGTGAAGCCCCCCCGTCAAGAAAATCCAAAGGATAACGACAAGGAGCGCCCGTAAGAGAGGAGGAAACATGCCTTTAAGCATGTGATCTACAGCGACCAAAATGATTCCTATCACCGCCCCCACAATCGGGAACGCCCACGCTGATTGCCCGAGCCTGGCAAAACTTCCTTGGTCTAGGTCTCTCAGCCTGAAAATGGTGAGAAACCCCATGGCGTCGAGGAATGCTTTCAGCATGATATTCTTCTCCGGGTGAAGGTCTCTTTGAGTCCCTGAAAGCTGGGGGTGAAGGGCAAAGCCCCAGTCTCGTGGCGAAGATCGGACGCGTCGAGCAATCCATCATTATTCCAGTTGCGGCGAACGGCTTTCACGCAAAGGCGTCTAAGAATGTCGCTCGTGTATTGGCGTCGAGAGAAAAAACCACTATGATTGCTATATGGAATCAATACTCTGTATGGAGCTGCTGTCGTGCACAATGGCCAGGGTTTCCTCAGAAGCTTTTTAGCGGGGGGACATCGCCGGCGGGCTCCAGGGCCCCGTCAATGTCATAGCAGATGTCGATGAAGAGGACAATCAGCAGTGCTCTTTCTCTGGAACATCTCGTGTATAGGAAACGAGAAGATGCGCGTTCGACTGCACACGAGCAAACAATAGCGAGGTTCAGCAATGGCCACTGGGCCTCTCACTGAGCAGAAGATGCATCTCGAGCCGACACATACGACCCAAAGGCTTATCCGTAGGACTGGGAGTTTTGCCAGGTCCAGACGGCTCCTTGCAACCATCGTTCTAGTTCTCTCCGTGGCATGCATTACCATGGCGCATCGATTCCACTTGACGCACGAGAACTTTATCCCTTCCCAGGCCGTCGCTCTCGCAACCTTTGTGACATTCTTCGTCTCCATTTTGATCGTCCTCGTCGCTGCCGTACGAGCGCTCCAAGAAATGAGACAAGTTCACCACGAACTGAAGGCGACTCGCGACGCACTCGACCGGCAAATTCTCTATAGGGGCGCCGAGTTAGAGCGAAAGACAAGCCAATTGGAGCGAGAAATCGAGGAGAGGAAGCGGATACAAGAAGAATTAGCTGAGAGCGAGCAGCGGTATCGCGCGTTTGTGGAGAATGCCACTGACATCATCTATCGGACCGATCCTGTGGGTTTTTTTACCTTTGTGAACCCTGTAGCGGCGCGGATCATGGGCGTACCCGCGGAGAAGATTATCGGCAGACATTATCTTGAATTAATGCACCCATCCTATAGAGAGAGCGCGGCGCGTTTCTACTCTCGCCAATTTGTGAAGAAAATCCC
>CAYRVH010000004.1:12848-83407 GCA_964427855.1 uncultured Syntrophaceae bacterium
TGAATTCCCCATCACGGATGCCACGGGCAACACCGTCTGGTTGGGCCAGAATGTGCAGTTGATCCTCAGCGGAGAGGAAGTGATAGGATTCCAGGCCATAGCACGCGACATCACGGATCGAAAAACAGCCGAGGAACAACTGGCATGGAAAGAGGCATTGCTGAGGCACATGTCTGCGTGCTCCCCTCTCGGCTTCTATGTCGTTGATGAGAATACAAATGGCATTCTCTATTTCAACAAGCAGTTTATCGAGTTGTGGGGCATAGAAGCTCTCGAGGCAGACCTTCTCCTCGGGAAACTGAGTCATCGGGAGATTCACGAAGCCCTATCAGGCGTCACCAAAACAGAAAGCCCACCGAAAAAAGGGCTAGAAGGGGCCTCTGCTGAAGATCCAAAGAAGTTCCGTGAAACCGAGATCGAGTTGAAAGAGGGCAGAACAATTCGGTGTTTAGAAACGACCGTTCAAGACGAAAAAGGGACTTATTTCGGCAGGCTCTTCGGGTACGAGGACATCACCGAACGAAAAAAAGATTTGGAGAATCTCCGACACGCCAATGAACTAAAAGAGAGAATCCTCGAGGTTGCTGCCACAGCAATTTTTACGGTGAACAAGGACCAGGTTATTACCAGCGTCAACAGTCGCTTTACAGAAATAACTGGATATTCTGCGGAAGACACAGTGGGGCAGCCTTGCTTTTCCTTCTTCGAGCCATCCTGCCATCCGGTATGCGGCTTGGCCCCTTCTCTGAACGAGGCTCCCGTCCAAATGGCAGCGTGCAAGATTAAGGCCAAGGATGGCCGGATATTGACCGTCCTCAAGAACAGCGGCGTCATCAAAGACCAGCAAGGAATAGTGGTAGGCGCGATAGAATCATTTCTTGAAGTCACAGAGCTCATCGAGGCCCGAGAGAAGGCCGAAGAGGCGAACAAGGCCAAGAGTCTGTTCCTTGCCAACATGAGCCATGAGATCAGGACGCCGATGAACGGGATTATCGGTATGACAGAACTGGCTCTGGCTACGCCGTTGACAGATGAACAACGCGATTACTTGACCTCGGTGCTGGAATCTGCTGACTCGCTTATGAGGATTATCAACGACATCCTAGATTTTTCGAAAATTGAGGCAGGAAAACTCGATCTGGATGAGACATCGTTCGATCTTCGACAGATGGTGGATGAGTCATTGGCCACGCTCTCGCCGCAAGCTTATAAAAAAGGCCTGGAATTGATATCAGACGTGCGTCCCGAGGTCCCGGAATACATTGTGTCTGACAGCGGCAGGCTCCGTCAGGTGATTCTGAATCTCGTGGGCAATGCCATAAAGTTCACGGAAAAAGGCGAGGTGGTTCTCCGAGTCGCGGTCGAGCCAGGAGATAACGGCCAATCAATCCTGCATTTCGAAGTCTCGGATACAGGGATAGGTATTCCACAGGACAAGTTCGAGACAATCTTCTCCGTGTTCGAGCAGGTGGACAATTCTTCCACCAGACGCTTTGGAGGGACAGGTCTGGGATTGGCGATCAGTTCGAAACTGGTCGAGCGTATGGGAGGCCGGATCTGGGTCGAAAGTGAAGTAGGGAAGGGCAGCACCTTTCATTTTACCCTGCCCATTACCTTGTCGCGCGTAGTCCATCAGGCGGAACATATTGTGAAACGACTTCCCAAAGGGTTGCGAGTCCTTGTTGTTGACGACAATTCGACGAATAGAAAAGTGCTGCAAGATACCTTGAAAAACTGGGGGCTGAATTGCAGGGTGGCGTCGGATCCGCTCCAGGCGATCTCGATACTTCAGACTGCACACACGTCTGGCGCGCCGTATGACCTCCTCTTGTTGGACGCACATATGCCAGGCCGTGACGGCTTTCAAATTGTCGAAAAGCTGAGGAATCATGTAGAACTGGATAAGCTGCCCGTCATTTTGATGACTTCTAGTTCGATGCGAGGGGACGCCGAAAAAGCTCGCCGCCTTGGCATCAAGGCTTTTGTCACGAAACCTGTGAAGCAAAAGCTCCTCTACCGACTCATTGAACAAGCCGCGGGGCAGTCGAGTACGCCGCCCCAACCACTTACGCCGTCAATAGACTCCCATGAGCCGAAAACCACCAAGCCCCTCCGTGTGCTTCTTGTGGAGGACAATCCGGTCAATAGAAAGGTGGCTACCCGCATGTTGGAAAAATGCGGCCACACGGTGGAAGCCGTGGAAAACGGTCGAGACGCTGTTGAAGTAAGCCGTGAAAATCGTTTTGACGTCATTTTTATGGACGTGCAAATGCCCGAGATGGACGGACATGAAGCCACCGCGCGGATTCGGGCCTACGAACGCGAGAAGGGCGTTCACACGCCGATCATTGCTATGACCGCCCACGCCCGAGACGAAGATCGCCAGCGATGCCTTGAAGCAGGGATGGATGACTATATCCCGAAGCCAATAGACCAGAATCGCCTACGCGCCGTATTGCAACGCGTTGCGTCGTGATCTCCCCAAGAAATGGGACGGGGTTTCACGGCTTTCCTGCCTGAACTCCCAAGGAGGAACTGGATGCGGATGCGACCACACCCCGATCTTTTTACCACGCGCCTCCTTTTCTAATTTGGCCAACTCTCTTTCGTTCGGCGCATATCTCTTATACCACCACGCCAATCCTGCTGCGACGAGGTTCTTGTTGAGGTTTGTCCCATTCACGGAGACCCATGCCACCAGTCGCCCGTATGCATCCTGGTCCACAGGAGTCACATGAA
This sequence comes from uncultured Syntrophaceae bacterium, assembly GCA_964427855.1. Lineage (GTDB taxonomy): Bacteria > Desulfobacterota > Desulfomonilia > Desulfomonilales > Desulfomonilaceae > JAUPKT01. The sequence continues at coordinate 15,588 of CAYRVH010000004.1, forward strand.
CGATCTTGCCGTACGCATGTTCGCTGGTGAAGGTTTTGGCCGCCCGATAAAAATCCTGTCCACGCTCAGGGCAGTCTATGCCGTAAAGTCTAATTCGGACAGGTTTTCCCTGTTTGAGCACGGTGATCGTATCTCCGTCTGCAACCCCGATGCATTTGCCGGTGAACGTCTCGCCGCTGGAACAGGACACGATCGCGACGAGAAAAAAAACAAGAACGCCTCCCCGAAGCAGGCGCGCTGCCCTCGCCTGACGCATCATCGTGGATATCTGACCGAACGAATCTCTGTATTCAGTCTGGGGCATGGCTGGTGGAGACATGAGAGATCATCAATGAGTGCATGGTCTCAGCAACGAGCGTGGTAAATTCAGGGTCGTTAATGTGGTGGTTCACTTCAACGATGTGTATGCTGCCGTTCAGTTGGGACCTTAGCTGGTCCACAAAGTAGAGGTTGGTCTCAGGCTCAAAAAGCGGCGCGCCCTCCTGATCTGCTTCGGAGAAGCCGCGCACGGGAACGAGGATTTTTACCGGTCCTCGTGCGCGGGCGAGCTTCTCTGCGATGATCTCCGCAAGACGTTTCATGTCGTCCCGGTTTGTTCGAACGCCTGATCGGAAGTCATACCAAAATATTTTTCGGCCTTTGGCTGCCGGCGGCATGTTAAGAACTGAATCAAACTCCAGCACTATGCAGTCCAAGCCCCCTGGAACGATCACCTGGGGCAGCCCCATTTTGCCTGCTGTCTCGAGTCTTTCTGGTCCTATGCCCCCACAATAGCCCCCATACAGAGCATCTGCAAACTCATGGAGCGCAAAGTCGAGCACCCCCTGTATGATCCCCTGCGAGACCAGGTCCTCCAGGGCCATGCCGCCTGTCCCGTTCGCGTGAAATGGGACGACTTCGTAGCCAAGACGCTCCAGCGCCGCCTTTGCCTGCATCGCCCCTTGGGTGATAAAACCAAAAGACGTCAAGCCCACAATGGGTCTTTCAGATCGCACCTGGGTCGTCTCTGAGGCCATGTGGCTTATGGCGGCCGCCGCATTGGCGAGGATCTTTCTCGTCACGGCATTGAGCCCCAATAAGTCGGCGACAGAATGCATCACCGTGATGTCTTTCGTCCCGACCAACGTACTCATATCTCGAGAGGCCACAGTCGAGACCATGAGTTTCGGGACTCCCAGCGGCAGAGCCCGCATGACGCCCATGCCGATGTGCGTCCCCGTACCTCCGCCCACAGAAATGATACCCGCAATCTTTCCCTCACGGTAAAGGTCATCCACGATTCGAGACGCGCCTCGGATCATCGTCTCTACGGCAAGCCTGCGATCTTTCCGGTCCTCTAATTCGGCCATACTCCCCCCCGCCGCCTCCGCCACCTTCATGCGCGGAATATCGGCTTCTATCATCGGGGGATCTAGAGTGCCAACGTCGATCACCAGCGTTGATCTGCCATATTGCGAAATACGGTCTCGCAGATATGCGATCTCCTCGCCTTTTGTGTCCAACGTGCCTACCAAGACCACATCTCTGCCCATTCAAAACCCCTTTTCAAGTCGAAACAGCAAGGCCGTTCAACGGACTAATATAACATTTATCTCCCGTAATCTTTGTTGTTCTCCATGAGAATGTGAGACAGAGCGGCAACCACTACAATGCAGCAGGAAAAGAGGCGCCGGCTTCACCGATTATCGTGTGTATCATCGCCCTTTCCACATAGCGCCGTCTCGCGCCTCCAGGCCCTCACGATCCTGAGGAAATCCCTCATGGGTCTCGAAAGGGCCACGCTTCTTAATAACAAAATATCGGCATAGAATCGAATGTTTCCTTCGAGCAGCTTGATTTGCTTCAGTGTTCCTGCTGACAATTCCCCCTGAATCTCACGCGACAGAATGAACGAAACCCCCATATTTCTCTCGATGTAGGCGAGGATAAAGCCCAAACTTTCTGACTCTATCATGACTGAAGGCGCGACCCCCAACTCCTGGAGCCTTCTATCAACGGCGTCCCGAGACCCCGAGCCTCGTTCGCGTACAATGAGAGACTCTCCTGAAAGCGCCTTGATAGATACGGGGGGGCCGCCCGCAAGCGGATGGTCCGGCCGAGCGACGAGTATCATCTCCTCCGACGCAAAAGGGATTGCTCGCAGGGACTTGTCGTATGCGGTCCTCGCAACGACCACCATGTCCTCCCTTCTGTTTCGCAGTCGGCTCATCAACTCAAAAGAATTGCCTTCGCTCAGGAAAACTTGCACCGAGGGATAGACTCGTTGAAAACTCGCCAGAAGGTCCGGCATCACGGTCCGCGCGTAATCTTTGCTCGTTCCTATGCGAAGCGTACACGACGAGGGCGTTTTCGCATTCTTGAGGAGTGCATGAATCTGATCCACGCGGGAAAAAATAATTTTGGAGAGCAGCCAAATGGATTCGCCCATTTCCGTTAATTTGTATTGATTCGCCTCCCGGTAGAAAAGCTTGACCCCGCAAGACTCTTCGAAGCACCTCAGCTGCTGGGAGACTGCCGGCTGGGAAATATGCAAAAATTCGGCGGTCTGCGACATGCTTCTGAACTTGCAAAAGTGGTGGAAGGTTTCGAGATGCTTTAAGTTCATGGTCGCCCGACACGCGATGAAATAACCTCAATTATAGTATAAGCCGACATTATAGACATATAATTTTTTATAGCTTGACTTCCCCGAGCCAATCCCAAATAATCCTTAATGTATCCAAGGCAAGAGAGCGCACACCATTGGCGGTTCGTTGCCATTTAAGGACTGCCGAAGAAGAACAAGAACGCCCAAGGCGTGCATAGCCGCGGAAAATCGCGTGTGCGCGTGATGAGACAATAAGACAAAATATCCTACCACTTCTGCGACCATTCACGGCAGAAGACGACTACATGTTTGAAACTCTCACAAATCGACGCCGTGAAAGGGATATGCCTCTCATGGTACGTAATAAGGTTCAACGTTTGAGGAACTCGATGAGTCGAGTCAAAGTCATCGAGGCAACTCACAAAAAAGTGGGCTTTTGAAAAAACCATTGCATCTGGACCTTGCGTCTCAGGCATGAAGCGTGCGGATGTTCTCTGGATTTATGACAAAAATGCTCATGAATTATGAGGATGCGAAGAAGCAACGCTCAAACAAGTGATGCACGCGGCGCCAGCCCGCATGCGTTCACCCGCTCAACAACCAGCGGCCATGCATGGGGGCCTCTTGCCTCGCAAGGTCGCGAGAAGAGACTGCAAAAGGATCGAAAGGTAACAACGACGTGTGAGGCGTATAATAGTCGGTATCAGTGGGGCAAGCGGCGTAATATACGGCGTCCGCTTGTTGGAAGTCTTGTCAGGAATTGAAGAGGTCGAGACGCACCTCATCATGTCCCGGGCAAGTCGAGTGACCATGGAGTATGAGACATCCTTCACCCCCGAGTACGTGGAGCGCTTGGCAGATGTGTCTCATGCGCCGGAAAATCTCGCTGCGTGCGTCTCCAGTGGGTCGTTCAAAGCGGACGGGATGATTGTGGCGCCGTGTTCGATAAAGAGTCTCGCCATGATTGCCAATTCGATAAATGACAATCTGCTTATTCGGGCTGCGGACGTCACGCTCAAAGAGAGACGCAAACTTGTGTTGATTGTGCGAGAGACTCCTCTTCATCTCGGGCATCTCAGACACATGGTGTCGGTTACGGAAATGGGGGGCGTCATCCTGCCGCCAGTCCCCTCGTTTTATCATAACCCGAAAACCATCATGGATATCCTGGATCAGACGTTAGGCAAGGCGTTAGATCAGCTCGGCATTCAGCATCAGCTTTTTGACCGTTGGGCTGGCGGATGAAAGCGGAGGAATTCGAAAGGACAGTGAAATCTTTTATGGATAGATACACGACGATGGCGTTGTCTTGCAGTATGAACGACCGGCCATGGACAGCTCCTGTGTACTATGCGAGAAGCGGTTACGATCTCCTGTTCTTTTCATCCCCAACTTCTCGTCACTCTCAAATCTTCGCCCAAAATCCTCAGGCTTCGGCAGCCATATATGGCGACTATTCTGATTGGAAGTCCATAAAAGGCCTTCAACTAGAGGGCATTGTGAGTCAGGTAAACTCACCTGTGGCGTTTACCAAGGCATTTGCAACCTATGTGAAACGGCACCCTTTTGTAAAGGATGTAATGAAGGATCCAAGGACGCTTTCCAGCAAGCTCTTGCAGGGGGGCTCGAGAGTATCGCTCTATGTCTTCCATCCTCGGACCATCCGCTATCTCGACAATGCAGTACAGTTTGGATCACGGTGGATGATCGAGTTGAGAGAAGGGGCGCGTATATCCGAGCCGGTTCTGGATTGATGGGGCATCAAAGAGGGAGATCGTGTTGCGGTCCCCAACGCATGATCATGCGATAGAACAATCAGACGGGAGGTGGAGAGATGGCTGACCTAAAATTCCCTAATCCTCATGAGGCGGAACAGTTACCCGGTACAGAAGGGTGGGAACGTATGTACCCCTACCATTATCTGTACACCACTGAGGATCCGGAACGAAAGGCCTACGAAGAGAAGATGTTCTGGTTCTATGATGGGCTTCATTATCCAGAGCCGATGTATCCGTTTGACATCATTTGGGACGAGGCGTGGTTCCTGGCGCTCTCACAATTCAACACGAAGTTCTTCATAGTTCCGCCTGCCCTGGGCATCGATCACCGAATCCACAACGGATACATCTACATCACGCCGTTGCCTGTTGCGAATCCCGAGGAAATCCCAAAGCGCGCCGAGCTATTTATGAAACGAGCTGGGTATTACTACCAAAATTGGGATCGGCTCCATGACAATTGGGAAGGCAAAATGCGGGGTATTATCAAGCAGCTCGCTGACCTCAAAATTCCCACATTGCCCGAGATGGAGGATGAATCGGTCGTCACTGAAGGGATAGGCGTTTCTACTGGTTATCAGCTCTTGAACGCCTACGACAAGCTCATAGATTTGGGGATACTGGCGTGGCAATACCATTTTGAATTTCTTAACCTCGGCTATGCCGCGTACGTGGTGTTTGTGGATTTCTGCCAAAAGGCATTTCCAGACATCCCGTTGCAGAAGATCACGCAGATGGTCGGTGGAATCGACGTCATCATCTACCGCCCCGACGAGGAACTCAAGAAACTCGCGAAACTCTCCATAGACCTAGGCGTTGACGATATCGCCATGAAGGGCAACGCCGAGATCGTATTGAAGGAAATGGCTGCTTCAGAAAATGGCAAGAAATGGCTCGAGGCGTTCGAAGCGGCCCGGGAGCCGTGGTTTTACATTTCCACCGGGACAGGCTGGTATCACCATGACAAGTCCTGGAACGATGATCTCGACATCCCCCTTTCGGCAATGACCATCTACATCGAAAAACTCCGCAAGGGCGAAAACATCGAGCGACCCACCGAAGCCATTCGCGAGGAGCGTGAGCGTTTGGCGTCAGAATATCGGGCGCTTCTTGCCACGGACGAAGATCGTCAGACCTTCGATCAAATGCTTGCCACTGCCCGCACAGTCTTTCCCTATGTGGAGAATCATCTCTTCTACGTAGAACATTGGTTCCATAGCTTGTTCTGGAACAAGATGCGCGAAGTGGCCAAGATTCTCGTTGAGTTCAAATTTCTCCAAGATGTCGAAGACGTCTGGTACCTCAAGAGGTCTGAGATCAAGGACGCTTTGTGGGACGTGGTGACGAGTTGGGCGACTGGTTCAAATCCTCGAGGTCCCTTGGTATGGCCCAAAGAGGTTGCATGGCGCAAAGGTGTGATGGACAAGTTCCGGAAATGGGTCCCGCCTGACGCGATGGGAACAGCGCCCGAGACGGTGACTGAACCCTTCACTATTGTGCTATGGGGTATCACCAGCGAATCCATGACCCAATGGGCGAGGCTCAAGGCCATTGCAGATGGGGACTTGACTAAAATCGTCGGCTTCCCTGGTTCTCCTGGTGTGGTCGAGGGGGTGGTCCGGGTCTGCCGAACCGTGAAGGAAATCGGTGAACTAAAAGAAGGGGAGATCTTGGTGGCGCCGACCACATCCCCGAGCTGGGCCCCTGCTTTTCAGAAGATCAAAGCTGCAGTGACTGATGTGGGCGGCGTCATGTGCCACGCAGCGATCGTCTGTCGAGAGTACGGCCTGCCGGCCGTTGTCGGCACAGGTTCAGCAACATCTCGACTCAAGTCGGGCCAGCGTATCCGGCTTGATGGCTCGAAAGGCGAAATCGACATCATAGGATAACGAAGATCATTCGTTTGAGGAATCTCACAATGGATATCGCCAAATATGTGCTTCCGTTCGAAGCTTGTGACCGCAGCATGGTGAATCGTGTCGGAGGCAAGTGTGCGAGCCTGGGGGAACTTTTGAAGGCTCAAATCCCGGTTCCCCCGGGTTTTGCCATCACCACCGATGCGTACGTGGATTTTCTGCGTGAAAATAACTTGAGAGAAAAAATACTAGACAGACTCACGTCCATTGAACCAGGGAACACTGATCATGTGGAGAGCGCTGCGGCGGACATCCGCAGCTGGGTTGAAGCAGGCCAGATCAGCGAGTTCATGGAGGACGTCATTGCAGAACAATATAGGCTTCTGTCTCGCCGATCCCGGACGCCCGCTGTTCCCGTGGCAGTGAGATCATCGGCTACTGCAGAAGACTTGCCAGGGGCCAGTTTTGCCGGCCAGCAAGATACGTACCTGTGGGTAAGAGGCGTGGACGACGTCTTGGGCGCAGTAAAGAAATGCTGGGCCAGCCTCTTCGGCCCAAGGGCCATTGCCTATCGTATCGGGATGGGGTTCGACCATCGACTTGTGCAGATCAGCGTGGGAGTTCAAAAAATGGTTCGCTCGTTCGCCGCGGGTGTCATGTTCACCCTCAATCCCTCGACAGGAGATCGAGCAACCATCGTGATCAATGCCAACTGGGGATACGGCGAGAGTGTAGTGTCGGGGGAAGTCACACCAGACGAGTTTTGCGTCAACAAGATCACCATGGAGATAACGAAGAAAACCATTTCTGAAAAGCATATACGTTACACCACGGATCCCGATACGGATACCGTGGTGAAAATAGAGACGGAACCGGAGCGCCGAACAGCCCAAAGCCTCTTGGACAAGGAAGCCGTCGAATTGGCCGAACTGGGGAAGCGCATCGAGCGCCATTACGGGATGCCAATGGACATCGAATGGGCTGTGGAGAAAGGATTACCAACCAAAGGCGCCGTCTATATCTTACAAAGTCGCCCTGAGACGGTATGGAGTCAGAAGGAGGTGAAGCCGGTCATCGAGCCGAAGGCAAGCGCTATCGAACACATCATAGCCGGGCTAATCAAAGGAAGAAAAATCACGTAGCACAAAAAGACACCCCCGAGAGGAGGAAACGACTGTATGAAAGAATTGAGAGATTTTATCAACAAATGCGAGCAAGAAGGGGAACTCCATCGCATCAAAGCCGAAGTCGATTGGAACCTTGAACTCTCGCACATCGCAAAAATTAATGAAGAGAGAAAAGGGCCGGCTCTGCTTTTTGAAAACGTGAAGGGGTACGACATCCCGGTACTTACCAGCGCATTCACGACCCCCCGTCGTCTGGCCATCGGCCTGGGCATGCCTTTGAACTACAGCATGTGCGACATGGCGAGGGAATGGATGAAACTGACCACCAAGCAGCTCAAGAAACCTGTTGTGGTGGACTCTGGTCCCGTATGCGAAATGGTGCTGGAAGGCGATGACGTGGATATACTGTCCCTCCCCGTACCGTTCTTCTATCCAAGGGATGGAGGACGATTCGTCGGGACGGCCGTGTATCTCGTGACACAGGACAAAGAAACCGGGTGGACCAACCTGGGTACCTACAGGATGCAAGTTCATGATCGCAATCACTGCGGCATCCAGATTATCAAGGGAAAGCATGCAGACTTCCATTTCAATCAGCACAAGAAAGATGGAACCTTGATGCCGGCAGCTGCGGTGATAGGCGCGGATGCCGTCCACTTCCTGGTCTCTTCCACACTGGTCTCTGCTCAGGTGGACGAATATGACATCATCAGCACCCTGAGGGGCGAACCGTGCGAAGTCTTTAAGAGCGATCTCACCGGCCTGTTGCTGCCTGCGAATGCCGAGATCATATTGGAAGGATATGTTGATCCAAAAGACCTGAGAGAAGAAGGTCCTTTCGGAGAATATACCGGTTACTATTCGGGCGCCAAAGGGGAAGAGTGGCCCAAACAGGTCCTCCACATCCAGAGGATACTGCGCAGGAAAAACCCCATTTTCTGGGCGACTACAGTAGGAAAACCGATCACCGACACCCACATGATTCAATCTCTTAATAGAACTGCCACCTTATGGACTGACCTCGAAAACATGAGAGTCCCGGGGATAAAATCAGTCTATATTCCTGCTGAATCCACGGGACGTTTTTGGACCATCGTCTCTGTGGAACAAAAGTATCCGGGCCACTCCAACCACGTGGGGAACGCAGTCATCGCAACGACTACTGGACATTATGGACTCAAGGGGGTCATCGTAGTGGACCATGACATCCCGGCGGACGACTGGGATAGGGTCATGTGGGCGCTCTCTGTTCGCTACGATCCCAAGAGAGATACTCAAATCATCGATCGAGGACGATCGACGCCGCTTGACCCTGCTTTGCCAATCAATGCCAGACAAATAGTGTCCCGAGTTATCCTCGATGCGTGCACGCCGTACGAATGGGAGAGAAAACCCATAGAGATATTCCTTGACGAGGATATGAAAAAGAAAGTCCTCTCGCGCTGGAAGGAATATGGGTTTGAGGATTGGGCTGCGTCGATTTGTAAATGAAGCACAGACGGGGTTGGTGCCCCTTGCCTCTCTTCCCTCCTTTTGACCAGGGATAGATGAAACCCATGGGGAACAACCCCAACGCGTGGCCTCAACAGATGGAGCGACGATTTCAGCGCGGCGGTAGATGACAACGCGGTATGAAACGCGTGAAAGAGTCAACCGCCTGAAACTGAGGTCAAATGGATTACGCCGCGTGGCGTGGCTTTCACGGATAGCCGTGGGCGCTATGTGGCTGTGCGATGGCGTGACACGCCTTGAATAATGATGGGGAATTCCCCCTCATGGCCGATAGGGCCTGAAAAGGTTCGACCCATGACGCACTTAAGATTATGGAGGACAGCCCTGAATGAGACCGATACGATATACGGATGGGATTATCCAAGAGTTTCGAAACGCAGGATATTGGACTGATGAAACCTTCACCGATTTCTGGCTCAATAACGCCAGGAACATACCCGACAGGGAGGCCCTTGTCGATTCTACGCAGAGAATCACATGGGGCCAGGCGGCCAAGATGATGGACCGCTTGGCCCTCGCCTGGATCGACATGGGACTCAACAAGGATGACCGCGTCATCTTGCAAGCGCCAAACTGCGCCTATGGTTTTTTGTCCCGAATAGCCTGCGAGAGGGCGGGGCTCATAAACATTACGGTCATGCCATACCTGCGGCACAAAGAGCTCTCCCATATCATCGAAAAAATAGACCCCAGGGCCATCATCATTCCCGGTATATATCGTAAGTTCAACTACTTGGAGATGGTGCAGGAACTCAAGCAGACGTATCCCCACTTGGCCTATTGTTTTCTGCTGGATTCCACCATCTCTGGTCCGTATCCGGAGGGCGTCTATTCCCTGCCGGATGTGGCGGCCGAACCGTGGGAAAGCAAAGTGGATACGGGGTTGCTCGAAAAAAGGAAATTCCATTCCACCGGAGATGTGGGAGCGTTGACAAGCACGAGTGGCACAACAGGGGTTCCGAAGATTGTCGAGTGGCCTCTGGCACCTCGTGTGATGACGTCTAAGTGCCGAGTGGAAATCTGGAAATTGACGGGCGAGGATATAGCCATGGCGGTGGCCCCGTTTGCGGGCGGCGCCGCAGGAACCCTCACGTATTTTGCCGCGCCGTTGGTAGGGGCCAAGATAGTCCTGCTCGAGGAGTTTACGCCGGAAGGCGCATTGGAGATGATTCAAAAGGAGAAGGTGACGTGCATCGGCGTGGTTCCTACTCACATTATACGAATGCTTGAATGCGATCTCTCCAAGTACGACCTGTCCTCCCTGCGTTTCATCAGGTCCGCCGGCGGGTATCTCCCCCCCCAAGTGGCAATGGAAGCTGAGGAACGCCTTGGGGGAAAAATCACCTCTGACCTGGGCACCCAAGATGTGGGGTCTGTGTCCGGCTGCTCCATAGACGATCCTCCTGATGTCAGACGGCGGACCGTAGGCAAGCCTTTAAGAGGCAACGTCATCAAGCTGCTCAATGAGAATGGTAAAGAAGTTCCGCCAGGAGAGCCGGGCATACTGTATATGAGGGGACCCCACTCTCCCGCAGGGTACTGGCGGGACCCTGAGACAACGAGGGATGTCTTCGATGATGACAATTGGACGACGACTGGAGATATTGTCACGCTGGAAGACGGCCGCATCTGGATTATGGGACGCCAAAAAGACGTCATAATTAGAGGCGGACAGAATATTTATCCCGCAGAGATCGAAGGGCTCCTCAACGAACATCCTAAGGTGGCGTCTATTGCCATTGTAGCCATGCCGGACCGAGAGTTCGGAGAAAAGGCCTGTGCCTACGTGGTGCCTAAACCTGGCGAGACCTTCACGTTCGAAGATATGATCCAGTTCCTGAAAGGGAAAAAACTTGCAATGTACAAGCTGCCCGAACGTCTTGAAATTATCGAGGCGATGCCAACGGTGGGGGATTCAGGCAAAGTGGACAAGAAGGTGCTCAAAAAGGATATCGAAGAAAAAGTGTCTGCCGAAGGGAAGCAATGATGGAAAAGGTGATTCTTCTCCTGTCCACCCTTGATACTAAAGGTCCTGAAACGCTGTACCTCAAGGAATGTATCGCAAGGGAAGGCGCGCCATGTGTGCTTTTGGACATGAGTATGTCAGGCGAGTACCCAGGCGCTGACATAGGTTCGGCTGAGACGGCGCGGGCCGGGGGAGGGGACATCCAGGAGATTCGTTCGAGCCGCGATCGAAAGCGTATCACGAGACAGATGATCGGCGGCGCTGCTAAGATCGCGCTGGACTATGTCAATTCAGGAAAGCTGGCTGGTATCATAGGATTAGGAGGCTCCACAGGCAGTCTCATGGCCACCGACGTCATGAGGGCTCTGCCATTCGGTATTCCCAAACTCATGGTGTCCTCGACTGCCGCGCTGCCGGGATTGGCCACGAGATACATAGGCACAGGCGATATAGCCGTCTTGCACACGGTAATAGAAATAGCCGGCCTCTCTGCGCCGCTGAAAAACCTTTTAGAAAGGGCCGGCGCTGCCATCGCCGCCATGTCTCGTGTTCACCCCCTCACCGTGGCCTCCGCCCGTGAATCCGGAAAGCCTTTGGTGGCGCTCTCTATGTTCGGCCCGACCGAAAAGTGCGCTCACGCTGTCAGGCAAGGTCTTGAACAGCATGGATTTCAGGTTATCGGCTTTTCGGCGGCTGGCGTCTGTGATAGGGCGATGGAGGATATGATTGCCCAAGGCTTTTTCGATGCCGTGGTCGAGTTGGCCCCAGGCGGTGTCGGCGAAGAAATCCTTGGCGGCATGAGGGCCGCCGGCCCAAACCGTCTTACCGAGGCCGGCAAACTCGGCCTGCCGCAGGTCATTGCGCCGGGGGGCTTGAACCTTACGAGCCCTCGAAAATCTCACTACAAACCTGAGCATTATCAGCGGAGAAAATTCGACTTAGACGAGTTGAGGACGTTTCTCCGGGTGTCAGATGAGGAGATGATCCAAATCGCTCAAGCTTTTGCCGAAAAAGTGAGCAATGCAAGAGGACCTGTCATTTTTCTCTTCCCCACCATGGGGTGGTCAGCGGTGGACGTCAGCTCGAGCCACATGTTCGATCCAGAGCAAGACAGAATTTTGAGCGACAAGATGAAAAGCGTTGCGGCGCCAAACGTGGAGATACGCGAGGTCCACGCAAATCTCGAGGATGACCTGTTTGCGCAAGAGGTATTAAAAGCCTGTCTCGATATATTTCCCCACAAGACTGCAGGTGGCCGGTGAGGAGCTCTGCAGGACACATCTCCTAGCTCAAGGAGGCCGTTATGTACGTGAAGAATTGGATGCTGCCCCAGCAATTTTCAGTGTCGAGCGATGCCCTTGCCGTGGAAGCAGCGGCGATCATCGAGGAGCACAAGCTGAAAATGCTGCCCGTTGTGGACGGAGGTCGACTGAGAGGCGTCGTTCACAGAAGGGATCTCAGCGAAGCTGCCATGTGCGTCAGCGGAAGCGGAGATCAGTGTGAAATGAACTACTTTTGCAGGAAACTCAAGGTGAAAGATGTCATGGTGCGTATGCCCGTCACTGTCTCCATAGAGGATAGCGTCGAGGACACGTTGCTCAAAGGCAGACAGATGACGCTGAGTACGTTTCCTGTCATGGACGGCGATCGGGTCGTCGGGGTTGTCTCTGACAGAGAAATATTCGTCACCCTCTTCAAACTCCTTGAAGCCGGTAAAGAGAGGGCCCGGATTACCCTTACAGACGTCACACTTGAAAAAGGGACGCTCACGGAGATCTCCAAGATCATCGACGATAATGACTGCGTGGGACGAGCCATATTCACGGCGCCTGAGGCGGATTCGGATAAGGTGAGAGTGGTCATTCGGGCGGAATGCGCGGATCCAAAGGCCCTTAAGGCGTCATTCGAGCAAAAGGGATACAAGATTCTCGAATTTGGGGGCAACAAAACAAATTCAAACTAATTACAGCGGGCGCCGAAGAAAATTGTCACTCGGCGATTGCCCTTGGTTTTCCACCCAGCACACAAGCCCCAAAACGGTCCACAGCTGACGGTTATTGTCTCTCTGGCCAAGCAAATGCTCTGTGAGGAGCCCGCGACAGTATCGTCCGTTGAGAATGCCAGTGCTGTTGAGGCGGCGCTCTGCAAAATATTCCTCAAAAAGCGGGCGCAACTCTCCTTTGATCCAGTAAGGTAAAGGGGGAGTAAACCCCTTTTTTTTGCCTTTTCTGATGCTTCGAGGGAGGAGCGGTTTGACCGCCCTTCGAAGAAGTCGTTTCGTCTCAAATCCACGAGATTTCAGGAAGGGAGGAATAGTTGCCAGGCGCTCCACCAGTTCGTGGTCTAAAAGAGGCACACGCGCCTCCAAGGAATTGGCCATGGTCATCCGATCCACCTTAACCAGGTTGTCATCCAGGAGAAACGTCTTGGCGTCCACATACAGCAGTTGATTCAGAGGGTGTGCCTTCCGAGCTTTTCTGAAATATTGTTCAAACACTGCGAAGCTATCCCGAAACCGCCCGCCGAGGAAATCAGGGGAGCAAAGCAGCCTCTTCTCTGCTTCGCTGAATATCACTTTCCACCAATAATGGCCGCGTTCAAAGGGCAAGTCCGCACCTGTGACGAAACGTTTTGCCTTATAATCGAAACTGATTCTGTCCATAGAGGTGGGCAGGGCTGCCACTAAAGGGTTGATAAGACGCTTCCTGAGCCAACTTGGAATCAGTCGAAAAAGCCTGGTCACGCGATACGCATAATGAGTCGGGTAGCCGGCAAAGATTTCGTCGCCTCCATCTCCCGTGAGCACGACTTTCACTTCTCTGGCCGCAAACTTGGATACCAGGAAAGTGGGAATAGCCGAATAGTCGGCAAAAGGCTCGTCAAACATGTCGAGCAGCTTGGGTATTGATTCAATCATGTTGGGCTCAACCTTTTGCTCTTGGTGCGCTGTTCCCAGCGTTTCCGCCACGAGCCGAGCCTCTTGCGATTCATCGTAAGATGTATGATGGAAGCCAATGGTAAACGTCTTGAGGGGAATCCGTAAACTCTTTGACATGATGGCGGCGACAGTGGTCGAATCTAGGCCCCCGCTCAAAAACGCGGCCACAGGGACGTCTGCAATCATGTGTCTTGAAACGGCCCTCTCGAGCAGAGAGAGTATTTCTTCCTCATAGTTTCCTGATATACGGTCCTCGCTTCCCGCATCGGGCAGGGGTATGTCCCAATAGTGGTTAATTTTCATGCCGGAGCTCGAGCAGACGAGATATGATCCCGGCGGTAGTTTCTTGATGGCGGCGAAGGCTGTCGAGGGGGTTGGCGTGTACATGAGTGACAAATAATCGTAAAGGGCCTGATAGTCGGGTTGACGATCCACTCCAATCCTGAGTAATGCCTTTATCTCGCTTGCAAACACGAGGCACCTTTTCGGCGTAAAGGAATAAAAAAGTGGCTTGATTCCCAATCTGTCCCGGGCGAGAAAGACCGTCTTCTCACGTTCATCCCATAATGCGAACGAGAACATGCCATAGAGATACTTCAAGCAATCATAACCTTTTTCCTCGTAAAGATGCACGATAACTTCAGTATCAGAGTTGGTACGAAAGAGGTGCCCCCTTGAGCTGAGATGTTCCTTCAGTTCACGAAAGTTGTAGATTTCACCATTGAACACGATATGGATTGAGCCATCTTCGTTGCCAATCGGCTGGCGGCCGCCCTCTAGATCGATAATACTCAATCTGCGCATGGCCAAGCCCACAGGGCCAGATATCAAGTACCCTTCGTCATCAGGGCCCCTGTGAACCAGACTGCGGTTCATACTTTCAAGCATGTTTCGAGAGACAGGCGCCTCTTGCTCTAGCAATCGGATCCCACAAATTCCACACATTTAAGAGTTGCAGCCTTCCGGAATCACTCTCTCTCCTGCAGACGCAGCGCCGCAAACTGGTCAAGAACGAGACCAAAAAATATGATGTTGACGCCGCCCGCCAAGAAGAGGACCGACGCGCTGGAGAATTGAGCAAAGAGTATCAGACTTCTTAACGTGAAAAAGATCCCGACGAGGATCATGGCGACGCCGGTGGGGAAAAAGATCTTGTTCGGGTTGGCGAGAGTGATAATTCTCATGATGAACATGAGAAATCTGAAACCGTCACGAAAGGGATGCAGTTTGCTCTGCGTCATTGGTGGCCGTTGGTTTACTTTTGTCCGTACAAAATGGACATTGTACCCGGAGGTGATGAAGCACAACGTACAGGTGGAAGGAAAGGAATAGCCATTGGGATAGATATGGAGGAATTTTGCTGCTATCTCGTGCCGAAAGGCTCGAAAGCCAGAGGTAAGGTCAGGGATCCGTTGTTCCGCCAAGAACGACGCCAGTCCGCTCAGTATGACGTTCCCCAAATTTCTGAGAAGGGAACCGGTTGACGTGTTAAATTTACGGGCGCCAACGACCAAATCGTACGTATTCAGTTTTGCGAGAAGATCGGGGAGTTCTGCGGGATCATGCTGCCCATCAGCGTCTATTACCGCCACCGACCCTCCTTTGATGGCCCTTATCGCAGTCTTTAACGCCGCGCCGTTGCCCTTGTTCAACGGATGAGAAATTACTTCCGCGCCGGCCGATATGGCCTCGCTCCTCGTGCCATCTGTCGATCCATCGTCGATGACAAGTATTCGCGCACTCGGGACAGTTTTCCTTACGCCCCGCACCACATGACCAATGGTGTTCTCTTCATTGAATGCCGGTATCACTACCGTTATTGCTTCATCGGCCACGTCTCAGCGCCTCCTCCCGGGTAGCGTAGGCTTTCACCCCTCTGCAACCCAGGAGTTTTCTGGGCAGCTCACAATGGGCATGACCAAAGGGCAATGGGACTTATTGGGGCTCCTGCGGAATAGGGACCTCAATGCGAGCACCTGCTTCGATACCGTTGGTGGCGGTGCAGGGATTTGAACCCCGGACACTGCGGATATGAGCCGCATGCTCTAACCATCTGAGCTACACCGCCACTGCCCGATAGACAAATGTAGCATCGCAGGCAAAAAATTGTCAAGATTCGTCTCGGAGATTCTCAATGCGATTGTTTAATAAAATTTCGTAACTCTTTAACCATGTTATAAAGTTCATTTACGGAATCCTGGATTCCACCCAACGATCCCTCAGCGCCCCTCTTCTCAATGTACTCGGCAAGTCTCGCAACATCTGTCAGGCCGAGATTCAGCGCTGCGCCCTTCATCGAGTGAGCCCTGCTCCGAACGCCAGGCGCGTCTCCGCCGTTCACCGCCTCCTGCAGCCCCTTCAAATCCTCTTGTTCCGAGTAATCCACAAAATCATTGATAAACTCAATGAGGTCAGCGACGTCGATACCTCGCTCTCGTGCAATGTCCTCTAAGGAAATCAATTGCTTCCCCTCTCTTTATCTGGAGACCTGTCTGTTGGACCTACGATCCGATGACCGCTTTCTCGCTTGCTTGCGTGCCGATCAGCTTCCACCACATACTAGGGGTAACATACAACGGTCGGTTCATCACTTCAAGCTCTCCTGTGTAACATATTTGAGCTCCCTGCGACCGAGTACACGAGGAGAGGTGGGATTGAAATCTCGACAGCGATAAAGATACATGTGCCTTATGGCGACGCCGTGATACATTACGTGGAAGACGGGCAGGGGTTCAACTCGTGAGAAATGTTCGTATATCGTGGTACGCTCTGGCGAGGAGGGCGCCAAAGGCTTTGAGGACACAAAGAGTATTGTCTGACCTCTCAGGTTCTCGAAAGACGGCTCCCATACGTCGAACTGAGTAGGGCGGTCCCATGGGGCGAGATAGCGAACATACGGTTGGCCGGGCGTATTGAATTCCAATAGAGCGCATAATTGGTAGGTGTCTGCTGCGAGGATGTCGTCTGCGCCCCTCAACTCTCCCACCTGCCTTCCAAGGTCTCCCCATCCATGGGTTTCCCATATTATCCTATCATCTTTTGCGAACCGACTCTCGTACGACGCCGGCGCCAGCCCGATCCAGGCATGGGTCGCCGCCAGAACCGTCGGCGCAAAGGTTAATACAAGAGCCCACAGCTGATATTTATGCCCAAAATATCTGGACAGCCGAGACCGACCTTCTGTCAGAGCCTCCCCGATGACAGCGACAGAAAGGATCAGTATGGATGCGTATCCCATGAATCCCCAGTTTGCCTCCACATGGCCCCTAAAAGCCAAAACCCCAAACAGCAGGAGAGGCAGGCCGAACCAAAGCAGCAGTATCTTTTCTGGATCATGGGTGCGGACGCACGTCGCGATAGCAGAAAGAGTTGCTGCAAGTATGGCAGCATAAATCAGGGGAGATACGATCAAGAATTGGGCGGCATGGTAGCCCATACCGTCAAGTATTCGTTGAGACCACGACTTCGCCCCCGATCCGATGAACAGAATATGGCCAAGCGATGCCCATTGGTGTTCCACATTCCACAGAAGAATGGGTAAAGCGAAGACAAAAGCCACCGCCACACCAAGCCACGGTTCATGACGAATCAGGCAGCCCCGGTGTTCTGCACTCGTGAGCAGAAACAGTAGAATACAGGGTAGCAGGAGTATCCCGGTGTATTTACTTTGAATGGCTAATCCCGTGGTCAAGCCCATCACAAGGAACCAATTGCGATTAAACGATCTATGGAATCTCACAATAGCCCAGAGCGTGCACAACCAGAAGAATATCAAGGCATTATCGTGGACTGCGGTCGATGCTCCTAAGACGCCGACCGGCGTTACGTTAAACGCCACGGCGCTCGTGAGCGCCCATCTTTTTTTGAAGAAACAAAGAAGGCAGATTTTGTACACGAGATAAGTGGAAGCAAACGAGAGTACCAGAAATGGAAATCGCACCGTGAATGGAGTGCTGGCGCCGAACAACTCTGTGGACAATCGGATGAGGTATGCCGTCATCCCCGCGTTGTCGAAATATGACCAATCAAGGCGGCGGGACCAAGTCCAATAGCTGCATTCGTCCGGCAGGAGATTCAGCCAGAGGGAGAGGAGAATCCTGAAAAGGAGCACCAGGGCGAGAAGGCCCAGAAGGATTGGAACTACGAGCGGAGACGATCCGAATACTCCGAGGCTGCTTGCTTCCTGTCTGGCTTCCGTCATGGGGCGTCGCTGCTATTCACATTCTTTGCCATGGTCTAATCGACATGCCGTGCCCGATCGACACGGGTGTTCCCCATTGTGCGCCTTTAGATCGTGGCTGCTTTCCAGTTGTACCGTAGAATGTGAGATGAGGAATCTTTCTCGAAGCAGCCTATTGATGTCGCTCAACAACGTTTGTCTGTCTAGATCAGCATCTTTCATGACGACGTGTGCCGACAAAGCGGCCTGGTCTGTGGCGATACTCCATACGTGCAGATCATACACGCAGCACACGCCGTGAAGCCCATGAAGGGCTCGTTCAATCTCTCCCACATCGACGTGGGAGGGCGCCCCTTCCATGAGGATGCGCGTAGATTCCCGGAGAAGACCTATAGTGGAATAGACGATCAAAGCGCATATAAACAAACTGATCAATGAATCGAACCAATACCACCCGGCGGTGATTATTGCTAATGCCGCTGCCAGAGTCCCAACCGACCCCAACGTATCTGAGAGTACGTGCAGAAACGCGCCCCGCAAATTCAAGGTTTCATGCCTGTCTCTCGCAAGCACTAACATAAGCAGAACATTCACGCCAAGACCGATGGAAGCCGTGATCAGCATCCCAAGGCCCTGCACCTGTTTTGGATCCGCCAATCGCTCAAGAGCCTCATACCCAATAAACGCGGCCATGACCCAGAGGAGCATTCCATTCAAGAAAGCAGCGAGTATTTCACTCCGCCGAAAACCAAAGGTATGGGTGTCGTTGGCAGAGCGCTGTCCTAATCTCGCAGCAAACCAGGCCATCCCCAGGGCGAGAGTGTCAGAGAACATGTGCCCGCCGTCAGCGAGTAAGGCCAGTGAATTGAACAACCAGCCGCCGACGATTTCCACGAGCATAAAACCACCCGTGAGAAAAAAGGCGAAAGAGAGTCTCTTGCTGCCGCGATCTCCACTACCTTCATGGGCATGGTCGTGCGATGAAAAAGCGCTCATGAGATTCTAGTGAAGCCTCTGCAATATTGCCGCGTCATAAGCCCGCGCTGGAAATCGAGAGCGCGGCGTGCTGCCATCAAAGACCACGAGAGGCCAGACCTCGAGTTTGAAGGTCGCAAGCGCGCCCGAAAAAGGATCACGCGTGGTTATGAATCAGCGGCGCAGATCCGTTTTGCCTAAGCCGCTCATATAATGCCTGAAACCGACCTCCGTTGCAATGGCGTCACTGTGGTCCTTGCTATGCGGCTGGCCTGATATTGACCTGCGAGTGAGCGCCTGATAGAGTCCTGTGTCTGAAGCAGTCCTCGAGAAAGGCCAATGTATTCGCTTTGGAGATGCCCGCCCTCATCGCAACCTCTATCGCCCTCGGCGCAGACGCCTTTGCCGTAGCTGCAGCGGTAGCCGCCGGCCTCGAGTCGCTCACCATACGTCATACCTTCCGCTTGACATGGCACTTCGGACTCTTTCAGTTTATGATGACGGTCTTGGGCTGGTACGGCGGCGAATGGCTTTCGAAATGGTTGCTTGGTCTCAACTACTGGATTGCAGGAGGGATATTAATTGCGCTAGGGATTAACATGGTCAGGCAATCCCTCCTCCAGGAGGGAAGAGCGTCCGACTTTGACCCAACGCGTGGCTGGAGTTTGGTTGGCCTATCCGTGGCCACGAGCATAGATGCCTTAGCCGTGGGATTAACTTTCGGGCTCGTCGGAATCGCAGTGGCATTTCCTGCGTTGGTCATCGGGATAACTGCGTTTGTCATGACGCTGCTGGGTACGTGGTTGGGCAGGACTGCAGGCGTTCATTTGGGCGAATGGGCGGAAAGGCTCGGGGGCCTGACGCTGATGGTCATAGGCGTGAAGATCCTTCTTCAAAACAGCGTCTATTAGAGTCCCCTTGGAGGCTTGCGCAACCCTCTTATGCTCACTGTTTTCTTGGCTCCAGGCATACACCGATCTTGGTGACATTGACTTTTCGCTGTTATAGGACGAAACTACACCCACCCCCTGTGCCCACTCCCGTCGCAATATCCCCGTGTCAATCATCACGGTGCCATTTAGGAGGAAAAAACTTGATCCTGGACTACCAAGCACACAGCCTCACCACAGTGGAAGAGATTCAAAATGGATGCTGGCGAGTCATCTCATCTATCAGCGATGATGTCTTCGGGGCTGAACTCATGCTGGAAGTATGGGCCCCAGCACTCGATATCCGGGCGGCGCGCCTCGACATAAAGCGCGACGACCTCAAACAAAATTTGCCGTTCGTTGAGCAGACTGAGAAATTGGTGGGCGTCAGAGTCGGGCCTGGGATGACCAAGATAGTGAGAAGCCTCATAGGCGGTGACGGAGGCAGCAATCGCATTTCCGAGCTCGTTCTCGAATCCATGGAAATGCTCATCAATGCCATCACCGTTCCAGAACTAAGAAAAGCTAACGAGCTGGGAGGAAAAACTTTCCGAGCCGGCAGCGATGGACCCAAGATTTTCCTCAACGACAGGGTAATAGGCGCGGAGTCGGCAATGCTCATGGCGGAAAATCCAAGACTTAAGGATAGCTGTGTGGCGTTTCGCGATGAATAAGCCCAGACAAAAGAGAGCCTTCTAGGCACACAGTATTGCCGCCACGGTTCTTCGTCGTGGGGCTTGCAGGGCCGAGTTCACGAACATTGCCCCCTAGATCAACCGCAGGCGGCAGGAAGCAATCTCAATGACATGACGGAGTGACGATATGTTGTCCTATGCGAGAGTCAAGTCAATCGGGGTACAGAAACAAGGGGCGGATGTGCGAGTTGTCAGCGGCGTCCTTGAAGACGAACTGTATGCCATGCAATGCGAAATGCAAGTGCACTGGCCAACCCTGACTATAGATGCAATCCAGACTCGAATGAAACGATTCACCACGGAGAGATGTGTGAAGGCGGAAAAGGTGTTTAACAAAGCCGAAGGATGGAAGCTAGAGAAAGGCATTGAAGCGAAAATCAAGAAGGAACTCGGGCGTGAAGGCTGTCGGCACATGGCTGTCCTCATGGTGGATTGTTGCAGGGCTCTTGTTCGCGCAGAGCTCACGCGGGAGTTGCGCAACGCCATGGCCGGCCGACCAGACCTCGATAAAGCCGTATTTATTCGACAATGGATGAATCAGCAGCCTATCTTGGCTGAATATCTCAGATCCATCTGACGGATACACAAGATCACAATGAAGATAGATCTCCATATTCATACCACTGCGTACTCCCCATGCAGCGTGATGTCTCCGGATCAGCTCATGACCGCGGCTGTTCGGGCTGGTTTGGACGGCGTCTGCATCACCGAGCATCATATGGTGTGGCCCAAAGATGAGGCCGAGGCCCTCAGCCGCAAGTATGGCCTTGCGGTGTTTAGAGGGGTCGAAATCACTACCACTGGGGGAGATATACTGGTCTATGGCTTAGAAAAAGCTCCAAAAGATATGCTCACGCCCGCGCAACTTAAAAGCCTAGTGGATGCAGAGGACGGTCTTTGCGTTGCTGCCCATCCCTTTAGGGGTTTTCTCCTCTTCGGATTTGGAAGGCTGCAACTCGATGTAGAGGGCGCAGCGAACAATCCCACATTTAGCCAAGTCCACGGTATAGAAGTGTGCAACGGGATGGTCACGGACGATGAGAACAATATGGCCAAGAAAGTCGCCGATGCGCTCGGCCTCATCAAAGTCGGAGGAAGCGACGCGCACATCGCAAAAGCAGTGGGAACCTGCGTGACAGACTTCGTGCACGATTTGAAGGACGAACGTGATTTGATCAGTGCGCTGCGAAGCGGGCAGTTCTCCATCCACAAAATGAAGTAAAGAGACGTTGAGACTCGAATTGATTTTAGCCCTTGTGCCGCTGGAGCGCTTTGCCGAAAATTCTTTCATCACGACGGGGGCGTCGCTGAATTCGTCGGCGCCTCGGAGAAGCGCTCAATGCGGAGGTGCACCTTCCGGTGAGCGCTCGTCAGAAACGGAACGTTGGAAACGACATGGAACAATGTTCAGGATGCGGCCGCTGCTGCATGAGTCGAATGTGCCGGATCGGCGCCATGAAGTTTGGACACTATACTCGACAGTGTCCTGCGTTGCGCTGGGACGGGCGCCGATACCGCTGCGCCCTCTATGAACAAGATCCCGAACGCTATGAAGCAGTCCTTGAAATCGGGAGAGGATGCTGCCTCGAACCTGAGGAACGCTCAAGCAGCGCATTTTAACGCCGCCTGCGCGCCTATTCGCACGGGGCAAAAGGCATCGCGAGCTTGTACACGCCTGAGCTCGTTTCTCCGCCCCGCTATACGCGGTGAATACGAGACCGCAGATGCCGTCGCATTCACGGCGCCCCTTGAAAGAGCCTCACCTGCGAAGGGGTTACGCCTCAGCGGCTAACCTTGCGCAAGACTCCTGCCTTCGTGAAACGCCCGCAGATTGACATCCACGAGTTTCGGTTTGAGGGAATCCTTCAGCACTTGTTCGTACCGCTCCACGGGAATATCTAAGTATTTCGATAAAACGCCTAGGAAAATGACGTTTACCACCCGAGGATTTCCAATCCGCTCGGCGACCGCGTTGCCGTCCACGACCAACGTGCTCGGCGCCTTGGCTTTCACTTTTTCGATGACGCCTTCAGGATAATCCTGCTTCCCGGTGAACACTGCCGGCGGCAGGATTTTGGCGTCGTTCAAGATCACTTTTCCGTCAACCGAGAGATAAGGAAAATATCGCAGCGTTTCTATTTGCTCGAAGGACAACAGGACGTCTGCCTCGCCCATTTTGATGATGGGAGAACTCACTGATTTTCCGAACCGCACGTGGCTCGAAACAGACCCACCGCGTTGGGCCATCCCATGGATTTCATTCTTCTTCACATCGTAGCCATGCAATGCAGCGGCTTTTCCCAGGACATCGCTTGCCAGTATGATACCCTGGCCTCCTACTCCCACTATGAGAATATTGTACACTTTGTCGTTGCTCATGAGGCCTCCTTGACCGCATCAAACTTGCAAACTTCGAAGCACGTACCACAGCCTACGCATAGCGATGGGTTGATGCGAGAATATCCCTTTCTCTTCTTTTCTCCCTCTGCCGGTTTCTCTATTTTCACGAATTCGAGCGCGGGACAACCGGTGTTGATGCACGTCTTGCAGCCCGTGCACGCATCCTGATCGATGCTATACGGTTTGTCAGGCAGGATTCTACCGGTTTTCAACAAGGCGCAGGGCGCTCGTGAAATGATAAGCGATGGCTCGTTTGCTTCTAATTCCTCCGAGACGATCTTCTCGAGTTCCTTTATTTTGTAGGGGTTGACGGTTTTTATCCGACGGAAGCCGAAGGATTCGGCAAGCTTTTCGATGTCTGCGGTGATGGTCGGTTCTTGCCTCAAGGTGTAGCCAGTCCCTGGGTGGGGCTGGGCGCCTGTCATGGCGGTGGTTCGATTGTCCATGATGATGACTGTGGTGGATCCCCCGTTATAGGCGAGCTCCAACAGTGGCGTCATCCCTGAATGGAAAAACGTCGAGTCGCCAATGACCGCTACGGCTTTTCCCCGCGCCAGCTCGCCAAGCGATCGATCGAGCCCTGACGCAATACCTATGCCGGCACCCATGCAGAGGCAATGATCCAACATTCCCAGAGGCGGCAATGCGCCAAGGGTATAGCACCCAATATCGCCGGCCACGTACACCTTGTTTTTCTTAAGCGCCGTAAACGTAGCCCGGTGCGGACAGCCCGGACACATGTTCGGGGGCCTCATGGGGATTTCTCCCTCTATGGCGCCGATGCTCCTGGCCGAGGATGCGCCCTTCAAGGCTATCTCAACCTTCTCCGGGGACAATTCCCCGCACCAGCCCGTCCGTTCTTTCCCCTCAACAGGGATGCCCATCAATCGAACCGCTTCCTCAATAAAAGGATCCAGGTCTTCTATAACGATGACTTTCTTTACCTTGGACGCGAACTCCTCGATCATCTTTTGTGGCAAAGGCCACACCATTCCTAATTTGAGAAAAGAGGCGTCGGGCATGACTTCTCGGGCATACTGGTAGTTCACGCCAGAGGCGATAATTCCCAGTGAAGCATCCCCCATCATTATCTTGTTGTAGGGGAACCCCTCCGCAAAGGCCTTCAGATCCTTCAGCCGCTGCTCTACAATGGGATGTCGCTTTCGAGCCATAGCGGGCAGCATCACGAATTTCATGGGATCTTTTTTGAGACCGGGCTCCTTGGGCCCTTCCAACCTCTTTTTCGTCTCCACAAGGGACATAGAATGAGATACCCTCGTCATGCTCCTCAGAAGCACTGGCGTGTCAAATTCTTCGCTGATCCTCAACGCTTCGCCAAGCAAATCTTTTGCTTCCTGACTGTCTGCAGGCTCAAGGCACGGGACTTTGGCAAATTTCGCATAGTTGCGGGAGTCTTGTTCATTTTGAGAAGAGTGCATCTCCGGGTCATCGCACACCACAATCACAAGCCCTCCGTTGACGCCTGTGTACGACAAGGTCATGAAGGGGTCCGCAGCGACATTGAGTCCCACATGCTTCATAATCGCCATCGCCCTGGATCCGCCGTACGAGGCCCCGGCCGCGACCTCCACCGCCACCTTCTCGTTAGGCGCCCAGCCAGCTTTGATCTCAGGATAACGTTCGCCGATGTATTCAAGAATCTCCGTACTGGGGGTACCCGGATAGGCTGATGCAAGCCGTACCCCGTATTCATAAGCCCCGCGCGCTATTGCTTCATTTCCCGAAAGTAATTCTTTCACGGCTGTTCCACCTTTCCTTCTTTTCCAGCATTGGCGCTGTGAAATTTGTTTGAGGATTTGTCAGCGACAATCACTTGGCGCGGCTCTTTGAGATATGCTATTCCCCAAGACGTATGCGCCCCATACGCATCCTAATATCCGCTGTAAGATGTGTCAAGTTTTTCAGCACTCAGATTTGCACTGCGAGGCAGAGTAAAGAGCGAGGGCGGTTTTTGCCCATAATAGAGACATGATAAAGTTAAATGGATTTGAAGCTCGCGCTGAATGCCTTTCACAATGCTGAACAGAATCGCGTTGGCCCACGACATGTCGCAGCCCGGTGGCTTGCATCGCATTGTCTCAACGAACTTCGAGCATGCGATTATGCGACAATTTCCCCAGTAATTGATGGGGGCAGGGGAGTCATGGAGTGATTGACGCAACTTTTCACTTTTTGGAATTTCCAGCGGTTCTTGAAACTGCGGTCGGAATGAAGTCAGCATCGTCATGTGAGTAAGTAATTTCGAAAGCCTTTGGGAAACCTTGAGATCCTAGATCTTCATTATTTCGTAGGAGCGAGCCTTGAACGGAGGGTGAGACGCCTCGCAATTGAGAAATCTTCCTGGCTGGACCAAGATTTCTCGCTTCGCTCGAAATCACAGGGAGGAAAGTGGTCGAGATGACGACCATGACATGAAATTCGCGAGTAATTCCGAGATCCCCTACATAATCTTTCTCAAACGAAAACGCGGAGCGGCCGTAAGTCAGTTTGTCATTTCCATGAAAATGGTAATACAGGAAACTCCCCGGCAATCCCCATTTTCGCGAGGATGACACCGTGTGGCCTGCGGCCAATTCGTGATCCGCAAAAAATAGGCAAGCCTCTTTTATTCTGACCTTGACACTGCGACGGGAATGATATAATAGCATAAAAAGTATTTAATTTTTCGTATGATAAGATGAAAACCTCAATAAGCACATTATATAAAAGCGCCGCCGCGCTCCTCATGGTTCCATTAATCCTCTGCGGGGTCGTAAGAACCGCTGAGTCTGCGCCACACCACTTCGCAGAACTCGACGCCCAGGAGAGATCACCTTTTCAATACCTGTCCAAGTCTGCCAGTGATCTGTCCAAGAACCAGCAGGCGTCCGTCCCCGACTCCTATCTCGCTCCGACTCTCAACCAATGGCTGAACCTAGCACTCCCGACCCCCGTGAAGCAGGGCCTGGATGTAGGCGCAGGCTACGATCATTGGGAAGGGCTGCCAACGCTGCGCGCGGAATACTTTATGCCCGTAAAGGCCTGGCCTGACAAAAGCATCTTCGTGTCGCCGCGCGTAAATCTTACGAGAACCGATGAAACGTTTTCCCTATGCGGCGGGGTTCGGCACCTCCTTACGTCGGATACGCTCGTCGGTTTTTACGCATTTCATGATTGGAAACGATCGAGACGAATTCAACAGGATTTTTTGAAACAAGCGGGAATGGGGGTAGAGTTATCGCTGCTCCCTGGATACCACTCGGATGTGTCGCTCCGTATCAACGCGTATTTTCCCGTGAATCAACGTCGCCTTATCTCACAACAGAGGAACCACTTCATCGAGGAGTCCCTCCCCACCGGCGCCGACGCCTCGCTCTCGATCTTGCTGCCAGCTTTTTCTGACGGCCTCGATTTCAGAGTTTCGGCGCAGGCGAACTCATATCATGGGGCTTCAACCAATATCCACGGCTATCGTTGCGCTCTCCAAACCAATTCCCGAAATGGCCTATTCCTTGCATCTTTCGAAAAGGGCTACGACCGATTCACAGGCGATTATTTCAGGGTGGACGGGTCTGTCAATCTTGCCTTTGACTGGGTGGCCTTGTTGGCCGGACAAAACCCATTTTCTGCGCCACAGTCGGCGAGCCCGACGAGATACGATCGAAGATTGTCCGACGCCCTTTATGAACGCATCGTGCGCCGTCATGATCTCCCCACGGATCGCCAGGAAAGACCGTTGGCGCTCGCTGCCGTGGTTGTGGGTGACACGGTAGTCTTTCACGGTGCCTTTCCGGAGCTCCCAAATTCTCGCATGACGATTCAAATATCGCAAAGCCCCTGGAAGGATTACGGCGAAATCATCACCGACGGCAAAGGCGCATATCACGGACGTCTTGTTCTTGCCCCTGGGAAATATCGTATAAGGCTGGTGCACAAGGCCACCGGCGCCACGTCGGAAGATCGAGTCGTCTTGGTCGCCCCGCGCCAGGATTAACCCCGCGGCATAGTCTTGTCCCTACCAGCCACGCTTGTGTCCGAATAAGATCCCCGTCATCGAGTTGGTGTTTCCGTTCGAAAAGCACTGTGAAGCTAGGAGAGCGGAAATCTTGTCATTTCGTAGGGGCGAGGGCTCGAACGAGAGTGAGACGCCCCGGCACCTGTCATTTCGAAGGAGCCTTGCGACTGAGAAATCTTTCTTGCTGGATCAAGATTTCTCGCTTCGCCCGAAATGACAGACACGTCATCAAGTGTATGAGTAATTGCGACAACCGCCATGAGACTGGGAGGCTACATCGTCCTTCTGTACTGGCCACCGGCTCTAAACAAGGTCTCGGAGATCTGCCCCAGGCTGCAGTATTTGACTGTTTCCATCAACTCCTCAAAGATATTTCCATTCGACAAGACGATCTGAAAGAGTCTCTCAAGCGCCTTGGGCGCTTCTTCCTTGTTCCGCTCTTTGAATCTCCTCAGCCTTTCAAGCTGAGATTGCTTTTCTTCTTCTGTGCCCCTTGCGAGTTCCAGGGCGCATTTTTCCATGTAGTCGCCGTCTCGACGAAGGAAGGTGTTGACGCCGACAATGGGATACTCACCAGTACTCTTCAGCGTCTCGTAGTAAAGAGATTCGTCCTGAATCTTGGTCCGCTGATAGCCCGTTTCCATAGCCCCTAACACGCCGCCGCGTTGAGAGAGGCGATCAAATTCCATAAGTACGGCTTCTTCTACGAGATCTGTGAGTTCTTCGATGATGAAGCTTCCTTGGTTGCAGTTGTCCACTCGGGACATTCCCCATTCCTTGTTGATGATCAACTGGATTGCCAAGGCCCGCCGCACCGATTCTTCGCTCGGCGTGGTGATGGCCTCATCGTAAGAGTTGGTGTGAAGCGAGTTGCAGTTGTCATAGATGGCGATGAGCGCCTGAAGCGTGGTGCGGATGTCGTTGAATTGAATTTCCTGGGCGTGGAGCGATCGGCCGCTTGTCTGGATGTGATACTTGAGTTTCTGCGACCGTTCATTGGCGCCGTATTTGTCGCGCATAGCTATTGCCCAAATGCGGCGGGCAACTCGGCCGATGACGGAATACTCGGGTTCAAGACCGTTTGAGAAGAAGAAGGAAAGATTTGGGGCAAAGTCGTCGATGCGCATGCCTCTTGACAGGTAGTATTCCACATAGGTGAACCCATTTGCCAAGGTGAACGCGAGCTGAGTGATCGGATTGGCGCCGGCCTCTGCGATGTGATACCCAGAAATCGATACTGAATAAAAATTCCGGACGGAATTCTTTATAAAATACTCTTGAATGTCTCCCATCATCTTCAGCGCGAAATCAATGGCAAAGAGACAAGTGTTTTGTCCTTGATCCTCCTTGAGGATGTCCGCCTGGACCGTGCCGCGGATATTTTGGAGCACCTCGGATTTGATCGCGGCCCGCTGTTCCGCAGAGGGCTCTTTGCCATACTCGTTCCTGAATTTGTCCAACTTCTGGTCAATGGCGGCGTTGAAAAACATCGCCAGCATCATGGGGGCCGGTCCGTTGATCGTCATGGAAACTGAGGTGTTGGGAGCGGAAAGGTCGAAACCGGCGTACAGTTCTTTTACATCGTCAACTGTGCAGATAGAAACGCCCGAGGTGCCGATCTTCCCGTAAATGTCAGGGCGGGGATCAGGGTCTCGTCCATACAGCGTGACGCTGTCGAATGCAGTTGAAAGCCTTTTCGCCACGCTGTTTTCCGATAAATAATGAAACCGCCTGTTGGTCCTGAACGCGTCACCTTCGCCCGCAAACATCCTTGTGGGTTCTTCGTCCTGTCGCTTGAAGGGGAAGACCCCCGCAGTGTAGGGAAACATGCCGGGAAGATTTTCTTTCACTCGCCAACGCAGGATCTCGCCGGGATCAGCGTACGAGGGCAGGATGACTCGGGGCAGCATGGTGCCGCTCAAAGTCCTTGTTTTTAGCTTGGTGGGGATCTTTCGCCCGCGCACAGTGAAGACATATTCTTCGCCGGAATAGGCGTCCTTCAAGTCCTGCCACTCTCCCACCAACGCGAGCGCTTTCGGATCCAAGCTTTTCTCGACTTCCTCTTGGAGTTGCCGTATCTGCCTGATGGATTCAGCATCATCCGGCACCCCCGCGCGATTCAAGGCCATGCTTGCGCCGTCAAGCTGCCAAAGGCGGCGAATGAGCTCGGACTGATCTTTCCCCCACGCGTGGTACGTCCTCACTGTCTCGGCGACGTCTGACAGGTACCCGCTTCTCTCCGTAGGAATGATGACTGTCCGAGACGAAGGCATTCGATCCGGGCGCTCCTCGAGACTTGTCTGCCAATTCACACCTGTCTTCGAATTGATGGCATTGATGAGTCCTACATATAGGCTGGTGACCCCATCATCGTTAAAACGCGACGCTATCGTGCCATACACAGGAAAATCCGTCAGGGGTCTGGTGAATTCGGCTCTGTTGCGCTGAATTTGTTTTCGGACGTCATGCAGAGCGTCCTCCGATCCATGTCGGTCGAATTTGTTGACCGCGACGAGATCGGCAAAATCAAGCATATCGATTTTTTCCAACTGCGTCTGGGATCCAAAGTCGCAGGTCATGACGTACAGGGACACATCAACGAGAGGCACAATGGCGGCGTCGCCCTGACCTATACCTGCGGTCTCGACGATGATGAGGTCCATGCCCGCGGCCTTCAACACGAGCAACGACTCCTGAAGATGGGTCGGAACCTCTGTCCCGTAGCTCCTCGTGGCCATGGATCGGTAATATACCCTCTCGGAGTTTATTGAATTCATCCTTATTCGGTCGCCAAGAAGCGCCCCGCCAGTCTTTCTCCTACTCGGATCCACCGAAATAATGCCAACCTTCTTGTCCGGCTGGTCGTTGAGAAACCGCAGCACAATCTCGTCTGTCAAAGACGACTTTCCCGCGCCTCCCGTTCCTGTGATCCCTACCACAGGTACAATGCGGCCATGGATCTTATTTTCCAACGCGAAAAGGATAGTAGGCAAATCCCCATTTCCAGCGGCCTTGGCGACCTCCACTGCAGTGATCGTCCGGGCGATGACAGGCCAGTTGTTCCATGTCAGGCCTGACAGATCCCCGTTGAGTTTTCCGTCGCTCAATGGGAAGTCACTGAGTCTAAGGAAATGGTTGATCATGCCTTGCAGGCCCATGACGCGTCCATCTTCCGGGCTGTATATCTTGGCAACGCCATAAGCCTCGAGTTCCTCTATTTCTTCAGGGACTATGACCCCACCACCCCCCCCGAAGATCTTGATATGACTGCAGCCATACTCTTTGAGCAGGTCCACCATATATTTGAAAAATTCTATATGACCGCCTTGGTAAGAACTCACCCCAATGGCCTGCACGTCTTCCTGAACCGCAGCAATGACTATTTCAGCCACGGAGCGGTTGTGGCCGAGATGTATGACCTCAGCCCCGGACGATTGCAGAATTCTTCGCATGATGTTAATGGCAGCGTCGTGCCCGTCGAACAAAGAAGCTGCCGTGATAATGCGAACATGATTTACAGGCTGATAGATCTCTTCTTCACCGCTCATGACATGGCCTCTGCGTTGAGTTGCTGTTTGATGAATGCGGCGGGGGCGTGTATGTCGGAGCCGCCGGGAAAGACCTCTTTGACCCCCAGGGCTTTCAAGGCCGGTATATCCCGACTGGGTATCACCCCACCCACCAAAACTATAATGTCCGTGGCTTCCTTTTCTTTCAAGAGTCGAAGGAGCTTCTGGCATATAGGTAGATGCGCTCCCGACATTATAGACAATCCAATCACATCAACGTCTTCCTGTATCGCTGTTTCAACGATCATCTCAACGGTTTGATGCAACCCTGTGTAAATGACTTCGAAACCAGCGTCCTTTAGAGCGTGCGCAATGACTTTGGCGCCCCTGTCGTGCCCGTCCAAACCTGGTTTCGCAACCAATACTCGCGGCGTCCTCTTCCAGCTCAAGGCCACCTCCAGTGATGTGTTTATGAAGAGAAAACGAAGAGCTTTAACGTGTAAGTCCATTATAAGTGATGCGCGAATTTGTTTCAATAGCAATCGATTTGTATAACTCTTGCCTGAAAACCGTAATCACCGCTTTGATGCCCTCGTTCGTCGCCACCGTCGTATAGAGAACGAGGTATATCTATTTTTCTCCGGCTGGGTTATATTTTTGACCACGCGGCAAGGCTCTATCCTGAGGGCTGACGCGCATGCCGTTTTTAGCGCCCCCACTAAGGAGAAGATAGCAGTCATGGAACGACTTATCAGAGAAGACGTGATCATTGTGACCACAGATGAGCGATTTGATGCAGCGGCTGCGCCCCATTTCAAGGAACTCGTTATGGAAACGAATCGGCCTGACGGCATGAAGTTGGTTGTTGACGTCTCCCGGACGTACTTCATAGACAGTACAGGAAGCGGCGCCCTTGTTGCATCATGGCGTTTCGTGAAGCGAAACAAGGGGGAGATGAAGATCGCAGGGCCCTCTCAGCACCTGAAATCGTTGTTTCGGCTGGTGCGTCTCAGCCAAGTCGTTGAGATGTACGATTCTGTGGAGGAGGCCGTGGCGTCGTTTTCTGGCGGCCACCTTGTGCACCATGCGTGAAACTGAGAAGATGAACGCGTGGGCCGGCGGACTGGCCTGCAATCAATGGCTCGAAAGACAGCACACTCCCCAATAGTTAATGGTCGGGAGTTGATTTATGGAGTGGTGGCTTGGCCATTTTGAGAATCTGGATACGTTCTTAAAAGAAATCACGAAATGACTATATCTCGGATTGTCATTCCCATAAAAATTGGGAAACCAAGGAACTCCCCGTGGATGGACACGTTTGTGGGGATGACGTCGCGGCCCTTTGGTCCCAATTCGTGATTCATTTCAACAGGTCTTAAAAGTGCGGACACTTCTGAGAAAAACCCTTGACGGCATCTGGGCAAGCCAATAGACTCTTTTATTAGGAGGCATTCTTAGGTCGAGTACCATCCTATAATGTGTTCCGCATCACCACTGAAAGGAGTTCTCCATGTCCCAACAAGCTAAATCCCTCACCACCGCGTTTGGAGCCCCCGTCCCCGACGATCAAAACACCATGACCGCAGGCCAACGCGGCCCCGTTCTTCTACAAGACTTACATCTCCTGGAAAAATTGGCCCACTTTGATAGGGAGAGGATCCCCGAACGCGTCGTCCATGCCAAAGGCGCCGGTGCGCATGGCTATTTTGAGGTCTTGGCCGATGTGACGAAGTTCACCAGGGCAAAATTCCTGTCCAAGATTGGCAAGAAGACCGAAGTGTTCGTCCGGTTTTCCACCGTGGGGGGAGAGAAAGGGTCGGCAGACGCGGAACGAGATCCAAGAGGATTTGCGGTAAAATTTTACACAGAAGAAGGCAACTACGATATGACCGGGAACAACACGCCTGTGTTCTTTATACGGGATCCGCTCAAATTCCCGGATTTCATTCATACTCAGAAAAGACATCCAGCAACCAATCTCAAAGACCCCAACATGTTTTGGGATTTTCTTTCGCTCACTCCTGAATCTATTCACCAGGTGACCATACTATTCTCAGATCGAGGCACGCCGGCCACATACCGCCACATGAACGGATACAGCAGTCATACTTTCAAATGGTATAACTCCGACGGCGAATATTTTTGGGTAAAATACCATTTCAAGACTGATCAAGGAATCCGAAATCTCACTCGTCAAGAGGCAGAGAGTATCAAAGGCAGAGATCCAGACCACGCGACCCGTGACCTTTACGAGACGATTGAGCGGGGAGATTATCCATCCTGGACGCTCGAAATGCAGATCATGACCCCAGAACAAGCGGCGGACTATCGCTTTGATATTTTTGACATTACCAAAGTGTGGCCCCACCGTGATGTCCCCCCCATCAAGGTCGGAAGGCTCATCCTAAACCGGAACCCGGAAAACTATTTTGCCGAGGTCGAGCAAGCTGCTTTTTCCCCTGGAAATTTAGTGCCAGGCATCGCTGCCTCCCCTGATAAGATGCTCCAAGCTCGGCTTTTTTCGTATCACGACACGCATATTCACCGGTTGGGACCTAACTACCATCTCATCCCAGTAAATGCTCCAAAATACGCGCCGGAACGGAGCTATCAGCGTGATGGCTTCATGAGAACCGATGGCAATGGGGGCGGGGGACCCAATTATTGGCCCAATAGCTTTGGGGGACCTGCGCCCGATGACTCCGCAGGCGAGCCGTCCTTCCATGTAGTAGGTCAAGCTGGTCGGCATCCATACAATCATCCTCACGATGATTTTATACAACCAGGCAATCTTTTCCGTGATGTGATGACCGAAGAGGACAGGGAAAACCTCGTAGGCAACATTGTAGATCACCTTTCAGGGGCCCTGAAACGTATTCAGTTGCGGCAGACAGCCCTGTTCTATAAGGCGGAACCTGAATACCGGGAACGCGTCGCACAAGCTCTTGGCCTCAGCCTGTCCGACGTCAAAAGAGTCGCGAATATGACTGATTCGGAGAGGGCTGCAACGACTTCAGCCTGAGGAGCTGAAGGCGCAAACGCGCACTGTAGTCTGAGTGAAAGGGACTGCTTCCGCCCGCCGTCGCCTGACGGGGCAGGTGGTCAAGGTGTGTCGCGGGAGCGGTTTTTGCCGTCCATCTTGATTCAGAGCGAAGTGTATGCTAGTCAGTTTGTATTCGGCATACAACGCACTCCTATAGTTTGAGCTCACAATTGAAAGGCGCGGCATCTGTCTGAGCGCGGCGAGCTGTCATGACGAACAATCTGAGCCAATGGCGTGACCAGAAAATAGAAGCGTTCAGGCACGCATGCAGGAGCTGTGGCATCAAGGTGACGCCTCAACGTATTGCAATATGGCTGGAAGTAGTAGACTCTAAAATCCATCCCACGGCCGAAGACGTATTCGAAGCGGTGAGAAAGGAACTGCCCACTATCTCTCTCGATACGGTGTATAGAACGCTCAATACCTTCGCCGAATGTGGCTTGGTCGCCAAAGTGTACATCGTTCACGACAGGACTCGCTTCGATCCCAATGTAATACGTCATCATCATCTTGTATGTGTTAAGTGTAAAAAGATTACTGATTTTCAGTGGCCGGAATGCGACAACGCGTTGCTGCCTCACCCGGTTGAAAACTGGGGCCAGCCAGACGTGAAGCACATACAAGTACTTGGAATCTGTGCGCAATGTCTTACCAAGCCTAGTGACACTATAGACAAACCAATGTCGCAAGGACGATCTTGACGGGGACCTCGGATTCGCGGTGAAGCTCGAGTTCAGAAGCGCTACCGCATAAGCGTTTCGTGAGCCAATAATTTTTTCACCGATAACACGCACCGAGACCTGCGGGAGGATGATCGTGAGTATCGTTGTGGTCGGAGCTGGCGAAATGGGATATCATCTTGCGCGACGCCTCTCCCTAGAAAACAAAGACGTCACTCTCATCGACCGCGATGAGGAGAGAGTATATTGGATTCAGGAGAATCTCGATGTCCGCGCCATTGTGGGAAGGGGTGCGTCGCCGGACATCCTGTTGCGAGCGGGAATCAGTGCCGCCTCAATGCTTGTGGCGGTGACGGACTCTGACGAGGCTAACCTGGTGGCGTGTTACGTCGGCAAGTTGCTCAATGGGGCCATGAAAAAGGTTGCAAGATTGAGAGAAGAGGATTATTCGGCGATCCCGCAAATCCTTGACGATCAGCATCTCGGAATAGACCTCGTCATCAGCCCGGAGAGCGAAGCCGTCGCAAAGCTCATGCAAATCCTTCAGGTCCCTGGGGCCACTGACGTATTGGATTTTGCTGAACAGAGAATAAAGTTGTTCGGCATTCGGTTGCCTGAAAATTCAGCCTTGGTGGGAAGGTCTTTGCTCAACATCCGAGCCGCATATCCACAAGATCAATTCCTCATTCCAGTAATCCTGCGAGAGTCAGATATCCTGATCCCGCGTGGAGAAGATGTTCTGCGTTCAGATGACACCGTATACATCATGGCGGGCGCTGCGCACATTCCTCGCTTGCTTGATCTGTGCGGCTTGAGGACACGGCCCCTGAAGCGTTTCATGATCCACGGGACAACTCGCGTGGCGGTGAGGTTTGTCCACGAGCTTGAGAAACATGGCGTGACGCATATTCGTGTGATCGGCGCCGATGCGGATGCGTGTGAAAAGATTGCAGCAGAAGTCCAACACGCGCTGGTGCTGAAATCGGACAGCCTCGATGAAGAGTTCCTTCGCAGTGAGGGGATCGGCGATACTGACGCCTTTTTCGCCATGACCGACGATGACGAACAAAATGCCTTAAGCGCGATCCTAGCCAAACGTATGGGGGCTTACAGGGTAGGGGCTGTCACAAACAAAATAGAGTATCACAGATTGGCGTCTGCCATCGGTGTTGATATAGCGGTTAATCCGCGCCTCGCGGGAGTCGCTCACATACTCCAATTCATACGGAGAGGAAGAGTCTTGTCTGTCTCAATGCTGCCGGGTGATGCCGTTGAAATACTTGAATGCGAAGCCATGGAGACTTCCGATATAGTGGGACGCCCCATCAGAAAGCTGCGATTCCCTCGCGGATCAATTGTCGGGGCCGTGGAGCGTGGTCATGAATTTATCATACCAGATGGGTCCACCGTCATCATGCCTGGAGATCGAGTCATTATCTTCTCTCGACGTGAAGTGGTGCCAAAGATCGAAAAATTCCTCACCGTAAAG
This sequence comes from uncultured Syntrophaceae bacterium, assembly GCA_964427855.1. GTDB lineage: Bacteria > Desulfobacterota > Desulfomonilia > Desulfomonilales > Desulfomonilaceae > JAUPKT01. The sequence continues at coordinate 51,267 of CAYRVH010000004.1, forward strand.
TTGGAATACTTTGGATGAACCGTCGTCTTGTCATTTCTACACTTGCAGCTATTTCTGCCCTCGTGAGCCTGAGTATCATCGCTGCTGTACCGTGGGCCTTGTACTACGGAGAACAGACGTGGAAAATCCTCTCGGTGATATCCTTTGCGTTGTCCGTCATCGGCGTATCGATCTTTTCGCTATTTCGGGAGCGCGGTGCGGCGTACGGATCAAAAGAGGCGTTGGTTATCGTCTCGGCTGGGTGGTTTTTGGCGAGCGTCATCGGGGCAATCCCCTATGTGGCTACAGGGGTGTTGCCAAATTTTGTCGACGCCCTTTTTGAATCCGTCTCTGGATTCTCGACGACAGGGGCCTCTGTAATCCCTGATCCCGAAAGTCTTCCGAAAAGCGTTTTGTTTTGGCGCAGCACGACGCATTGGCTGGGGGGCATGGGGATCGTTGTCCTCTCTGTGGCCGTCATGCCATTTCTTGGAGTTGGGGGTATGGGCATGCTCAAGGCTGAGGTACCATCTCCTGTCATCGACAGGTTGAGACCCAGGGTGACGGGCACAGCTCGAACGCTCTGGAAAGTGTATATAGTCCTCACTGCGGCAGAGGTGTTGCTGTTGATCCTCGGGGGCATGACCCTTTTCGATTCCCTGTGCCACACGTTTGGAACCGTTGCGACTGGCGGATTTTCCACCAAAACCTCCTCAATAGCTCATTACAATAGCCGCTACATCGACATAGTAATTACCATATTCATGATTGCCGCAGGATTGAATTTCACCCTGCATTTCGAAGCATTACAAGGAAATCCAAAAGCCTACTTGAGATCTACCGAATGCGTAGTCTATCTCCTGCTCTTCGCCGGCGCAACATTGTTTGTAGCCTTTCAATTGTGGAGCCGCGACTATTATGGCCTCGGAGACGCCCTCTGTCAGTCTGGATTCCAAGTAGCCTCTATTATGACCACCACAGGATACGTCACCGCAAACTGGGAGTTGTGGCCCTATGGCGTGCAATGGCTCCTCGTATGTCTGATGTTTGTAGGCGGTTGCGCGGGAAGTACGGGCGGAGGCATGAAATGCCTGCGCGTCATCGTGGCGGCCAAGCATGTGTTCCGTGAACTCTTTCTCCTGGTACATCCAAGGGCTGTGATGCCTCTCAAAGTTGATGCGAGGGCCATAGCGGGTCCTGTGGTCAACAGCATCATGGCGTTCACGAGCTTATTTGTGGGGGTCTGGGCGGCGTCAGTCTTGCTGCTGATCCTGATAGAGGCTGACATGGTTACCGCTATCGGGGCGGTGACGGCATCCTTGTGCAATGTGGGGCCCGGCTTGGAGGGCGTTGGAGCGCTTGACAATTATGCCTGGCTCACCAGCCCCTCGAAAATCCTTCTCACATTCGACATGCTCGTGGGCAGACTTGAACTCTTCACGGTGCTTGTCTTATTCGCGCCCGTTTTTTGGCGGGAATGACCCATTTGGCAATTGGAGGCATGACAGAAAGGCCAAGCAAGGCCTCGCCATTGCAAGACAGTGCCACACTCCGCCCGCAACCAAAGTGGACTACGCCTCTTCCATGCCAAAAACCGTCAACCTCGCAGCAGCCCCATGTCGTATAGGAGTTCCCGAAAATAGTACGAATTGATCTCATGCCGTCGCTATGTCGTCCTGACAAAAGTGAGGGTCCCTGGTACGTTCCGTGGCTTCTTGATGAGGTGGGAATGACGATCCGACTCATGGCCATTTCGTTTTTTTTTTGCGGATGGATATAACGCCAGCCATGCGGTGCATTCTCCACGACGAAACTTTTTTTGGCAATCACCCATGCATCGAGACTCACTGGCAGCAATGGCTTCTGGGGCAGGAGAGTTTCGGGCGATTCTCGAAATTTTCGTCGGAATGAGTCCGCACCATCGAGTTGGTGAGTACTTTCGAAAACCGCTACGGAGCCAGGAGAAACGAAATCTTGTCATTTGGAAGGAGCAAGGCTCGGAAGAAAGTGTGACGCAGCGACATCGATGTCATTTCGAAGAAGCCTTGCGACTGAGAAATCTTTCTCGCTGGGCCAAGATTTCTCCATTCGCTCGAAATGACAGGCGAAAAGAGCTCGAAATGGCAGGCAGAAAAATGGTCGAAATGACGGCCACTTCATGGAATTCGTGAGAGCTTTCGAGATCCGATACAAAAGTCAGGAAAGCGAGGCGCCCCCATCCAAAATCGCCCGTATCTGAGCGAGCAATTCTTCGAATTCAAAGGGCTTCCTGAGAAAGGCAACCGCCCCTGACTTGAGCACCTGCCTTACCGTCTCTTCGGTGGCAAAGCCGCTGGCAACCAACACGCGTACCGTCGGATCCATCTCCCTTAATTCTTTGAGGCACCGCCTTCCACCCATGCCTGGCATGACCAAATCCAACACTATCAAATCGATCTTCTTTCCATACTCCTGGTATAATTGCAGCGCCTCTTCTCCAGTCCTTGCCGTGTATAGCGTGTATCCGTAGCCGGCAAACGCCTCGCCCGCCAAACTTACCACCTCGTCCTCGTCATCCACCAGCAAGATGGTCTCGCACCCTGAAAGATTCGCCGCCGCCTCTTGAACAGAAACATCCTCCACCACTTCCTGCAATTTTGGGAAATACAGGCTGAATGTGGTTCCTGCTCCCGGCTGGCTCTCGCAACGTATAAACCCTTTGTGGGATGCCATGATGCCATAGACGATAGACAAGCCCAGTCCTGTGCCCTCACCAATCTTTTTCGTCGTAAAAAACGGCTCGAATATACGTGAGAGCACCTCTTCCTCCATGCCGGCACCGGTATCGGTCACAGTCATAAGCGCATAGTCGCCCGGAAACGCCTCCGGGTGCCGTGCACAAAAATCAATGCCCAAGGTCACATTTTGGGTTCGAATCGTTAACACGCCCCCGTCCGGCATGGCATGAGCCGCGTTGACCGATAGGTTCATGAGAACCTGTTCGATCTGGAGAGGATCTCCTTGGATGAGGTGCAGATTGTCTGCCAATTCAAGCCGAATATCCACCATCTTGGGAATGGTTCGGAAGAGGAGCTCGTGCACGCGTCGTATTTGGTCGTTCAGATCCAAGGGCCGGGCGTCTGTCTCCATCTTGCGGCTGAATGTCAGCACCCTACTCACGAGGTCGCCTGCTCTCCTGGTTGCGGCAGTTACGGCCGACAGTCCTTTGCGACTAGCCTCATCTGTCAGCTTTGCCTGGAGGATCTGACAGTAGCCCAAGACTACCTGCAAGATGTTGTTCAAATCGTGGGCAATACCTCCCGCCAGGGTGCCCAAGGCCTCCATTTTTTGGGCGTGCAGCAATTCCTTTTGCAGCATGGACTCCTGGGTAACATCCCGCTTGACCGCAACGTAGCTCACGACGCGTCCCGAGGAGTCCCTCACCGGCGTGATCGTTGCATCTTCTTCATAAAGGCTGCCGTCTTTCTTGCGGTTGATGAATCGCCCTGTCCATGCCTTTTTCGCACGCAGCGTCAACCACAATTTCTTGTAAAATTCTGGACTGTGTTTGCCGCTTTTTAGAATACGCGGGGTCTTTCCGATCGCTTCTTCCTTTGTGTACCCCGTAATCTTTTCGAAAGCCGGATTAACGAACTGGATCACTCCCCTGGAATCAGTAATGACAATGCTGTCCGCGGTCTGATTGATGGCGGTGATGAGGCGGGCCCTTTCTTCCTCTTGGCGTTTCTGTTCAGTGACTTCTCGGGCAGAGCCCACCACGCCTATCATCTGGCCCTGTTCATCCAACATGGGGGCTTTGAACACGTCGAGGAACAAAAATTTCCCTTTGACGTTGCCAAACTCGTCAAATCGTCGCGGCGCTCGCTCTTCCCGTATGACCGCGTCAGAATCGATGCAAATCTCGCCAAACGTGTGCCAGGAAGGATCGTCTGGGTGCGAGAGCCGTTCTCGCTCGGCAAAAAACATGTCGGTCTTTCCTACGGGCTCGTCCGTGTCGGTGGCGCCGAGCAGCTTCTCGCAAAGGGCCCTATTCGCAAATATGAATCTGCCTTCCAGATCTTTCGCCCAAATCATGTCAGGGGAGTTGTCGCACATGAGTCTGACCATTCGATACAGTTCCTTGTATTTCGCTTCCCTCTCTTTAAGCGCATCTTCGGCTTTTTTTCGCTCGGTGACATCCCGGGCAATGCAGCGCGCCCCTTTGATTTCCCCATCCTCGACAATGAGGTGGGTGCGCGCGCCCAGCCAGAACCTGGCGCCGTTTTTAGCCATATAGGGCAGTTCAACATACGTAAAGGCATACCGTTCACGACCCTGGCTTTCATAAAGTTCTTTGGCCGCCTCACGATATTCAGGGGCCACAAGGCTCAGAGAGGACTTCCCTATGAGTTCCTCTTCAGAATAACCCGTCAGCGCTGCCGTCGCGGGATTGACATAGGTGTAGCGCCCCCTCGCGTCCGTTTCTATGATCAAATCTTGGGCTTCTTCTATAAACGCTCTATATCTTTCCTGGGCTTCTCTGAGTTCCTCCTGCAAACGCTTTTTTTCTGTGATGTCCCGTGCGCTGCCATGGACTCCGACGGCCTTGCCGTCCCGAAACATAGTCCGTGTCTTGACCTCAAACCAGACTTTTCGCCCGTCTTTGGCATGCACAGAGACCTCGTATGGACCAGTCTTGTCAGCCTCCCCCCGGCGTTTCATGTCAAAAAACGCCTCCGTCGCAGGCAAGAACTCGGGATCCACTATACTTCGGAAGTTTTTACCAATGAATTCCTCCTTCTCAAAACCGAGCACTTTCGTTGCCGCCTCATTCACTGAAGTATAATTGCCATCCATGTCATGGGTGTAAACGATGTCGGCCGAGTGGTCGAACAGGTCTCGATACTTTGCCTCGCTCTCACGAAGGGCGGCTTCGTAGCGTCGGCGATGGAGCACTACGCCGGCAAGCGCAATGATCCCCAATCCGAGCAGCCCGATGACGGTCCACAGCAGCGTGTAGTATGCTCGAGAAACATGGGGATCCGGCGCCGGTTTATTGATCAGGGAGCTGCCTTCCGGCAGCAAGGACGCAGCTATGCCAAATCTTTGTAGTTGATGATGGTCGAACATGTACGCGTTGGGGCTTTCGTACACGATCGGTATGCTAGGGGGACTCTCGCCGCTCAAGACCCGCATCGCCAGTCCCGCTGCAGTCTGTCCCTGGCTAAAACCACTGACCAGTTTTCCGCCAACGATGCCGAAGCCGAGCCAGACGTCCCAGCAAGAATACAGAGGAACACGAGAATGCGCGGCCAATTGTGGCAGCGCATTTTGCATGTTTAATCGGTTCCCATACATGTCCTGGAACAGCGCGAGAATCAGGATCGCGGTGTCGTTCGGCAGGTGTGAAGACTGGCGCTTCAGGTCATCTAATGACCATTGCTCAACTATGGAAACGTGGAAGAACTTTCTCAAGTCAGGCAATATGTGGCCCAGTCGCTCAAGGTTTTTTTGTCCGCTCTCGGTGTGGTCTGAAATGACGAGAAGCTTGGTCACGGCCGGTTGTAGGCGCCGAATAACCTCGACAGTGCCCAAGATATCAAAATCTTCCACGACGCCGGTGAACAAATGCTCTGCCCCTTGCAGCATATGGCTGTCGAATTTGTTCACCCCACAGAATACGATGGGCGTTTCGGGACAAAGCGCGTCGTGATGTTTCAGCATGAACTGGAAGGCGTGATCGCCTAAGGCTATGACGACGTCTATCTTCTTTGTGGCGTACTTGTGTCGGTACACGTCGAACAGTTTTTCTAAGTACTCGGCGTCGTCATAGCGTTTCGTATCCATGTGCTCTGTGATCACATGGATATCCCGCCCCCTCATGACAGACAGTATTCCCTGATACACTGCCGCGGACCAGTCATAATCTAGACTGTACGAATCGAGCCACAGAACGGTTTTTTTCTGAGCAAAAGACGGGTTCACACAAGCGAGTACGCAAAAGACGGCCGCCAGCGGAACGAGGATTGCTATGTGCTTGTGCATTCTGGCCTGGTGAGTCCCTGTCATGCCGCTTCCTCCTTGGCACTTTCCCGGTACATCAGTTTATGAAACATCTATAATCTTTCTCGCAAGAACATGAAGAAAACGTGATACGTCATATTATCATTACGATGCACAGGGGAACCCCCGAAACGCACCATGAATCACCCTCTCGTGAGGATGAAAAAGCGGGGAGTCTCGACCGATTTGTGATGAAATTCGAGACATTTTTTGAGACCATTAACCAGGCACCAGGTGGCATGAACCCCGGCCCTATTTGTTTCCAACCACATAAAAGGTTGAGCCGCCACCCGGTCTTGGGGCAATTTTTATACGCGTGCTCTACAGGTTCGCGCAGCAATGACCTCTTCGCTGAAGCCGCAGCAAACGACTGCATTTCCCCTTTAATCTATTTTTTTAGAATTTTTGTTCGCTTTTTGTCAAGAATCGGCTCAAAGGACTTTGTCTTTTGCCTCAGCAGGTCTGCAAACAGCTCCAAAGAATGTCCCGGTTGCGGCTTTCTTCTCATGCCGCAGCCGGGAGGCGCATCTCCTTCAGCTTGCCCTGCGAAACGCGGCGTAGCGAGCAAGCGCGCCTAAGGCCCGCACGGCTCTCTCAGGGCTCGGCAGCACGGGCAGCCCACGATCTTGGAGCTCCCGTATAAAGTGCTCATTCCTGGTGTAAAAGCTCCCACCGACTACAGGTTTGCCATATTTGGCACCCAAAGAACTCACCGAGGCGGCGAGGTTTGTCACATACTCTTGGACAATGGCCTGCGCATCGCCGGATGCGCCTGTCATGGCCTTCAAGACGGAGGCGACGACCCTCTTGTGGGGCATGAGGAAATAAATAAACAGACAGTCAACGCATTCGTCTTCCAAAAGGATGCGCGGTATTGCGTCGAAATAATCAGAGTGATTTCTGGCAAAGGTCATGTCCACGGGGTTGGCAAAACTTGCCGTATGGGGGAGCAGCGAGCGAAGGGCGCTCTGCGTCGATTGGCTGAACCGAGCCAAGACAAGGCCGCTGCGCTCCGCTGCGTCTGCTGCGGCCGCCCCGGGGCCCCCGCTATTGGTCAAAATGGCTATTCTGTTTCCCATTGGCAGCGGCTGACTGCCAAGCACCCAGCAGAAATCAAAGAGTTCCTCGATTGAAGCCGCGCGAATAACGCCGGTCTGGGCGAATACGCCGTTGTACACTTCGTCTCGGCCCGACAACGCCGCGGTATGGGAAAGACCTGCTTGGCGGCCCGACGCAGACCCCCCTACATAGTAGGCTACAATGGGTTTATGTTCAGACACCTTGGCGGCGACGCGCACAAAATCTCTTCCTCTTCTGATCCCTTCGAGGTACAAACCGATGACTTTGGTCCAAGGGCATTCCCCGAGGTAGTCGATGCAATCGATGACGTCTGTCACGGCCTCGTTGCCCACGCTCAACCCTTGGCTGAACCCTAGTCCAAACTTGGCGAGGTGGACAAACATCTGCGTGACAAAACTACCGCTCTGTGACGCCATGCCGATGAATCCGGGTGTGGCCTCGTATGGATAGAAGGTGGTGTTCAGTTTGTGGCGCGGATTCACGGCGCCGATGCAATTCGGCCCCAGGAAACGTATCCCATACTGCCGGGCGATCGCTATGATGCGGTCTTGCAACGCACGACCCTCCGAACCCGTCTCGGCGAATCCTGCTGAGACTATAATGGCATATTTGATGCCTTTTTTTCCGCAATCCTCAAGGACTTCGGGCACTATCTTCGTGGGGAGCACAAGGACGGCCAAGTCCACAGGATTCGGCGCGTCTGTGACGCGGGCGTAGGCTTTCAAGCCCAAAATTTCCTTGTGGCTGGGATGAATGGGATACACCGGTCCAGGAAAGCCCATGGCAAGTAATTCTCCAAGTTGAACACTCCCCATCGCCATGGGATCGTTTGAAGCCCCCCAAAAAGCTATACTGCCAGGATGCATGAGCCCATAGAGGGGATGGGTTTCGAACTTTGACATAAAACATTAACCTCCGATGAACATGAACAACAGATTCAGAGCGCCCACAGGTCTTCATGTACATAGGCCGTGAACATGCACGTCGTCTTCCCATGGAAACGTTTTGAAAAAGGGAGGATATCGAAGCGTCTCTCGCGGCGTATGCGGCCGGATCGAGGGGACGACCTCGCCTTACAAGTACCCCAACGAAGTATGCTATCATACATGGACGTATTGACGCTACTTCAGGGGAGTGAGTCCATTTCAATGACTAAAACCGATCACAGTTTCAGCCGCAACGAACCGGAAGCCCCACACGCCACACCTTGCATCGAACGTTTTCTGCAAGTCCAGAAGCCAGGACGTTATATTGGGCGAGAATTGAACGCCACCCTGAAAGACCCAGCCGCGTGCAAGTTCCATATGGCGCTGGCATTCCCAGACGTCTATGAAATTGGTATGTCGCACCTCGGCCTCAAAATCCTCTATTCGATTGTGAACTCTCAGCCTACTATGTATGCGGAGCGGGCGTTCGCGCCATGGCCGGACATGGAGAAGGTTCTGCGTGAACAAGGACAACCCCTGACTACCCTGGAGACAGGGACGCCGCTGAGAGCCCTGGATGTGGTGGGCTTTTCCCTGCAGTACGAACTATGCGCCACGACCGTTCTGCAGATGCTGGACTTGGGAGGAATACCGCTGCGGTCAAGAGATCGGTCGGATGGAGACCCACTTGTCATAGCCGGCGGCCCTGTGGCCTTCAATCCGACGCCGATGTCGCCCTTCATAGACGCCTTCGTCATCGGAGACGGCGAGGAAGTGATCCTGGAACTTGCCAACGAATACATCCAGTGGAAAAGATCAGGCCGAAATCGACAAGACCTTCTCTGGAGACTCAAGACAGTTCCAGGGATATACGTGCCAGCCCTTCACGAACCAGGGGAAAACGTGAGGAGACGCATCGTGAATGATCTTGACACGGCGGCCTTTCCCACCAAGGTGCCGGTGCCGTTTTGCGAGACCGTCCACGACCGAATAGGCATAGAAATAGCCCGAGGCTGCACAAGGGGATGCCGTTTTTGCCAGGCGGGCATTGTATATCGACCAGTGCGGGAGCGTTCGGCTTCTACTCTCATCGATCTCGTCGGCGAGTCTTTGCGAGAAACCGGTTATGAGGAAGTCGCGTTATTGTCTCTCTCCTCAGGTGATTATTCCCATATCTGCGACCTTATTAGTAGGCTCAATCGAGAACTCGCTCCCCGCAAAGTGGCGACCTCTCTTCCGTCCCTTCGGACAGACACGTTTGACGGGCAAATGGCGGCAGAGATCCGAAAAGTTCGGAAGACAGGATTTACCTTGGCGCCTGAGGCGGGGACCCAACGGCTCAGGAGAGTCATTAACAAAGGGAACACAGAGGAGGATCTGGAAAGGGCGCTGATGCAGGCATTCGAGTATGGCTGGCAGTCCGTGAAACTGTACTTCATGATAGGCCTCCCGTTAGAGACTGATGAGGACCTGGAGGGTATTGCAAACCTCGTGAGGAAGGCCGCCAAACTGGCAGGTCACAAAAAAATCACCGCATCGGTATCTACCTTCGTACCAAAGGCCCACACGCCTTTCCAATGGGCAGAGCAAATCGACATGGCGGAGATCAAGAGACGCCAAGGGCATCTGCGGCGGGCACTCCAAAAGTCGCGAGTGGCGTTGAAGTTTCATGCGGTGGAAATGTCATTTCTCGAAGGCTTACTCGCCCGCGGCGACGCGCGGCTCGCAGGAGTCGTAGAGACAGCGTATAAGAACGGGGCGAGATTTGACGGATGGGATGACCAACTTTGCCTTCCATTGTGGCTTGAAGCGATAGACAGGCATGGCCTGGATCCACGACGCTTTTTGGGGGCCAGGGCATTGGACGAAGCGCTGCCATGGGACTTCATCGATATAGGAGTGTCCAAGGCGTTTCTCTCCGAAGAATGGCGCAAAGCCCTGAGAGAGGAGGAGACGGAGGACTGCCGTCATGGTCAATGCGGCGGGTGCGGGGTATGCGATTTTGAGAGAGTCTATCCTCGTCTCGGACAGCCCTTGACTGGCGAATACTCGGATGAAACCGCTCAGGCCATTAAACCAGAACATCACGCCCCTCCGAGGAGGTTTCGACTTCAATATGCGAAGAAAGGATCAATGAGTCTGCTCGGCCACCACGATATTGAGCGGTCTTTTCATAGGGCTTTTCGAAGAGTCGGGCTGAACCTCGCATATTCCCAAGGATTTCACCCCCATCCTCGCATGAGGTTTTCGCCGCCCACAGGGCTGGGCGTTGAAAGCGAGTGCGAATTTCTGGATTTTGATCTCGTCGAATTCAACGACGAATTGGCCGGTCTGATAGAGGCGTTGAAAAGGGCCCTGCCAGAGGGCATCTACCCTCTGATTCTCACAGAAACACCATTGAACGAGCCGCCTTTTTCTGCTAAACTGCAATATGTTACGTATCAAATCGTCACGCCAGACCAAATGAGCCTCGAAGAGTTGGAGTCTCGAGTGCGGGACTACCACGAACGCAGCAGCTTTCTGATGTCCGATGTACGTAAAGGGAAACGACGCAGCAGGGACTTGAAGACGTGGATCGCTCGTCTGGAATGCAGAAACAATACCCTCGAGATGGTCTTGAGAATGAGTCCTGCCGGGTCTGTGAATCCCCGTGAAGCTGCGCGAACTATTCTTGGACTCACGCCGTCCCAGGCGCTGTCACTCAAAATAGTGAAGACTGCCGTGAACACGGAACCATCTTTAGGAGGACAGGAATCCCAGCTACATGGCCAGTGAAATCATCATGAACGTCAATAAACGTGAGACAAGGCTGGCCTTGATCGAAGACGGTCAGGTGGCGGAGATCCATTTGGAGCGTAGGGGGGAGCGGGGCATCGTCGGAAACATTTATAAGGGACGGGTGATCAAGGTATTGCCAGGGATGCAGGCGGCTTTCGTGGATATTGGTCTGCCAAGGGCTGCGTTCCTGTACGTGGGAGACATCGATCACCACATCCGCGATCTCAATCGTATCGTCAACGAAGAAGAAGAGGACGAAAACAACGAAGAGGAACAAAACGGCATTGCCGACAATGTTGTTGAGCAAGCGCCAGAAGGCATCCCCATAGAGAAATTACTGCAAGAAGATCAGACCATCCTCGTGCAGATTGCAAAAGAACCGTTGGGAAGCAAGGGGGCGCGGATCACGTCTCACATCTCCATCCCGGGGCGGCATCTTGTACTGATGCCCACGGTAGATCACATCGGGATTTCGCGGCGCATCGAGAATGAGGCTGAGCGCATGCGCCTGAAAGAAATAATTCAACGGATTAAACCGCCTTCATGCGGTCTTATTGTGCGAACGGTGAGCGAGCACGAGACCCAAGAAAAAATCGTGGCAGACCTGACCTTTCTTCAAGGAACGTGGCAGCGCATCCTTGAAAGAGAAAAAAGAGTTCCCGCTCCTTCTCTGTTGTACGAAGATTTAGACCTTTGTCTCCGTGGAGTACGTGATCTCTTCACCGAGGATGTGACGCGGCTTGTCGTGGATTCGGAAAGACAATACCAGCGAATCCTCGAGTTCATGGACACATTCATGCCTTCCCTTAAGCCTTTTGTAGAGATATATGACGGCGACGAGCCCATCTTTGACCATTTCGGCGTGGAGATGGAGCTGAACAAGGCGCTGGGCCGTAAAGTTTGGCTGAAATCAGGCGGGTACATCAACATCGACTTCACCGAGGCGCTCGTGGCCATCGATGTCAACACCGGCCGATATGTGGGGAAGAGGAACCTCCAGGAAACCATACTGAAAACCAATCTCGAGGCGGCAAAGGAAATAGCCTATCAACTCAGACTTCGAAACATAGGGGGTATTATCATCGTCGATTTCATCGATATGGATCGTCCAGCGGACAGAGAAAAGGTGACGAACGCCCTTCAAGAAGCTTTGAAAAAGGACAAGCAAAAAACCAACATCCTGAAAATTTCCGAACTCGGCCTCGTCCAGATGACGAGAAAACGAACCAAGGAAAGCTTGACCCGCACTTTATGCGAACAGTGCCCCTACTGCGAGGGGAAAGGATTCCTCAAATCGCAAACCACGGTGTGCTACGAGATACTAAGGGCTATCGCCCGGCATCTGGCCGACGACGAGTCCCCGAGAATCAAGGTAACTGCCCATCCTGAAGTCATAAAACTCCTTTTTGAGCAGGAGAATGATCAACTAGAAGAAATTCAGAAGGTCCATCGTACTGTTATTCAGCTCGATCCCGATCCAAATCTTTACCAGGAGCAATATGAAATCATTAGCTGTTGAGCAGGAGCGCCTTTGTCGGCTCATCTTGCTCGATGCGCGGGCTGGGGGTACCGCGCGGGCAAGGAGCAGAGACGCGTGACGCTCCATGACCATATCCAAAGATATATGGAACTTGTCAGTACTGCGGATGCGCTCTTCGAAAAAGTCAGGGAATCGCATAGCGCTCTGATGCCCTGCAAGCAGGGCTGCGACGATTGTTGTTCCGTCTATTTTCGACTGAGCCTCATCGAATCCTTTGTGATCAATGGCTTTTTCAGGAGCTATGTGGATGCGCATAAGCGGCAGCAAGTGATGAGGAAAGCGGCTGACGTGGAGCCCATGTTTGAACAAGCTTCTGGGCGCTCATCCGCAAGAAATAAGGAGGAGGAAGTTGCGGGCAAATCCGCTGATGAAATCCTTGGCACTGTACGCATCCCATGCGTGCTTCATGTGGAGGGATCATGCCTGCTGTATGAGCATAGACCTATCACGTGCAGATTATACGGGACGCCCCAGAAAATCGGAGACCAAGTAATCGCATGTCCCAAGACCGGCTTTCGAAGAAACCACGCCTATCTCTCAATTGACGTCACAAGAATCAACGAAACCTTGTACATCTACTCACAAGAATTTCTCACTGATCTCATAGGATTCGCGCCCACGACCATGACGGAAATGCTGTTCCCACTGCCGACCGCGTTGAGGATCGACTTTGATAAAGAATTCTTCACGGCTCTCAAGCAGAGACTCAAGGCGTAAAGGGCGGCGTTGCGTTCATCCCCAGAAATGGTGGACGAAAGGTATCACATCCATGGATGTGGGGAGGAGACTGAGGATTACGCCGCATTGGGAGATGCACGCCCGCTCAAGTGATCGTATAAATATCGTGATAGACCCTGGGCCAGCCTTCGGGGTAGGCGATCATCCATCCACCGTGATGGCCTTGGAACTCCTTGAACTCGCGCTGGAAGGAATGGAGAGGCGAGAAGGAGCGCCCTCCGTCCTTGATGTCGGTACTGGCACCGGCGTGCTGGCCATTGCTGCGAAATCCCTCGGGGCAGGTTTCACCGTCGCTCTGGACATCGATCTCGTCTCCATCTGTACCATCTGCCCCCGAAACCTCGAGTTCAACCGACGCAATTGGGACGCCGCGTCTGCTCCGTTGTGTTTCTATGTCGGCGATGTGAGTTCAGTGTCAAGGTCTTTTGATGTCGTGACCGCCAACCTTGCCGCTCCTGTGTTGCTTCGGCTGCGAGATGCACTCGCGTCTCACACCCTTGGCTGGTTGATACTTTCCGGGATTGCGGACGAAATGAAAGAAGAAGTGGAGCGAGCATTTTCACTTGAAATGGTTAAGGTGGCGCACAGGCAACGCCAGGGGTGGAATGCGCTCCTCATGAGTCGCGCGTCATACAACCTTTCTCAAAAAGAAAACGCGGAATGGCCCTCAGTGAGAGGGTCATCCCCCCTTGGTCATCCAAACACATAGGGAAATCCCTTGGGATTTCCCTATGTGTTGAAAGACATGAACGTGTATTGATCGGGACTACGAGAAGCCGAAGGACTTAGTCTTCTTCGCTGTGCTGCTTCCCCATCCCTTTTAGGCCGATAAGGGTGGTGCTGCCGCTCGACCAGTACTCCAGGTGTCCTTCCTGAACCATTTTATTTACGAGGTTTTTAACTTCTCTGTTTTTCATGTCTGGAAGCATTGCGTAAAAGTCCTTCAAGTAGAACTTTGTCTTGCTCTTGGACTTGGACTTCAATGCATCCAGTATGGCCTGTCTCGCTTCGTCTTCGGTCATGGATCAAGCTCCTTCTGACCTCTTGGTTAGAATTTGAATTGGGTTGACTGCCGCCACGTAGTATACGCGAAACGGTAATCATCGATCAAATGGTGCGTGAAAGGTATTTGCGTTTTTTCGAAAAATCGTTCCCAACCGATCCTCTCAGCCCAGTCTCCCAGCCGCTCATACTTCTTGGCGTCCTTTGCATACACTTCGAGTATGTTCTTGACGGCCTGCACGGTTGACGGCCACCTTGGGGGCTCATTGGGAATGAATGGGATGACTACCTTCGAAAACTTTGGCTTGGTCATTCTGTTTGACAGCTTCCCGCCCACGAGGATGGCCACGCCGCTGCCTACGTCGTCAGCCAAAGGCATTGCTGCGCACATCGTGTAGCAGTTCCCGCAGAACATGCAGCGATCCGCGTTGACTTCCAGAGTTTTTAATCCTGAAGCCGTTTTTGCTGGTTTGATCGCGCCGGTCGGGCACGCTGCGATGGCCAAGGGGAGCTCGCACAGCTTGTCGATCCACTCATGGTCGATCATGGGCGGTTTTCTGTGGATGCCCAAGATGGCGATATCGGAGCAATGCACTGCGCCGCACATATTGAGACAACAAGCCAGTGACACACGCACCGGCGCCGGTAGGGTCATGCTGCCAAAGTAATCATATATGCCGTCCATGACGGCCTTCACGACGCCTGAGGCGTCGATAGCCGGCGTATGGCAGTGCGCCCAACCCTGGGTATGGACGATATTGGTGACGCCTGCGCCGGTCCCACCGATGGGGAACTTGTTGGAACCTTTGGCGAACTTGCGGCTCTTGAGATCATCAATAAGCGGCTGCAGCTTGTCCTTGCTGTCAACCATAAATTCGATGTTGTTTCTCGTCGTAAACCGCAGGTACCCATCGCAGTGTTTGTCTGCGATGTCGCAGATCTCCTTGATGTGCTCCACGCTCATGAGGCGGCAGCCGCCCACCCGCACGGTGTACACCTCGTCGCCTGTTTCAGACACGTGCTTGAGCACGCCTGGTTGTAATATTTCGTGGTATAGCCATTTACCGTAATTCCTCTCAATAACGGGAGAGAAGAATTCTTTGTAATAGCGCGGACCTAGATCGGTCAGCCTATCTTTTAGCGGATCACTTGGATCGTAAGGCATTGGTTCTCTCCTCCTACTACCTCTGGTGTTTCTTGCGGTATTCTTCTATGTCGCGTGTCCAGCCGCCCTCGACCTCTTCCTCTTTCCAGAAGATGTAGGGGTTCGACCTGGGCTCATCTACCATCCTGGGATCCGGATCTAGTTCGACGATCCGCAGAAATTCCTGCCAGCTCTTACGCTGTATTAACTCGCCGAGACGCTCACGGTTTTTGCCTTCCTCCATCCACCAGTCCCAGACCTTCTCGATAAGTTCCTTGAGCTCGTCGAATGGGGCTTCCATCTTCATGAATGGAACTGTCAGGGTTGACATCTGAGCGCCCTCAAGGATCGGCGCCTTTGCCCCAAACAATATGGAAGCTCCCGTGTCTTGTCCGATCCTCAATGCCTGCGGCATGACGTTGAGGCAGTGCATGCATCTGGTGCACTCACGATTATTGATCTCCAGCTTGTCGCCATCCCATCGCATACACTGCGTCGGGCAGAGGTCGATTACCTCTTTGACGATGTCGAATTTGCCCCAATCACGACCGGCATGGGCGCCTGCGTTTGGAGCGATCTCGCCCCCGACATACGCCTTCACTGCCTTCTGGTCGATGCGTATGTCATCACGCCACGTGCCAATCACTGACATGTCCGCTCGAGCGATCGACGCGACGCAACCATTGGGGCATCCATCAAATTTAAATTTGAATTTGTAGGGAAATGCCGGCCTGTGGAGTTCGTCCTGATACTCCATGGTCATTTGATAGCATACTTCCTGGGTGTCATAACACGCGAATTGGCAACGCGCTCTGCCGAGGCAGCACTCAGGAGTACGAAGATTCGAACCGGATCCACCGAGATCCTGATTCAGCTCGTGGGTCATGTCGTAAAACAGCGGCTCGAGATGGTCCGTCGTCGTCCCTAAGAACACGATATCGCCGGTGGAACCGTGCATATTGGTAAGGCCGCTTCCGTGTCTTTCCCACAGGCTGCACAGTTCCCTCAGGAACTTGGTGGTGTAAAACTTGCTCGCCGGTTGATTGACGCGGACTGTGTGGAAATGCGCCACGCCCGGAAACATCTGTGGTTGATCGCAATAACGGCCGATGATACCTCCGCCATACCCAAACACGCCCACGATGCCGCCGTGCTTCCAATGAGTGACTTTGTCTTTGTAAGACAGTTCCATCACGCCCAGAAGATCATCTGGCGCTTCCTTTAGGACATGTTTTCCTTTTTCCACCTGCTGCTTGATATCGGATACAAAGCTCGGCCACGGGCCGTTTTCCAACTCATCAAGCATGGGGGTGTTGTGCTTGCCCATTAAAAATTCCTCCTCTCGACTTAGGGTTTTTTGTCACGGGTTTGATCACGCTTTCGTCATCGACGAGCGCCGTACAAATACGCAGACCCTTTGCAAGCCCCATCCCCGTTGACTTGCCCGGGTTTTTCAGCGGCGCCTCATTCTTCTTGGCGAGTTCAGTGAACCAGAATAGTTCAGCTCACCGAAAAAAAGATTCACTAAATCTAATTCAATTTGACCACGCAAGTCAACAAAAAAAACAAAAAAATCTAACCTCTCACCTTGGGGAGTGAATGCTGCGAATCGCTGATTTTTTGGGCATGAAAATTTTGGCGTCGCGTGAGAGCCGGAATATAGTACATTGGCAGGGTCTGGAGCCGTGGGAGAACTCATTGGTGTAGGTGAACGCCTGGACGTCTGCGAGAACCATGGCTTGACAAATACAGGGCGCTCTTCCACAGAATGACCCACGTCGGGCGTGAACGCGTTGAAAACCATAGGAGCACACGTGGCCGCAACATTCAACCCTCATCCAGAGTTTTGTTATATGTCCCAAACGCCGTCCGGACCAATCGAATGCGACGAAGCACTCCTTCGATCACGCATTCCCACCCAGCGGCGCCGTCGCGGCGAATCCGTGAATTCAGCCCTCAGCCTTCACTCCTATTTCCTTGCCATAGAGACCTTCCTTTCTCGAAACCTCAATAACGTCTTAGAAGCGGTAGAAAAGACGCACGGCACGAAGGCATCCACCATTGACATGATCAAGATTGTGGCCGAAAAGCACGGCAGCGACTATCATCCTGCGCGAGTCATAATTGAGTGCGATGCTGGCACAGTATCACTTGCGGTAAACGTTGCCTTTACTCAAAGAGGACGAGAAAGGATGGCCTCGGAATATTCCACCCTTGCGTACCTCACTCGGACGTTTCCCCGCCGATTCGTTCCTCGAGTTTTTTTCTCAGGGTCCGAATTCGTCGGCGCCAGGGCAGCTACTGGGTGCCATGTGTCTCTCTTTGTCGCCGAGTGGTATGATGGATTTCATGAGTTCCATTTGGAGTCAGGGGCGCCGAATTCCGAGGCGAGCGCGGTTCTGTGGGATCCCTCATCGTGGGACGTTCGGCTGGATCAAAACGAACTCTCAGAGATCTATCGACAAGCAGGCTACATCCTTACGTATTACTACGACGTTTCTAGATACTGCGAAATATTCCCATGGCACCACGCGGCAGGAGATTTCGTGGTAATGCGTACTCACAATCTCATTGATGTGAGGCTCATCACGGCGCGGCAATACGCGCCGCGAATCGAGTTGAGAGATGATGATCCCGATAACAAAGCGATCGCGGCGCTTATGTTCCTCGTCAACCTCACCCTTCGGACGAGGCTGGACAGATGCCAGGGGACAGGGGACATTGTCTGGGGACCGGAACGCTCAGTCACTGATACGATTCATGGATTTTCACGGGCGCTTGGAGATCAAGTTACGGAAGGACGGCTTACACGGAGCAATTTCCAGGGAATCGTAAACTACCTGGCACAAATTTCCCCGGCTGAGTTGACGCGAGGGTTTCTTGCCGCGCTCGATTCGTACGACCCCCGCGCCCCGGACATCCCAGTCATAAGGGCGCACTTAGATGCTCACATCTTTTCAGTGTTCAAAGCGTTTCAGCGCTTGGGGGTTGAATAGCGCAGCGAGCGGACTCCAAGACTGTTGGTTGAAGCTTCAGAGGGAAGTCGCCGCCGTGAATTTCGCCCTCTAGTCTTAGACTGAGCGATCCTCCGTCCGTCCAAGAGACTGAACGCTCCGGGGCCTGGTAATTCAATCCCTAGAACGTTTTTGCCCTCAAGTCTTTTCCTGCAAGGGGATTGTACAACTTCAAGATCGCGACCTTCATGACATCGACGCTCTTGGTGCTCACGATGATGTCCATTAAGGTCTGCTCGGCTTGATCAGGGAGAGTGCACGCATTGGATGCGTCAAAAACCAAGCTGGGAAAACCCTTCACGAGCTTTTTCTGCTCTTTGGCGCTTACAGGCACCTGTATCGCCTTCTTGCCGCCGACGTCTTTGATTTCGCCCGCAAGTCCGACCGCCTCTAGTTTTTTTTGTTTTTCATCGTCCACGAAGATATTGATGTAATAATCAGCCATCACCAGTCCTCCTGTGTGTGCATCTACAGATGTCTGGGCCAATAAATCTGTTTCTGGCGGCTGCCAGAATATTGAGGAACATGGCGCTGCAATGATTAGCCAACGAGTCCCCAATCGTCCGGCGGCATGGTTGTGCTGTTGGCCCCAAGAAAAGCATCGTCAAATCAATGTGACGAAGTTCTTTTTCGCTGTCAAGAAATTTATCTCCAGTGTTTCCCTCCGGAAATTATGCAGGAAAGATGGGGAGTTAAATTAACGCCCCCTCTTGTCCTGTTTGTCGTGCACTACGCTATGTCCATATCCGCCCAGGATTGTCCTGACGCCATCTGCGAGGGCATATAAAACCTTTCTCAAAAGAAATCGCGAAATGCTCAGAAGTGACGTTGTCACACCAATGAAAATGGGCACCCAGCAAAATCAGTATGGATCACCACTTTCGTGAGGATGACGCAATGAGAGTACACGGACCCAATTCGTGATTAATTTCGAGAATTCCTATGAGGGTTCTCGGAAGTACTCACGTATTCCATCGTCATGGTTGTCATCTCGCCGACTTTTATAAGGTGTGTCGATGCAAGCTGCCTTGACCGTGAACGCGGGGAGGGGTACAACAACGACGGAGACAGAAACGGCGAGGGTTGCTCAATATCGCAACGCGGGAGCTCGATGAAGGCTCCACCTTACACCTTTTATCCGTTAGATAGCACAGCAGCATCAGAAACCATGGAAGCTGTTACCTCGTATGACCACAATATATAACATTCCGAGGGTGGTGATTGCGGCTTTGAAGGGAGGGGCGGGAAAGACGCTCATCACCCTGGGCCTCATCGCCGCGCTGCGCAAGAGAGGCTTGCGGGTGGCCGCTTTCAAGAAGGGGCCGGATTATATAGATGCGGCGTGGCTTGCCATGGCCGCTGATTCTCCTTGCCACAATCTGGACCGTTACCTGTTCGGGGCGGAAGGTGTGAAGAGATCCTTTGCGTCCAATATCATCGGGAGAGACATCGCTGTGCTGGAAGGCAATCGAGGATTATTTGACGGTGTGGACGCCATGGGTACCTACAGCACGGCCGATCTGGCGCGAATCCTCGAAGCCCCTGTAGTGCTCATCGTCGATGCCACCAAAATGACTAGAACAGCCGCCGCGCTCGTGCTGGGTTGCCAGAAACTTGAACGAGATGTTCGATTGGCAGGGGTAATTCTAAACAAGGTTGCGGGAACGCGGCACCGGACAATTTTGACAGAGGCCATCGAACACAGCGTAGGTGTACCAGTCATCGGTTCCATACACAAACTCATGTGGTCTCGGCTTCCGCAGAGGCACCTAGGACTCCTGCCGATTTTCGAGCATCCAGATTCCAACCAGTTTGTCCGCCAGACAGCGGACCTCATTGAGAATCAGATAAATCTAGGGGCTTTTTTGAACATAGCGCGCGTCGCCCCGCCGTTTTCTGCGACGCCAATAGACAAAAGCGTCAGGCCCAATGTATTGCCTCAAAACCCCCGTGTGACGATCGGCGTCGTACGAGACTCCGCGTTTCAGTTCTACTACCCCGAAAATCTCGCAGCATTGAAGAATCATGGGGCGGAGTTGCTCGAAGTCAGTGCGCTTAAGGACGCAGCGTTGCCGGACGTTGATGCCCTATACATCGGCGGAGGGTTTCCTGAAACACATGCAGACATACTGGCCGCAAACGTGGGCTTCAAAACCTCATTGAAAAGGGCCGTGGAAAAAGGCTTACCCGTTTATGCCGAATGCGGGGGGTTGATGTACCTCTGTCAGTCTCTGGTCATAGACGATAAGGCATTCCCAATGGCAGATATTTTCCCCGTGCAAGCCGTGCTTCACAGGAATCCCCAAGGGCTCGGGTACATTACAGTCAAGGTCGTTCGACCCAATCCCTTCTATCCGATTGGCAAGGAACTCACCGGCCATGAATTTCACTATTCTATGCTCTCTCCTGCGACTTGCCCGCGCTGTGGCTACGTTTTTGAGGTGCTGAGAGGGACTGGCGTTGGCAACCAGCGGGATGGGCTTATCTATCGCAATGCGCTCGGCACCTACACTCACTTGCACGCCATTGGAGAAGAGGCTTGGGCTCGGGGAATTGTGTTCGCGGCTCGTCGGTTTGCGGAGACGCATGCAGGGCAGGGGGTCAGCCAATCCTGCGTCTCGGCGAAAGAGGTTGAGATACCAACGAATGCCGTCTTCGATTAAAATACCGAGGATTGTCGTGGCCGCGCTCAAAGGTGGAGCAGGGAAGACCTTGATCACCCTAGGGCTTGTAAGGCACATGCATCGCAGCGGTATGTCTGTTGCAGTCTTCAAGAAAGGCCCCGACTATATTGACGCGGGCTGGCTTGGTCTTGCGGCGCACAGACAATGCCACAATCTCGATTCGTACCTGACCGGCCCCGATGAGGCGAGGCGCACATTCATCGAACGATCCATGGCCAGCGACATCGCCGTCGTAGAGGGAAACCGTGGGATCTTCGACGGCGTTGACGCACAGGGAAGTTTTAGCACTGCGGAACTTGCAAAACTCTTGGTCTCCCCTACTATCATCGTGGTTGACGCCACCAAAGTGACTCGAACGGCCGCGGCGTTTGTCCTTGGTTGCAAGCTGCTTGATCCCGATCTCCGGCTAAGCGCCGTTATTCTCAATAGAGTCGCCGGCGTCCGCCACGAGCAAGTGCTCCGGGAGGCCATTGAGCACGCCTGCGCCGTACCCGTCATAGGCGCGATCCCTAAATTGCCGCTCACCGATTTTCCACAACGACACCTGGGACTTATACCGCTGTACGAACATCCTCGGGCGGAGGAATTTGCAGACGCGGCGGCTGACATCGTTGCCAAACATGTGGATTTAGATTCTGTACGAGACTTGGCCCGGGGCGCTCCTGATCTCTCCGTGGAGCCTCCTCGAGAACGTGTACCGCAAAACGAACTCAGACACGCCGGATTGCGGATTGGGGTGCTCAAAGACTCTTCCTTTCAATTTTACTATCCTGAGAACCTTGAAGCGCTGCAAGCCACCGGCGCGTCGCTCATCGTGGTAAACGCCTTGGAATCAGCCGAACTCCCCCCCTTGGATGCCCTGTATGTCGGTGGAGGCTTTCCTGAGACTCACGCTGAGACACTCGCTCGAAACATTGTCTTCAAGAATTCTCTTGTCAAAGCTATACAGTCTGGGCTGCCCGTGTATGCAGAGTGCGGCGGCCTCATGTACCTTGCTCGTCGCCTACATATCGATGAAAAAACATATCCGATGGTCGGGGTGTTCCCTTTGGAAGTAACCCTGCATCGCAAACCCCAAGGGCATGGGTACATCAAAGCGGAGATAGTTCGAGCCAACCCCTTTTATCCGGTGGGAACCATTGTGACTGGTCACGAATTTCATTATTCGTCCGTCAGCAACGCGCCCGAAGGTGATGCGTCCTATTGTTGTTTCGCAGTCATGCGTGGAAACGGGTTTGACGGTAGAAAAGATGGTATATGCATGTATAATTGCCTCGGGACATACGTGCATGTGCATGCACTTGGAACGCCTTCCTGGGCAGAGGGGATACTCGACAGCGCAGCGAGATTTGCGAAACAGCGACGTACGACCCAAGCCGCAAACAGATAAAAACGCAAGGCTTCGCCGCCTCGCATCCGACCGGCGAAGCGCCGCCAAAACAAGTCAACACGCGGAGACCACCGTTTGACAGACGTCCTCGATAAGATAAAAGCGATCTTTTCTCCCAAAGGTATTTTAGCCCGGGCGACCCCAAATTATGAGTACCGCGAACAGCAATACCATATGGCCCTCGACGTATTTCGTACTCTGTCTCAATCTGGCCGCCTCCTCGTCGAAGCTCCGACCGGCACCGGGAAGACCCTCGCATATCTTGTTGCTGCGGCCCTGTCGAGAAAGAAGATTGCCATCTCCACGGGCACGAAGAACTTGCAAGAACAGCTTTTCTTCAAAGACGTTCCATTTGTGCGAACCCATCTGTTCCCACAGCTCAAAGTGGTACTACTCAAGGGAAGGGGCAATTTCGTCTGCCACGCCCAGGTAAAGAAGTTTCTGAAACAGATACATTTGCGCTTCGTTTCAGACGCCGATCGGGTTGATGAAATCATGGCCTGGTATAGACAGACCCGCAAGAACGGCGAGGGGGATAGAGCTGAACTGGCACACTTGCCAGAGGATGACGGTATATGGCCAGAAATATGTTCCAGCACCGAAACCTGTCTTGGTAAACATTGTCCTGACAAGGACCAGTGCTTCGTGCAGAGAATGAAATCAAAGGCCACGGATGCAGATCTCATGATCGTCAACCACCACCTTCTTTGTTCCGACGCAGCCGTAAGAGAAAGCGGCTTTGGAGAAGTCATTCCACGATACGAAGCGCTGGTCGTCGATGAGGCTCATGGGCTCGAGGATGCGGCCACCAAACACTTCGGCGTACAGAGCAGCCTTTTCAAACTCCAGCGTCTTGTAAGAGACGTCACCGCCGAACTTCGAGCCCAAAAGATTACCGACCGCAAATTCGACGAAGGGCTTGCGAACATTGATCAAGACGCCAAAGCGCTCTTCCAATTTTTGGCCCAGTCTTCGTCCTCTCAGGGCGCCGCGTTGGGCAGACTTGATTCCCGTGTGCGAGAGACGAAACAGGTGCTCTGTTCACGTTTGGACAGTATGGCTTCTATGCTTTCGAATCTCCCAAAGTGTTCGGAAGAGTGTCGGAACCTGGCCCGGCGCTGCGAGCAGGCCAGCAGCGACTTGCACATCATCCTGCAGGATCAGGTGTCAGGAGACTACGCGTGTTGGTCAGAAAGACGAGATCGTCACGTCACCATATATGCCTCTCCGGTAGATGTAGGACCTCTTCTGAAATCCACGCTCTATTCCCGAGTAGATTCCATCGTGTTCACCTCCGCAACGCTGTCGTCCAATGCAGACTTCTCCTATTTCAGATCTCGGCTTGGACTCGACGGCGACAAGCTGAAGGTCCGGGAAAAAATTCTTGCGTCGCCATTTGATTACGCCTCGCAAACCATGCTGTTCATCCCGAAAAATATACCGGACCCGAACTCCGATGGATTCGTAGAGGCCGTTGCGGCGGTCTTGCCAAAAATCCTGGAAAAGACGCGGGGGAGGGCGTTCGTGCTGTTCACGTCGTACCGCAACATGGAAGCCGTCTATCGCCTCCTCAAGGACAATTTGCCTTTTCCACTGTTGCTGCAGGGGACTAAAGCAAAACATAAGCTGCTGGAAGAATTTCGATCCATGAATGGTTCGGTTCTCCTGGCCACCGCATCATTCTGGGAAGGGGTGGATGTGCAGGGCGAGTCCCTCTCCTGCGTCATCGTGGACAGGCTTCCCTTTGCGTCCCCCACTGATCCCTTGGTGGCGGCCAGGATCGAAAAACTAAAAAAAGGGCAAAAAGCGCCATTTTTTGATTTTCAAGTGCCAATGGCCGTTATCGCGCTCAAACAAGGATTGGGGAGACTCATCAGGACTCGATCTGACCGAGGCGTTTTGTGCATCCTCGATCAGCGAATTCTCACGAAATCATACGGACAGATATTCCTCAAGAGTCTTTATTCTTGCCCTCTCAAGAGGGATATAGCCGACATAGAGGAGTTTTTTGCATCCGGCGAATCCGCAAAACTCAGCGGCCGAGGGCCAACGTCCTGCATTCGAGATTGAACGACGCAAGAGCACAAGATTCGTATTGAATAAAAATGGCTTTTGACGACTATCACATCCAAGCGCGCAAGAAATCTTTCGACGTGCTGAGTATCAAGATCACTGGCTCCATTTCCATGGACAACGCGGAAAGCGTGCGCGGGGAATTGATCAAAATCGTAGAGGACGAATCCCTTCGAGATGTAGAATTGGATCTTTCCTCGGTCGTGTATTTTGACAGCTCAGGGATCGCTTTGCTTTCTGACGTTCACGAGGCCTGTGAGAAGTTCCACAACGAATTGAAGCTGGTTGATCTGCCACCAAAGGTGAGGGCGCTCCTCGGAGATCAGGGGCTTCTAACCTCCGCCTACGAGGGCATACTGCAGCCTCGTACGCCGCCAAGCATCCTCGTACAGATAGGAGAAGGCCTTGAGAACCTCTACACCACGAGCAGAGACATCCTTGTATTTATAGGAGCAGCCGTCGAGGGGTTGACGAGGGACTTAGCGAATCCGTCAAAGGCACGCTGGGACAGTTTATCTCGGCTGTTCGAGCGATGTGGGACGGATGCCACGCCTATTGTGGTGCTTCTGAGTTTCCTCATGGGAGGCATCATGGCCTTTCAGTCTGCGGTTCAGTTGCGCAAATTTGGGGCCAACATCTTCGTCGCCGACCTCGTGGGGTTGTCCATCGTACTTGAAATGGGGCCCCTGCTTACCTCTCTTATCGTGGCCGGCAGATCCGGCGCCGCCTTTGCCGCCCAGTTGGGGACCATGCGCGTGACGGAAGAGATAGATGCTTTGGCCGTTATGGGCATCGACCCCATGCGGTATCTGGTTTCCCCTCGCATCGTTGCCGTCGCCGTGTGCCTTCCCTGCCTGACCTTGATCGCAGACATCGCTGGAATATTGGGCGGCTGCCTTGTGGCACATTTTTCACTTGATATAACTCCAACCGGTTACTTCAACCAACTGCACAAAGTGCTCGAAGCAACCGATGTGCTGAAGGGTTTGATAAAAAGTTTTGTCTTTGGCATCGAGATCGCAATGATTGGCTGCCTTCGCGGATTTCAAGTGCGCGGCGGCGCGGAAATGGTGGGACTAGCTACCACGTCTGCGGTAGTTACCTGTATCTTCATGATAACTTTTTCAGACGCCATTTTTTCGGTTCTCTTTTACTACGCTCCCCAGATTTGGAAATGAACATGAGCCCTCACATTGACAAGCCGGCTTCGGCGTCGATGGTGTGTGAGACGCCTCGTATAGGGGGGGACGCGAATGGACTGCCTATTATTCGAGTAGAAAATCTCACCGTGTGCTACGGAGAAGAGACGATCCTCCAGGATGTAACTTTTGAAGTGTTTGCCGGCGAGGTCATGGCAGTGCTGGGGCGGTCTGGGTGCGGGAAGAGCACCTTGTTCAAGGCCATGATCGGCCTTATCGATAACGTCGCAGGCAAGGTGTATATAGACGGCGAGCTGGTCAAGCCCATGGTAGAAGGCGGGACGGAGCATATCCTGCGCAAGGTGGGCGTACTATTCCAATCCGGGGCCCTTTTCAGCTCCATGACGGTTGCGGAGAATGTGGCGTTTCCTCTCAGACAGTTCACGAGGCTTTCGGAGAGGAACATAGAGCGCATTGTCAAAATGAAACTCTCTCAGGTTGGCCTCAGTGGAAGGGAACACTATCTTCCTTCTGAGCTGAGTGGTGGGATGCAAAAGCGTGCTGCGTTGGCCAGGGCCATGGCGTTGGACCCCAAAATACTCTTCTTCGACGAGCCCTCCGCCGGCCTCGACCCCGTCACCAGCGCGGAACTCGACCTCACCATCCTCACCATCACGAAAACCCTGAATACGACAATCGTTATTGTGACGCATGAGCTGGCCAGTATCTTTAATGTGGCCTCCCGGGTTATCATGCTCGATGGAGACGAAAAAGGCATCATCGCAATAGGCACGCCGGATGAACTCAGAAAGAGCTGTTCCGACAGTCGAGTGCAGCAATTTTTTGGAAGGTCTGCGGTACGTCAACTAAAAAAAGGGTAATATCCAAAGACTTCATAACCTATTAGCCTGTGAATCTTTCATTTTCCTTGATATAATAGACGCCAAGGGCTTTGTTATGAATAAACGATACCCCATGCGTGAAACAACACCTCGTCCGAAGCGGCCGCTGATTTCCAGATACAGGACCTCAATGGTCAAGGAGCGAGGCAAGCGACGATGACTGGACAATCCCGAAAACTCAAAATCGGCATTTTTTTCCTTGCAAGCCTCCTTATAGCGGGCACTGCCCTTATCTGGATCGGTTCGTCTCGTTTTTTTGAGGACGCCAAGACCGTGGTCGCTTACTTCACAGAAAGCGTTCAGGGACTGGAGTCAGATAGTCCGGTGAAATTTCGCGGCGTGCCGGTAGGCCGCGTTAAGGCGATACGCATGGCCCCAGACGGCCGACTTATTGAGGTGGTAATGGGCCTACAGAAAAACTTCAAGTTGACGGAGGATCTCGGGGTCAAGATGAATCTCATGGGTCTCACCGGCCAAAAGTACATCGAAATGGACACCTTTCGCCCCGATCAAGCGAAGGAGATGATCGACCTCAACTTCAAACCTGCGTATCACGTCATAGCGACGTACCCCTCTGACATCAGAGAAATTGGGAATGCCCTCGAAAAAATATTCCAAAAAATCAACGCAGTGGATGTGGATCGTCTCTCGTCGAGTCTGTTGCGCATTTCTACAAGGCTGGACAAAATGCTTAGCAATCCAAAGCTGGAAAACATTGGTCCGGATCTTGCCGACGCTGTCAAAGAGATCAAGGAAGCAACTAAGAAGATCAATGATGATATCACCCGACTGCAGCCGGTGAAGAATCTCACCAAAACTATGGAAAAGGCCTCTGACCTGATTCAAGAAAGCACAGACACCATTCGGAGCGCAGACAGAGCCATCCGACGCGCAGACAACAATTTCAATCGCTTGAGCCAAAAATTGGAACGCAGCGCTGATAATCTCATTGATTTTACGCGAATGATAAAAAACAAACCTTCGAGTATCATTTTTGGAGGCGAAGAAAAAACACAACCTAAAAGATGACCAGAGGCTTTTCTGGATAGAGGTTGGCCGGGCCCGTCTCGAAAAACAGTTCCAATTCTCGGATCCATAAGAAGCAATGCCGGGCGTGAGACGAACACCAAAGGTGAAAAATCGAGCAGGTCTTTTTGTTACCGTGTGCGGCGCATTATGTGTGACCGGTTGCGCGATGTCACTCACCGACAAGGCAGTCTATTACTCCCTCAACTATCCGGGGCCGGCAGGAGTGAAAGAGGAGCGCAGCCTCATTCCGGGCACGCTGATGATATACAAATTTCTTGTGGCTCCAGACGTGGACGTGGATACTATTGTGGTGAAGTCTCAAACAGGCAAGGAGATTGCCCGAGGAGAGCGCTGGGCGGAAAATCCTGCGGACACTATTACTGATTTACTTATCAGGGATTTTCAAGATGCGAACATCTTTTCCAATACCGTCGGTCAACTGAGCGACGCAACGTACCGATACGCATTGGAAGGGACCCTCTCCACTATGGAGGGAAGAGAACGAGGCGGGAAGGTCTACGCCGTGCTCGAGATTGAGATAACGCTCATCGATTTTGAGCCGAGGCTCGGCGGCAAGAAAGTCATTCTGAATCGGAGGTATCGAATGGAGGTGCCCGCAAAGGACCCTCGTTCAGAGTCCCTTGTAATAGGATTTAATCAGGGCTTGAGACAATTCTCCGAGCAGCTTCGAGCGGACGTCCTTGCTGCGGCAAAAAGCAGTCTCAACCCTTCTTGATCCAAGAAATTGTCCAGCTCTTCCGGAAAGACTCGACACTTCGGGCAAAGACGCATGCCAAGTCCCCAAAAAATGTTGCCGTTTCCCCTTCCTGCTGCTATCTCTTACGGGAAAGATGTTCTTGGTCGTTGCACGGTCAAAGACCAGAGTCTTTGTCATTGGAAAGTGAGGCGAGCGATGAAACACATCCTGGTGGTGGATGACGAAGAACATATCTGCGAACTGTACAAGAGCGAACTCGAAGACGAGGGTTTCAGAGTCACCTTAGCGAATTCTGGGAAGCAGGCCTTGGAAGAAGTGGAACGAAATCCGCCTGATCTCATCGTGCTCGACATTCAGATGCCTGGCATGGATGGAATAGAGACGCTGGAGACTCTTCTCGGACGGGACAAAGGAATACCAGTTATTCTCAACACGGCGTATAGTCATTACAAGGAGGATTTTACCACGTGGGGTGCAGACGCCTATGTGGTGAAGTCATCCGACACCTCCAAACTCATTTCAGAAATTAAGAGGCTGCTGGCTCTATGAATCGAGAAAACCCCATGACGAATACCCTTTGCATCCTCATGGCGGGAGGGAAGGGGGAGCGGCTGTATCCCCTCACCAAGGCCCGCGCCAAACCGTCGGTGAGGTTCGGAGGCATCTATCGAATTGTCGATTTCACCCTTTCCAACTGCCTGAATTCCGAGATCCGCAGGATATTTGTCCTTACGCAATATCGTTCCCTTTCCCTGGACAGGCACATTCGCCTGGGGTGGAACATCTTCAATCATGAACTGGGGGAATTCATCGAGTGCGTTCCCCCACAGCAGCGACACGTTGATCGATGGTATCGCGGCACAGCGGACAGCATTTATCAAAACATTTACATCCTCCAGCGGGAGCGCCCCGAGCGCGTTCTGATACTGAGCGGCGATCATGTGTACAAGATGAATTACAACGAAATGCTTCAGTTTCATATTCAAAATGACGCGGAACTCACGGTCGCGGGAGTCGAGGTTCCCATAGATCAGGCATGCGCGTTCGGTGTGATAGGGTCTGACGCTGGGTATCGCATCACCACATGGGAAGAGAAGCCCTGCTCGCCAAAACCGGTACCCGGCAAAGACGACGTTTCGTTTGTCTCTATGGGGGTTTATATATTCAACACGGATACTCTGGTCAGAAACGTCATCGCGGACGCAAAAAATAAAACCTCTCATCATGATTTCGGAAAAGATGTTGTCCCAGAGATGATCGGTAAAAATCGAGTATTTGTTTACAATTTTCGCGAGGCAAACAACGAAGCTGGAAGATACTGGCGAGACATAGGCACGATTGACGCGTACTGGGAAGCGAATATGGACCTCTGTTCTCCCGATCCTCAATGCAACCTGTACGATGAGAAGTGGCCCATCCGCACCTATCAGGAGCAGGTCCCGCCTGCCAAAATAGTGGTAAAACCTTCGGGTTCAGAGGGCGTAAGCGTTTCCAGAAACGTTCAAGACTCCATTATCAGCGGAGGCTGTGTCATTTACGATAGCACGGTGCGGCAGTGCGTCCTGTCCCCTCACGTGCGATTAGAGCCGGGCAGCTTTGTCGAAAGCTCAGTCCTCCTGGACGGCGTTCACGTCGGCGCCGGGGCAAAAATACGCAAGGCCATCATCGACCAAGGGGTGTCAGTCCCCGATGGCTATGCCATTGGATTTGACGCGGAAAGAGACGCAAGTCTATTCACTGTATCGCCGAGCGGCGTTGTGGTCGTGCCTCGAGGCATGGCTCTGGCATGAACGTCCGCGACAGCGGCCTCGACATATCTCCGAGCGTGTGACGACCCGCGAACTTTAAGGGGCCATTGACGGTCATCGCGAGCGAAGCGAAGCAAGCTTGTGTGGGCGTCTGAGAAAAACTATAGGAATTCCTGAAAGTAATCGAGAACTGGGCGCATGTCCCATTGTTACCTCATCCTCACGAAAGAAGGGACCCATAATAAGTTTCCTAAATGCCATTTTCATGGGGATGACAATCCGACGTATGGCCATTTCGTGATTCCTTTTGAGGATGTTTATAGAAGGGAGTTATAATGCCATTTGTTCAAGTTCGAGGGAAGAAGATCGCGTACGCGGTGAAGCCCGAAGCCTATGATCCTTCGTCGCTCGCTCTGGTGTTTGTACATGGCAGCGGTGGAGATCGAGAAGACTGGCGCGACCAAACGAGCGGTCTGTCGGCCGTCGCGACCACGGTCGCCATCGAGTTGCCAGGTCATGGGAAATCTGATGGGCCTGGAGAAAACTCCGTATCAGCCTATGCCGGGTGGGTCGCAGACTTTATCGAGGCGCTGGGGCTGGCCCGGGTGATGCTTGTGGGGTGCTCGCTGGGCAGTGCCATCACTCAGTGGATCGCCCTGATCGGGAAACCGTGGTTGAAAGCACTAGGCCTAGTCGGCGCCGGCGCGAGGTTACGCGTGCATCCATCATTCCTTGAGGGGCTTAAAAAAGACGACGGAGCAGCGGCGCTCTCACTGCTGGCGGACTTCTGTCTTTCCCCCAGCACGGGAGAGCCGTTGAGGTCCTTTCTGGATCAAAAGATGAGGGCTGTCTCGGCTGACCTTGTGTACGGGGATCTGAAGGCCTGCGACGAATTTGACGTCATGGAGCGAGTCAATGAGATACGCATTCCCTCATGGATTATTGTGGGCAAAGACGACAGGCTCACCCCTCCCAAGTATGCAGAGTTCCTCCACAAAGAGATAAAAGACTCTACGCTTCATGTCGTTGAGAATGCCGGCCATTTGGTTTCGCTGGAAGCCCCCGCGACATTCAACACGCTGCTGAGGGAATTTATACATCAGCGCCTCCAGTGAGCGATGCCGGAGTAGTTTGCAACCAGACATAGGGGTTGCAACACCGTAAAGCCTATTCCGCGTCGACGTCTTTGTTCGATCGATGTGAGCAGTGATGGCTTCTTCGCCTGCGGCAGCTGGCAATGACAAATCGGCTGCTGATGCATCGTTGCGAACCACGCAAGGAGTCTCGCGATGCATTGTGAGGAAAGACTCTACACCGAGAGACTTGTCACGTGTAGGTTATTTCCCTCAGCAGCTCGATGTCATCAAGCATCATGCCTGCGCCAAGGGCCACGGTGGAGAGTGGATCGTCGGGAACTATGACGGGTACGCCGATCTCCCGTCGCACTCTCACATCCAAATTCTTTAACAGCGCGCCTCCGCCCGTTAATACGATTCCGGTATCGATTATATCTGCAGCCAATTCTGGCGGGCATTGTTCGAGGGCCGACTTGATGCTTTCTACAATGGTGTTCACCGACTCCATAATTGCCAGGGTCACTTCGTTGGAGTTCAAAGTGATAGTTTTGGGGATGCCATCCATGAGGTCTCGTCCCTTGACATCGACTTCGGCGACGTCGTCATCAAGATATGCGCTGGCTACCAGCATCTTGATTTGCTCAGCCGTGGAAAGTCCTATAAGCATACTGTAATTTCTTCGCACAAAATTATGGATGTCGGCGTCGAGTTTGTCTCCCGCCACCTTGATGGAGTTGCTATACACGACACCGGTCAGGGAAATGATAGCCAACTCAGTGGTGCCGCCGCCTATATCCACGATCATGTTGCTCATAGGCTCAGTGACTGGCAGCCCTGCCCCCATCGCAGCCGCCATAGCCTCCTCAACGATAAAGACCTCATGAGCGCCTGCGTTAAGCGTGGCATCCCGCACCGCCCGACGTTCAACCGGGGTCACCCCCGAGGGTACCGAGATAATGACCCTTGGTCGAACAAACATATTTCTCTTGTGAACTTTATGGATAAAATGCCTGATCATGAGGCTCGCCATCTCGAAATTGGCTATGACCCCTTCCCGAAGAGGCCTGAATACCTCAATGGATTCCGGCACCTTGCCAAGCATCTTCTTGGCATCTTCTCCTATCCAGACCTCTGAACTT
>CAYRVH010000005.1:0-8313 GCA_964427855.1 uncultured Syntrophaceae bacterium
AATCTTTGGCCTTTTCTTCCGAGGCAAGGATCAGGCACGATGATCCATCCGCATTGGCGCAGCAGTCAAACATCTTGAGGGGTGTCGCGATGTACTTGGGTTCCATGATCTTTTCCAGCGTCAGGGATTTGCGAAACACCGCCTTTTCATTAATCTGCCCGTACGTCGAAGACTTCACGCGTATTAACGCAAGATCTTCCTCTGTGGTGCCGTACTTTTCAAAGTGCCCCCGCGCATACATGGCGTAATAGGCCGGCATCATCGTACCAAAGGGCGCCTCCCATTGGATGTCCGCGCCGCGTCCCATACGCTCCTGCGATTCTGCAGACGAAATCTCGGACATCTTCTGAAATCCCAGCACCATCACCACATCATGGAGTCCCGATGCAATCAACGCATACGCGGTTCTCAGCCCGCTGGAACTCGACGAACACACACTCTCTACATAAAACGTGGGTTGAGGATTCAACCCCAAGTATTCCGCCATGAGACCGGCAGGGGTGCGTTGTTTGTCGTATTCGGGCGCGGAGCATACCACCGAAGCGTCTATCTGGCTCGCCTTGAGCCCCGCGTCTTTCATTGCCTCCCTGTAAGCCTCGAAAGCCAATTCCCTGATGGAACCTGGGTAGGCCCGCACGAACGAACTCTGTCCCACGCCGATGACAGCAACTTTTGCCATCTAGCCCTCCTTGTCTTTCCCTGTTGTGAAGCGCTCGACGCAACAGCCAGGCATCATACCACAGCGATTCACTGGGCGCAAAATTACCTGGCGGTCAAAAGAGAATTTCTTGAACAAAAAAGGCGCGTCTGATAATGTCACGTGAAGAAAAGCATTTCAGTCCTTTCCAGTCACGGATTCAAAGAGACTCGCCCTTGCATCGCTCACGGATGAGATGGAGAGTTTTCCCAGACGTCCGTCAGGCGCGAGCCGGGTTTACCGTTGGAAAACGGCCATGGACGGCCGAGAGGCCTGCGTGCAATAGGAGGCTATTTTAATATCGGAGAGGAGGCGTGTTCCCGAATGGAAATACGAAAGATAGGGGTTATCGGCGCCGGCCTGATGGGGGCCGGCATTGCTCAGGTTGCTGCCCAGAGCGGCCTACTGGTATGCATGATGGATGTCGAGACGCGCTTTGTGGAAAAAGGGCTCGGCGTCATCGAGAAAAACCTGGATCGAACGGTTCAGAAAGGCAAACTGAAGACCGAGGATGCCGCGGCGATCAGAGGGCGCATCAAGGGCACAGTGTCGTCCTCAGAGGCTGTGTCCGACGCAGATGTCGTTATCGAGGCCATTATAGAAAACATGGATCTCAAGAAACAACTCTACAAGGATATCGATAGGTTGGCCCCTGACCGCACAATCTTTGCCACGAACACCTCAGGTTTGAGTATCACGGAGATGGCGTCTGTGACGAACAGACCTGAACAGTTTATCGGCATGCATTTTTTCAATCCTGTCCCAGTGATGCAACTGGTGGAGGTAATCCGCGGGTATGCCACGTCGAACCACACGGTTGACGTCATAAAAGGTCTGGCCGAGCGGCTCGGTAAGAAGGCGATCGAAGTGTTGGAGGCGCCTGGCTTTGTAGTAAATCGGATCCTTGTTCCGATGATCAATGAGGCGATCTTTGTCCTGCAAGAGGGATTGGCCACAGCAGCCGAGATCGACGAGGGGATGAAGCTGGGCGCAAACCACCCTATGGGACCCCTCGCCTTGGCAGATTTGGTGGGTCTGGATACCCTGCTGAGCGTCCAGGACCATCTCTATCGAGAATTTGCCGACCCGAAGTATCGTCCTCCTGTATTGTTGAGGAAGATGGTCCGGGCCGGCCACCTCGGCCGCAAATCAGGAAAAGGCTTTTACGATTACAAATGACGGGAGATGACGTCTCTCAGGGTGTATCCATATTACAGAGGACAATGAGGGCGTGTGGGTCGTCATGGAGACCGCATACCCCCGCATGGAGGCATACATGAAATCTGATGATCGGTTTGAACTCACGGAAGAAGAGCGCATGCTCCAAGACATGGTTCGGAGACTGGCGCGTGAAAAGGTTGCGCCGGGCGCTGAAGAACGTGACAAAAAGGGCGAGTATCCCTTCGACATGCTCGAGCTCATGAGAGAAAATGGGCTGATGGGAATCGATTTCCCCGCCGAGTATGATGGTATGGCGGCAGGCATGCTGGCTCATTGCATTGCGGTGGAGGAGCTTGCCAAAGTGGACGCGGCGGTGGCCTTGATTCCGTCCTGTCAGGAGCTGGGTAGCCTCCCGATCATTTTGGCGGGTAACCACGAACAAAAAGAAAAATATTTGAAGCCGCTGGCCACCGGCGAGAAAGTAGCTGCCTTCGGTCTTACAGAAGCCAAGGGCGGTTCGGATGTGGCCGCGTTGAAGACGAGAGCCGTTCGCAAGGGTGATAAATATATCGTCAATGGCTCGAAGATGTGGATCACCAACGGCGGCGTAGCTGACACCTATTCGGTGTACGCGGTCACAGACCCGGACGTGCCCGCTTACAAGGGCGCAAGCGTCTTTATCATGGAAAAAGGCATGCCTGGCTTCTCAGTGGGCAAGCCCGAAAGCAAACTCGGCATCAAGTGCTCGGACACCAGAGAGCTGATCTTTGAAGATGTGGAAGTGCCGGTGGAAAATCGCTTGGGCGAAGAGGGCCAAGGCTTTCACATCATGATGAAGACGCTCGATTTCAGCCGGCCTTCAGTGGGGGCGCAGGCGCTGGGGATAGCGGCCGGCGCGTTCGAGTATGCCACCCAGTACGCTAAAGAGAGGATCGCCTTTGGCAAACCTATCATCAAGCACGAGGCTATAGCCTTCAAACTCGCGGACATGGCCATGAGAATAACGGCGGCACGGATGCTCCTTTGGAAGACGTGCTCACTGCTGGACAAGGTAGGCAAAGACTTGTCCAAGGTCCCGCCTGAAACCATAAGACATTCGTCCATGACCAAGGCCTATTGCTCGGATGTGGCCATGTGGACGACCGTTGAGGCGGTGCAAATCCTGGGAGGATATGGCTACAGCAGCGAATATCCCGTGGAGCGCATGATGAGAGACGCGAAGATTACTCAGATTTACGAAGGCACCAATGAAATACAGCGCATCGTCATTGCCTCCACTTTGTAACCACAGAGGGTCTGCGCCACGCCGCGGCAACCTCTGGACGCGAAACATGGCGGGCTCGCGGAGAGGCTGACGCCGGTGATCATCTATCAGCCTATTGGGGTCATATACTCTCCGTTTGCGGATCCGAACGACATGCCGATTCAGTCTTTGGGCGCGAGAGGCGTGAAGGGAACCGTGTCGGTGGACCCCAAATTCGAGGCTGGACTCAAAGACTTGGAAGGATTTTCGCATATCATCCTCCTTTACCATTTCCACCTGTGCAAGGGCTTCTCCCTCCATGTACTTCCTTTCTTGGACGATACCGCACGCGGGGTCTTTGCCACCAGGGCCCCGCGGCGCCCAAATCCAGTGGGGCTGTCTATCGTACGATTGTTGGCCGCATCCGGATGTGAACTCTCCATCGAGGATGTGGACATCGTAGATGGGACCCCGCTCATCGACATCAAACCCTTCGTGCCTTATTTCGATCACCGAGACAATGCCTCTTGCGGGTGGTTGACCACGAGGCTTGGCGAAGTCCGTGTAAGGCGTGCCGATGGCAGATTCTCGTCTGACGAATGAGGCGAACATCGTCGGCGGCATAAGGACAGAGACATGAACAGCTGGAAAAAGACATCATGCATTTGCTGCGCCCAAAACTGCGGGCTCGAGGTAATGACCAGTGGGAACAAGATACTCAAGGTGCGGCCGGACCAAGAGAACCCCAGAAGTCAAGGCTACTGCTGCCGGAAAGGCCTGAAAATAGCCTTTTATCAAAATAATCCTGAACGGCTAACCCATCCGTTGAAGCGCGTCGGAGATTCCTTTCAGCCTATTTCTTGGCAGGACGCCATCGAACAGATTTCGGTCCGGCTTCTGGACATCGTGGCGCGGAAGGGGCCTCGGTCCTTCGCCTATATGGGCGGCGGAGGCCAAGGGTGCCATTTTGAGGCCGCGTATGGCGTACGTCTTTTGAGGGCGCTCGGTTCGCGGTACCACTACAGCCCGTTGGCTCAGGAGCTGACAGGCATGTTTTGGGTTCAAGGGAGGCTCCTGGGCAGGCAGTATCTCGTCACCATTCCAGATGATCGCAATACCGACGTCTTAGTGGCTTGGGGATGGAATGGATGGATGAGTCATCAGATTCCTCAAGCGAGAAGGCTGCTGAAAGCTGTGTGCGACGATCCGCACCGGCTGCTCGTGTCCATTGACCCCTGGAAGTCTGAGACGGCGCGTCGTGCTGACATCCATCTCCCGATTCGTCCCGGGACAGACGCCCTCCTAGCCCGGGCCATGATCGCAATCATCTTGAATGAAGGCTGGGAACACAAAGAATATATCGCCGCCCACACAACCGGTCTTGATGAAATCAAGCCCCTGTTTACCGACTTCGACGTGGTTGGCGCGCTCAAAACCTGTGCATTGGACTATGACGCGGTCAAAGAGGTGTGTCGGTTGTTCGCGACTCGCAAGTCATCGCTCCACCCAGACCTCGGCGTTTTTATGAATCGACACAGCACGGCGTGTTCGTACTTGCAGGGCATTCTGTTGGCGATATGCGGGAGGCTAGGAGCGCCGGGAGGCAACGTGATCCCCGGTTATCTGATGCCGTTGGGATCGCATTCGGATGAGCGTGATCCCAAGACATGGCGGACCGTGAAGACGCAGTTCCCGGCCATCATGGGGACCTTTCCTCCCAACGTAATGCCCGAGGAGATCCTTTCCTCTGATGAGTCAGCGTTGGCCGCAGTTCTCGTCAGCGGCTCCAATCCTCTTAGGTCCTACGCTGACACCACGATGTACGAGCAGGCATTCAAGAAACTCGAACTCCTGGTCACCATCGAGGTGGCGCTCTCCGAAACAGCGAGGGTGTCGCATTACGTCCTGCCCGCCCGATCCGCATACGAAAAATGGGACGGAACCTTCTTTGCATGGAATTACCCCGAGATATTCTTTCAGATGCGGCGGCCGGTGGCCGCCCCACTGGGAGATCCTTGGGAAGAAAGCCAAATCATGATTGCCCTGGCGGACAGAATGGGACTTCTGCCGGACATCCCCAAGGCTTTGTTCGACGCGGCTCACGGCGACCGCCTGGCCTTCGGAATGGCGTTGATGCAGTTTGCCCAGTCAGAACCAAAAGCGGCGCAGATGCTGCCGTTCGTCTTGGGGAAAACATTGGGCGAAGCGCTTGGTTCCGCAAACCTGGCAGCGCTTTGGGGCATCCTTCAGACAGCTCCCCAAGCCTTCAGGGAACAGGCTGCACGTGTAGGGTTTCCTCAAGACATGTCCTTTGGAGAGCATGTCTTCCAAGCCATCCTCGACCATCCTGAAGGGCTGTGGATAGGTCGAGTGGACGAGGCAGATCCTTTGGCCCAAGTGCGAACCGCTGACAAGAAGCTGAATCTTTTTATCCCTGAGCTGCAAGATTGGGTGAAAAGCATCGAGCCTTCCAGAGAAGGGGCTGCTTTGACCCTGGATCCGAGATATCCTCTGATCCTCATGGCAGGGCGACACATTGACGAGAACGCGAATACGATCATGAGAGATCCGGCTTGGAACAGCGATCGTCCCCGGGTTTGCACTGTCACCATGCACCCCGAAGATGCTCGGACGCGGGGGCTAAAGGACAGGCAGCTTGTCCGTGTCATCACCGAGGCAGGTCAGATCGAGATCCCGGTCGAGATCACCGAATTTGCGCGGCCGGGTCATGTGACGATTCCCCACGGTTTTGGCCTCGTCCACAACGGAAAGACGAGCGGCGCCAATGTGAATCGCTTGACGAAGAATACCCATCGTGATTCATTGGCGGGTACGCCTCTCCACAGATACGTACCATGTCAGGTGGAGGCTCTGTAAAAAGGGCACTCAAACGGAGAAATAATAGGAATGAGTCAAAGCTGGATACCAATTTCGACCATCTTGAAGACTGCGCCCAAAGTGCTGGAAAACCCGAAGTACGCCAAAAATGTGGCGATGATACAGGTGGACAAGTTTCTGCGGAACCTTTCACCCCGGCAGAGCGATGGACTAGCCAATCGTATAAGGCAGTGCAGTATTCGCATCACAGATGTCTGCAATTTGAGATGCCATACCTGCGGCCAATGGGGCGACAGGGGGTTCCTGAGGTCGTGCAGCCTTCCCGAGTTGAAGAAGAATGAAGTGGCGCCGGAGAGGTATATCGAACTGCTGCATGACCTTTATGAGCAAGGTCACACGCCCTCAGTGTATCTCTGGGGCGGCGAACCCATGTTGTACAAGGGGGCCGTGGAAATCATCGAAGAGGCTGCCAGGCTTGGCATGGCGCCCAGTATTGCGACCAACGGGACTGGACTTCTCAAGCATGCCGAGCGGCTTGTAGCGGCGCCGATGTTCGTAGTCCAGATATCAGTGGACGGACCGGATGAGAAGACCCATAACGCCAGTCGGCCAGGCGCAACACCGGATGTAAACAATTTTCGTACCATCTGGACGGCGATTGAACGCATACGGGAATTAAGAAAAGAAAAAAAACAGCGCCTCCCGCTCATCGCCACCCTGACCACGATAAACAATGTGAACTACAACAGGCTGGTTGATGTGTATGACGTGTTTGGGGAAAGGGCAGACGTCTGCGTCTTTTATCTGGCGTGGTGGATCGACGAAGCGTCCGCAGCGAAGCATTCGAAAGATTTCCAGGAGCGATTTGGTTTTGCCCCGCAAAAACATTTTGGATGGATAGGAAACTGGCGGCCGCCTGACTACCGCGTACTCGCCGACCAGCTGCAGAAAATTCAAGAGAAGGCAGCAAAGCTTTCCGATGCTTCAGTGGTGATCATGCCTCCCCTGCTGAATCCAAAAGACCTGGAGGCGTATTACACTGATCACGATTGCACATTTGGGTTTGACCGCTGCGTGTCCATCTTCAGCGCAGTGGAAATAAACTCCAACGGCGACATGTCTCCATGCAGAGATTACCATGATTATGTGGTAGGCAATGTGAAGGAGCACACCATCACGGAGCTCTGGAATTCTGAACTCTATAAGAAGTTCCGAAAGAGCATATCGGAAAAGGGGCTCATGCCCGTCTGCACGAGATGCTGCGGACTGATGGGATACTAATGAGGAGGGAAGGCCTGCGCCTGCTCAAAATGACGGATGAGGTACCGCGCTGCAATCCCGTTAATGATACCGGTGCCCAAAGCTGCCCCAAGCATGAAGGGGAGGAGATAGAGTACAGCCTCGTTGCGAATTATCAGGGTGTAGGCAACAAAGAGCTGAGCCGCGTTGTGCGTCACAGCGCCGACAACACTGACGCCGATGAGTGAAAACGCGTTGCCCCCGATCTTCTTTACTCCCCCCATGGCAAAGATAGATGCAACGCCGCCGCCAAGGGAAAACAAGAATGCCGGAGACCCAAAAAGACCTGTCAGGAGCGAACCAAGAAACACCCGCCCCACGGTCACAAAAATGGCGTATCGAAACCCAAACAAATAAAGAGTTGCCAATCCTATAATATTTGCGAAACCAAATTTGAACCACAACACTGTCACCGGCAGCATTGCTTCTGCTGAATGTATAACCACGGCAAGGGCCAGGAGCATGCCAACGCGTGCTAATCTCACTGTTTGATCGTTCATCGTGTCAGCGCATCCAACGCGTCGGTTTTGTCGCCCACAATCCTGACTGACACCTCATTTGGCGCGCAAATCAGCAAGCCGCCGCTCACATCGATGGCGCCCATGTGCACACAAATCTTGTCACGACAGGGAGAGGAAAGGATGCGCGCCTGTAATGCGGCGACCTGCACAACGGTCGCGCCAAGCGGGCCAGGGACTTCTATGATTGCGTCGGTCGTGAGGTCATGTGTCAGGTACACCTTGCCACTCACGCTGATCTCCACCAGAGAGCCCTTGGGTCTCAAGTGCCTTCCGACCAGCAGACTCCCCACACCGAGGATGACGACGGCCCCGATGAGCAGGAAATCGGCCCTTGTAATCTGACCAGGACGCGAGGCGAGTCGTTTGAACGTTCGGGGAATTCTCATAATCACAGCATCTTTCGGAATAGGTATAATACGTCGGCAGTGTCAATGCAAAGAATTTGAAAAGCAAATTCTTTATTTTCCTTGCATCTCTTTATGATTCGATATAATTATGTATCAAAAGAGCCGGATATGCGGATCCTGGAATAGGCGGTAAGATATGAAATGCCC
>CAYRVH010000005.1:8351-18291 GCA_964427855.1 uncultured Syntrophaceae bacterium
CGCCTCGGGAAGGACAACTCTGTGATCAGAAGGCGCCGCCAGTGTCTGAACTGCAAGAAAAGGTTCACCACGTATGAGCGGATCGAAGAAATTCTCCCCTACGTGATAAAAAAGGATGGCCGTAGGGAAACATTCGATCGCCGAAAGATAATAGAGGGGATGCGTAGGGCGTGCGAGAAGAGACCGGTCAGTATTGACCGAATCGAAGCGGTGGCTGACGCCATCGAACAGGAGTTGATGGAGCGCCCTGAGAAGGAGATCAGCGTCTCATACATTGGGGCAAAGGTCATGGAGGCGCTGCAACAGATGGACGACGTTGCATACGTAAGATTTGCTTCGGTGTATCGCTCATTCCGGGATATAGATGAATTCGTGAGAGAAATAAAGGAATTGTATGAACTCAGAGAGGCCCGGGAGCAGGCGCGCCACCGAGAAGGAGTCCCGGAAGAAACCCAGACAACACGCAGTCTCCCGTGAAGCGGAACGCTTCATGTCCATGGCCCTAAAGCTCGCTCGAAGGGCGCTGGGGAGGACCTCCCCCAACCCTGCAGTGGGCGCTGTCCTGGTCAAGGACGGCAGGGTGGTGGGAGAGGGCTATCACCATGCGGCCGGGGAGCCGCATGCGGAAGTAGAAGCCATTCGGGCTGCCGGATCTGACGCGCGGGGCGCCGAGCTCTTTGTAACCTTAGAGCCTTGCAATCACCACGGCAGGACGCCTCCCTGCACAGAAGCCATCCTCGAAGCAGGAATCAAGGCTGTCTATTATGGAATGGATGATCCGAATCCCGGCGTTCGAGGCGGGGGCGCCAAAACGCTCAGGGAAAACGGCGTCGACGTCTGGGGTCATGTGGCGGAAAACCGATGTCGTCGCATCAACGAGATCTATGTGACCAACGTGACCATGAGGCGGCCATTCGTCTTCCTCAAATTAGCCATGAGTCTGGACGGCAGGATTGCCACTCGCGTCGGCGATTCGCAATGGATAACCTCGGAACAGTCCAGACAAAAAGTGCACAGACTTCGGGACAAGGTTTCGGCCATTATGGTGGGCATCGGAACCGTCTTGGCAGACGATCCTTCTCTCAATACGCGACTCAAACGGGGCAAGGGGCGGGATCCACTCCGTATCGTGGCAGACTCGAACCTGAGGATCCCTCCAAACGCCCGTTTATTCAGTTCATCATCCAACGCAGGGGTCATAATTGCGACCCGTCACGATCCGCCGATGGACAAAGTGGAAGAACTGGAAAAACGCGGGGTCAAGGTGCTCAAGACCAAAGGCAAGGATCGTGTTGACTTGAAAGACCTGTTGTACCGCCTTTACAGCATCGGCGTCACCTCGCTCCTCATCGAAGGCGGCGCAAACCTGGCCTGGTCGGCAATAAAGGATCGAGTAATCGATCGCTGTCTGTTCTTCTATGCCCCCATCATCATAGGCGGCGCCGAAGCGCCCTCCGGTATAGAAGGCCTCGGCGTCAGTAGGCTCGAAGAAGCTCCCAGGCTCGAAGACGTCAGGTCTTTCCGTGTGGGTCCCGACATCTTATTGGACGGAAGAATCGTCTATCCTGAATGTCGAAATGATACTTGAAATAAATCCTCTGCATCCCCAGCCGCGGCTCATCAGAAGGGTGGCCGATGCGCTCCGCTCCGACGGCGTCATCGTGTATCCCACTGATACCGTGTACGGCCTCGGATGCGATATAAACAGTAAAAAAGCCCTGGAAAGAGTCCGGAGAATAAAAAAGATCGACAACAAACGGCATCTTTCATTCGTGTTTGCCGACCTGAAGACCATCGCCCATTACGCCCAGGTGGACGACAATAGCTACAGGATACTCAAACGCTATCTCCCGGGACCCTATACCTTTGTCCTGAAAGCCACAAGATTGGTTCCCCGAATCGTACTCACCAAACGAAACGAGGTGGGCATTCGCATCCCTGACAATCGCATCTGCCAGGCCTTGGTGCAGGAGCTGGGCAACCCCATCCTTAGCTCATCAGTCCGCCTCCCGGATGATCAACTCCTCGACCATCCACGCGAAATCGAAGTCCTTTACAAAGGGCAAGTGGACTTAGTGGTGGACGGCGGGATATTCCTACCGGAACCTTCTTCGATCATTAGTTTGCTCGAAGATGTCCCACAAGTGGTTCGGGTGGGCAAAGGGGACGTCAGCGAGTTCCTTGAGAGCTAATGCGATCCGCAATAAGAAGGGCGTCTCTTTTTGCGCTTCCTTGATTGCTCAGCAGAGCCGCTCGGGCCTTACTCGCAGCCTGCAGGTACTTGTCCGACTCATTGAAAACGCGTCGAACTGCCTCAACGATGTCTTTTGCTTCTTTCACCTCCGTGGCAGCCCCGCAACGCAGCAAAATATCTCGAGCGTCTCGAAAATCCTCCATAGAAGGACCAAACATGACCGTCTTTTCCCACATAACGGGTTCGATGATGTTCTGACCCCCTTTGGGAACCAACGATCCTCCCACGAACACCACAGAAGCCACTGAATACACGTCCTTCAGTTCGCCCGTCCTGTCCCACACGACAATCTGGCTTTTTTCTCTCGGAGCCCCGCAGTCTGCCATGCTTCGCAGAAAAGGTGCCGGAAGACCTTTTTTCCCAGTAATGAGGTTCACAATGTCCTCGCAACGCTCCACATGACGAGGCGCAAGAACAAGGACAAGGTCCGGAAATTCCTCCAAGAGTTCCGCATAGCCGTCCAGCACAATCTCCTCTTCCCCTGCATGCGTGCTGCCGGCAACCAACACTCTGGCGTTCGGCCCCAGATTGACAAGTCGTGCAATGTGTTCACGGGCAGCACTCCCGATCTCAGACGACGCCGCGTCGAATTTGGTGTTCCCCGTAACCAGGATGCGGTCCTTTTGAGCCCCTATTCTTTCTATTCGTTGTGCATCCAGCTCCGAGGCCATGAGGAACAGATCAATGTGGGCCAGCGTACTGGCAAAAAAACGACGCATGAATCGGTAACGAGGATAAGAGCGATCGGAAATTCGCCCATTGGCGAGAATAATGTCGGCGCCGGACGCCTTGAGATAGTGAAGCAGATTAGGCCACAGCTCAGTCTCCATGAGGACAAATACATCCGGCTTTATTCTTTGCACGACCGTGCGCACGAATTCCGGAAAATCGAGAGGGAGAAAAAAGGTCTTGGCCTCGGGAATGATTCTTTTGGCAGTGTCTTGCCCGGTTTCTGTGCCTGTTGAGACGAGAATGCTTGCGTTGGGGAGCAAATGCAGCGTCTCCCGTACAAGCGGTTGAAGCGCGTTGACCTCGCCCACCGACACTGCGTGAAACCATATTCTGGGTCTCGGTAATCCCTCTGCATCGAAGTCCGTCGGAAGAGCCCCCAACTTGCCGTAGATCGATTTTCTATACTTTCCCCGAAAAAGTATCTTTGGACCGTAATAGAGCAGCAGAATTGGGGCTGCCCCCGCGTGGAGTAGGATGTTGTACACGAGGCGCTTCATCGAGCAGTTCTGTCGCGAGGCTGCATGTTGTTTTGTTCCAGGGTCGCTTTTCTTGGAATTCGTCCTATGGCTGTCGCCGAAATAACCCGCGAATGGTACGACCTCTTGCAGGATATGTCATCCCCGCAAAACACCGGATGCCGCTGGGTTCATGGATGCCGAACCAAGTCCTCATGTCAGCGAGCCGCTTTATTGGCAATGGCGCCGCGAGCTTGTGTCTTTGAAAGACTCTTTGCTGACCACACGGAAACATAGAGGGGTTTTCAGCGCCACACCGGCTTCGGGCGCCAGTGTAGTAGCTTGTCGCAGTATCGACCTTCCCCGTCAGCGGCATTCTTCAATCTTCGTGGAGAACATCGGTTCCAGCTGAAAGTTCTTTTCTACAACATACGGGTTGATTTCGATTTTGCTTATCCGTACTATAGTACGATACCCACCGACCACGGACTGGACTTCGAAGCGCCGCGGCAGCCATCCGTATTCGCCCTCCTTGAAGTCTCCGAAATCAGCGGTCAAAT
The DNA here is from genome assembly GCA_964427855.1 of uncultured Syntrophaceae bacterium. Classification (GTDB taxonomy): domain Bacteria; phylum Desulfobacterota; class Desulfomonilia; order Desulfomonilales; family Desulfomonilaceae; genus JAUPKT01. The sequence continues at coordinate 12,353 of CAYRVH010000005.1, forward strand.
CCACCTCCCCATAAGGGCTTATTCTTACGAGTCTTTTCAAAAAAAGGGTTTGCCTGTCCAGTGTGACCCCCCAGATGCGACCTTGGGATGTCACCCTAATGACGATCTTCTCTTGGTCGCGCGACAAAAGTCTATCAAACCTTACATCCTTCCATTGCAACAGGACCATAGGGATAAGCCCTTCTATATCTGCAACGTCCGGGAACTTCTTGGCAAAACAGTCTTTCCGCCCTTTCGTGATCTTGCCTTCTGACGGGACGTAGAGTTCAAATCGACCGGCTCTCATGACCAGCTCGAACAGCGCATTGCCGCCTGGTCCTATTCCTTGAAATCGAAAGTCGCTGGGACGCCGGTATATAAGAAATCCTGTCACATCTTGACGGGACTTCCCTCCATCGTACGTGCTGGTTATGTTCATCGCAGCCTTCAAGGCAGAGAGGTTCTTACCCCTTTCCGTGACGATGCGGGGGATGTCGCTCGGATTGACTGGTTCTGGTTGAGCCGAGAGGAGGTTCAGGTACGAAAGCGTGATCACGCCTACCTGGAAGAAAATGAACATCCAGTATGGAATGCGGCAGTAATGGAGCGGATTGTCCGCGAGGCAGGACGATTTCATGTCACGTTCTCTTACCAGAGCTGACCGGTGGATGCAACATCGCAGCTCACCAAAAGAGATATCTTGACCCCGCCAAGAGCAGTGATACATTGGGTGTCCCTGTTTGGGAGAACAACGCTCGGAGGATTGTATGGACTGGGTGGCGATAGACCGTGTTGCAGCGCACGTCGGAAGTCGCGTCGAACTACGGGGGTGGGTCTCTAACAGACGATCATCAGGCAAGATTCGATTTGTGCATCTGAGGGACGGGACAGGCGTCATCCAGTGCGTTTTTGTGTCCGGAAAGGTTTCTGAGCAGGCGTTCGAGGCTGCAGACCGAATCCCATACGAATCATCTGTCGTGTTGGTTGGGCAGGTACAAGAAGACCCTCGCTCGCCTTCAGGCTATGAAATAGCCGCTGAAGACATGAGAATTATTTCAGAAGCGCAGCCATATCCTATCTCAAAAAAGGATCATGGTGTTGGATTCCTCATGGACCACCGACACTTATGGCTGCGGTCTTCCCACCAAGTCGCAATGATGAGGATCCGGTCAGTCTTGACGAGGTCAGCCCGCTCTTTCTTTGACGAGCAGGGTTTTGTGGCTGTCGAGGCGCCCATACTGACGCCCACAGCGTGCGAAGGGACGACGTCTCTGTTCGAGGTCGCGTATTTTGACAGGTCTGCATATCTTACCCAGTCAGGACAGCTCTATGGAGAGGCTGCGGCCATGGCTTTGGGAAAGATCTACGTGTTCGGGCCCGCGTTCCGCGCCGAGAAATCCAAGACTCGACGGCACTTGACAGAATTCTGGATGATTGAACCGGAGATGGCGTTTTGGGATTTGGATCAGACCATGAATCTGGCTGAGGGGTTGGTATGCCGCATTGCGGCCGATGTCCTTGCCAACTGCAAACCGCAGCTAGAGATTTTGGAACGAGACCTGACGCGACTCGAGAATATCAAGAGCCCATTTCCTCGAATCAGCTATTCAGATGCTGTTGAGAAGCTCAAACAAGAAGGTATGCCTCTCGAATGGGGAGACGACTTTGGGGCCGATGAAGAAGCCGTGTTGTCGCGAAGGTTTGAGAAACCGGTCTTTGTCACGAAATACCCCGCTGATGTGAAGGCCTTTTACATGAAGCGCGATCCGGATGACCCGCGATTAGCCCTGGCCGTGGACCTCCTTGCGCCCGAGGGCTACGGCGAAATCATTGGCGGCGGCCAGCGGGAAGATTCGCTGGAGCTGCTGGAGGAGCGGATTCAGCGCCACGGCTTGGATGCGGCGCCTTTGCAGTGGTACTTGGATCTGAGGCGCTATGGCTCTGTACCCCACGCCGGCTTCGGTCTGGGCATCGAGAGAACCCTCGCGTGGCTCACAGGCATCCATCACGTGCGAGAGACGATCGCATTTCCGCGACTCATGGACCGCCTTTATCCGTAAGGGCCCGCCATTGCGGCAGTGACTCGGAGATTATAGCGTTTCTCGAGACTGCCCACCAATTGGCCGTGACATTTGTCTTTTGGAAGCCTCGGGCGTCCTTTTGCAGACACCTCGCGTGGGGCCCGACAGCGCTCACCACTTCTCCCGGTGTATCAGTTCTGTTTTGAATCTACTGGCAGGTCCTTTGTTCTCCGCAGGCCGTCCCACTGCAACGACGCAGAGGGGGACGACATGAGACGGGATGTTGAACAATTGTCTCACGCCAGCGATTCGTTCCTCTACGGGGTAGATGCCGACCCAACACGCGCCCAACCCCATCGCATTCGCCGCCAGCAGCATATTTTCCGTCGCGGCCGAGCAATCCATGATCCATCGACCAGGCAGCGCCTCTCTCTGCGGGTCTCCACATACGACTATGCCCATTGGCGCCTGAGCCAGCATCTCGGCATGGGGATGAAAGGATTTTATGCGACTCAAGGCCTCACGATCCGAGACCACAATAAAATCATAGGCCTGTCCTGTGGCCGTGGGCGCGGCCATAGCGGCGCGCAGCAGCTGTGTGACCGTTTCCTCGTCCAAGGGGTCCGGCAAATATTTTCGGATGCTTCGCCTCGTGAATATGGCTTCCATCATGTCCATAATAAATTGGTTATCCTTTCTTCGCAGGCGTTCAGCTCTGGACAAATATCCTGGTGACGCGGGGAGATATCTTGCATGCGATTTCATAATTAATGGTGTGGCCGTTGGCGGCAATATCGTCCGCGAGGATTTCCTCGTCGCCTTGTCTGCCGATGAGCACGACGTCGTCGCCCACTTGCGCCTCGGGTATATGCGTCACATCCACCATGATGGTGTCCATACACACGGTTCCCACAACACGGGCCCGTTTCCCGTGGATCAGCACCTCACCCACGTTCGATTGAAAACGAGGATATCCGTCATTATAGCCCACGTGGAGCGTCGCGATCCGGCTTGGTTGGGCGGTTACGAACCGTCTGTTATACGAAATGCTCCGCCCGGGCGGATGATCCTTGATCTGAGAAATTTTCGTGACAAAAGTAATGACCTGCTCGAGATGGATCAGGGAGCGCACCGCCCTGGAGGGGTACATCCCGTAAATGGCCAGACCAGGCCGCACCATATTGAAATGAGCTTCCGGGAATCTGACAATTGCGGCGGTATTGGCTGCGTGCACGAAACGGAACTCGTAGCCCTGGCTTCTTAGCTCATACACCAACGCAGTAAAAGATTGTATTTGGGACCGGGTGTATTCGTCGTCTCTGGGATCGTCGGCGCAGGCAAAGTGCGTCATGATGCCTTCCACGTGGAGGTTCTTCATTCGCGACACAGCCTGTACGAAGGGCATGGCATCGTCCACCCAGACGCCAGACCGACCCATGCCGGTGTCTATCTTCAGGTGGACTGGTATGCGGCGTTCCGGCGACCCAGCGTTGTCCAAGGCCCTCGCCAGATCGAGCGAAGGAACGACGGAGCTCAGACCGTAGCGAACGATCTTGTCCACCTCTTCCATAAGGACGTTGAATACCAGAATCGGGCAATCAATGCGGTTTTCCCTCAAGGTGGCCCCTTCATCGGGAAACGCGACGGCAAGATAATGGACGCCATGTTCAAGGGCAACCCTCGACGCTCGGATGGAATCGTTGCCGTATCCAAAACTCTTTACCACCGGCATAATCTCAACCCCATCTCCTACGATGCCGCGAATCATCTTGATGTTGGCAGCGATAGCGTCGAGATTCACGATGAGGCGTGTGGGTCCTATGGACCCAACCAACTCTCTGGCGATGCGTTCAAGCCCAAACCAGCGCGACCCCTTAAAGAGTACCACGTCGCCCCGGTTGACGATCTTCTCAAGTTCAGCCGCAGCTTCGGTATAGCTCCTTGTCTCGGTAATCCGTTTCTGGGACATCCCCTCCGCAGCGGCAGCCTGTCCAATAAGTGTGGCATTGTCACCCACGGTGATCAAGTGATCCACTCCTGCGCGCACCACGTCTTTTCCCACTGCACGGTGTTCCTCTGAGCTGTGAAGGCCGAGATCGAGCATCTCACTGAGAATGGCGATTTTCCTGCGACCGTTTCCGACTTTCGCCAGGACGTCGAGAGCGCCTTTCATCGAGGCTGGGTCTGAATTGTAGGTGTCATTGATAAGCGTGACGCCCGTGACCGTGGTGTGCATTTCCAATCGCATGGGAGAAGGATGGAACTCTGCCAAACCAGCAGCAATAGCCCCCAAAGACGCCCCCAGGAGCCGAGCCGCGGCCGAGGCCGCCAGGGCGTTCACCACGTTGAACCAACCAGCCACCGGCAGATTGACTTCCAGTTCCTCTCCAAACAAATGCATCGTGAAGACGTGACCTTTGTCAAAGCCCACGCGGACGTCTTCTGCACGCACGTCCGCCAGAGAAGAGAGGCCAAAGGTATACGTCCGAGCCCTGGTCTTTCCCCTCAGCTTCATGCTGAGAGGATCATCCGCATTGAGCACAAGAAAGGAATTGCTATCGAGCTCTGCAAAGAGTTTCTGCTTTTCTTCCAACGTGTTCTCAAGGCTGCCCAATCCCCCTATGTGCGCCTTGCTGATAACGGTGAGGACGCCATGGCTAGGCCGTATCATCCATTGAAGCCTCTCCATTTCGCCTGGGCGGCTTATGCCCGCCTCGATTATTGCGATCTCGTGCTCAGGTCTCAACCCCAAGATCGCCAGCGCGGCCCCGATCTGCGTATTGTAGGAAAGGGGGGATCGGTAGATGCGGCGCTCCTGACAGAGTATGGAGGCCAACATCTCCTTCACGAGGGTCTTCCCGTTGCTGCCGGTGACGCCGATCACAGGGATCTCGAAAAGGGATCGATAGTGAGCTGCGAGCGTTTGAAGGGCCTGGAGCGTGTCGCGACACAGCATCACGGTGGCGCCGGCGGGTAACTCGCCGTCAAGAAGCTCTTCTCGTTCCACCACCACGGCCTTGGCGCCAAGCTGCAGCGCGAGCCTCGCAAAGTCGTTTCCGTTGAAATGACTGCCTTTCAGGGCCCAAAAAATCTTGTTTTCGCCCATCGGCTTGCGGGTGTCGATGGACACGCCTGAAACGGGGCCGCAACCAACTCCTTTTATCGCATAAGGCTGTATGATGCGGATGACGTCCGCAAGATCGAGGAAGTCCTGATTCTCTATGCCGTGTTTCTCAACGAGGTTCGCCCCCGGACAGTACGACGTCTCCTCCAAGAACTTTGCAGGGTGGGAGCACGCATTGTCCATGTTTCCTAAAGATGCGACTCTGGATGGATCGCGCGTTCTTTCCAACGCCTCAGCGCCTCGTTATTTTTGGCAAGGCTGTACCACGAGGCAGCTGAAATTACAAGAGGAGCGGGCTCAGGAGTTGCCCACAAAAAATTATGCAGCAAAGCGGGGTTGTCGGACAAAAAGGCCACGTTTTGGTGTCTGTCGGGCAGTAAGCCTTATGCTGACCTGCCAAGGATTGCCCTGACGGCGTCTGCGCAAGCGTATAGAGTCTCTCGAAAGTACTCACGAATTTAATGACGTAGTCGGCATGCAGACGTGTTTCACCCTCTGTCGTTTAGGCCGTCCCCCTCTATAATTTCCACCCCTGTCTTCCCCGTGATTTCCACCGCCCTTTTTCCCTGTCATTTCGAACCGCGCCCTCTGTCATTTCAAGCCGCGCCCTCTGTCCTTTCGAGCCGCGCCCTCTGTCATTTCGAGCGAAGCGAGAAATCTTGACCCAGCGAGAAAGATTTCTCAGTCGCCAGGCTCCTTCGAAATGACATGGTGTCGCAAGGCTCCTTCGAAATGACAAGGCGTCGCAAGGCGTCTCGCTTTCATTCGAGTCTCGCTCCCTCGCAGTGACAAGATTTCGGCTCTCCTGGCGCATG
>CAYRVH010000005.1:18399-41638 GCA_964427855.1 uncultured Syntrophaceae bacterium
TGTCACTTTTGTAAGAAATTTTCGCATTCCATAACCATTCTCAAAAAATTACCAAATGCTCACATGTCAGATTTTCATTCCCATGAAAATGGGAATCCAAGAAACTCCTTGTGGATCCCCAATTTCGTGAGGATGGCGCAATGATGGGACACACGCCCAATTCGTGATTAGTTTCGAGAGTTTACTATAACGTCCAATAAACTACGCCCCACCTCCATTACTCATAAATCAACTAACACTGCCGATAATTGGGGAATGTCCTTTACCCGCCTCCATGAGAGACGCTCCTCGCCCAGCTTCATGGCGCGATTTCGCGCTGTTGTCGCAATAAGCCATAAGTAGATTCCCTGTCATTGCGAAAAGCCCATGGCCGCGAAGCCGTCTCCGCTCACATCGTCCGCGTCCAAAGGCAGAGGCCGACGTGGAGGTTTTTTTCGAGAACGGCTATAATCCAATCCATGTCTGTCCACGAAGAGAACTCCTAGGGAACTGACGCATATGGTGTCCGAGTTACTCATCCCAAAGGAGAGCCACGGACCGGCTTTTCTACGGCCACTGGCGCGAATTTCATGGATGACGTAACCAGCTTTTTGTGCTTGGCGGCAGGACGATGTTCGAATTACAAATCCTTTTTCTCACGTTGATACCCGTCTTTTCCGGCATTGTACCCCATGACAGCCTCTCCGGATGTTCACCGTCGGCCTTATTTGGCGTGGCTGAAGCAGTCACCGCTGACTTTCTCCACGGGACGTGGCAGACCTCAGACGAATTTTTCAAATGGGGTGTGACCGACCGGCAAAAAGCGACTTTGCGGCCCTTTCGCGAAACCGGTTTTGCGAGATTCAACAAGGACGGGACAATGCGCATGGTCAACCTTTTTCAACCCAATGAGGGCATGTGGGAGGTCACGAATAAAGGGCTTATTCTCAGAGACCCGCGCTATCCAGAAGCCCCTGCGCAAGTCGTGCCTGTCCGCAAGAGAGATGAAAACCGAATCTGGTTACTTATGCCGTTTTCCGGGGGCGCCATCGGGATTGGATTGGTGAGGACGCCGCGAGAGGATATTCCCGTTAGTGAGCTGCAGAAAAAGGCTAACAGAAACCCAGTACCGAAACGGGGTCCGCCTTCACGGGCAAAATACCGCTCTGATAGTGCACGCGAAGATGACCACACGCCTTCATCGGAATCTTCTGTCACCAAGGAGAGCGATGACACACTTGAACACCTTCCGTAAACGGACGGCGGGCCTTATGTGAGAGGCGCGCAACCGCTTGCCAATTCGATAATGTGTCATGGACGTCATTCGCTCGGAGGCGAGAATACAGATCAGTGGATCCCGGATGGAGTCGTGACCGTCAACTCCGCCGCAGCGATGAAAATGTAGAGGTTTTCGAAAATGTTCACGCACGCCATGACGCAGAACTCACCCCGAAAGTAATTTCGCACATTGGAATATCGAGGAAACGATTTGCTACGTGTCTGTGGCTGAGGGGGTGGTGAAGTTGTGGTCTTTACGATATGTGTTGGCGCCGTTGATTCTGCTGCGTGGAAACCTATCATGCGCCTTAGTCTCGGGGCTTGCAGATCCTCCTCTCCTCTTTTTCAGTTTCAGATCCTTTTCGATCACACGGTGCATCACAGACCGCAGGTCTTCATCTCCGAGGGGCTCCAACAGCGTACGCACTCTGCGTTGCTCCCACTCGTCCAGGACAGGTTCCTCATGTTCCTCGGCCGTCTTTGGAGCGCCGAAGCCCCACGATCGCTGGGCAAAGCGGATATCCTCGAATTTGGTTGCGCCCGAGCTCAGAGACTTGTTGATTTTCGCAAGTAGCACCTGCTTCAGCGCCGCAATCTCGTTCATCCACACCGAAGAATCGACGGCTATGTGTACGACTTTTTCGGTAATTCTCTCTATTCGTGCGTGGCGGGCAATGGCAGGACTCACGATCTGCGGCCACAAAAACGCAACCTGACGCCGTGAAAGAGCCTTTTTGAGACCATACTGGTCGAGGAGCTTCTTTAACACTGCGCCAGCTTGTACAGGCGTATTGGCAGGGCGTCGTTTCATGAGGCTTTTGGCTTCCGATGTTGAGTGGCCTGTAGAAACCCGAGACCGGTCAGCGCCACGAGCGCCTCCCCGTCGCGCGGCGGAACTCGTTTACAAACGGATCACACTGCGCAGTCCGATGGATCTCCGTGTATCTTCGCGACAGCATGAGGCAGGGCCTTGATCACTGCTGCAACGTTTTCTATTGCACCCTTGGGGCTGCCGGGAAGATTAATGATGAGGACGCGGCCGCGTATACCGGCGACGGCCCGTGAAAGCATGGCGTGAGGCGTTTTCGCAGCGCTGGCTGAGCGCATGGTTTCAGCGATGCCGGGGATGACCACCTCCAGCACGGACAGCGTGGCCTCCGGGGTGACGTCCCGGGGCGCCACGCCCGTCCCGCCGGTGGTGAAGATAATATCTATATCAGCCTTGTCGGCCCATGCCCGGAGTTTACGGGCTATTTCGGTGATCTCGTCGGGGCATACCGCAGCGTCAATGACGTCAACGCCGTTCTGCCTCAGAAAATCCGAAAGTTGCGGACCAGCCCTGTCTTCTCGAATTCCCTGGAACGAGCGGTCGCTAACAGTGAGCACCGCCGCACGCAACGAGTTCGTATGGTGACTCATGACGGTCCTTTCGTATGATGCGGGACTCTAAGAGTCCTCTCGGGAAGTCTTTGACTTCCATTTCTTCCGCTTCCAGCTCGTGTTTGAGAAACCGAGCCGCTTTCCATGGGTCCACGGTGGACCCGCAGGTAAACACATCAACCGCTGCATAGCCGTGTTCCGGCCACGTGTGAATGGTGAGATGGGATTCTGCAATCACCACCACTCCGGACACCCCTTGCGGATTAAAGTCCTGAAATGCCGTCTTCAGTACAGTTGCCCCCGCGGCTTCAGCGGCCTGAGACAATATTCTTTCCAAATAATCGAGGTTGTCTATTTTCTGCCTATTGCAGGACCAAAACTCGATCAGAAGATGAATTCCCAAAGCTTTCATCGTCATCCTCCGTACCGAGTGGGCAAACGCCTCTCGCGAGATAACTAGATAACGCTCGCGGTCACCAATTTTGCCGACCGGCGTCCCTTACCGGCCCGTGACCACACCCCTTGTCGCCGATTGATTTGACCGATATGTGCTTTGGCGGGCCGCCACAGGTTGCCTCACGCCAAACCATGGATGGGGGAGTTTGCTCCCCTGACCCTGGAGGTGCTACGGTCTCAACCTTACGAGAGGAAAACAGTGCGTCTCCCCTCTAAGGTATCTCCTTTCAGCGTCGATTTTTTGGTGTAAGGATAAGAGACGAACGCGTCGGGAACATGAATCCATAAGGCCCAATCTGCCTTTGGGATGCGGTTTGTGAGGTATGAACAAAGCGTCTCGAATCATTTTCCCGACCTTGGGCGAATGCCCTTTCTGATATTATCAACCCAAAACTTTTGCATCTTTTTCGTGCAAGTTGTCAAGCAAAAAATCAACGCGTAGCATTCATTTTGTCTCACGTACCTTTGCCAAGTTCCATGTCCCCGTGACTTTTTATTTGGGCAAGAACACAGCAGCAAAAACAATAAATGAAACCATTTTTTGGCAAAAAAGACAACACGTTGAAGCTGCCTCGTCATGACGCGGATAGCTCTACATCGTCAAAAGTCTGTGGCCACCGACCTGACCTTTCAGAAATATTTTTCAATGCAAGTCGTGCGGGCTGATATCGCAGCGTGGGCATTGGCGGCATGCCCCTGATCCATAGTGGGATTTTTCTAGGTCGGAATACGCGGGCTTGCACTGCGGGGAGAGCGAGCGCATTATTAGTCGAGAGGGTCTGTATCTGTAGGGGCTGAGGACCCTCGACATCTACCGTGCAGAGAGCAAGAGGGGGCCGCCAGTGACAAGAGAAGACGTGCTTCGAGCCTTGCGAGAGTTCTTTTTTGGTATGGCCGTGTACGAACATAGGTCTGTGGCTATGAAGGAAAAGGCTGTGCGAGAGAGTCTCTTCCTGCTTTGTATCTTTGGCGACGTGCTGGGTGTGCCGGCGCCGGTCTCAATTTACACACTCAGGCTCTTCCCCCATGCATGCACGAAGCTCGAAGGGTGGAAAAGGAATATGCTCCGGGAGAGGGATTGGACAGACTGGTCGTTCGATTAACGACGCGTCGAGGCGGCGTTTCTTCTCCCGAGCGTCTCTGGAAAGGGCAGAGAGGCGGCGAACATGGTCAGCAGTCAACGCTCATACACCTGGGGAGCGGCGATCGTATGATATGCTGAAGGCTGCGCCCCCTCACATGCCCCCCGATTATGCTCCGGCCGCGTGCGACTGGGCTGCGGCAGGGGGGGTGGCGCGGCCTTGCAACACTACTTTCAATCCTGTTATCATCCATGCCGAAGTGTTTCCCACCGGAGGTAGTCAACCATGAAAGAGCAAAGGGTTTTATGGAATCCTTTTCGGATGATCAGTCCTAAACTCGACGAGGAGATTGGAAAGATAGAGGAGCTTTATCGCGCGGAGGTATCACAAACTCGAACTCCTGAAGAAAGCATCCTGATTATGCTGGCAAAGCTGATTCAAGTGGCGCGTATACTCTCTGTATCCTCGAAGTCAGAGAGTCTGGAAAAACTAAAGGAATGCGAGGAGTTGATTCACCAGGTGCATGAGCAGGAAAAGAGCGCGACCGCGTCTATTTTGAGTGCGTCGTCAGCCGCCAGCAAGGTCTGGTTTCGGACGTTCGTGCGCTTCCCAAGCAGAATTGAGCGAATTGGAGAGATGTTCGAGAATATGTTGAGGGCGATTCGCAGCAAAGTCGAGGATGGCATCCCCTTTAGCGACAAAGCTCAAGGGGAGCTCCATGCCATATTGGACCTTTTGGCAGAGCTGCTGGTGAACCTTCGCGACAGCATGGTGGTCACGAACCCGGTGCTTCTGCACCACATCGCCGGTCAATGCGAACGGCTGAGTCAGCTTGTGGAAGATGCGCGGCTCGCTCACTGGGAAAGGCTGGAAGCAGGCTTCTGCTCTCCCCAAGCCAATGCAATTTTTTTATTTATTCTCGACTCCGTAAAGAATATCAATCAATACGTGAGCAATATGAAAGACAACCTTTTGGAGTTAGCAGAGTAGCTGTTGACTGCGATTTTCACCGCAAAGGGCAGGGGCGAGATGTGCAAAGCTGCACGCGTCCCAGGTGGGATCTCCTAGAGGCAGACGCATTGCTTTTGGTTCCGGGACGGCCTATGTTCCCTTTAAAGTAGTTCTCGAGGAAAAAGCGGGAATTCAAAAACGGCCTCTGCTCGCGTGATGAGAGCGGGGACCGCTTCGTCGCTATCGGGGCTTAGGGCAATGACAAAGAGGCCGCTGACGCGTCATACCGAGCGGAGGGAAGTGATCTTGTGATAAACTTGGAAGAAAACTATATCATGTTCAGTTTGTCAGTCTCGAGATTCGGTCTTCGCGCCGTGTTGAAATGAGCGGATGCCTCAGTAGGGACCAGACAACACTTCAGCCCCTCTCTGGCAAACCGAATCGGACGGCCTATACTGAACATGCGACGCAATAGCAGTTGAGGAGAATTTCTTGATGGAAGTTCTGGGTATGTGTTTAGGCGCTTCCACGTTGAGCATGGTGCGTCTCCGAAAAGAAAGCGGCGCCCCGAGGATAGTTCATGCGGCAACCATCACGCATGAGGGCAATCCTCGAAAAACCTTGTTGGATGCACTTGAAAAGGAGCCAGGGATCAGCGAAATCCCTATCGCTGTGACGGGGCGAAAATTCATTCAATTCATGAAGCTGACAACGATATCCGAACCCGAAGCAGTGGAAATGGCTGCTGCGCACATACTCCAGGGGAAAGGCCAGTACCGTGTGATTGTCAGCGCCGGCGGCGAGACCTTTCTCGTGTATCATCTGGATGATGATTTTAAGATCCAAGGAATACAAACAGGCAACAAATGCGCATCAGGGACGGGCGAATTCTTCCTCCAGCAAATCGGTCGCATGAACTTGACTCTGGAAGAGGTATCAAAGTTGGGGATTTCCGAAGAGGTGCACAAGGTCTCGGGGCGGTGCTCTGTGTTTTGCAAGAGCGATTGCACCCATGCCCTGAACAAAGGCATTCCCAAGGCGCATGTGGTTGCAGGCCTGGGCATGATGATGGCCAACAAGGTATTGGAGCTGCTCAAGAAATTGCCCAAAAAAAGCATAATGCTGGTGGGCGGCTCATCAAAAAACAAGACCATGATTCACTATCTGTCCAAGGAGATCGAAGACCTATTCATTCCCGAAGAGGCCCCTTTTTTTGAGGCGTATGGCGCGGCGCTATGGGCCTTGGATCATCCGACAGTGCGCTACACAGGCCCTCAGGATGTCTTCGAACGAAAGAGTTCGACCTTTAGCTATCTGAGGCCGTTGGCGGAATTCCGCAACAAAGTGCACTTCAACGACCGCCCCAGATGCGTGGCTCAAGCAGGCGACAGAACCATCCTGGGCCTCGATGTCGGGTCAACTACGACCAAGGGCGTCATCATGCGTTGCAGCGACAAGGCGATTCTTGCAGCGGATTATCTCCGCACCGATGGCGATCCGGTCGCTGCCGCGCGCAAAGTATATAGAAGCCTGGCCGATCAGGTGAACGCGCCCATCAAGATAAAGGGTCTGGGCGTCACGGGGTCCGGTCGCCAGATTGCGGGCCTACATGCGATGACACACGGCGTCATAAACGAGATCATCGCTCATGCAACGGCGGCCGTGCACTTCGATCGAGATGTGGACACTATCTTCGAGATTGGGGGCCAGGACGCAAAATATACCTACATCACCAACGGCGTGCCCAGCGATTATGCGATGAACGAGGCTTGCAGCGCAGGGACAGGGTCGTTTCTTGAGGAGTCCGCAAAAGAAAGTCTGGGCGTGAAGGTCGTGGATATAGGCAAGGTCGCGTACCAGGGAACGAAGCCGCCGAATTTCAACGACCAATGCGCTGCGTTTATTGGATCGGATATTAAGAATGCGGCTCAAGAGGGAATACCGCTCGAAGACATCGTTGCAGGGCTGGTCTATTCTATTTGCATGAATTACTCCAATCGCGTGAAGGGCAACAGACCAGTAGGGGCCAAGGTGTTCATGCAGGGCGGCGTATGCTACAACGAAGCCATTCCCGCAGCCATGGCGGCTATCACCGGCAAGGAGATCGTTGTCCCGCCGGAGCCAGGATTGATGGGCGCATTCGGCGTGGCTTTGGAGGTCGAGCGTCGGATCAATGTCGGCCTCATGGCGGAACAAGACTTTGATCTCAACAGTCTGGCCAATCGTGGAGTCGCGTACAAAAAATCGTTTGTCTGCGGAGGGGGCAAGGAAAAATGCGATCGGCGATGCGAAATCGCCCGCATCGAAATCGAGGGAAAGACCTATCCCTTTGGGGGTGCGTGCAACCGATATGTCAATCTCGTGCGACACATTCAATTTGAGCGACAAAAATATGACATGGTGGATTATCGCCAGAAGCTCGTATTCGAAGACCTCGCTCCTGACGACCCTTCCGACCTGAGACCGACTGTCGGAATGAACAGATCGTTTCTTGTCAACACCTACTTTCCTTTTTTCAACACATTCTTCGCGGAGCTTGGCTATCGATTGGTGCTGCCGGATACGGTGGATCCCGAAGGTATGGATCAGAGGGGCGCTGCGTTTTGCTTTCCAGTGGAGATCGCCCACGGCTATGCGCTCGATCTGCTGAGGAAGGACCCGAATATACTTTTTCTCCCTCACATTCGTGGCGTGCCCACGGATCACGAAAATCCAAACACCTGCACCTGCGTCTTTGTTCAGGGGGAGGCTTTTTATTTGTCCGGTACCTTTGAAGGTATCGCACAAAAAAGGGTGCTGACTCCCTATCTGGATTTAAGTAAGGGCTTTGACGCAAGGCTTGAGGATTTTGTCCAGATTGCGAAACAATTGGGAGCATCCCGGACTCAAGGCGCCGAAGCCGCAAGAAAAGCCATTGCCGCTCAGGAACGATTCAAAGAGCGGCTGCGCGCCAAAGGGCGTGAAATTCTCGACATCTTGCAACAAGACCCCGAAGCCATCGCCATAGTCCTCTTTGGACGGCCATACAATGCCTTCGCGGCAGAGGCCAACAAGGGGATTCCCGCCAAATTTGCCTCACGAGGGTACTTTATTGTGCCCTTTGACATGCTGCCTTACGAAAATCAGGAACTCCAAGACGCTGACACCATGTATTGGTCCATGGGGAGAATGATATTGAAGTCTGCGAGACTGGCGAGGAATCACAAACAGCTTTTTGGGACATACATCAGTAATTTCTCCTGCGGACCAGATTCTTTCATCGTTGGCTATTTCCGAGATGAGATGGGGCGTAAACCTTCTCTGACCCTGGAGCTGGACAGCCACACCGCAGATGCCGGCTTGGAGACGCGGATCGAGGCCTTCCTCGATATCGTACATTATTATCGTGAACTCGAAAGCAGGAAGCAAATCAGCCAGGTGCGCAAAGATTTTCGTCCTGCCAAGGCCATGATGCTCGACGGGAAACCCATTATCCTGACGGCGGATGGCCGAAAGCTCCCGCTGAACGACCCGAGTGTGCGCATCATATTGCCGGCCATGGGACGTTTCGCTCATCAAGCGTTGGTAAACACATTCAAGAAGGTGGGAATCAATGCCCTTGGGCTGCCGCCCGCAGATGAAGAAGTCCTGAAGCTCGGCCGAGGCAACTCAACATGCAAGGAATGTCTCCCTTTGCAAACCACGGTTGGGTCAATGCTGAAATACCTCACCCAAGACAGGCCGGAGGGCGAGGTGACGGCGTACTTTATGCCGGGCGCAGGCGGCCCGTGTCGGTTCGGGCAATACAATGTCTTCTCGAGACGATTGATTGAGCGATACCAATTCCCAGATGTGGCAGTTTTGACGCTCAACGCCGCAAATGGGTACATGGGCCTAGGGGACAGATTCACCCTGCCGGCGTGGCGCGCTATCATCATCGGCGACGTGATGTACGAAATCTGGTCCACGCTCCTTGCGGCGGCGAAGGATCGCGAGACGGCTCTCAAAGTCTTTTACGCCGAGTGGGACAAATTGGTGAATGTCGTCCACAAGCCATGGCGATTGATTAAGAGGCAAATCCAGGCCACCGCGGAAGCCCTTCGCACCATACCTCTCACCATGCCGTATGAGAAGATACCTAAGATTTCACTCATAGGTGAGATTTACGTTCGAAATGATCCCATCTCTTTACAGCGCCTTGTGGAAAAGATGGCTGATCGAGGATTCATTGTGCGGACCTCGCAGACCAGTGAGTGGATCAAGTATGTGGACTGGCTTATCAAAAATCGCATTGAAGGAGATACGCCGGATATCCCATTCTGGATTCGGTACTTTGTAAAGCGGCATTTTGATTCCAGGGTAAGGGACCTTTTTGCGCCAGCGGGTCTATTTTTCCACGAAACCCTTCGGGTGGAAGATCTCGTCGAGGCCGGGGCGCCCTTTGTATCGCCTCGGCTTACCGGCGAGGCTATTCTTACTGTTGGAGCCGCCCTCCACGAGATCCTGCATCCCGCGTGCGGCATCATATCTATCGGCCCTTTTGGTTGCATGCCGTCAAGGGTGGCGGAATCGATATTATCGGAGAAGTTTACCACCGCGACCAAGCTCAACCTTATCATGGCCAAAAACGGCGATTCCCCCCTAGGTAAGAGCCCAATCCTGAGAGGCAGAGACAGAAAGCTTCCTTTTTTGGCTATAGAAACGGATGGAAATCCGTTTCCCCAGATCATCGAGGCGCGCCTTGAAGCGTTTGCGTTGCAAGCCAAGCGTCTGCACGAACAGATGCTGGCTGACAGCCATTAACATTAGCTCTTCTCATCACGGAGACGGTCTCAGGCGCGCCTTAGCCATTCCGAAAAGGAAAAAGCAAGCCGGCAGCTGGCTAGCACGGCTCTCAAAAGGACGCATGAATGGAGTAAAACGACCATGGTGTCCTCGAGAAATGCCGAGGATTGTTGCGAACGGTCGCGAAGGAAGAAAGACCCACATGAATTTTGATCAATCTGATGTGTTATAGGAATTTTCGAAATTAATCACGAATTGAGGCCGCTTACCTCATTGCGTCATCCTCACGAAAGTAAGGATCCATACTGAGTTTCCTGGATTTCCATTTGATTGGAATGACAACGTCACGTCGGAGCATTTTGCGATTTCTCTTGAGAAAGGTTATATATCCCGTCCTGCCGCTTCTGTCATCAGTGGTAGCAACGAGCACCAGGCGACTCGGCAATCTCAAGTCTGGAACGCTGGGGCGCACAGTGTCTTCGAAAGTAGAACTCTTTCAGTAACGGCCATCACGACCGAAGAAAGGCGAAATATTGACCAAAGAGGACGGTCAGAATACCCGCGCCCGTGGTATGCGCGCCGAAGACGTCGCTCAGAGGTATCTCGAGAAGCTGGGGTACCGCGTCATCGAGCGAAATTTCATGTGCAAGGCTGGGGAGATCGATCTTATTGCCCTGCATGAGGGAATTCTTGTCTTCGTCGAGGTGCGTTCTCGATACGGCAAAGAGGCAGTGGACCCCATATACTCCGTAAATGTGCGGAAACAAAAGAAGCTCGTCCGGACCGCGCAGTATTATCTCGCGGCCCGGTTTTCAAAATACCCAATCTGCAGGTTCGATGTGGTCATTGTGACGCTCGGCAACCCGCCGGATGTCGTGGTGCTGCAAGACGCGTTCTCAGAGTAACCCGCTCCCCGTAGAGTGGCCTCGTCGGGATATGAGCGATTCTCGTAATGCGTTACTCGCACGTGATCATGTGTGATCACGGTTCTCGAAACTGCAAGCGAATTCGACGGGCGCTTCGCTGCTCGATTGAGGGCGGTGAGAGTGCGTCGCTGCATTCGCCGCCTCGCAATAACAAAGCAATGGCAATAGGCAAAAGTGTCCGAGGCGTGTCATACATCTCCGGGCGCCGATGTCCGCGGCATGATTCTTCGTCGCCCTGGGCGAAGTCCTGGGGACGACCGCCCATCCAGGCTCAGACGCAGTGAGTAGCCTTGCTTTCCATGTCATTTCCAAGGAGCGTGCGACTGGGAAATCTTCGCAGGACGGCAAGATTTCTCGCTGCGCTCGAAATGACAGGAAAACGAATGATAGAAATGACAAGAGGTCATGAGCTCGGGAGAACAGCGTCGGGCGCAACGGGAAACCTTGAAACTATTCTCGAACGTAATCACGAATCGCTACGCTCGCAAAGATGCGCAGGCTCATGCGCACAAACGCTCGAGGGTTCTCGCATGTCTTTGAGCCCCACCCCTGCGGCGGCGTTTTTCTCTTGCCGCTGCGGGCGCCGGCTCTACGTACATGGTACGAGCTCGACAAAGAGTGTCGAGCTCGTCATGAGGACCCCTTTCAGCAACTTGTTCTTGACTGCGACAGCGCTTATGACCTAGCGCTCGTCGATGATCCGCTTTGCCTTTCCTATGCTTCTCTCGATAGATTCTGGCGCCAAAATCGTGACCGGCACGTTGATGCCTATCACCTGTTGGATGCGGCCTGAGATTCTCTTTGCTAGCTCCTGGATCTTCTCCGAGCCTGCTTGATACACAGCTGGTTTCACCTCAGTCTCAACCAGGATGTGGTCAATGTAGCCCTTTTTTCGCAATCGAATTTGATACAAGGGCTCGACTTCTTCGAACTCCATCAGCACCGTTTCGATTTGCGATGGAAACACGTTGACGCCGCTGATAATCATCATATCGTCTGATCTTCCGAGGATCTTGTCCATGGTGATGAGGGTACGGCCGCAGTCGCATTTCTCACGTCTGAGCGTGCAGATGTCGCGGGTGCGGTACCGAATCATCGGCATGGCCCGTCGCTGAAGGGACGTAAACACGAGCTCGCCTTCTTGCCCCAGCTCCAACGGCTCCAGGGTGCCAGGATCGACGATTTCAGGATAGACGTGGTCTTCGTTAATGTGAATCTTGTAGTGCTCGCAGGTGAAGGACACGCCTGGACCCATGAGTTCGGTCAGTCCATAATGCTCGTAGGCGTGGATACCGCTCCGGGCCTCGATCTCGTTTCTCATCTCCACCGTCCACGGCTCCGCCCCAAAGTGCCCGGTTCTCAGCGCGGTTTTTTTGAGATCTACCCCCATCCGCTCTGCCTTCTCGATAATCGTCAGGCAATAGGACGGTGTGCAAAACAGCGCGGTAGTCCCAAAATCCTGTATGAGCATGATCTGGCGCTCGGTCATACCGCTGCCCGAGGGGACGACTGCGCAGCC
This sequence comes from uncultured Syntrophaceae bacterium, assembly GCA_964427855.1. Classification (GTDB taxonomy): domain Bacteria; phylum Desulfobacterota; class Desulfomonilia; order Desulfomonilales; family Desulfomonilaceae; genus JAUPKT01. The sequence continues at coordinate 30,735 of CAYRVH010000005.1, forward strand.
GATTTTCATCGCCCCTTGAAGAAATCCCAAACCGCCTGTAAAAAGCCCCATGCCATAGGCGTTTTGGGCAATACTCTCTGGTCTGAGCTCCTGCGCCCACAAGCCCCGTGCCATACACTCAGACCACTGTTCAAGATCTTCCGCCGTATAAGGGCCGGTGATAGGTTTCCCCGTGGTGCCTGAAGAGGCATGTATGCGGACTACCTCTGACAAAGGTACTGCGCAGAGACCGAAGGGATAATTGTCTCGTAAATCTGTCTTGACGGTAAAAGGAAACTTGCTCAAATCAGATAATTTGGCGAAATCGGAAGGCTTGATGCCTCGCTCGTCGAAGGCCTTTTTGTAGAAGGGAACCCTGTCGTACACCCACTGCAGAGTTTCTTTGAGCTTCTGGGTTTGGAATGCCGCCATGTCTCGTTCGTTCATGGTTTCGAACTTTTCATCCCAAAATTTCTTGGCCATCAGGTTCCTCCTCTAAAGTGATTTGTTTGTTGGTACGTCGCACAAGGATCAGGGAAGGGGTTTATATTTCCTATAGTTACCGAACTCACTCGCTGCTGTCAAGTCAAAAACATCAGCATATAAGACCCCTTTTCCATGTTCATTATCCCGTGATCGGACTTCACCTACATGAATAGTTGCACGCTGCACGGGTCTCACAGCTCCGAGAGTTTCTTGAGTCTCTCCGCAACGCTCTTTTCGAGAGACGATTCTAAGACCGGAAGCAGTTGAGGTCCTTGTATGGGACCCCGCAGCGTACACATCACCGTCAATGGCGGGATCTGTTGTGGCTTGGGACCGGTCGATGGGCCTTGTTGAGCCTCAGGCAGCCGTATGCCGTACTTGCTCAGTTCCTTGTCAACGCCTATGGCTTTCAGAAGACCTTCGTGTTGTTTGAGGAAATCCCTTACCACTGGTATGTCGCCAATTGGCAGGTTCTCGAACATCCTCGTCTGTATGGAGAGCAGGGCATTGATGGAGCTGTCTTTGAATCGATAAGATCCCATCGCCCCAACTGCTATGGCGGGACCTTTGACCCGCAGGTCCTGTGTCTCGGCTTTGCCTGAAGCTATTTTTATGGAAGCTGATCCGGCTGTTATGTCGAGGAGCTGCTGCGACACACCCGCTCTTGGCCCAAGTACATTGCCTACTGGTCGCGGCCGCGAGGAAATCAGTCCGTATTTTTCCTTTGCCAGCCTCGACGACTATGTCGCCATTTATGCTGTCCATCGAATACACCGCGTCAAGATGTCCCTTGATTTTCAAAGGCGCTGTAACGACGCCGGTGAGAGCCCCTGTCAATTCTTCGGCCCGTACCGTAGTCCCCTGAATGTCTATGACGCCTTTCAGCCCTGAACAGCCGATACCATTCGGTTTATGAGGCGTCACGACCACATTGACCATCTGCAGCGTTCCCGCAGCGCCAATGGAATGTTCGATAGGCTGAATCTTGAGGCGACCGACTAGGGCGCCGGTCATGGTATATGCCGGATTGAGAAAATGTTTCGTGATGTGAGCGAGATCGACCTTCTTGATTTCGACATCGAGACGCCCAAAAGCGCCATGGCGATCTAGAAGTGTGCCGCCGGCGCTTACGACGATCCCTGGGCTCGACAGATCGCCCCTGGTAATGGTGAGCTCACCGTCTCGCCACGCACCTGCTGCAGCAAAGTTTCCAGACGTCCCTTGCTGTTTGAGCGTTGCGCCCCCTACTTTGACTTCAACAGTATTCAGGGGAGCGTTCACGCTCCAGCGCATCGTTTTGGCTGTCCCCGAAAATTTGCATGCCACACTGGCGCTGCCGTTCAAGGTCACGTCGTTTGGCAAAATCGACAACGCGTTCAAAATGTATTTATCCAGCGTTATCCTTGACTGAAACTGAAAGCTCCTGGCTGCTGAGCCGAGATTGGTCACGTCTCCGGTCATACTGAATATCTTTTGTGAGGAGTCAGGCCGAGCCAAGGTGATAAGCGCGTCTCTCAAGCCGATAGCCATTGCGTCCGCGTGCACTTTGGATTCAAACTCAGTTCGCACGTTGAGCGACGAAGGCAATGTCGCGTCTTTCCCGAGTGAGACGCTCGCAAGCGTACCTTTTAGGAGCCCTTCCAGTTGTTTCCTGCCGGAGCCCGAGGCGCCTGTTTTGACTATGCGGCCAGCGAAGTGAACGGCGGCCGACGTACCCCCTTTTTTTTGAAAGAACGGGGCCTTGGCCAAGGTAAGGCCAGATAAATCTGCGTGGACGGCAAGCCCAAGATCCGCCATAAGGCCTTTGAGATGGGCGGATACCTCCATGCTGCCCGCAACGTCCAAGGAGCGAGACATGGCGGCTGCTATCAATGAAGAGCCTACTCTGCCAAGGCACTGAAGATCGAATGCCGCATCTGGGGAAAATGGCTTGATCAGGTCGCCCGACAGGGTGAGGCTCGTATCGTTGGCAGCGATATTCGCGCTCTGGAGTTTGACTTTATTGCTATCGCCTTTCCAGGCCACCGTACCGCGCCATGGTTCAGCGCCGCCGAAAAAGGCCAACCCAGGAACGACACCCTCCAAGAGAATGGACCCCGCAGTCGACCATCCATTTCCCTGCCAAAAACCTTGTATCTCACCATGTATCAAGCCTGCCGTGAACGTCAAAGGAAGTCTTTCTGCGAGCATGTCTCCCAAAAGCTGCACGGGCAGATCCCTTATCTGAGTCTTTACCCTTATCGCTTCGATTGCATCAAAACTCTTTGACGGCTGGATCTCGGCCTTTGTGCTCAACGACGCCGAGCGGCCCGCATGTTCTTTGAGCAAAGCTTCCAGAAGGAGGGACAGCGGTTTATCCGCATGAAACGACAACTTGATATTCAATCGCTCAAAAGTAACGGCATCCAAAGCCAAAAGGAGGGGCGAACACATGCGCCGCCACGGTGCAAGCGGCGCTTCGTCGGCCGAGAACTCAATCTGCGCGTCGGCGAGGGGAAAAGCGTGATCCGAAAGCTTGAAAAAGCCATGAGAGCGGAAAGGGCTTGCAGTCTGGTCAGCGGCGACCTCTCCGCTGAACTCAAAGGTGTACCGCGAGTCCTTGGTCTGTTTGCGGATTTCTCCGGAAATATCTGAGACACTTACCAAGACAGATTTTGCCTCACTTCCGCCAGGAGACAGAAAGTCGATGCGCGCGTCAACGATGCGCACAAAATCGATCCCCAAGTTCGCAGGAGGCGTCTCTTTCAAAGGCGATCGAGCTGGTTCTTGCACGGATTGGCTGCCGTTTCGATTCGCCTGTATGGTATCAGCGGGCCTCGCCGTCTCAGATGTCCCGCCCAATGGGAGTGGCAATGGCAATGCCGTCGCCGCACCTCCCGCGCCCAAGGCCAGAGAGGCATGAAGGCCCTCCACTGTGGCGCTCGAAAAAACCACCTCGAGTTTGAGAAGACTCGCCACAGACGGCTTCAGGTTAACGCTTCGGATGGAAACGCGGCTTTCTGCCTCTGGGAATTCTATGGTCAGACCTTCAATGGTCATGTCGAACAAGGTCGTAGGCGAAAAACCAATACGCACATCTTTTAGCCCTATCGGCGCGTTCATGAGTTTTCCCAGGGCGAGTTTTACGCCTTCTTTTACCAGGTTAAGGTCGGGATACATAAACCACAAAGTCAGAACACCGAGGAGCAAAACCGCCGCCAGAATGATGAACAAAAGTCCTACACGCTGGTTATGGATATGCATTTGCAATCTCCTCACTGCCATCGTCAAGATCAACGCGCGCTCCATCCATCACACGGCTTTCGAGGACTATAGAATACATAACATCATTGATCTTATCAGAAAGAAATCTCGAGAATGTGAACGACGTCTGTTCTTAATCACTCCCTGATGAAATTGGTATGGCGGCTCGGGATTCCGGTTCCCAGGGCCAGGCCCAAAACCGCCGGGCCTCGATCAGAACAATTGCGTATCTACTTTATTCCTCAGCCACGTCTCCAAAATTCCAATGCATCTCTCATCTAATCTCAGGCGGTGTTTGCCTCCCGGAATAATGGAGAGCTGCTTGATGCCGGCGGGCGCAGCCGCGTAGAGTTCAGAGGCCTGTTCCACTGGGACCAACTCATCTGCGTCCCCGTGAACGATGAGGAAATGCTGGCCTCGGAAATGAGGCGCCCACCGTTGCGGTTCAATTTCCTCGAAGTGCCGCACCCAAGCGTTAGGGTCTTTCGGAAAACTCTCGGACCGTATAATGCCCCGTTTCCTGAAATCCTCAATTATCTCTGTTGGTTCCTGTTGAAAGATCGAAAAGCTTGCCGGGGTTCCCACGACCGCCAACCCATAGATGATGCTCGCCTGCGCGCTCACATAGACGGCGGCGGCGCCGCCGCCGCTGAAACCTATGACCATGATGCGCTTGGAATCGATATATGGGGCGTTGGCAACGTGTTCGAGAACCGCTTCCAGGTCGCGCGTCCAACCGAGCATATCGAAATCCCCGCCTGATGCCCCGCAGCCCCGAAAATTGAAAATGACGACGGCAAAACCAAGGTTGGTAAATCTCTCGGCGAGTCCTTCGTAGCCGGGATCGTTTGCCGGCCTAGGAGTCCCGCTGCCCGGGATCCCGTGGCAGATCACAACCACCGGCTGAAGCCTGGAATGTTGTGGAGTCGGAAAATAAATGCTTCCTACGATCTTCAACCCATCCACGTTGAGGCTGAATTTCTCTCCACTGAAGAAGCCGCCTGCAGGATCGAGAGACGGCGCAGGCCGCGGCTGCTCCTGAATCTTGAGGGCAGCCAACAGTCGTCGAAACATAAGAGAGAAAATGCCCCATTCCATACATGCACACTACCACGAAACCGTGTCCGCGTGTCAACCACACCAACGGCTTGAGGCTCTTAGAATGTCCCGACTGCCCGTTTCGAGGACAATACCAACGCGGCGGTCACGTATGAGATGTCAGCTCGGGGATAAATTCTTTTGCAGCGAGGACAAAAATATACCTTCTCCCGGGCGAGATACATAAAACCCCCGATCCCCGTCAATATGGCGCCTACCACAAAAGAAAGACTGCCGAAGAAAAAAAAGACGAGACGAGACAACGAGGGGCCCTCAAAATAATTCAGCGTGGCGCAGCAAAAAAAGGCGATAAAGAAACATACCGACGCGGCGAAAATTGCGTGAAGACTCCGTGTCCGATCATAGATGTCCCTCAACGCAGGGGCTACGGTGCTCTGGCAGCTTTCGCATCGCAATGAGGGAGAGTGACTGATGCGACGATGTTGCTCCTGCGCCGCAGCGTGGGTTGAAGGGTTGCGCTTTCTGACCTGGGCGAGCTTCTTCGCCTCGAGTCTCGCTTGGGTCTCCGGCGAAATCGTGTTGGGAGGCGCGAAAGCTTCGCGTCGAATGGTATCTTCGGCGGGGGCTGTGGCCGGTGCAGAGGAGCCTGAGTCCGTTGCCTCAACTTGAGCCGCCGCAGCTCGTTGATCTTCAATCTTGGATGGGAGGCGCGTCTGCACGGAGGAACAGGGTTCTGTCACAACTGTGGGGGGTGGCTTTAGGGGTTGCGTCTCAACAGACCCTGTTTTTTGAAGAGCCCGTTCCATCGCCTCCTGCACCGACGTAGAACAGTTGGGACAAATGTCGAACATCACGCCAAAAGATTGAAGACACGCAGGACAAATAAAACTTGACTCGACAGAGTCCTCTTTCGCGGCGATGTCTGTCGATGCCAAGCCACTTTGTGCGATTCCCTCGCCAGCGTCAGATTTCTCCTTCTGTCTTTCCAGGACGTTGGCTTTTCGAGCCTCGAAAATACTCGGATTCAACCCGTATTTTGCAGCAACCTCGTCATCTGTCATGCCAGAACGAAGATCTGCAAGGAGCTCGTGAAGAGGAAACGGGGCTGGCTCTAATTTTTCTATGCAGGTTGTCACTCTATGCCTTCACATTACAGCCGTTGCACCACGCTCGTTCTTATATCAAAAAAAAACGAAAACTACAAGAATAAATGTAAATTAGATGTACTTGTTAAAGTAGATGGCGACGCGCCCGACGGCATGTTGGCCGCTCAATCTCCCATGCGTATATTTATGTTGAGGCTATGATCGGGTCTGCTCGTAAGACGCCTCAGCACGCTCATGAAACGGTGGAGATACTGCGCAACGAACCCCGCATTCCATAGTTGCAAACGCGCAGCATTTCTGACTAGAGTGGTTGAAGACAGCGCCTTTTGGCGATCAAAAGGCCTGAATCCCGGTAAAAAACGAGTGCAACGCACGGAGTGAGCGCTTGTGGATGTGAGGCGCAAGAAGCCGAAAGCCTCAAAGAATGAGGTGCCATGAGTCGTAGGCCCAGTCGATATACCTTGCCGCATAGGCTGGCGCTGATCATGTGGTGCCTGAGCCCTTTTATCACTGGGGTATGGGATGTAGGGGCGTCATCGGAGAACACAAATATTTGTCGCCCAGTGCTGGAGCCAATACCTCTCATTCATTTAGGGGAAGCGGGGCAATTTCGATGGAGCTGCACAGGCGGCGCTTATCAAGGAGAAGGATATTATATCGTGTTTGTGAGGCCCATAGGCACTTATGTACTCCTGAAAGTTCCTCGGGGCAGAAATTCTTTCGAATTTGCGCCTGATATGGAGGGACAATGGCGCTGCATTGTGATAAATACCGATCCTAACAGGTCGCTGCCGGATTTGGAATCCGAGCCGATGTTCTTTGAGGTGGTCAAACCGCTGCCCTCGCACGAACCTCTTGGCAAATCCCCATAAGGGCGCCTCTATTTTTCGGTGGTTCCGAAAGAACTAAATGGTCTCATATGGGTCAGTATGATGTATGATTCTGATCAACAACAAGGAGAAAAATCTATGACAAAAGGTTTTTCGAGGTCAGGCGCCGCCCTGGCAATAGTCTTCACATTTCTCTGTTCATATGCATTTACCGGACGGCCGGCCTACGCACAGGCGCCGCCGGCTCTTAAGCAGCTCGACGAGGCATTCGTGCAGGTGGCTGAGAAAGTCACTCCCTCGGTGGTCAATATCAGTTCCACAAGAAAGGAAGGAGAGGCGCCGGGCATATCCGAGCTCGACCCGTTTTTCAAAAATCATCCTTTTAAGGAGTTCTTTGGCGACGACTGGATGAAAAAGTTCAAGAAGGGGCCGGGTCATGGCGGTCCTATGATGAGACCCACTGCGATGGGCTCGGGGGTGATCGTCTCCGCGGATGGGTTGATCCTCACTAATGCGCATGTGGTCAAAGATGCTCACGAAATAAAGGTGAATTTGTCAGACAAACGCTCCTATGACGCCAAGGTGGTGGGGGCCGATCCGGAAAGCGATATAGCGGTCATCAAGATAAATGCGACAGGCCTGCCTGCGGCTCAGTTGGGCGATTCGTCAAAACTGCGCGTCGGCGAAATCGTGTTTGCCATAGGAAACCCATTCGGACTGAATCGCACCGTGACGTCGGGGATCGTGAGCGCCACGGGCAGGACAAACATGGGATTGATCGACTATGAAGATTTCATCCAAACGGACGCAGCCATAAATCCCGGCAATTCAGGCGGCCCGCTGGTGAACATCAATGGAGAAGTCATAGGGATCAACACCGCGATAGCCTCCCGCAGCGGGGGCTACCAGGGCGTAGGGTTTGCCATTCCCTCGAATTCGGCGAAGCTCATCATGGATGACCTGATCCACGAGGGGAAGGTACGGCGAGGCCTCCTGGGGGTGAATATTCAAGACCTCAACGAACCGTTGGCAAAATCCTTTGGAAGATCCACTGCAGAAGGCGCTCTTGTGGCCCAAGTCATTGAGGGAAGCCCCGCAGAGAAAGCCGGGATCAAATCGGGCGACATCTTGATCAAATTCAACGGCGAATCCATAAAGGGCGCGGCGCACTTGAAGAACCTAGTCGGGAGAGAAAAGCCCGGATCCACGGCGACATTAACTGTGTATAGAGACAAAAAAACATTCGATGTCTCCGTAAAAATAGGAGAAAAAACAGCCAAGGCTGCGTCGCCGGGTTTGCCAGCCGGTGAGGCGAGCACTTCCAACGAGCTCGGCGTCGAGGTCGAGCCGGTTCCCAAGGCATTGGCCGAGAAATATGGATTGAAAGAGAGTGAAGGTATTCGCGTCAAAGACCTGTCGGATGACGGAGCCGGCAGCAGGATGGGGTTGAGACCTGGCGACATTATCCTTGAGGTTGATGGCTCCAAAGTGACTGACACTGCGTCCTTTAACAAGGCAATTGCGAACGCAAAGAAAAATCAGGTCATCCGGTTGAAAGTCCAACGTGGTGAACAAAAAATATTCGTTGCCGGCCCCGTGGGCTGAAAACAAGCCGCAGTAGTACACCTGCCAGGATCATCTCGAGATACAAGACAAAAAAGGCGTCCAAAGAGGACGCCTTTTTTATCGGGACTTGACAAAGCAAAACGATGGGTTTAAGAACAGCACGGTCTAGAGGCAGGCCGAACACCGTCTGCCGAATTCATTGAAGCAACTATGAAACGATGGGGGATGAATCACTGCAGCCAACCCCTCATGAGTTTGTTTTCAGATAAGGCATTTATACAATATTCGATGCGGAGCCTGCTGTTGATACGGGCTGAAACGCCCATCATGTTTTTGTGATGTGCATTTGTTGTACGTGAATGCCACCGTTCGATTGTGAGCGGCAGACCTTTGTGTGGAGTAGGAGGCTTTCGGGAACCTGATGGGAGGTTGTGTCAACAAAATGGAACCTTATCCTGTATTGGTCAAGGGGAACAGGGAGTCGGACAGGCCCTACCGGAGGGTGGATTGCGACCACTATGGCGATTGTCTGGACACGGCGCTCAAATGTCGCTGGTCAGATTTTTCCTGTACAGAATGCGGCGCCTACACGAGGACGAGGTTCATTGAACAAGCGACCGGCTTAGAAGACTATTGGTAAAATACGCCGACCTACAGGTCAAGAAACGAACTTGATCACTGCCTCGAGCTTTTCCTCAACGGCTGATCAAAGAAAGAGACCGAGAGTCCATTTGAAAAGGTTTTCATCAGTGCAGCGCCCCGTGAACGCCGTGGCGAGGCACACGACTCGTCGCGTCATTTTTTAGGAGGATGTATGGCCAGTGTGCCGAGAAATAGGGCTGACGCCCCCCACTATGAAGAGGACAAGCTTGGATTTGGGGACATCTTTACTGACCGTATGCTCACCATACGCTACGCAGTGCGCGAGGGCGGTTGGCAGGAACCCCTTATTGGATGGCGTGAGAACCTCACGCTGCATCCTGGAAGCATGGTGCTCCATTACGGTCAGCAGGTATTTGAGGGCTTGAAGGCATTTGCAGGACCAGATGAGCGTGACATTTTGCTATTCCGGCCTGACATGAATATAGCGCGATTCAATCGGTCGTGTGAACGGCTGTGCATTCCCACCATCGATCCTCAACTCTTCATGGACCAAATGAGTGAACTGCTTCGGCTGGAGCGAGACTGGATACCACGGTCGCCCGGTACGTCGCTGTATATTCGCCCGACAGTCATAGCCACCGATGAACATCTCGGCGTCAGACCGTCCCACACCTATCTTTTTTTCATCATCTTGTCGCCGGTGGGGGCCTACTATCCCGAGGGGTTTGAACCAGTGAAAATCATGGTGACAGACGCCTATGTGCGCGCATGCAGGGGGGGGCTTGGCGAGGCAAAGACCGGCGCGAACTACGCTGCGTCACTGAAAGCGGCCGAAGACGCCCATGCGCTTGGGTTCACTCAGGTGCTTTGGTTGAACGCAGTGGACCGATCTACCATCGAGGAAGTTGGCACAATGAACATCTTCTTCCGCATCGATGACGAAATTGTCACGCCAGCCCTTGAAGGAACCATACTCCCCGGCGTCACCCGGGACTCCGTCATCAAACTTGCAAAAGAGATGGGTTTGAGGGTCGCCGAAAGAGCCATCACCATTCAGGAGGTAATCGAGGCCGCGGGGAACGGGAGACTCAAAGAAATGTTCGGCTCGGGAACTGCTGCCGTTATATCGCCGGTCAGTCATCTGCATTACCAAGGCAAAGAATACGTCGTAGGCGACGGCACAACCGGCCCTGTTGCGGCTGAGTTATTCGACCGAATCACCGGCATGCAGACCGGGATGAAACCTGATCCGTTCGGATGGGTGGTTAACGTAGGTCGCTAGCTGCCTCGCGCGTTGGTATCATACCCAGCAGTACGTGAAAAAACCAGCTTATATGAGGGTGTAGCAGCGCGTCTAGCACAAGAAAATGGAGCATCCCAGCGGTCAATGCAAACAAAATGGCGAATGGGGGGATGCAATCATTACGAACCGGCGCCCTGGATGCCCTTACGAGGTTTGAGAACAGCCATCCCACGCAGGCAAGGTACAAAACGATAAATGGAATGCCTACATCTACCATTAAATTCAGGAAAGTATTTTCCGATGTCACGAGCTGGTGAACGAAATCCGCGAACATCTCCTTGGTAACATAAGGATACCTCAGCTCATAATCCGCAAGATAAGAGTCCCTTGGCGCCCTAAATCCAATGCCCAGCCATGGATGTTTGAGCGCGACGTGGAACGAAAAGGGAAAGTTTTCGGTGCGGTAATGGTCGTATTCTGGGACTAAACCTCTTTTCACTTCAGGGAGGTGAGAGAAAAATATCGCCAGCGCTATCATGATCGGAAAGAGGGCGATCAAAAGGTACCTGAATCTCACGACGCGATAGGCCCCGGCAATGAGCCCAAGGATAATCGGTATCAATGCTGCGGAGCGTAGATTGCTGAGAAGGAAGATAGAGTACGAGAGAACCAGTAGGAATAGCCCGACGGCTACGGGTACAGTCCGCCGCATCATGATGAGCGCTGCGGGCGCGAATAAGAGCAAAAGCATCCGAGATGCGATAGGATGCGGATTCACATCGAGGTACG
>CAYRVH010000005.1:41652-56226 GCA_964427855.1 uncultured Syntrophaceae bacterium
ATATCACCGGCATGGTAGTATCCGAATAGGCCAGCCAGTCCAATGAGAAAGAGAAGCGCGGCACAAAACCCCACGAAAAACCATTGCCTGCCGGGGGAGCGCAAGATGATCCTGGCGCACCAAAATCCCCCTAAGCCGGAAGTGATCACGACAAATCCGCGCAGGGACGACGATTGCCACGTCTCGCTCATAAAGCCGCTCAATATGATCAACGCGGCAAGGATGCCCGAAACGACTATTTCCCACCTTGTCCATAACGCGGACGATCGTTTTCCTAAAAAAATGGCGGCCGCAAGGCTCAGGCCTGCCAGGAAACCTGGGAACAGCTTAGCCCTCTCGCCGGGGATCGGCGTGACATCCGGAAAGAGAAGCGCTGCCTGAAATGACGTGAAAAGGAAAAGGCCGAAGGCTATTCCCTCGCCCAATGTCTCGGGCCTCGCACATCCCCACTTCCATTGAACACTCTGAGTAACAGTACTCCCCGCAGAATTAAAACCATTTGCAAAAAGGCCCATTTGCCAGCGACTCCCTCCTCATTGATTGCTGCACATCGCATGGCCGCATGTTCATAGGATGACAACATTCACAAATTGGGGGCCATGGACGCCGGTGGTGAGCGTCAACTCAATGTCCGCGGTTCGGCTCGGACCGGTGATAAACGTGATGTTTGTGGGTATTTCCGGCCCGAGCCGATCGAAAAAGGCGCCCAGGTCCGCAACTATATTTTCTCGGCCGACTATGACCACGTGTCGCGCAGGGAGAACGCTTGCCTGCAGCGACCGACCTTCTTTGCTCCAACAGACGATGCTGCCTGTCTCCGCAATCGCCGCGGCGGCTTCTTCGACGGTCACTGTCGCCTCGTGGTAATCTGACGTCAAGAGGGATTCAGGGAGCTCAAGGTCCCTTTCTCTCGGGGTCAACCTAGGCGCGTAAATCTTATCGAACTCACCCACTAATTTCTCGATGGTCTTGGCCGCCTCATTCAATGAGGCCACCTCAGTCACGGCAGCGTCCACCTTGCGAGCGTTTTCGCAAAACAGTGCAACGACGTCATCCGAATCCATGGCTATTCTCTCTTATCGCGGACATGTCAATGATACCCAGCCCACGCGGCGCTAATCTTTCAGCGGAGCCGAGCTTTTCCGCCGACGCCTTTCTTGCCTTTTGCCCATGTCCAAAGCTTCAGTAGATTCCCTTTTCCCTCACAATTGAATGTCTTCTCAGCGTGGGCAAGCGATCCAACCGGCTTTCCTTTGCGACAGACGCCAACACGGGCCACAGATACGCCAGCGCTTTCCGAGCCAGACGATAGCGAGTTGAACTTTGGATCGTCAATCCTATCCCTTTTATAGAAGCTGATTCCGTGAGGGGGGTAAAGCCCTTTTCGATTCTCATCTGACGAAGTACGCTGATCATCTCTTTCAAGGGAACTCTGACCGGACAGGCTTCGGAACAGGCGCCGCATAGCGTGCACGCGTCCAGGATGCTGTGAAAATGCTGCATCCCCTTGAGCAGGACAGTTAATATTATGCCCATGGGGCCCGAATACACGGATCCGTAGGCGTGGCCCCCAACCGTGGCATACACGGGGCATACGTTCAAACACGCGCTGCATCGTATGCACTTCAAAATACTCTTAAAATCTCCTTCTGCGATCCGGGTTCTCCCGTTGTCCAATAAAACGATATGAAGCTCTCTTGGGCCGGTCGCGTCTCCTGCCTTTCTCGTTCCGGTTATGACTGACACATAGCTCGACAAAGGCTGCCCTGTTGCGCTGCGGGGCAGCAAATTGGCCAGCAAAGGGACGTTTGAGATTGACGGCAGTATCTTCTCTATGGATAAGACCGCCACATGCAACGGAGGCAGCGTCGTCACCATTCTGCCGTTTCCCTCATTCGTAAAGAGCATCAAGCTGCCCGTATCGGCTATGGCAAAATTGGCCCCCGTTATTCCCACATGGGCCGCGAGAAAGACCTCGCGCAGTTTTTCTCGAGCTATACGCGTGAGGCGTTCGGGATCATCGCAAAAGGGGACGCCCAATTTCTCTTCGAATAAGCGTCCCACCTGGCTTCGAGTCTTATGTATTGCGGGGCCAAGAATGTGGGAAGGCATCTCTCCCGCCAACTGGATGATATACTCACCCAAATCGGTCTCCACCACCTTGATGCCACGATCTGCCATGTATTGGTTGAGGCCGATCTCTTCCGTGATCATAGACTTGGCCTTGACCACGCGAGAGGCCTGCCGGTCTTTCAAGATGTGATACACTGCTGAGCACGCCTGCGCACTGGTCTCAGCCCGATGAACAACCGCGCCCGCGCGCGTGGCGCTCACTGCAAAGGCGTCCACTAGCTCAGAAATGTGGTCAACCGTGTAAGAGCGAATCTCTGAGGCCTTTTCCCTCCAAGTTTCCCACGGCATGCGCTCAAGCGCTTGGCTCCTTTTGAGTCCCAAGTGATCCGTAGCCTTCCGTACGGCCTGGCGCAGGACCGCATCTTTCATGCATGCCTGTGCAGCCTTCCGAAAGGAGAAGGGAGAGATGCTTTCGAAGCGTTCATGAGCGTTCATGTCACGCGCCTTTCAATGGACGACATAGCGCCATCGTTATAATCTTTTTGATCAGCTCTGTCGAGTCGTCGTTTATGGTGGGTTAAATAACATTCTATTATTACTGGGGTTATGCTTTTTGCTAATTGTCTTGACGCTGCAGCGTTATTTGTGTATTGACATGAATGTCCTTGCGTTACGCTTTTTTTACTTGATAAAGGGTATGAAAAAGGGTCTCCCATATCTAGGCATATTGCTGGCCTCGTTGCTCACTGCATGTTCGTCCAGCGTGAAGCTTCAGGAACAAGGCCATTCCGCGGCAGGCATGGGAACAAGTTCCTTGGCGAGATTTTGTTCCCTAGGCTCGGTCGAGGGGAGCGACAGCTCCGCCTTAGCCTTACGGGAGCGAACAAATCGCTCCGCCTCTGGTTATGCTGGGCAAAATCGTATCCAGAACCCCCTGGCCGGAAATCTCAAGTTTCCCATTGACAACGGCTGCCTCTCTTCGCCTTTTGGCTACCGACGGGGCGTGTTTCACAGCGGCCTCGACATCACAGCCGACGCAGGGGAGCCCATCCAGGCCTGCGCTGACGGCGAAGTGGTCTTTGCAGGAACCATGAAAAAATACCGCAGCTATGGTCAGATGGTGCTTATTGATCATGGCGAGGGCGTGCTGACCAAGTATGCCCATGCAAGCAAAATACTCGTCAAGCCAGGCCAAAAGGTTAAAATGGGACAAAAGATAGCTCTTGTGGGAAGAACCGGGAGAGCCACCGCGCCCCATCTTCACTTGGAAATTGAAGTACGTGGGCGATTGTACAACCCCTTGGCCTGTTTCTCCGATTATCAATTAAAAGAAGTCAAGGTAGCAAGCGGTTTTCCTGCGCCACCCCTCGGGCCTATTCGTTCCGCGCCTCAGCTATTTGGCCGCATTACACTGCGATAAACCAGCGGCCGTCAAATTTGGCGTCCCGGTGAGCCGCCTGGACGTACGGCAGATTATGTTTCCTAGAACCGAATGGTTCGCCGTACAGAGCAAAAAGCACAACTATTAGAAAACCTGCCGAATTCGCAGTCCGCCACGAGGAGCTTCCCATGATTGTAGGCGTGCCCCGAGAGATAAAAGAGGATGAGTACAGAGTGGGAGTTGTTCCTGCCGGCGTAAGGGCCCTGGAGCAGCACGGACACACTGTATTGGTGGAGGGAGGAGCCGGTCTTGGGTGTCGGATTAGTGACGAAGAATACATCGAAGCCGGCGCAATCGTGGTGGATGATTGTGGAGAAATCTACCGACAATCAGATATCATCATGAAAGTCAAAGAACCGCAGCCTTCTGAGTACGGCCTCCTGCGCGAGGGGCAGATCCTGTATACCTATTTGCATCTTGCGCCAAATCCCGTACTGACGCAGGCCCTTCTTGAGCGCGGCGTGATCGCCGTAGGGTATGAGACAATCCAAGAGGCAGACGGGTCCTTGCCGTTGCTCGTGCCGATGAGCGAAGTGGCCGGGCGTATGGCCGTCCAAGTCGGGGCATATTTTCTCGAGAAGGTGCACGGTGGACGAGGGGTGCTTCTGGGAGGGGTTCCAGGCGTTCGACGCGGGCGCGTGACCATCATAGGAGCTGGCACTGTCGGGACAGCCGCAGCTAAAATAGCCATTGGTCTTGGCGCTGAGGTGTACGTGCTTGACGTGGATCAACGGAGGCTCTGTCATCTCGATGATATCTTCGGGAACCGCGTGACAACCATGATTTCGCATACAGACAACATCGCGTTCTCTGTGACGACTTCGCACCTCGTGGTCGGGGCAGTGTTGATCCCGGGAGACCGATCCCCCATCCTGGTGACGAAGGATATGATTCGAGCCATGAAACCAGGCAGTGTGATTGTGGATGTTGCCATAGATCAAGGCGGATGCATAGAAACGTCCCGTCCGACTACGCATACGAACCCCGTCTTCGAATGGGAGCAAATTCTGCACTATTGCGTCCCAAACATGCCGGGCGCGGTGGCGAGGACATCCACCTTCGCCCTTACCAATGTGACGCTGCCGTACGTCCTGAAGATCGCAGAGCAAGGCTTCACTCAAGCCATCACTCGGGATAGCGTACTCGCAAAAGGAGTCAATCTTTATCGGGGGAAAGTCACCCACGAGAAGGTCGCCCAAGCGCTGGGCCTCAAATATACGCCTTTGGAATGCTGCGCATAGAGGCTCTCTCGCTCACAAGCGGCGATGCGTAATCTGTCTTGTGGGTCAAGAACGAAAGGAGAGAAAAGTGGCTAGACTGAAAAAAGGAGACATTGCCCCTGACTTTCAACTTCCCGACCAAAACGGGACCCCAGTCTCCATGAAGGATTTCAGGGGCGCAAAGCTCCTGCTTTATTTTTATCCCAAAGCCGATACCTCCGGGTGCACCAAACAGGCCTGCACAGTGAGAGACGCCTTGCCGGACTTCAAGTCCCTGGGCTTAGCATCTATTGGGATCAGTCCGGACACGCCAGAGAAGCAGAAAAAATTTGACGAAAAATACAATTTGGGCTTTCCACTGCTTTCGGACCAGGACCATTCGGTGGCCCAAGCCTATGGCGCGTGGGGCGAGAAAAAGATGTACGGCAAGGTCTATGAGGGGATTATTCGGTCAGCTTTTCTCATAAGCGAGGACGGTAAGATCATCGAAGCCTGGTACAAGGTCGCTCCCGGCGATACCGTCCTCAATGTGCGGAAAGTGTTATAGCGCTGTGGGAAACAGCGAAAAGAACAATGAATTGGCTGGCGCGAAGGGGCGCTTGAAGAAAACCACGAATTGTTCAGCAGCCTGTGTGAGCTGTTGCAGTGACCTGAAGTTGCTGCCTCGCTTTCGCCCCTCGCAATGACCACAAGGCCATTGCTGCGTCATCGCACGCGAAGCAACGCAAAGTCGCAACAAAAACTACAGGCGGCTGGGACGGTTGAGAGGCCCAAACCAATTCGAGCGACGCGTCGTCTCATTCCTTCCCACGTCTTCACGCTGCGTCATCTCGAGCTCTTTATCGAATCGTATATTGATTAAAGCGAGCAATCTTCACAGAGCGAGAAAGATTTCTTCGTCGCAAGGCTCCTTCGAAATGCCAGGGCGTTGCGGCGTGTCACTCTCGTTCGAGTCCGGCGCTTCGAACGCCAAACATTGGCCTCTCCTGGCTGTCACAGCGGTGTTCGAAACTACTCACGAACTCGATGTTGCGGATATCATGACGATAGAAGTGTCCGGAATCACTATGACTCTCGTATGGGAACGTCGTTCACGAGAATGTGAAAGACATCCTCGATCTGTTCCTCGTCCACGTAGCTCTGCCCTCGGTCTTCTGTATTTCTATCTATTCACAAGCCCGAGACGTTTTCGACATTCCTGTATGGTCGCAGGTTCTCTTCCTTGATCCCTGATCATGCGCACCGCTTTCTCCACCAGATCGCCGTTGGATGACGCCATGACGCCTTTGCTGAGATAGAAATTGTCTTCAAGCCCTACGCGAACATTCCCGCCTAACGCGATAGCCCCTGCTACAAGCCTCCATTGATCCAGGCTAATGCCGATGATTTCCCATTCACTGGAGGGGGGCAAGAGATGTACCATTCCCACCAGATTAGGAATGGTAGGCGGGATACCCCCCACCACACCCATTATGAGGCTGTATTGATACGGCGGTTTAAGAAGTCCCATGTCTATAAGCGGATAGGAATTGCCGATGTGCCCCATGTCAAAACATTCCATCTCCGGCTTGGTGTGTACTTCATTCATCGCCTCAACGATCTGGATAATCTCGGAGAAAGGATTGGGAAATACGAATTCAAACACGAAGCTCCTTTTTGCGGGGTTGTACTTCGCGTAGTTCATGGATCCCATGTTAAGAGCGCCTAGGGCTGGCTTAATTGCCTTTATATGGGCTGTTTTTTGCTGGGTGGTAATGCCGATCGCGCCCGTGGAGAAGTTGATAACAATAGGGCAGGCAGCCGTCACCGCGTCGTAGATATTTTGATAATCTTGAACCTCGTAGCTTGGCAGACCGTCCCGGGTCCTCGCGTGGATATGGACAACCGAGGCTCCCGCTTCATACGCTCGTTTGGCTTCTGTTGCATATTCTTCAGGGGTGTAGGGGATCCCCGGGCATTGAGCCCTGTTCGCGACCACTCCTGATAATGCGCACGTGACGATACATGATTTTCCATAATCCTGATTTTCTCGAATCCAGAGCGACGACATGGCGCAAATCTCCTCCTTAGCGACCTTTCCATGCTGGGGGTCTTTTTTCTATGAATGCCGTCATTCCCTCCAAGGCGTCCTCAGTGCCCGCTAGTGCGGCCAGTTGGTCGCACAAATAGTCGAGGGATTCATCAAGATTCTTACCATCGACCGCCCTGATGGCCTTGCGACCCATTGAAACAGCAAGAGGGGCTCTCGCTGCTATGGTCGATAATATTTCGGAGACCTTGGCGTCGAGCTCTGCCGCGTCATACACCCGAGTGATGAGTCCCATGTCCTCTGCTTCATAAGCTGACAAGGAATTTCCTGTGAAAAGCATCTCCATGGCTTTTTTTCTCACGGCATTCCTCATGACAAGGGCCGTCACCATCATGGGGAAAAGACCAACTTTAACCTCAGGCGCGCCGAACTTGACATGGGCTGCGGCATACACCAAGTCGCATGCGAGCATGAGACCCATGCCGCCTGCCATACAGTGACCCCGGAGTTTTGCGACTATCGGCTTCGGGCAATCCGCCATCTTTTTGAGCAATTCAGCGTATTTTTTTGCTCCTCCCAGTACATCCCCTCCAGCGAGGTCCGCTCCTGAACAAAATGCCTTGTCACCGGCCGCCGTGACGCACACTACTCTTACGTCGCTCGACGCGGCAATGTCGTCCAGATAACGAATGAAGAGCTCGATCATTTCCATACTCAGGGCGTTGCGTCTCGCTTCTCTGTTAAGGGTGATCCAAGCGACATGATCCTTTTTTTCGTAAAGGAGATCCAGCTCATTCATGGTCGCATTCCTCAGGAGCTCGCTCTATCTCCACGAGAATATCGCCAGGTTTCACCTGGCTTCCCGGAGATGCATTGACCGAGACGACGGTGCCCGCGTAGGGAGCTGAGAGAGTAATTTCCATTTTCATGGCCGATACTACTACCACCCCTTGTCCTTTGGCGACTGTTTGGCCTTCCTCCACCAAGATGCGTACCACCACCGCCGGGGTTGGAGGGGTCACCTCCGACGGAATGACCTCATCGGCCCTTTTTCTTCGGCGATGCTGCGCGGCATCCTGGACGAATCTGGCGCACCCTTGAAGCCACACCCACGTCCCTTGGCCTGTCCTCACAAAAGAGGCGTTTATCTGTTGTCCATCAAGGGCGATGCTGAGATCGTGTTCGCTAAAAACCGTACAGGCCATCTGCTTTGGGTCTCCCGCTACAGTGACGAATGCACGGCCTGTCTTGTCGAACGGGTCGGCTTCTATCCGATACGTGGCATCATGAACTTTTATGTTGTATTCCATGTCCCTCTTTCTCTGTCCTAGGGCGAGGCCTTGGTTCACGTCTTAGAGTCTGCCAGTGCGTCAGTCAATCGAGAGCGCAACTCAACAAAGACGTACCGCCTAAACCGATGCAGCGCGCCGAGCGCACGGGTAAAAAAACAGATGCTATCGGCAAAAATCCCATGAGCCGAGCGTGTGCCATGGAGAAGGAAGCCCAATTTCTTGTGAACCCTCCTGATGTCTTGCGGCTGTCTTTGGCCGCGCCATGTCGTATCCGACGCACGCAACTGCGGCCAACCAGTCAATATCTTTGTTCACTTCCCATCCGGCAAATTCATCGTCGATAAAATGTGTGTGGATGTCCCCGCGACGAAAGGCCTCTGAAGACAGCACATCCAGCAGGAATTCAATCTGAGTTTTGACGCCGAGGATGACGCACTCTTTCAGGGCCCGAATCATTCGGGCTATGGCAGACGGCCGATCTTCAGCCCACACCACGAGCTTGCCGAGGATAGGATCATAGTGTACGGGTACTTCAAAACCTGAATAGATAGCGTGGTCGAATCGTACGCCTGGTCCTTCTGGGATCTTGGCGTAAAGAATTCTGCCAGGCGTCGGCATAAAATTTGACTCGGGGTCTTCGGCGTAAATCCTGCATTCGATGGAGTGTCCTCTTTTTACAATATCTTTTTGAGTGAGGGGGAGAGGCTCTCGTGCAGCCACGCTCATTTGGAGCCGAACGAGATCAACGCCGGTGGTCATCTCCGTGATAGGGTGCTCCACTTGGAGCCTGGTGTTAACCTCTAGAAAATAGAATCTGCCCGATGAATCCAAGAGAAACTCCACCGTGCCGGCATTGATGTACCCTGCTGCTTTGCCCGCTGCGAGCGCAGCCTCGGCCATGCGATTTCGAAGATTGTGGTCCAAGGCCGTTGACGGAGTCTCCTCGATGATTTTTTGGTGTCTTCTCTGGATGGAACATTCTCGCTCAAAGAGATGGATCACGTTCCCATGAGCGTCCCCAACTATTTGAAACTCGACGTGCCGCGGCCTATCCAGGTATTTTTCCAGATAAATGCGGCCGTCGCCAAAGGCTGTCTCAGCTTCGCTGGCAGCAGACTGCGCCGCCTCCTGGAGTTCTGAGGGGGCACACACGATCCTCATCCCCTTGCCGCCGCCGCCGGCTGCGGCCTTTACCAGCACAGGATAGCCCAAAGCACGCGCAGTTTCCGCAAGCGTCGCTGGATCATCGTTCGACTGGATCATCCCCGGAATCACGGGGACGCCACCGCCGCTCATGATCTCCCGAGCCTTGGTCTTGTCCCCGAGGTCTGCCATGACCTGCGCAGGAGGTCCTATAAAGACCAGCCCCTCTGAAGCTACCCGCTGGGCAAAGGCCGGGTTCTCCGAAAGGAATCCGTACCCGGGATGAATGGCTTCACAGGCCGACGTGCGGGCCGCCGCGATGATCTTCTCCATGTTGAGATAACTCGACGCGGGGTCGGGGTTACCCAAGGCAATCGACTCGTCCGCAGCTGCGACGTGCAGCGATGCCTTGTCAACATCTGAATAGACAGCGACTGTACGAATTCCCATCTCAGAGGCTGTCCGCATGATCCTCAACGCTATCTCCCCCCGATTCGCGACCAACACCTTTTTGAACATTGCTACCTCAGCTACATGCGGAATGTTCCCTGTCCCTGTTTTCTACCCGCCAAGGGGGCGTTGAGCGATGCTGATATCGCCAGCCCAAGCACATCCCGCGTGTCCGCGGGATCCAGGATCCCGTCATCCCAGAGGTTTGCGGTGCTGTAATACGCGTTTCCCTCTTGCAGCGCGGATTGGATAATCGGACCCCTGATGCCGTCAACGATTTCTTTGGGGAGAGGCGGCTGGCCGGCTCTTGCAAGCTGATCGTTCTTGACCGAGACAAGCACATCCGCAGCCTGTTCGCCGCCCATGACGCCGATCTGCGCATTGGGCCACATCCACAAGAATCTCGGAGAATATGCCCGGCCGCACATGCCGTAATTGCCCGCGCCGAAAGACGCCCCTGCTATCACGGTAAACTTCGGCACTGTGGCGGTGGATACAGCATGTACCATCTTATGCCCGTCTTTGGTTATGCCTCCCCGCTCATACTCCCTCCCGATGATGTATCCATTGATATTCTGAAGAAAAAGGAGGGGAATGCCCTGCCGATCGCAGAGCGATATGAACTGCGTGGCCTTGAGTGAGCTGTCAGAAAACAGCACGCCATTGTTGCCCAAGATCCCGACCTGGTATCCATGGATGTAGGCCCAGCCGCAGACCAAGGTGGGCCCGTACAACGCCTTGAATTCTAAGAATTCGGATCCATCGACCATCCGAGCTATGATCTCTCTCACATCGTACGGCGTGGAGATGTTGCGAGGAACAATGCCCCAAATTTCCTTCGGATCGTAGAGAGGAGGGGTCGGTTCTCGTCGAGGAATAACGGCTTTCTGATTCGCAGGCAGCATCTCCACGATATTCCGAATGATCTGAATGGCGTCTGCATCGTCGGTTGCGAAATAATCGGAGACGCCCGAGAGACGACAATGGACGTCCGCGCCCCCAAGTTCCTCGGCTGTCACCTCTTCGCCCGTGGCTGCTTTGACTAATGGCGGCCCGCCCAAGAAAATTGCGCCGGTCTTTTGGACGTGAACCACGTGATCCGACATGGCTGGGATATATGCCCCGCCCGCAGTACAGAGCCCCATCACCGCCGTAATCTGCGGTATGTTCATCTTGGACATGAGAGCCTGATTGTAAAAAATCCTCCCCCCATCGTCTGCGTCTGGGAATATCTCTGATTGCAGCGGCAGGTACGCTCCTCCGGAATCCACCAGCATGATGACGGGCAAATTGTTCTCCATGGCAATCGTTTGACAGCGAAGCGTCTTCTTCACGCCCATGGGATAAATGGTACCCCCCTTGATCATGGGGTCGTTGGCGTGCACCAGCACCTCCCTGCCGGAAACTACCCCGATCCCTGCTCGAGTTCCGGCCCCATGCACCTTTTTGTCATACATGTCCTTTGCCGCAAGAGGAGCGATTTCCAGCCACGGCGTGTGAGGATCGAGCAGCAGGTCCAATCTTTTCTGAACCGGTAATTTCCCTAATTCCTGGTTCCTCTTTATGGCTTTTTCAGATCTTTCCTCCCTCGCCTTCTTCAGCTCGGCTTTGAGGTCTGCCACCAGCGCAGCCATGACCTCGTAATTCGCCTTAAACTCATCGCTCTTGACGTCAATTTTTGTTTCGATGACATCCATTGAACACGCCTTCCTGCCAGTGCTGAGCTTATTCTCGCATCTGCGGTTCGTATCGCAGGTTGTTCATGATGACCGTCGTGACGCGGGGAGGACAAAGTCGAATGCCCTCGCGATGCAGAATCGCTCCGTCTCAACCGTATCGAGCAAGAACATCGTCGGCAATCTCCATGCGGGCCCGCTCAGACGTGGTGCCCGCAATGGCGCTGTACTTTGCATCCCGGTAGGCCTGCTCGATAATATTGCCTGAGACATAGCCTTGGCCGCTCAATATCTGCAAAGCCATACCAGCAACTCTTTCCGCAGCCTCTGAGGCGAACACCTTTGCACACCTCACGAGCGTTTTCCGTTCATCCTTGCTTGCGGAAATCATCCAACCTGCGCGAAACGCGAGCAGCTGAGACGACTGATACAGCGTCAACATTTCCGCGAGCTTGAAACGGATCTCCTGGTGGGCAAAGATGGGCTTTCCGTCTCGGCGGTGGGCCTGGGCGTAGGCCTTGGCCATGGCTATCACGGCGTTCATGAGACCTACTGACGACACAGAAAGGATCAAGTCTTCAGTCTGGCGCAAGAAATGAAGCAGCGTCGATTCGTGAAACGGGCCGAAAAACAATTCCTTTGGAACCTCCACGTCGCGCAGCTTCACAGACGACACCGAAAGCCCACGATACCCAAGCGTTTTCATCCTCGGCCCCACCGTCACGCCTTCTTGGTCAGGTCGGACCAAGCACACTGTCTTGTCGCCGCCTTCATCCAGGACGACGGCGATCCAATCTGCGATAGGCGCATTCGTCACAAAGTCCTTGTCAGCGCTCACAAGTAACCCGTCCCCGACGCGAGAGAAAGCAGCCGCACATCCCTCCGCGTCACTGTGCGCCGGCTCTGTGATTCCCACAGCGCCTATCGTTCCTCCCCCTGCAACTGAGCGCGCGATCTCTGCGGCTGTCGGGCTCTTGCAAAAGCCCTTCAGAAGTCCGCCAAAAAGTCTAGCAGTGACTTCGACTGATATGAAGAGTGATCGCGATATGCCTGCCAGTTCCTCTTGCGCTGCCAAGAGATGGAGCGTCTGGGGCGCGGCCTCCGGTCCAACCCCAAGGCGTAGGTAATCTGTGGAGCCGAGGTCTTCAAGAAACCGTGTCGTGATGCGACGAAGGGTCGAAACGTCGCAGCTTTCGAGCGATTCCACGTCGGTCAGCGCCTCGGCATCAAAGATCGCCACGACCCTGTTCTTTAAGTCATGATCTTCCGCGCACCAGTCAAAATTCATGCCCGTAACCCTACATCAATCGTGAGATGAGAACCTTTTGCACGTCAGAGGTGCCGCCGCCGATGGGCGCAAGCCTGCTGTCTCGAAACACGCGTTCCACGTCGTACTCGTGGCAATAGCCGTATCCCCCCATTAGCCCGACCGCGTCGTTGGTAGGATTGAGGGACCAGTCGCCTATAAAGAGTTTTGCCACCGCGGCTTCAAGGTGGTTCAACGGTCTTCCCTGATCTTTGCACCATGCTATTCGATAGACCAGTGATCGGGCCGCTTCCAGGAATATTTTCATGTCGGCCAGCTTGTGCTTCACCGCTTGGAAGTACGCGATCGGCTTTCCAAACTGCTCCCGCTGTTTCGCATACCGACTGCATCGCTCTAATAGGAACGATACCGCGCCCAAAAATGGGGCCAAAAGGGCGCTGCGATCCCATTCTACGGTCTGCATCGCCATCATGAAGCCGTTCCCCTCTACGCCCAACAAATTTTGATACGGAATCTGGCAGTCTTCGAAGACGAGTTCGGACGTGGGCGAGGTGCGTACTCCCATCTTGTGGAGACTCCTGCTTACCGTGAAACCCGGCGTCCCCTTTTCCACGATAAATGCAGATATGCCGGCATGACCGGCTGACCGATCTGTCTTGGCGTAGATAACAGCGACGTCCGCGATCGCGCCGTTGGTGATGAACATCTTGGAACCGTTGAGCACCCAGGAGTCTCCTGAACGCGCCGCCCGAGTTCTTATGGACGCTACGTCAGATCCTGCGCCTGGCTCTGTCAAACCCATGCAGCCCACCCATTCTCCAGAGGCAAGCTTCGGTATGTACGCATGCCGCTGTTCGTCAGTTCCGTGGCGAAAGATGGTGTCCGCGCACAAATAAGTATGCGCCCCGTAACTCAACGTCAAACCGCCGTCCACACCCGCCTCGCCAAGGGCCTCCGCCGCCAGTACCGACGTCATCACGTCTGCGCCGCCGCCCCCAAACTCCTCGGGAAAGTGCAATCCCAAGATGCCGAATTCGCCTAATTTCTTCCACGATTGCCAATCAAATTCCTCGCGCAGGTCGTGCTCTTGAACCCGCGGCGCTATTTCTTTCTTCGCGAATTTCAACACCTGCTCTTTGAACAAGAGCTGCTCAGGCGTTAATTCGAAATCCATTTTCGACCCTCATGGTGGGTTGGCTGAGGATAGGCCCCAGAAAAAAACACCGTCAAAAGACTCTCAGCGATCCGTTTTTTTTGATTTTTTCCCCTCAACGGATGATTCTCGAGAACCATAGTAGAAACAAAGGTCTCTACTGCGCCCAAAAAAATATACGTCAAATATCTCGGCTTGATATCAGTCCTCACGGACCCTTCTGCTTGGGCTTGGGAAATCATCCTTTCGATCCCGTCCATAAACTGCTTGAAATACACAAGACGAGGCGGCGTGAGATTCGTTGATGAACGGGAAATCTCAGTGATAAAGATGTGAACGAGATCAGGCCGCTTCTCGTACTGATCCAGAAAGTAGGCCACGAGAGCGCCTAGTTTGTCCTCTACACCGTGATACGTTGCTTCGCATTCGTCCATCTTTGCAAAGAGGCCGTTCCACCATTCTGCGAGGATGACATCAAAAAGCTGAGTCTTGCTCTTGAAATAGTGGTACACTAACCCATACGAGATGCCCGCTTCTTGGGCGATGTCTGTGATTCGCGCCTGATGAAACCCTTTCTTGCGGATGACGCGGCACGCCGCGTCGAAGATAAGGGCTTCTTTATCCCTTCGTTCGTGGTTGAACTTGCCGAGAGGTGTCATGGCGGACATGTATCAGGAATTGATTGATTTGTCAATCAGATTTTCGAGCGCCGGAATCCCATCATTTCGAGGGATCGGGCCTCGAACGAGACTGATACCCCGCGACGCCATGTCATTTCCAAGGAGTCTCGCGACTGAGAAACCTTTCTCGCTGGGTCAAGATTTCTTGCT
>CAYRVH010000005.1:56256-81150 GCA_964427855.1 uncultured Syntrophaceae bacterium
TTGGTCGAAATGACAGAGTGGGAGTGCTCAAAATAGCAGGAAGGGAAGCGCTCGAAATGACAGAACGGCACGGTCGATATGACGACTATGACATCCAATGCGTGAGCACTCCCGAGAAACTGTATAGAATGCAACGGGCACCTTTTCGCGATATTCCAACACTTTCTTCTCATCGGAGGCCTTATGGACGTAGTCATCGAAAAAAACAATCCCGTGTGGACCATTATCCTGAATCGACCTGAACGTCGCAACGCCGTGGATAGACGCATGGCGGATCAGCTTGCTGAAGCGTTTCGGAAGTTTGACGCGGCAGAGGAAGCGGCCGTGGCTGTGTTATGGGGATCTGGAGGTTGCTTCTGCGCGGGGGCTGACCTGAAGGCGTTTTCAAGGGGCGACGGCAACAGGCTCAGCCGCGACATGTCCCAAGACGGTCCCATGGGGCCGACGCGAATGCTCCTCTCAAAACCTGTCATAGCCGCCGTCTCGGGGTTCGCTGTAGCAGGCGGCCTGGAGCTGGCGTGTTGGTGCGACCTGCGAGTCGCTGAGCAAGACGCTGTATTCGGGGTGTATTGCCGGAGGTACGGCGTACCGCTCATAGACGGAGGGACGCAGCGGCTGCCGAGGCTCATCGGAATCAGTAGAGCCATGGACATGATACTCACAGGCCGGCCTGTCTCCGGACAGGTGGCCTATGCCATGGGGCTCGTGAATTATGTGGCGGCGCCTGGCATGTCGCGATCCGAGGCCGAACGCATTGGCAGAGAGCTCGCTCAACATCCTTTTCAGTGTCTCAAAAGCGATCGTGAAGCGGTCTATAGAGGATTCGACTTGCCGTTTTTAGAGGCTATGGCCCTCGAGTTCAATTTGGGAATGAGGGTGATCGAAAGCGGCGAAGCCCGACGAGGAGCCGAAACATTTGCGGCTCAGAGAAAGAGACAATAGGGGTTTGTTGACAGCCTAGATCAGTATGGTTGGAAAGAGCGGTGGAGGGACAACATAGTCGTCGAGCGTCTGTGGAAGCGCATCAAATAGGAGGAGGTGTGTCTAAAGGCGTATGACTCTCTCGTAGATGCCCGGAAGCAACTGCAGGCCTATTTCCACTATTACAACCAACGGAGGCGACACCACGGCCTTGACGGAAGGACTCCCAATGAGGTCTACTTCGGTACTTTCTCACAGACCCCCGTAGCAGCACGAACCAGCAGCTACCACTTATAAAAATCGTACGGCGTCCGAAGAATCTAGGCCATTACTATGAGAATGACGGACCGTAACGTGTTGTTTCCGAAAGGAGTTATTCAAAATGGCAAATTCGATAACGGCAAAGGAACTGAAAGAAATTGTAGCCAGCGGTGCGAAACTGCGTATCCTGGATGTCAGGCGAAAAGCAGATATGGAAGCGGCGCCGCAAAAAATAGAAGGGGCCTCATGGCATGATCCCGAAAGGGTTGATGAGTGGATCGGTGAGATCGGATCTGATCAAAGTGTAGTTGTGTACTGCGTTAAAGGAGGTTCTGTGAGTCAGTCGGTAGGAAACCGTCTAGAGCAAGAAAATATTGACGTCAAGTTTATCCATGGCGGCATCATGGCATGGAAAGATCTGGACGGACCAGTGGAGGAATCTGCGGGTGCGTTGCGGAACAGCCACTCCGGATAGGAATACATGCCCCACACAAGCCAGGCGAATAGGACCGAAGGAGACATGACATGTGAGGGCCGCGCTGGTTCAGTTACATTTGCTGAAGCATTTTGGGTCTGGTTAAAGGTCGCGCTCAATAGCTTCGGGGTCCGGCAGGACAAATCGCGGTCATGCATCGTTACCTCGTGGAAGATAAGAAATGGATCAGCGAAAGCCGTTTCCTCCACGCTCTCAATTATTGTATGCTTCTTCCAGGCCCTGAAGCCCAGCAACTGGCCACGTATATCGGTTGGCTCCTCCACAAGACTCCAGGGGGTGTTGTGGCGGGGACCGTCTTCGTGATCCCCGGGTTCCTGTTCATGCTTGTTCTGAGCATCTTGTATGGCGGTTATCATAACCTCAGTCTTGTTCAATGGCTCTTTTTCGGCCTCAAGCCGGCGGTACTGGCCGTCGTGCTGGAAGCCGTCCTGCGAATCGGCAAACGGGCGCTGAAAAACACAATGATGGTCATCCTAGCTGCTGCGGCATTCGTGGCGATCTTCTTTTATGATGTGCCCTTCCCTCTGATCGTGTTGTCCACTGCGGTTGTAGGGTTCCTGGGTCACCGGCTCCGACCCGAAGCCTTTGGCCTTAATCAGGCTGGGGCGAGCAGTCACGCAGCGTGCGATGCGCCTGTCTTGGACAATCTGTTGGATTCAGGCGCCGCTTCTCATGTCCGTCCTTCTCTCTTAAGATCCCTGGGTGTCTTGTTGGTATGGTCGGCCCTATGGTTCAGTCCAATCATCCTTTTATTTCTCTATCTCGGATCGCAGAGCATCTTTTTTCAACAAGGAATCTTCTTTAGTAAGACTGCGGTCGTAACGTTCGGAGGGGCTTACGCTGTCTTGGCATACGTTGCACAGGAAGCCGTCGATTCATACGGGTGGCTGAAACCGGGTGAGATGTTAGACGGGTTGGGTCTGGCAGAAACAACCCCTGGTCCTCTCATCCTGGTCCTTCAGTTTGTCGGATTTCTGGGAGCGTATCGGAACCCGGGTGAGCTTGACCCCATGCTGGCGGGGGTGCTTGCCTCCATGCTCACTATATGGGTGACTTTCGCGCCGTGCTTCCTGTGGATATTCCTCGGCGCACCTTACGTCGAAAGGCTCCGTGGGAACAAGTCGCTTGGCGCGGCAATGTCTTCCATCACCGCCGGAGTCGTCGGAGTGGTCCTCAATCTGGCGGTTTGGTTGTCCCTTAACATGATATTCGGGTCGCTTCGAGACGTATACTTTCTCGGAGCACATTTGCAGGTCCCGGTCATGGCAACGGTCAATATGCCAACGCTTGTAATCGCCGTCGTGGCTCTCCTGGCTCTCTTCAGATTCAAGATCGGACTGATCCCCACCATTGCAGGGTGCGCTGTACTGGGAGCGGCATATCAGGTTACGAAATCGGTCATCTGGTAGGTTGCGAGCCCCTAGGCGCTGTCGGATTTACTGGAATCTCCCAATTCATGGGAGTTTCAAGCGCAACCCCTAGCAGCAGGAACCAGCAGCTACCACTTAAAATTCTCATTCCGTTGTACAAAGAAGCCAGACCAGCTAGATCCTCGTCAATGCAGCAGCACCTTAAGAAACTCCTCGTCAGCATACGAAAGCGTCTTATCTTTGCTCAAGACCACGTCGATGTCTAAAATGAGAGGTCCTTCTTTGAGCGGAAGGCACAGCAGCCGACCGGCTGCAAGGTCCTCGTCCACTCCCATCCGGGCCAGCAACGTGACGCCATTGCCGGTGATGACCATTTCCTTGAGGAAATCCACGTTGCCCGTCTCCAAGAACGCTGAGGTAAAGATGCCTCGGTCTTCGAAAACGCGATCCACCACTCTTCGCGTTCCGGAACCCTTTTCCCTCAAAATCAGATTTTCGCCCTTGAGATCTTCCAAGGACACGAGCCCTTTCTCGCAAAGTGGATGCCCAGGCGCTGCGAGCAGGACCAGCTCATCCTTCATGAAGGGGATGGCCTTGAGTTTGTCGTGATAGGGCAGTCGGCCCACAATCGCAAAGTCGTTTCGCCCTTCCAAAACGCTGCGAAGCATGCTCTCAGAGCTGCCTTCATCCACCTGTATTTGTATCTGTGGGAACGCTTTGCGGAATTTTGCTATGTAACTTGCAAGGAAATGCCGCACCAAGGTTTTCGTGCTGCCGATGCGGAGAGGCGGCGAAATGAGTCTGCTCTCCTCATAAATAATCTTCTCGGCTTCCGCCACCAGGGAAAAGATCTTTTCCGTAATCTGGAACAACCTTTTCCCCGCGTCGGTGAGCTCCAGCGGTTTTTTTGATCTATGGAAAAGTTTGATCCCGCACTGGGTTTCAAGCGCCTTTATCTGGAGGCTGACCGCCGGCTGGGTAATGAAAAGTCTATCCGCTGCCCTGGTAATGCTGCCAAGGCTTGCAGTGTAAAAGAAGGCCTTCAATTGATTGAGGCTCAGATCCATGTGCAGGGTCGGGCAAGGATCATAAGTTTTGTTTATAGTCAGCATTAAAATTACTGCTTTGACATGTCAAGAAAAATATTGCCTAGTGTAATTGCCCGTCAGTTTCCGTCAAAAGCAATCAACAGACGCACGACGGGGACGCGATGTATTTCTTTTACTCGAATGAACGATGACCAATTCACAAGGTATCAGGATCAAGGAGGAGCCTTATGGCTGAAGAATATGACGGCATTATATTGGGCGCCGGACCCAACGGTTTGACGGTTGCAGCCTACCTCGCGAAGGCCGGCTTAAAGATCCTCCTGCTGGAGAAGCGTTTCGAAGCAGGAGGGGGGCTTGCCACGGAGCAGGTGACTCTTCCGGGCTTTCTCCACAACACCCACGCCGTGTATATGCCCATGGTGGACTACGCCCCGCCGCTGAAGGATTTCGACGAATACCTCACCAAGGATTATGACCTGGAATTTGTATTCCCTGAACTCGTCATGGCTATGCCCTTTGCCGATGGGGCAAGCCTCTGCCTTTATCAGGATATGGACAAGACGTGCGCGTCCATTGCACAGTTTTCCCAAAAGGACGCCGAGACGTATCGCAGGGTTCAAACGCGTTTTAATCAGCTGACCGAAGCCTTTCTCGCGCCAGCGACCTATGAAATGGCCAAGCCGGCGTTTGAACAAATGATCAAGCTCCAAGCCACCGACATAGGTCGGGAAATCACCGAGTGGACTGAAAAGACGCCCCTGGATATCGTCAACGGCCTCTTTGAAAACGACAGGGTTCGGACATTGTTTCTTTACCTGTCGTGCATGTGGGGGCTCCACTACAATTTGGAAGGAGTGAGCTACCTCGTGCCGCTGATGTTCAACCGTGCGGTGAACTATCGGCTCGTAGTGGGCGGCTCGCACCACCTGGCCCACCTGTTTACCAAGGTGCTGTACCGTCACGGCGGCATGATCATTTCGCCGGTGGCCGTGAAAAGGATCATCGTGGAAAACAACACCGCCACCGGTGTGGAATTGCAGGATGGTACGATGTACCGGGCAAAAAAATTCGTGGCCAGCAGTTTGGATCCCTATCAAACATTTTTCAAATATGTTGGTGAAAGCAATTTAGAAAGCAGTTTTGTTACGCGCACAAAGGACTGGAAATGGGAGCTCTCGAGTTTGTTTCACGTGCATCTGGCGTTGGCCGAGGCCCCTCATTTCGCCGCCGCCTCTCGCAATCCGGATATCAACAAAGCCTTTATTACGGTCTTAGGGTACGAAACCCAGGCCGAGCTCATAAAACACTACGATGCCATTCATGCCGGCGAACTCCACGCTGCAGGCTTCAACTGCTGCTTTCCCTCTGTTCATGACCCCAAACAGGCGCCCCAGGGCAGACATACGGCCCTTATCTCTCTGCACGCCCCGTATAACCTCAAGGAGGGGGGAGCTCAGCAATGGTACCGCATACGAGAACAGGAAGCCGACCGCTGTGTGAAATTGCTCAGCAAGTATGCGCCAAACATCAATGACGATACCATCCTTTGGCGCTACATCACGACGCCGCTGGACATAGAAAACAAGTTTGCCGATATGGTTCAGGGCTCTTACAAACAGGGCGCCTATCTCCCTCTTCAGATGGGCTACCTCCGACCCAACGAGGAATGCTCACAATACGCAACGCCAATCAAGAATCTGTATGTGTGCGGCGCCAGTACGTTTCCAGGAGGCCTGATTACCTTTGGGCCCGGATATAACGCGGCCAACCGCATTGCCAATGACCTAGGCGTTGATCGCTGGTGGAAAGAGCCGGAGTGCGTCACCAAGGCCAGAGAGATGGGAACTCTCTGAAAGAGGAGAAAAACAGATGAAAGTGAACTCGACCGGTTTGGGCAAGACGACAATGGTGGCGCATTTCGCCGACTTGGCCAAGGTGGACGGTGAAGAGGGAGGCGCCATGAGGTTGCACATTGAGGCTACCGAGCCTGTCCATTGGTCCATAAAGGCAACGGTGGGCGGGGAGGATCTGAGGCAATTTGCAAAACTCTTGCTGAGACCGTCCGTCCTGTTCCTTGCCCTGAAGCTTCTCATCTCGGGCAAGAAGTTGGCTCCTCCACAGTCGCATTGAAGTTTTTTCATGTAGGAATTTTCATAAAGAAGGAGGCATCTCCATGGCAGACAAGACCTATGACGCCATCGTCGTCGGCGGCGGACATCAAGGTACCATAATAGCCTGTTATCTTCAGCACGCGGGGCTGCAAACCGTTATATTCGAGCGCCAACACGAGCTGGGAGGCGGCGCATGCGGCGAGGCGCTGCCCCTCCCCGGTTTTCTCCAAAATCCCTGCGCACATTTTACTCGATTCTACGGGCATCCTGCGTACGCAGATTTCGACCTGCGGTCCAAAGGGCTCGTGTACGTGTACCCTGACCACAGCGAAGGCATGATCTATGACGACGGTACGAGCTTTATGGGATACACAGCCTGGAAAGTAACGGACGTCGATACAGGCAAGGCTGAGTTCGACGAAAAAAACGCGCAGAAAACCATAGACCAAATCGCCAGATTCTCTCAACGGGATGCAGACACGGCCTATCAACTCTTAGAAATGTATAGAAAAAAATGGCGCGCCGCCTTCCATGAATGGCGGTACAATCCGCCGACTCCCTGGGGAGTTCCGGACGCCTTTGAAAGGCTGATTGGCGATCCAGAAGCGCCTATACCACCTGAATACCAATTCTATACGTCCCAGCAGGTGGCGTTTGATCTTTTCGAGAGCGACTACCTCAGAACGCTGTTTATGCGATCCTGTATGACCTCCAGCGGCGTATTCCCGAACGACGCGATCGGCATTTACAAGACCCTTCACACCCTTGGGCTCATCCTCTCGTGGGAGCCTGCGTCTATTGCGGTTGGCGGCACTCATGCCATCACCCACGCCCTGCAGAGGGCCTTTAGCTCCATGGGGGGCGAATTCGTCGTCGAAACGCCGGTGGCTCGAGCGATCATAGAGAACGGAAAGGCTGTGGGTGTCAGACTCCAGGACGGCCGAGAGATTGCCGCCCGAAAAGTGGTTGTCTCAGACCTCAACACCACGCAAACGGTCCTCGACCTTATCGGCGAGGAGCACGTGCCTCCAAAAATAGCTCACAGGGCCAAGAACATCCTTCGCGACCGGGCGCAGCTTTTCTGGGGCAATTTTGCGCTTCATGAACTTCCCCAATATACAGCGGCCAAGGACAACCCAGAGATTGGGATGTGTCCACGGCTTAACTGGGGACCCAAGGACGCTGACTACTTCGCCACGCGACATCAAGCAGAACTCTTCGTAAAGGGAATCCCAGACAAACTGGTTGCCATCGTGGCCCCGGACAGCATCTGGGATCGGGTGAGAGCCCCGGAAGGCAAACACACCATACTTATCGAGCAGTTTACCGCTCCCTACCCCTTTTTCTCAGACGCCGACTGGCTGCGCATGAAAAGGGATATTGTGGAGATTATGAGAGAACAGTGGTCGTGGTATGCGCCGAACATGACCAAAGACAACGTCATCGCTGCGCACATCACCACGCCCATGGACACCAAGATGAGAAATCTGAACATGCCGCAGGGAGGCTGGACAGCAGAAGATATGATCGCATCTCAGATGGGGAGGATGCGGCCATTCCCCGAACTGGCGCATTATAGGCTGCCAGTGAAGAACCTCTATCTCTGTTCCTCTTCGGCCCACTCCGGTCCCGGCATAGGTCGCGGCAGCGGGTATAACTGCTTTAAGGTCATCGCTGAGGACTTCGGCCTCCCAAAGATATGGGAACAGAAAGGGCGGGCCTATTGATCGGGTGCTGAACGCTGGCAGAGATGCAATGCGTTCAGCTCATGCGCAACCGGCTCGTGGGCGCATTGGCCACGATAAGTGATCCTCTTCCTTTTAAGTCAGCGGCTGGACGCCCTGGGTCAGGCGCCCAGCCCTTTTCTGAAGACGCCAGGCAAGGATGCGAGTGCAACGTCAATATGCCACGGAGTGCGGACCGTCGCGAATGGCCGACGCGCAGCACGCCTGCAGTGAGGCAATAAGCCCGAGAAAGTCCTTGCGCCGGGAAATGATTCCCGAACTGTGTCAATCCATCCGGAGGAGAACATGAGGAGATTGGAAGATAAGGTTGCGATCGTCACCGGCGCAGGAAAGGGCTTGGGAAGGGCTTTTTGCATAAAGCTGGCCCAGGAAGGCGCTCACATCGTTGCCGTGACAAGATTCGATATGAAGGGACTCGAGGATACAGCGAAGGAGGTGAGATCCGGCGGAAGAAAAGCATTGGTACTACAGGTCGATGTCACCAGCGAATCGGATACGCTCCGCATGGCGGAAGAAGCGTTGAAGATGTTCGGCCGAATAGACATCCTTGTGAATAATGCTGCGTACTATTTTGGCGTCGCGCGAAAGGCTTTCACGGAGATCAGCGTCCAAGAATGGGACCGAATGATGGCGGTCAACGTTCGTGGTCCATGGCTATGCGCACGGGCTGTGTTTCCTGCCATGAAGGCCCAAGGCAAGGGCAAGATCGTTAATCTGGCCTCGGAAGTCTTCTTCACAGGCTCCCATGGATTCGTCCACTACGTGTCGTCTAAGGGAGGGGTCATAGGGCTGACGAGAGCGTTGGCAGTGGAACTGGGGCCCGCGGGCATTTGCGTGAATGCTGTAGCCCCAGGCTACACCGATACCGAGGCGAGCCGTACCATTGCAGATGTCACAAAATATGACACATCGCGAACCCCTCTGAGAAGACTCGAAAAGCCAGAAGACGTGGTTGGCGCTGTGGCATTCTTGGCCTCTGACGAGAGTGATTTTATCACTGGACAGACCGTGCTGGTTGATGGAGGCAGGGCCATGCATTGATCTGGGACGATCTCTTGCGCAAGGAGACCTGTTTTGTATTCCCCACTATTCCTCGCTGACAGGCAACTCCCCATGGAGGGAATGGTTTGGATGTCTGCGATTCATAACCTTACCTCGCTTCCTCCAAGGTCTCCTTCGGGCTGAGACTAAAGATAGAGAACAGGCATTCTTTATGGTCAGTTCACTTGTATCAACCAACGTTCACCAAAGGAGGAGGATCCAGAGATGAAGGTGTACGATGTAGTGCCCGGTTTAGAGTTCGACCCGGAGAGGGACTTGGCCCAGTCCCCCGCATGGTTTCTCGATGGTACCCATTCCGTCCCTCCGTGGACTCCCATGTTCGGCTGGTTTTGGATCAACTTCTGTCGGCATGGAATGCAGTACGGCGCAGAAACATTGTCCTTGCCGACCGTGAAAGGCTGGGACTGGCGCTTTCACAAGGGCGGAGGGTATCTCACGCTCCTTCTCGTCAAGACTGAGGAGGAAAAGCAAAGACGGGAAGAGAAATTCAAGAAAGCAATTCTACCTTTAATTCAGGACTACGATGGAATCTGGAACGGCTTTGTAAAGGAAATTCTCGGACGGTACGAGAGCTTAAAAAAACTTGACCTCGACGCAGCCACCAACATCCAACTCTTGGATAATTTTGAGCAAACCATCAATACGTGCCGGCGCATGTGGGAAATCCACATGTACATGATGTACGGGACATACACGGCCTATATCCTCTTCGAAAACATGTGCAGGGAGTTGGCCGGCATCGATGACACCAATCCTTTATTTCACAATATTGTATCCGGTTTTGACAACAAGGTGTTCCAAGTGGACAAACGGCTGTGGGAGTTTTCACGCCGCGCCGTGAATGATGGTCTTGCCCCGGTGTTTACCGACAGCGAAGCCCCTGATATCAGAGATAAACTGCTTGCCTCGGACAACGGACGAGCATTCATGAATGACTTTATGGACTTCATGAACGAAGACGGGTGGCGTATGCAGCGCATGTCTGAAATAAACCTGCCCACATGGGTAGAAGATCCCACGCCGGCTCTTGGTATGGTCAAACAATTCATTCTGAAAGGCGGCTCGTTCAACCTCGACGAGGAGCGTCAAAAGAGGTCGTCTGATCGTCTCGCTGCAGAGAAAGAAGTCATGGCCAAGGTGCCGGTTGAGCAACGGGGCTGGTTCGAGCAGCTGATGCGGCTGGCCCAAAAGAGCGGCATCTTCAGCGAGGAGCACGACCATTATCTCGACCTGTACACCCATGCCATGATGCGTAGGAGCGCATTAGGAATAGGGAAGCGTTTTGTGCAGGCCGGCGCCTTAGACAATCAAGAAGACGTTTTCTTCCTCATCCCCGACGAGGTGCGCAGAGCAGGAATAAACCCAGACCAGTTCGACCTCCGTTATATTGTCGATCGTAGAAGAAATGATTGGCTTGAATGGCAAAAAACCCCGAATCCCCCCGCAATATTGGCAGAGGGATTTGATCTTGATCAGGCTATGGGGGTGCTCGTCAAGTCCAATGACCCCATCGCGCTCAAAGTCGTCGTTGGATCCATGCCCCAGGTGAGACCTGAACTCAAAGCAGACCTCTATGGGTCGTGCGGGTCTCCGGGTGTAGCAGAAGGCATTGCGAGAGTCATACTGAATGAGGACGAACTCCATCTCGTAAAAGAGAAGGACATACTGGTGGCGGCCAGCACCTCTCCGAGTTGGACCCCCGTCTTCTCGATGATCTCGGGCGTTGTGGTCGATAGAGGAGCAAGTCTGTCCCACGCGGCCATCGTAGGCAGAGAATACGGCATACCAGTGGTCATGAATGTCTTCGAAGGCACGACGAAAATAAAATCAGGACAACGTATCAAGGTGGACGCCAACCTAGGCACCGTGTACATCCTCGATAAGTAGCGCAGTAGTGTGAACGTGAGGAGCAGGCGCTGTCATTACGGAGCGGCAGGCGGCCTGCTCCCCTTTCCCGAAGGGATTGGTGGACATGAAATGCCTGAAAAATGGATTTATTGGTTTGATGAAATCAGTACGACTGACAATGACTTAGTCGGGAAGAAATGTGCAAATTTGGGGGAAATGACGCGGCTAGGCATGCGCGTGCCGCCGGGTTTTGCCATTTCGGTGGACGGCTACGAACGGTTCATGGCCGAAAGCGGGGCAGGAGACGAAATACGTCGATATGTGAGCGACAAGGCTGAGCTGTTGCACACCGTCAATGGCCAAATCGAGGTTGGTCGAGTAATTCGAAAGTTCATTGAGTCCAAGCCGCTGCCTGAAGAAATGAAAGAGGAGCTGTTTTCACACTATGACGAGTTGTGCCGCAGGGCAGGGGTCGAAGATATGGCTGTGGCGGTTCGGTCAAGCGGCGCCGTCAGTATGCCCGGCCAGATGGAGACATACCTCAACGTACAAGGGAAAGAAGAAGTCGCCCGCAAGGTGATACAGGTCTGGGGAAGCGCATTTACGACTCGAGCCATTGCCTTTCGTATCGAAAATAACATGGTCATGGAAAAGGCCCCCATAGGGGTGGCGGTCCTTAAGATGGTCCATGCCAAGTGCGCCGGCGTCTGTCTCACCGTGCTGCCTACCACGGGGGATACCAGCAAGATCGTAGTGGAGGGCAATTGGGGTCTTGGAGAGAGTGTGGTGAGCGGTGAAATCACTCCTGACCAGTTTATTGTGGACAAAGCATGCGGCGATTTTCAGTGTTCCATCGGCAAGAAGACGAAGATGGTGTGCTATGGCCCCGTAGGGACCAGGATGACACAGGTTCCAAAAGACATCCAAACACAACCCTGCCTCACCCCACATGAACTTGAAGAGATTTGTCGCATCGCTAAAAATGTTGAGGGTCACTTCAATGCGCCGCAAGACATGGAATGGGTGGTTGACGCAGACCTTCCTTTCCCCGACAATATCTTCTGGGTTCAGACTCGTCCGGCTAAGTGTGCGAAAAAGAAAACAGACGACGCGGAGTATCTTGCGGACCTCATGGCCCGCATCTTCAAGATGTAGCTCACGTCGAGTTTCATCTGGGAGCTGAAACATGACCATACTGTACACGCAATACTGGGATGTGATACCTGGAAAATTCGACGAATACTCAGTTTTCATCTCCAGTCGGTATAACCCCACTTTGGAAAGAATAGGAATAAAACTCCTTGGCGGATACTACGTGGCCGTGGGAGAGGGGCCGAGAATAATTGCCGTTTCCACCATAAACGAACAGGATTACCTACGGAAGATTCTTTCAACAGAGGAATATCGCAAGGTCTCTTCTGAATTGCTAGGACTGGTATGGAGGTACGCAAGCAAGCTCTGGGTTTCCAGCGGCAGAGTTTTGGAAGGCCCTTACAACATTCAGACCGGATGCTGGAAATTCAACCAATATTACAATGTGGTTCCCGGAAAAGAGGAAGATCATTACCGTTTCGTCAAAGAAGAATGCATTCCGGGCATGAAAGAGCTCAAAGTGCCGATCACCGGGGCGTGGCGGCTTGTCATCGGGCAGGGACCTCAAATCCTTGCGGAGTGTACCGCTCGGACGCTGGCAGATATCGCCGGCGCCATAGATACGGCAGAATTCCGGCGCCTGGTGCGAGATCTGAAGAAAAAATTCGGCTATGACTATAGCAGCCGAATTCTTGCGCCGACAGGGAGGATTGAAATCCCTTACATCATGCACGAGATGATGCGAGGATTCTAGTTTGTCTCGTAGGGCCTTCAGGGGACGACAACTGTGAGAGCTCAAGACGCTCCAATGAGTGGGGAGAGCAACAACTCAATCAGGAGGATGCCATGTATGTGCGTATGACTTTTTTCAGTGTGAAAGATGGAAAAATTGCCGAGCTTCGAGAACTCTATAATAAAGAGGTGATCCCATCCCATAAACAACATAAGGGAATTCGCTTCGTTCATCTTCTGGAATGCCTGGAAGATCCCAATGAGGGCATATCTGTCACTGCGTGGGATACCAAGGCAGACCTCGACGCCTACGAAAAAAGCGGGGATTACGAGAAACTGGTTGGGATGTTTCAACACATGTATCGACAGAAACCCTCGTTGAGGGCATTTGAAGTGACTGCGAGTTCCGAACCCATACTCTTGAGACTCTTTTGAGGTCTGGGAAGTGTTCGAACCCTATGAACATATCTACGCCCTTGCAAAACCTTTTCTGGACACCCGGGATAACGAGCTCCACACCCGTATAGCTTTTGGCTTTGCCAAGCGTCTTTTGGCGTCTGAGGGCGGCGAACAAGCAGTCGTGCTCCCCGCCGTACTCCTGCACGATGTAGGCTGGAAAAGCCTTCCTGAAGAGCTTCATCTCAAGGCATTCGGACCAGGGAAGAGCGACAAAAGCATCAATCGCGTCCATGAAGTCGAAGGGGCAAAGATTGCCCGCCAGATACTGGAGCAGGTTGCATACGACGCCCAGCTCACCGAGGAGATCGTATCGATTATCGCAGGACATGACTCTCGATTAGAGCCCCTTTCACTCAACGATGCCATCGTCAAGGACTCTGATAAATTGTGGCGCTTTTCTAAAGAGGCATTGGAGGTGGATCCTAAGCGCTTTTCCATCCCCCCGGATGTCCATACCAAATGGCTTGGCTTGCAAATAGAAAAATGGTTTTTGACAAGGACCGGCAAGTCGCTGGCGTATGAGGAATATCGCGAAAGGGCTATCTTCTATGGCGTCCTAGACAAACACGTATGACTGTTCTCAAGAAGAAGCACGAAGCTCGTGATTATTCACATTGTCATTGCCGAGAGAGAGGAATCTCAAAAGACCACCGTACTGCTTACTTTAACGAGAGAAATAAAAGAATCAACCAGGGACCGAATTCGTGATTGATTTCGAGAACTGCCAATAATGGCTGTCGGGGGTATCGCATGTCCACGTCAACGGGCAGATTATTGCGGGTGGATTTATCGTCTCGCCGCGTCGCAGCTGAAGAAATTCCGTTGCCGCTGCAGAGGATGTTCATCGGAGGCAGGGGCTTCGGAATTGCCTATTTGTTTCGTGAACTCAGTTCCCGCGTCGAACCGCTTTCGGCCGACAACAAGTTGATCTTCGTCACCGGCGCATTGGGAGGCTCAAGCGCCATAGGCTTTGGCCGGTGGATCGTCATGACCAAGAGTCCCCTCACCGGCGCCCTGGCTCGAGCCGTGTGCGGTGGAAATCTGGCCGCGTACATTAAATTTGCAGGCTTCGATATGATGATAATCCAAGGGGCGTCAGACGTCCCTGTGTATCTCGTCGTCAAAGAGAACGGCGTCGTGGAGATCGCAGACGCTGACGAGTTGTGGGGCCTTGACACGCAGCAGACGCAGGACGCCCTCTCCTTGATCCATGGCCGTGTACAAACGGCCTGCATCGGCCCTGCTGGTGAAAACCTCGTCCGCTACGCCACCATCACTCATGGCACACGTACAGCCTCCAGATGCGGCGTTGGCGCGGTCATGGGGTCAAAAAAACTCAAGGCGGTCGCATTCCAAGTCAAGGCAAAGCGGCTCACGCCTTATGACCCTGAACGGTTTCGTGAACGAGTCGCCCACCACCGAGATATATTGAAACATCACAAGCGTGTGGTGAAGATGCACACCTTCGGTACCACGTTTCTCGCAGAAATGACCAAAGAAATGGGCGTGCTTCCCGTAATGAATTTTCAGGCCGGGGACATGGAGAGCATCGAAGGTATCTTTACTAATGCCTACGCGGCGATGCGTATTGGCACCCATGGCTGCTTCAACTGCATTACGCGATGTGGACAGGTCCATGAAGTGAAAGAAGGCCCCCTCAAAGGGGCCAAAAGCGAAGGGCCAGAATACGAAACCATATGGGCGTTCGGCTCGCAGGTGGGAAACACATCAGCAGCAGTCACCGTGGCCGCTGACCATTTGTGCGACCGGCTTGGCCTCGACACCATAAGCACTGGAAATACAATCGGTTTTGCCATGGAATTGTACCAGCGGGGCATTCTCACAAAACAGGATTGCGACGGCCTCGAACTGACGTGGGGCAACCATGAGGCCATCTTAGGACTTATTAAGAAGATTGCTTCGAGAGAGGGCGTCGGCAAGATACTGGCGGAGGGAACCATGCGAGCTGCCGACTATATTGGAAAGGGGGCCGAGGACTACGCCATACACGTGAAAGGCCTCGAATTGCCCGCCTACGAACCACGGGCCGCCAAGATTCATGGCCTCAGCATGGCCACGTCCAACATTGGGGCAAGCCACATGTACGGCTACGCGAGGCAGGAGATATCGGGAAAGCCTGACCCTAGACCAGTTGATAGATTCGCGGATCAAGGCAACGGCGACATCGCCGCATACAACCAAATAGACAAGGCCGCTGAAGAAACCGCGATTTTGTGCAATTTTGCGGATTCAGGAATGACGCGTCGGCTTTTGGGCGAACTCCTAAGCTATGGGGCGGGACGCTCTGAGCTGCTTGACGAAAACAATCTCAGAAAAGTAGGCGAAAGAATTGTGTGCCTTGAACGCTGCTTCAATGTCAGAGAAGGGTTTTCCCGAAAGGACGACATGCTTCCGAAACGCATGCGATACACCCCGTTGGAAAAAGCAGGTCCGGCGACAGGCGAAATGGTGCGGAATCTCGACGCGCTGCTTGACGAATACTATGATGCCCTGGGCTACACGAGCGAGGGAGTGCCGACCCCGGAAAAGATCAGCGATCTGGGACTTGAGGAGCTCGTGAAAGACAACCTTCGCGGCGAGTAAGATGAAGCAATTCAAAAGGTAATTTAGAGAAGGACTCTATGACCGCCAAGATCATTTTGATAGGCACCCTTGACACAAAGGGTGTGGAGATTGCCTATCTGAAAGATTTCATAGAAAAACGGAACTTCTCCGCTTTGGTCATCGACGTAGGGGTGTTTCCGCCCCAGGGACTGGAACCAGATATTTCCCATGAGATCGTTGCCGAAGCCGCAGGAACGACCATGGAAGAAATCCTTGGGACGAAACATCGCAAGAGCGCCATCGACGCCCTCGCGCGGGGCGGCGCGTGCGTGCTTGAGGACCTTTATCGCAAAGGGGAGGTCTCTGGGGCGCTTGCAGTCGGCGGAGGCACGGGGACGCACATTGCGGCGGCCATGATGCGCGTCCTTCCTATAGGTCTGCCGAAGGTGATCATATCCACAGTCGTTTCGAGGGATGTGAGTCCCATCGTGCGGTACAAGGATTTCACGCTCATCCATGCAGTCGCGGACATCGCCGGCCTCAATTTCATGACCCGTAAGATATTGGCCGACGGGGCCCTCGCTATTATGGCCATGGTGAACAACGCAATCCAGTCTAAGGGCGGCCGCAAGGTGATAGCACTCACGTCGTACGGCCCGCTGAATCAGTGCGCTGAATCCACCACCAAGGAACTGAAAAGATTGGGGTACGAGGTGGTTCCATTCCATGCCGTCGGGTCTGGGACCATGGCGATGGAGGACCTCGTCGGGCAAGGCGTCATTGACGGCGTCCTCGATTTGTCTCTCCATGAGTTGGTTGACGCGCTCTACGACGGGTACTGCAAAGATATCGGGGACGAAAGATACGAAACCCCAGGCAAAAAGGGGCTTCCCCATGTGATTTTGCCAGGAGGCCTCGACATGATCGCATTTGAATGCGAGTCCATAGAAGGGGTACCTGAACCTCTCCGAGCAAGAAAATTTCTTGCGCACGACTTTCGATCGTTTGTGCGCACCACTGAGGAAGACATGCGCCGCATTGCAGATATGCTGGCCGACAAGCTCAATCGGTCGCCTCGACCTGCCACGGTGATCATTCCCCTGCAGGGATGGTCCAAGGCTGACGGCCCGGGCGCCCCTTTTTATGATCCTGCTGTGAATAAGGTCTTTACAGAACACCTTAAAAAGTCGGCGAATAACAATGTCTTCATCAAAGAGATTAATGCGCACATAAACGACCCTGAATGCGCCGCGTATGTTGTCGCTGAACTGGACAACCTTCTGCGAATAGGCTCTCCAACTCAAGAGGGTTACAACCGTTCTCAAAAGAAATCGTGGAATGGCCATACGTAAGATTGTCAGTCCCTTGAAAATGGGAATCCAAGAAACTCCTTGTGGATCCCCACTTTCGTGAGGATGACGTAACGAGAGCACACG
Organism: uncultured Syntrophaceae bacterium; assembly: GCA_964427855.1. GTDB lineage: Bacteria > Desulfobacterota > Desulfomonilia > Desulfomonilales > Desulfomonilaceae > JAUPKT01. The sequence continues at coordinate 73,404 of CAYRVH010000005.1, forward strand.
CGCCCAATTCGTGATTAGTTTCGAAAATTACTATATAAAGTAAGCAGTCGTTCAGGGCTCTGTTGTTTGTACGCATATCACCGTCAGACTACAGCCATTTGTACAAACCTATTCACATTCAAGACGCGGAATCCCAAACTGATGGGCGCCAACGGGATCACAGCGCTTGGATATTGTCGTCGAAGCGTGTGACCTTTTCGAGGCCGTCAGCAGTCATTATGAAGGTGTTTTCTATGCCGGCAAGCCCTTTTTTGGGAAAGATAAACTTTGGCTCGAGAGCAATAACCATGCCTTCTTCAAGCACATGAGGAGATTTCTTGCCAACGATAGGCAATTCATCGAGCTCCAGTCCCACGCCATGCCCCACAAACGGCACTGGGACTGGGTACCCCAAAAAACCCTCCAAGCGACCGGCATCCCGAGCCATGGCGACCGCAATATTGTAAAGGTCTTCAGCGCGTGCGCCGACGCGGCTTTCTTGAACGATCGCATCCTGAATGGCCAAAGCCAGACTGTGCACTGAGTGGAACTCCGGGGCTGGTTCGCCGAGAAAGAACGTCCTCGCCTGGTCAACAAGATATCCTTCACACACGCCGACGTAATCAATTTGAATCGGTTCGCCTTTTTGTATTATTTTCTTGCCCGCGCCTTGGGGAAACAGGGCGTGCGGTCCAGGGCCGCCCGTAGGTCCTACAGAGCAGCTCGGAACGGCAAGATTCGGGCCAGACATGATGTGCCCGTAGAATACCTCCTGATTGAACGCCCGAACCCTGACCAAACCCTGATGACCATGCTTCCGATAATGGGCTTCCAAAATCCCGGAGAATTCAATCTCTGAGAGTCCCTCCCTCAAATAGTTTTTTACCGACCCGAATAGCTCGTCGTTCATGCGGGCTGCCTGTTCGATCAAGTGGATTTCGTATGCCGACTTCGTCATTCTCGTCTCGCGGATGATTCGAGAGGCGTCCACAAAGGTCGTCTGGGGAAAAAGCTCTTCGTACGCCCGGAAATTGTTGACCGGCAGGACGTCCAATTCGAGACCGATTGTTCGAGGGTCGCCATGACAACGGGAGCGTATCTCGTCTCTGATGCGATTCAAGCTGGCAGCAGGGATAATAGCGCTGAGGGGTGAATCCTCGTAGGCTCGTTCGATGCTTCTCCGGACCATGAGCGCCGGTTCGCCGTTCAGCGGAATCAAAAGATGGGCATCTTGACCGGTCCCACTGAAATAGAAAAGATCCGTCCTCTGCACCATGAGGCAGGCTTCTATCTTTTTTTGCTCCATGCGCTTCTTGAGGTTCTGGATGCGGTTTTCTATCTCCACAAGAGGAGTTGAAGGCATCAAGCTCTCCTTACTGGGGGATCGTCCGGCGCAGCCGCGTCATCTCTGCGGTTCGATAATCACTTTCATGGATTCGGCGCCAGCCTCCGCCACCAAGCGAAATCCTTCCTGAGTAGCCTCGAGGGGAAGGCGATGAGTCACCAGAGGCGACACGTCGATCACCCCTGAGTCGATGAGTTCTATGGCAGCAAGAATGTCTTGCGGACTCCCTGCGTATGAAGACGTGATGGTCACTTCCTTTCGCCACAACTCGTTGAAGGGCATGGGCGGCATGGCGCCGGGGTCAGTGGGCGCAAAAAAAAGGATGGCGCCTCCCCGATCGACGCATTGAAATGCGAGCCGTATGGCTGCTTCGGCGCCTGTACTCACAATGACCAGCTGAAACAGCCGGTTGTCATTGCGGGCCTTGAGTGCCTGTGCAACCTGTTCTGCGGCCAAAAGAGCGACATCAGCGCCGCATTCCACTGCCCGTCGGAGGCGTCCTTCATTCACGTCAACCACCGCAACTCTCGAGGCGCCAACGGCTCGCGCCAGCATCAGATGAAGCATGCCGGCGATGCCGCATCCGATAATGAGTGTGCGACGGGCCGGCTTCCACCCCGCAAGCCTTTGGCCTCGATACACGCAGGCAAGGGGCTCTATAAATACTGCCTGCTCGTACGTCATTGTGTCCGGAAGCGCGTACAGGCCATTTCGAACATTGATTTCCGGTACTCGCAGATACTCCGCGAATCCGCCCGGATAAAAATTGGTGGAGGCGAGGGTGTCGCAGCAAGACTCATGACCATCGAGGCAAAAGCGGCACATGTTGCACGGAACGTGATGCGAAACGAACACGCGATCTCCGACATGCCAACCCGTTACTTCTGAGCCTATTTTGGCTATCTCGCCGGCTATTTCATGGCCAAGCACAAGGGGAGCTTTCGCCCGGCGATACCACTCCAACACGTCGCTGCCGCAAATGCCGCTGGCCCATACCTTCACCAAAATTTCCCGAGTGCCTATTTCCGGAACGGGCATGTCCTCGATCCGCACGTCCCTGTTGTGGTAGTACATCGCAACCCGCATCCGCGCCATCTCCTCTGTCTCTTTAGAGATCGTCTCACCTTTTCTCGTGATACCCCGATGTTGCGGCACAAGAAATTCCTCACTTCCCCTTTCGGATACTCTTCTTGTTCCCTTTTGCAGGCGCCGCGGATTTTTTTTCGTCTCGATAAATCTTCAGGGCTGTTTCCGGCTTCTCGTTGTAGTGGACGACGGCCCTGACCGCCTTAATCATTCCCACGGGCGAGTCGGACTGAAAGATGTTCCTCCCCATGTCAACGCCTACAGCGCCCTCCGTAACCGCCTTATAAGCCATAGTGAGTGCCTCGAGTTCCGGAATTTTCTTCCCTCCCGCCATGACAATCGGCACGGGGCATGTTCCGGTCACCCTGGGGAAATCCTCGCAATAATAAGTCTTCACAAAATTGGCCCCCATTTCCGCTGCCATCCTGGATGCCAGCGCTAAATATCGGGCGTCTCGCACCATGTCTCTCCCTACCGCGGTGACCGCCAGTACAGGGATGCCCGCCTCGTAGCCTGCGTCAATGAGGTCGGAGAACGCCGCCAGGGTTTGATGCTCATGCGGCGCTCCTACATATATTGACATGGCCATGCCTGCCACGTTGAGTCGGATGCAATCTTCGACGGAGACGTTCCACGTCTCGTTGGATAACTCCGAAAGGATGCTGTTGCCTCCTGATACACGTAACACAATGGGGACTTGGCTGCCAGGCGGCACCGACGACCTCAGAATCCCCCTGGTGAGCATGAGGCAATCCGCATACGGAATGAGCGGCGCAAGCGTCGTTTCCATAACTTCGAGTCCCGAGGTGGGGCCCTGGAAGTAGCCGTGGTCAACGGCAAGCATCACAGTCCGGCCGGTATCCGGCTTGATTATCCTCGACAGACGGTTTTTCATACCCCAATCCAGGTGTGCACAGCCCTTGAGGTGAAATTGAACTCCTCCTGGCTGTATCGGAGCGTTCACTTCTCGAGCCTCTGTCAGTCCTTCTACATCTGCCATTTTTTCTTGTACCTCCCCTCCAAGATTTGAACGTACAAACGTAACAAAGGCGTTATGAGCTGTCAACTGAGGCATTTGGCCGGGATTGACAATAGGATTGGGAATTCTTATGATCGCCGGTGAACGCCGCTGGAACGAAAGGAGTCAGCCCCTTGCTGGATCTCATGAGAAGACACGCCCGCTCGTGGCTCATCAAAGTGGCTTTGGGCGGGATCATTATTGTGTTCATCTTTTGGTACGGATGGTCGGGCCCAGGCGATAAGAGCCAAACATACGCAGCCCGAGTCAACGGAACGGTCATCAGTTATGACCAGTTCTATAATGTCTATGAAAGCGAATTGGAAAAGATTCGGCTGAGATTCGGAGGGGCGCTTCCACCGGAGCTGATGCAAAAGGTTAACCTTAAGAAAAGCGTCATTACAGGCCTTGTTCGCCAAGTGCTCATGCTGCAAGAGGCGGCCCGCCTCGGCATGTTCGTGACGGACGAAGACCTCGCGCGCGACGTAAAATCAAACCCACAATTTCAACGAGACGGCGTATTCGATCCGAACATGTACAGAATCTACTTGCAATCCATTAAGCTGACCCCGGCGGTGTACGAACAGACCCGGAAACAGGAACTCCTCCAGGAACAGCTGATCAGACTGCTGACGGACTCGGTAAAGACCGATCCTGAAGAGATCAAAAGATGGTGGCACTTTCAGAACGACAAGGTTGTCCTCTCTGTGCTCTTGATAAAGCCTGAAGCCAAAGAAACGAGAGAGATCGATTCAAAGGCCCTGGAATCCTTCTTCCGTAAAAACGAAAAAAAATATGAAATACCTGAATCGGTTAATCTGAAATATGTTGTATTTTCCTGGGCAGACCTCGAAAAGAAACTCGAGGTGACCGAAGAAGAGATCCATGAGTATTTCGTGATGCACCCCAAGGATTTTACTGTCCCCGAAAAGGTTCATGTCAAGATCATCCTGTTGAAAATACCAGAAGGCAGCGATCAGAAGGCAGTAGACGAAATAAAACAGAAGGCAGAGGAGGTAAGAAAGCGCATCCAGGCTGGTGAGAGCTTTGAAGAGCTCGCCAAGGCCGAGTCGCAGGATAGAGCGTCAGCGGAGAAGGGAGGCGACCTCGGTTCCATCGCAAGAGGTTCCTTGGCCCCTGAGCTGGAGGAAGCGGCCTTTAAGACCCAGGTCGGAAGCGTATCAGAGCCCGTAAAGACGAAGCAGGGTTATTACTTGATCAAAGTAGAGGAAAAACAACCCGAAGTCGCCAAGCCATTCGAAGCTGTTCATGACGAGATTAAAGCGAGGCTCTTAGAAACAAAGGCGCGCAAGCAGCTTCCCGCGGTGGCGGAGGACTTTTATGAGCAGGTGTATCGCACTGAGGACCTTGAAGGCCAAGCAAAAAAATTCGGTTTCCCCGTCTGGGAACAGAATTTTGTGTCCAGGAAAGGGGCGCTGGACCACGTTGGGTCAGAACCTGAAGTGATTGAAGACGCCTTCCGCCTCAAGACTGGCGAGGTCTCCAAGATGATCAAAACCGGCGACACATACGTCGTCACCAAGCTCATCAGTCGCAACAAAGAGCGCATGCCTCCTCTCGAAGAGGTGCGAGAGCGGGTCGTAAAAGATTATATGAATGATCAGGCTCGGCTGGAAGCCGAAAAAAAGGCTGAAACCATTATCAAGGCGCTCAGGGAATCGCCGGACAAGGGTAATGAGATGATTGCTCAGATGGGCTTGACCTGGGAAAATCTCGACCCTGTGTCGCGCACGGCCGGGTTTGTCCCACTCCTCGGGAATTCCTCAGACGTCACGGAAATGCTCTCCATCATCTCGATGGAATCCCCGATCTTTGTTCGGCCTATTGTTGTGGAGGATGGGGCCGCAGCCGTAGTAAAGCTCACCGGCATCGAAAAAGCCAGCGACGAACAATTCGCTAAAGACGCCGCCGCGTTTGAGAGCTGGGTGTCCGAAGTGCGGAGGACCGAATTCCTCAAAGGATGGATCAAGCTGCTCGAAGACCGCTCCAAGATAGAGATCAACGACAAATTGATGTGACGCATCGGTTCGTGGAACCATATAACCGTTCTCAAAAGAAATCGCGAAATGCTCAGATGTCACATCGTCATTGCCATGAAAATGGGAATCCAGGAAACTCAGGATTGAGAAACACTTTCGTGAGGATGACGCAATGAGGGTACACGGCCCCAAATAAGTGATTAATTTCGAGAATTCCTCTAAACGCCATTGATTTGCGCGTTGAAAATAGCCAAGCCGTCCGCGTCGCGCGAAGAGCCTGCCAGTCTGTTTACCCCTCCTCAAATATCTTCATGGCCCGCTGTTTATGTAGTGTGAGGGCTCAGTCGGGTCCTCAGCAACTTTCTTGATCGCATTCTGTCCATCAGGAGCTGAAACAATATATAGAGGCACATCTCACAGGATAAATGGACTCGCAGAAGGCTGCCGATTGCAGAGCAAACTCATCCACAATACACACTTCTATTTCTTTTCCTTACGTGTGACCTTTCAAAATCTCATCAGCGAAATCGGGATACAATTTTTTCATACAGTCAGGACAAAGGCTGTGACTGAATTGGGCTTCTGAATGCTCGCTTACGTATCTTTCCACGTCGTTCCAATAACCCTGGTCGTCACGTATCTTCTTGCAAGAAGCGCAAATGGGGAGGAGTCCACTCAGTTTTTTGACTCCTGAAAGAGCTTTCTGAAGATTTTCAATCATGGTCTGCTTGTCCTGTTCCGCACGTTTGAGAGATGTGATGTCGCTGATTGTCAGAAGCAAATGATCTTCATCTCCGGACTTGAAACGGCATAAACCGCAGTCTAGCCAGACCTCTCGCCCAAATGCGGTGGTGCCATGAACTTGGAGTGTTTTTTCTCCTCCGGTAGCCAAGACTTCTTCAGCGGCAGCCAAGAGACCGCACACCTTCCACGAATCAAGCTGACGAAAGTTTTGGCCAAGTAACTGTTCCTTCGTGCCCCCGATGATGTGCGCCATCGCCACATTCGTGAACGTTGTGCGCCCGTCGAAACTATATGTGGCTATTCCTACAGAAGAAGTGGCCAAGATCTTTTGGTTGAATTCGAGGGCTTCATTCAGGCGCTTTTCCGCTTCCTTCAATCTCAACAAGGATTTGACTCTGGCGAGCAGTTCCCGATTAGGAATGGGTCTTACTATATAACCATCGGCGCCCTGATCCAAACCTTCGGCTAGACTGTCTGAGTCAGTCTTGATGCCTGATAACAGAACCACATAAATGTCCTTGGTTGCAGGGTTGGCCTTGATGTGCTTACAAACCTCACGCCCATCAATATCCGGCAGGACTACATCCAGGAGTATCAGGTCGGGTTTCTGGTCAGTCGCCAGCCTTAAACACTCGGTCCCTGTAGATGCCTCTAAGGTTTCATAACCTCCGGACTTCAAAACTCGAGACACGCCGTGAAGCGCATAAGGTTGATCATCCACAATCAAAATGAGTGAAGGCTTGTCATTATTCACGTGAGCCTCACATTCTCTTGTGTTGCGTTTGCATTAGTTCGAGGAAAACCCGTGTATAGTGTCTCCAAGACAATTTTTTTGACCAAAATCCGAACAAGATTCATGCTCTCCTAATCAGTCAACAACGGCAAAGACACGTAGAACGTGGATCCTTTACCGACTTCGCTCTCAACCCACACTCTTCCTTTATGACCCGTCACAATCTTCCGCACGATTGCGAGTCCAAGGCCGGTACTATCCTCGCCCCCGGTCGCTCTTACAGTGGTTTTTTGAAACGGTTTGAACAAGTTGTCCATCTCGTTGGCTGGTATTCCGGGGCCTTGATCATTGACGGAAATGACAGCTTCTCTATCGGAACGCGTCACCTTAACCTTAATAACGCCTCCAGGGGGAGAAAACTTGATGGCGTTGCCAATCAGGTTATTGAGCACCTGTTCGATTTTTGCAGTGTCGATCTCAACAAAAAGCGCATTATTATCGTGTTGAAAAATTACATTAATCTGTTTTTTCGACGCCAGCGCGCGGTGCAATGTGACATTACGCTCAACCATAGCGACCAAGTCGGTGGTTGCAAGTTCCAGTTCCAACTTGCCGGATTCTATTTTTGCAATATCCAGAAGATCGTTAACAAGTCTTAACATGAAACGGCTTGACGAATGTATTATAGACACGAACTCCATTTGTTCTGGCGTCAGAGATTCCGACCCTTCATCGCAGAGAAACTCACTGTACATCTGTATAGCGTTCAAAGGGTTTCTCAGGTCGTGAGCCTAGCTGGTCCGGCTTCTTTGTACAACCGAACGAGATTTATAAGTGGTACG
>CAYRVH010000006.1:0-55313 GCA_964427855.1 uncultured Syntrophaceae bacterium
TGCCCTTTCCCGTTTCTTCGTCATGAAGTTCAGGGTTTTTCGGTGAGTTAACTTGCCGCCTCCTCGCCCGCCGGCAACTCCGAGGGCGCAGGGATAAATTTAGGTTGCACAGGCAGCGTGACATTTCGGCCAGCGGCTTTTGACCAGGTAATGGCTATGGTTCGATAACCAAGGTGGGCAAATTTTGAGAAAGGCAGATAGATGAACAGCGCCAAGACGAACATGAGATGTATAGTGTACAAGATATAGGCGCCCGCTGGCGAGCCGGAGTATCGGAGCAACTCTGTCAACACCCCTGTCGCTCCGGTACCACAGATAATGAAAAGAAAAAACCAGTCAAAATAAGAGCTGCCGCCGGTTTGTTCAGGTGCGGTCAATCGACGCACGAGCATGATGGCAAGCCCTAATACGAACGCAATGGCGCTGACATTTCCTAATATTTTTATGGGGATAGTCCCAGGCCCATTTTGAGACGGCGGGGCTATGTGCAAGATATCGATGTTAAAGGCCACAATCGCTGTGGTGATGGCCAGTCCCACCATTCCCCAAAAAACCATGAGGTGGGCTGAGTAGCGAATGTTGTTTGCCTGGCAATCCTTAAACGTCGTATGAGGTAATATTTCCCCGAGCGCCTCTATAAGACTCGCTATGAATCCTTTGCGAGCGCCTGCCATCCCAAGGGGATTGTTGGATTCCAAGTTGCCCCAATATTTTTTCAGGCTAAGGATCAAGGAGACGATGGCGAACAAGAGCGCGAGCGTGAATACTACCTGAATGTAGATATAGTCGATAAACATCCCGTACTTTACGGGCTGTGGAAACGTAAAACCTTTGTTGAGAAATACGAGCGCCAACACCACGACAATGGGAATCGCAATGGCAACGACGAACATTGCCGGCGTTCCCACAAGCTTTCCGAGAAAAGAAGGCCAGGAGTTCTCTTGGATGACCATCTTGCGCACCGCCTTCAAGACATCGCCCGGGTATGCGCCCCGGGGGCATTGAGTCGAGCAGTCGTTGCACTGATGACACAGCCACACGTCAGGGTCATTCATAAGTCTATCCTTGAGCCCCCACTGAGCCCAGATCATCTCCTTGCGAGGGAAGGGATTGTTGTCCGGCGCAATACGACAGGCGACCGAGCATGTGGCGCACTGATAGCACTTTTTAAGGTCTCCGCCTCCCGCAGCAATGAGGTCTCGAGTAAATTGCAAATCAGGTTTGGCAACCAATTCCTTGGACATGGTCTCGTCTCCTTAAAAGCCTTTGTAGGGGTTCGGATCGAACTGTGCAAGCGTTTCCATGAAATCGTCCACAAGCTTGGGAATTGTCATGTATTCGTCTATGGCAAGTTGGTGGACTCGAATTCGTTCTGACTCCAGCGCCAGCCGCTGGAGCGTCTCAGAGATCTTCCCCATACGATACGCCGCCAGTTCACTTCCTTTTACGAAATGGCATTGATAGTCGTCTCCGTACTTGCATCCGATGAGCATGATCCCGTCTATTCCCTTAGACAATGCATCGGCAATCCAGACCATGTTGATGTTTCCGAGACATCGCAAGGGGATAAACCTCACGAATGGGCTGTATTGGAGTCTATTGATGCCTGCCATATCAATCGCGGGGAGCGCATCGTTCTCGCAAATAAAGACCACAACTCTAGGTTTTTCCGAGTACTCGTCCGGGACGTTGATGGCCTTGACCATAGAGCCGATCATGTCCACCGAGTGGTCTCGAAATGAAATGATTCGCTCTGGACACGACCCCATACATATGGCGCAACGCCGGCAACGCGTGGGATTAGGCATCGGCGTCCCATCAGGCTTTTCGTCGTATGCACCGAAGGGACATTCTTCTGTACAGCGCTTGCATTGTGTACACCGCGTGATGAATATATCCGGAAATGACTCGTCTCCCGCTCTCGGATGAACGGCCTTGCCCTGGGAAACCAATTCCACGCACTGTATCGCCTTCAGGGCTGCTCCTGCTGCGTCCATTTCGCAGCTTGCAAAATCCATTGGCTGTCTGACGCAACCTGCGGTATAAATCCCCGTCCGCTGAGTCTCATAGGGGAAGCATATAAAATGGGAGTCATTGAAGCCGTAGGGATTTACCGGCAAAAATGGCCCCTGTCTATACTGCAGGTTGACGATGGCAGAGTCATGAGTCATGGGAACCATCCCGGTGGACAGTACTACCAAATCCACATTCAGCCTGACCCTCTCTCCTAAGAGCGTGTCCTTGACAATGACATCCAGACCAGCGCCTCCGTTGGTAACGCTCTCCGGCGCGCCCTTCGACAAGAAAACACCCGGGTCGTCCTGCATCGTCTGATAGAATTTTTCGTATTGGCCGGGAGCCCTCATATTGTCGTAAAAGAGATAGGCGCGCCCTTCCGGATTGCTCTTTCGCACATACTGAGCCTGCTTGAGCGCCACCAAGCACCCAACTGCCGACGAGAACAGCCAGGGATGTTCGGTGTTTTCATCGAGGCACTCTATAAAAGCCACTGAGGAAACCTCTTTGCCGTCTGAGGGTCGTCGGATCTTCCCCTTGGCCGCCAGTTCTTCCATTTGTACGTTGGTGATCACATCCGGATACTTACCATGTCCTAAATTTTCAAACACTGACGCGTCCTGGGGCCGCCAGCCTGCCGCCAAGACTACCGCGCCGACTCGGAACTGCTCAAACGGAAAATCCGTTGGCTCGGGCTCTTCTTCCACCGCAGCAGCCACCTCCTCTTGCGAAGATTTCGCCGGCTCCGGTTCGCCCTTATCTTGGGCCTCTTTGGCCTTCTTTGCCGCAAGCCATTCGTTCTGTTTTTGTACGAGTCTTTCGATCCAGGGACCATCAGGCCTGATCATGACGTCAAACATTCCGGGCGCTCCTGATATCTTATATACCCGGTGGCCAGTATAGACCTTGATGTGGTCATGGGCCTGGACGGCTTTGATCTTATCCTGGATGGGCGGATCACTCAGCTCGTCGTAAGGAGGCTTTCCGGTAAACACCTTGTGGAAACGATTGGCCCAGCCTCCAAGGTGGGGTTCTTTCTCGACCAAATACACCTGGTAGCCAGCCCTTGCGGCTTCCAGCGCTGCCGTCAGCCCGGTGATACCCCCGCCGATCACCAAAATTGCCTTTTCAACTGGCTCGATGAAGGGCGCTCGATCTTCGTACTTCGAGGCTTTAGTAATGCCCATTCTGAGATAATCCTCTGCAAGCATCTGGGTATCCTCAGCATTGGGCGGCTGACACCATACCACGTGTTCACGTAAGTTCACTCGCTCCGTGATAACACCTTGGAATGTAAACTCTTGCTGAAAAAGTCTTGGAGAAGGTCCCGCAATGACCACGGCGGTGAGGCCTTGTTCCGCAGCGTCCTTCTTGATCACGTCCAACTTGTCCGGATCACTCCAATACGAATCGGCCTTGCATACCGCCACGTTGAACTCGTCAGTCGCTACTGCCATAAGGGCTTCTATATCCAGGGCTTCACCGATGCCATAACCTGTGTCGATATACACTCCTATCTTGTGGTCCATGGACCTACCTCCCCAACGTATCTTGAAGGGCTTTCAATGCGGCCCCTGTGGCGTCTTGCAAACACGTCCCCACATCCATGGGTCTGCGCGTCAACCCTGCGGGATGGATTCCTTCGTCAGATACCAGGAATCCAAATTCGTCGTACTGAACTCCAGACACAGGAACCTTTTCCTCCATCGTATTCGGCTGCATGCCAACCGCAAGAACCGCCATATCAAATGTCCGCCGTATTTTGGTTCCTGACAATATATCTTCACCTTCGAGGATCACGTCTTTCGTTGCCGGATCCTCTGTGATATTGACGATCTTTCCCTTAGTAAGCAGGATCTTGTCGTCTTTGCGAACCTTGTCGAAAAAGTATTCAAAACGACCGTATGCCCTCAAGTCTATATAAAAGATATGAGCCTGGGCATCCGGATTGTATTCCCTCAAATAGGTCGCCTGCTTTAAGGAGGCCAGGCAGCAGATGGACGAACAATAAGGAAGATGATTGCGGTCTCTTGACCCTGCGCACTGCACAAAGGCAAGGCTGTTGACCTTTTTACCGTCAGAGGGTCTGACAATGTGGCCTTTCGTGGGGCCTCCCACCGACGCCAGTCTTTCCATCATGACATTCGTAATGACATTTGCGCACCTACCAAACCCCAAGGCATCTAATTTTGTTGCGTCATAAGGCTTCCAGCCCGTTGCCCAGACGATCGACTGAACGTCCAAATCCAGGGACTGAGGCTTCGCGTCGAGGTCTATCTTGATGCCTTTAGCTTTGCAGGATTCCAGAAATTCCTGAAATGCGGGTGCGCCTTTTACCTTGTTCAGCGCCTCGGCGTCTGCCACAAGCTTCATAGGGTAGGCCATTTCATACGGCAGATGCACGGCCTTCGTCTTGTCCATTCCGTAATTGAATTCGTTGGCAATCTCTACGGGGCAGTCCTGAACGCATTGAGTCGTGGAGGCGTGATCATCGACACAGCGCGGTTTGACGGTAACCTTCACTTTATAGGACCCGGGCGAACCTGCGATGCTGTCCACCTGCGCAAGAGTCAGCACGGTTATGTCAGGATTTCTACGAATCCTCCTGAAATTGATTTCAAGGCCGCACGTGGGAGGACACAGTTTTGGGAAATACTTGTTAAGCTGGGCAACACGGCCGCCGAGATAGGGGAGCCTTTCGACCAAGATCACTTTGCATCCGGCTTCCGCGGCTTCTACCGCAGCAGTAATCCCACTAATTCCGCCGCCAACTACAAGCACTGTCTTATCGCCAGGCATGTTTCCTCCCTTAGATATCTTTCTCTCGATTCTCGAAAATAAACACGAATTATGACTCGATCGTTGTCTCGGTCGTATCTACAAAGATGACTATTCAACATGAGTTCCGTGGATTCCCGTTTTCCCGAAAGTGAAAGACGAAACCGTGATGCATTTCGTGTTTTCTCTTAAGAAAAGTTCTGGATGTGATCGTTTAGTACGATTTTCTTGAAGTTTTGTATTTTTTCACTCGTTGTTGCATTCCTGAAGAAAACTCCGGGGGCTTTGAAAACAGCCGCCCGGAGTTTTGTCTTAGCCCTTTACTGATCAGTCAACGATGGAGATGATAGGCACCTTTTTCATCTCCCATTGACCGTTTTTGTAGGTGCAGTTCACGAAGCATTTCCAATTGGCTTCGTCGAGGTTAGGGAAGTCGCTTCTGAAGTAGTATCCCGGCCAACGGGTCTCCTCGCGGAACAGGATCGTCCGGACGTGGGCCTCAGCCTGATACATTCTCTGGATATTCTCATGGCATCTCATGAGTTCATGCAGGTCTTCCGCTGCCAACTTCTCTGAGTCTTCCTTCAGCCAGTTCAGCAGTTCGAGGGCCCTTTCCAGCTTGGCCTTGTTGGTGCGGAAAGCCGCGCTTACGCCGCCTGCGTACTCGTCCATGATCTTCTGGAGTCGGAACATGAACATTTTCGGCTTCATGAATTCAGGGTTGATGTTCGGGTCGCTGGACTTTGCGCCATGCTGAGCAAAGATATCCAATGGCTTAAGGGTCTTCTCTTTCAGAGCCGCAACTTGCGCGGCGTCCACATTGGGCTGGGTGTTGTTGTCAACCACGAACCGCACAATGGATTTGCCGGCTGCGCGGCCCTCTGCATGGGAGCCTGAAGAGAACTTATGGCTGGAAGCCCCTGACGCGTCGCCCGCGCAGAACAAGCCTTTCACGGTGGACATATATTCATAGCCCCAGAAATACTCGGGCGGCGCAAGATCCTTCGGGCCACTCACCCACGCCCCTGACGCGCCTGAGTGGGAGCCGATGAAATATGGCTCGGCTGCCGCGATTTCGGACGATTTTTCCTCAGGCTGGACGTTGGTGCCTGCCCAGAGGATGGCCTGGGAGATGGTCATATCCAAGAAGTCCTCCCACGCCTCGGCTTCCAACTCTTTCATCTTCTTTTTGTAAGCCTTCTGGTCGTCTTTGTACTCTTCGGCTATCTTCTGAATGGCTTCTTCGGTCCTCATGTAGATGGGGCCTTTGCCTTCCAGCTCGTCAAGCATGCCAAGATAGTTGCGCAGGTTCGCCGGGATTGGTTTCACTTTCCCATAGGAACCCCAGTTGTCGAGCTCGGCCTTCCGCTCGACCATGTATTCGCCGCCCATTGCATTAGTCGCTCTGGACTTGAACAGGAGGAACCATGCACCAACCGGCCCATACGCGTCTTTGAAACGAACTGGGATGAACCGAACTTCTTGGCAAGTCTGCTCAGCGCCGGCCATCAAGGTGAAGTACAGGCTGGAGCCAGAGTTCCAGGGAGGATACCATGCGCGGCCCAGACCTTCGCCGGAGCTTCTGGGCTTGAACACGTGGACTGCGCCACCCATTGCCGCCAGCACCGCTTTGGCCTTGAAGACATAGAATTTGTCTTCACGGGTGCTGAAGCCGACTGCGCCTGCAATCCGGTCCCCATCCATGAGCGGATGTGTAATGAATACACGCTCGAAATACTCGCCGCCCTGCTGGGTAAGGGCGTTCTTCGCCGCTTCTGCGACGATTACCTTGTAGGATTCGCCGTTGATCATAAGCTGCCAGCGGCCTTCATGCACGTAATTGCCTTGTTCGTCCTTCCAAATTGGGAGACCCCACTTTTCAAAGAGATGAACCGTGGAGTCCACGTGTCGGGCGATGTCATACACGAGGTCCTCTCGGGTAATGCCCATCAAGTCGTTTCTCACGTATCGAACATAGTCTTCGCAGGTGTTGTTTCCGCTGTTGATATCAACATACTGGTTGATAGCAGAAAGCCCCATGGCTACTGCGCCGGAACGATCCATGGCCGCTTTGTCCACGAGGGTCACCTTGAGGCCGTTCTTGTGGGCCCAATAAGAAGCCTCTACGGCCGCGCCGCATGCTGCCATCCCACCACCACAGATCAATATATCAGTGGTTACTTCGACAGTCTCGAAATTCGCCATTATTATTTCCTCCTCAGGATTACTTCTTGATCGTGGGCAGTTCTTTGAGTCTCAAGGCATCCGGCTCGTTGTACAAGCATTGGCTTGCCAAGTCGGTTGTTACCTCCCCAAATCCGCCGTCGGGCTTTGCCGATCCTTCCGGGGTGGTTCGGATGGGGAACTTGAACCGTTTTACCATGCCGCTGCGGAACTTGACGGTCCACATAATGTCTTCCGAACCGCGCAGCGGAACAACGGATGCGCCCATAGGCACAAAATCAGCGTAGCCTCTTACGTCAATCGCCTGCTGGGGGCAAATCTTCACGCAGTTGTAGCACTCCCAGCACATTTCAGGGGCCCTGTTGAAGGCTTTCATTTTCTCTTTGTCGAGAACCATGAGGTCATTGGGGCAGATGTACATGCAAGCGGTCTTGTCCTGACCCTTGCATCCATCACACTTCTCCAAAATTACATAACTTGGCATGAACCAACCTCCTAAAATAGATTGAGTTGTTTATGAACGGTTAATAACCCAGATCGCGTTTGTGACCGGTTTGCTTTAGAGCTTCCTCCTTTCCTGTCTTTCAGTACCTGTCTGCCGCCCTTAAAAGGGGCCGAGATTTCTCCCTCTTTCGATACTCCACAAATTCTTTCAATCCTCTTAACCAATAATCCCCCGAAAACTTTTTCCCGGGATGCACCGCGTTTGCGCCACTTTGTCAGACAATACGATTTCGTGCCTTTGCTGAAAACACGGTCAGCGTCCCAATATTCGTCGATTGGTAAGGAGCCATATCACTAATACTATGGGTGCCTTTCGGTCCTAGATACGGCCGAAGCAATAATGGAATGCTAGATTTAATCAGGTATCCTTCCTAATGTCAAGGGTTTTTTTTAGCAGTAACTAAAGGTTAAGCTCCGCTCTTGGGCAAGCCTTGCCAGCCTTGCAATCGTATGATAGGTAATTCTGGGTAGATCAGGCTCTTATCGAGGAGCGTTACATGATAAATCATTCAGTGGGACGAAATGACCCCTGCCCCTGCGGCAGCGGACTTAAATACAAAAAATGCTGCATGAGGGATCCCCACATCACAATCCCCGATGACGACGTTACCTCCGAACTGCTGGCAAACGCCTACAAGAAGCTTAGCGAGCGAAAATGGGAAGAAGCTCTGTCGCTTTTTGAAAAGGTGTTGCCGTCTTCGAAGAGCCCTCACATAATTTTTGAGGCGATTGCGGCGTGTTACGACGGGATGGATGATTACTGGCGCGCATCGGCGGCCTATGAAAGGGCGCTTGAAACATGTCCCAACGCGCGCCGCAGCGTGCTGACTTATCGATACGCGGTGACCAAGGCGCGCTGTAAACAATGGGATGAGGCCAGCGAGGCGTTTCGGACGTATCAGAACCTGGCGCCAAACGACACGTCTGCCATGCGAGTGGACATCTTATTAGAACTTATACAGCAAATCCAGGATGGCCGAGTCAATGAAAATATATTCGAAGCGAATATCCAAATGAGGCGAGCCTTAAACGCCATGGACGAAGAACGCTTCAGCGACGCCGCGAAAAGGCTCGAGCATGCGTCTTTGCTGGAACCTGAAAACGCCGCCATCTACTTCAATCTAGGAATTGCCTACACGTTCCTGAAAGAGGAAGACAAGGCGCTGGAGACATTTCAACGGTGTGTGGAACTCAATTCATCGGCGGCAGAAGCGTTGTACAACATGGGACAGATTTATCTCTTAAGGAAACAGGATTTTTCAATGGCTTTGAGTTGCTTTAATCGGGCGGTTTCTGTACGACCTGACTACATAGGCGCCCATCATCAGAAGGGTAAGGCGTACGAGCTCCTCGGTTACCCAGAAAAGGCCTTGGAATGCTGGAGAAAAACAATAGAGTTGGACCCGGACAACAAAATGGCCCGAGAGAACATCGATAGGGTCTCAAGTGACATGGATAAAGCGCAAAGATTACATACGCCGAAAAAGGAAGATACATGAAGATAAGAGACGGCCAAGGACAAACCCCTTCCTACTTGACGTGGGACGACGACTTTTGCTTCGAATGCAAACCGGGAATAGATTGTTTTAATAGCTGCTGCAGAGACGTCACCATCTTCCTGAGCCCCCTGGACGTGCTTCGACTTCGGTCTGCCCTAAAAATGACTTCCACGGATTTTCTCGAACAGTACACCCACAGGGTGGTCACTCGTCAAGGAGGGATGCCCGCAGTCATTCTCAGAATGGGAACCGATGAAGAAAAAAAATGTCCATTCGTAACAGACAACGGATGCAGCGTCTATGAAAATAGGCCCTATTCATGTCGATTGTATCCCTTGGACACGGAGCAAGGCGTGGAATTCTCCTTCATCGTTTCTCAGGCCGCGTGCCATGGTTTAAGTATGGGAAAGAAATGGACTGTGGAATCATGGCGCCAGGGACAGGGTCTCTCAGAATACGACGAATTGGATCACAATCTAAAAGATGTCATGGCTGCGGACCTCGTGTGGGAAACGCGCATAGAGGACCCGCGCATGCAGGATATGATCCTCATGGCCCTCTACGACGCAGACCGTTTCAGGGAATTCATTTTCGACAGCTCATTCTTGCAGAAATTTCATGTGGATGAAGACATCATAGAAAAGATCAGAGCTGACGATGTGGCCCTGCTCTATTTTGGGGCTCAATGGCTCCGCTTTGCACTCTTTGGGAAAAAGGGGTTCCTGAAGATTGACAAAGCCTACCTCGAAAAGAAGAAAAGAGAAGTGTTAGAGAACAAGCCGAGCCTATGATCTCGCGCACAATGAAAACAGTTATTGCGCTTTTTTTGACAGGGATCTTCACGGTTCACGCGTGGGCGGACTCTTCGACAGATCAATACGTCAAGGATTTGAAGAGCGCTGACCCTGAAGTAAGGGCGAATGCCGCGTTCGAGCTTGGATGTAGCTGAACGAAGTCATCGAGGGCGGTTCCGCCTCTCGTCGAAGCGCTGAAAGACCCTGTCCCAAAGGTTCGCAAAAATGCCGCCGAGGCGCTGGGTTTTTTTACGAAAGAAGCCGAGAAAATCATCGGCCCGCTCAAGGCCTGTCTCGGCGATCCAGACAATTCAGTACGCTTAGCCGCGATCCTTTCCCTTGGCAGGTTGGGCAGAAACGTAAACGGGGTTCCGGATATCCTCAAGCAGCTGGCAAACGATACTGATGAACAGATACGACTAAACGCGCGAGTTGCATTGGCCGAAATCGGAATGGGCAATGATGAAGATATACCCCTCTTGTTTAAAGCCCTCTCTAATTCATACCAGGAAACTGCCAATTCGGCCGCCAGAGCCCTTGGCCTTACAGGCAGTGCGAGTCCCGAAAAAGTGTTGCCGGGTGTTATTCATGTCTTGGAAAACGGTGACGCCAAGGCGCAGGGCCATGCATTGAGGATCCTCCGCCAGATGAAGCAGCAAGCTGCTCCCGTGCTTCCAAACATTGTCACGCTTTTTGATTGCGCAGACGCCCGAACAAAAATGGACATCTTGGAAACAGTTACCGTACTCGATACGAACGGGGATTATGCGCTGCCCATATTGGAGAAGGCCCTCCAGGACTCCACTTCAGCCAGCCGCAAGGAGGCTTTGATACGCCTCATGAGGTTCAAATCAAAGGCGGAATTGTTGGCGGGGCCGTTGACGCAGGTGCTCAAAGACCCGGATCCAGAAAATCGGCTGCTTGCTTTGTCGGTCATCAGGAGTTTCGGTCAAAAGGGGGGCTCGGCGCTTCCCGGTTTAATCCCGTTGACTGCTGATCCGGATATTCGTGTAAAGAACGCGGCCATCGGCGCTATCGTCATGTATGAGCCTTTGTCGGATCAAGTCCTGAGCGCCGTGGAACAGGCTTTGCGCGATCAGGACCAGCGGGTCAGGACCGCTGCGGTGAATGCTCTGCGAACGGCAGGCGCTCACGAGCCCCAAAAAGTCATTCCGATCCTGAAGCACGCCGTTGCTACGGAAAAGAACAGCGCCGTGAAAAGAATGATCGAGTCGGTTCTGGAATCTTTACAAACCCCTCCGAAAAAGGGCCAAACAAACCGCTGAGCGGCCGGGCTAAAGCGCCAAAAAACTATTGGCGGCCAAAGGTTGGCGTAGTGGCCCGCCGCGAGGCTCAATGGGTCCACGCGCCGATCCCTTTAGGAATCCATCCTTCCTACATGACTCTTTACGTGGGAACCGCAATAACGCGCGTATTGTCCAAGGGAAGAGTCCCTTCGAATCATGCAGGAAGATGCGGGGGCGACGTCACACATCAAGATGTTCGATCCCCTTCGCATGTTCCTTGATAAACACAAATCGCTTGCGGACATCCTTTCCCATAAGGGTATCAACAATTTCGTTGGCGCGGCCCTCGTCTTTGATGCCCACTCTCAAGATTGTACGGGTGGCTGGGTCCATGGTAGTGCTCTTCAGCGTCGCCGCGTCCATCTCTCCAAGTCCCTTGAACCGCTGAACCTCCACCTCTTTGCCGTTTGCCGATTGCATAAGTTTGTCTTTTTCAGCGTCCGAAAATACATAATGCACCTTGGCCTTCTTGCCGTTGCCAATGGTGACTCGGTAGAGCGGCGGCATCGCGAGATACACATGTCCCCGGCGCACCAAATCGGGAAGGTAGCGATAGAAGAAAGTCAGCAACAGCGTCGCAATATGATGGCCGTCCACATCTGCATCTGTGTTGATGATGACCTTTCCGTAGCGCAGCCGCGAGTAATCGAAGGAGGAGCCGATGTTGGCGCCGATGCTTTGGATAAGGCTTTGAATTTCTTTATTGGCCAGGAGTTTGTCAAAGGAAGCCTGCTCGACATTGAGGATTTTCCCTCGAATAGGCAGCACCGCCTGAAATGTACGATCGCGAGCCTGCTTTGAAGAGCCTCCGGCGCTGTCACCTTCCACGATGAACAACTCCGTCGCATCCCGAGAGGACAGCGAACAGTCTGCGAGCTTGCCAGGCAGCGTCAGTCGCCGAGAAGAGTTTTTCCTGGCAACCTCTTCTCGCGCGACGCGCGCAGCCTGCCTCGCCTGGGCGGCAAGGAGGATCCTGTTGGCGATGACTGCGGCCTGACCTGGATTTTGGTGCAGCCAGATTTCCAAGTGGTTTCTGAGGATTGGCTCAACCTGGGAGGCCAGTGGGCTGTTGAGTCTATCTTTGGTCTGACCCTGAAATTCGAGGTTTCCATGCAGAAATACCGAGAGGATTGCGACCATGCCTTCTCTCACATCCTCTCCTGTGATGCCTTTCACGCCCTTTGGCAGGCCATTTTTCTTTTCCAGGTAGGCTTTTAACGCGCGGGATATGCCGTTCTTAAGACCAGTCTCATGGGTTCCGCCTGCAGGCGTGGGTATAGAATTGACAAAAGAGAGGATATGACAGGAGGTTTCCGTTGTCCAAGTAATTGCCGCTTCTAGTCTTATCTCATTGCCATGACTGATGTAAATGGGCTGGCTTTCCAGAGTCTCCTTACCCTGGAGTACATCCTCCAAGAAATCTTTGATCCCTTTGGAATAGTGAAATATCTCCTCTGACATCGTGTTTTCATCACGGAAATTTATGGTCAACCCTGCGATGAGGAAGGCTTTTGTCTTGAGCCTTTGCTGAATCACGTCATGGGAGAATGCCCTGTGGGCAAATATGAGAGGATCAGGGCGGAACGTCACCGCGGTTCCTGAACCATCGGCGCGTCCATTTTTTCGCAAGGGGCTTGCTGGATTGCCCCGTGAGAACTCCTGTACGTATCGGCAGCCGTTACGCTCAACCTCCACGGTCATGCGTTCACTCAACGCGTTCACCACCGAGGCGCCTACGCCATGGAGACCGCCCGCGACTTTATAGGCGTCTTCATCGAACTTGCCGCCTGCATGCAGGTTGCAAAAAATAGTCTCTACCGTGTTTTTACCAGTGGAAGGATGCACCTCGATTGGGATACCCCTTCCATTGTCTTTTACAGACGCGCTGCCGTCAGCATGAAGGATTACCTGGATGTGGTCGCAATGGCCGTTGAGGGCTTCATCGACGCTGTTATCGATGATCTCCCATAAGAGCTGGTGGAGACCTTCAGCGCCTGTATTGCCGATGTACATGCCAGGTCGCTTCCGGACGGCTTCCAACCCTTTGAGAACCTGTATATCCTTCACTGTATAACTGGTCTTCATACCTCGAAACCATCACACACAAACGTTGAGAAACCGCGCTGTCGCATTTATCGCACCCCTCGACGAAAACCACGAATTCGAGCGCCGCCTCTCTGCTCTCTCGATGTGAGCGGAGATTGCGTAGTCGCCTTTGTCGACTCGCAAAGGCAATAAGGCTGTCGATGCGTCATCGCCAGGAAATCGAAGCAAATTCGGGAGAAATTTTGAGAAAATCTATAAACTCCCGATCTAGAGTCATTCGACTCCGCTTGCCCGGCAACCTAGTACCTGAACCGGCGGAAAAGTTCAAGGCTGAATTACTCAGAAGTGTTTCCCCATTTTTAGGAGCTCTGGAAGTGAATCACGAATTCGGCGCGGGCTCCGGTATGTCATGCTCACGAAAGAGGGTATCCATGATGAGTTTCCTGGATTCCGATTTTCATGGGAATGATAATCCTACGTATGGCCATCTCGTGATTTCTCTTGAGAACGGTTACAGAGTCCAATAAGCGGTGAGCCCTCTCCATCACTCCATGAATCAACCGCCGCCTATCAATTATTGGAGAACGTCTTCTGCATCACTCACGCGATTGGTTCGAGATCAAGGATTCCGCTGCGCAGCAGTTTCCCGCAGACCTGGAAACTGCGGTGTGAGGTAAAAGTAGTCACGCATTGGCTGCTGCGCACGTCAATATCAGGGCGTGGTCTGAGGGATGGCGGACGGCGTTATGAACCAATTGGAGTGAAACTCTCAGACAGGCATTGATCGCTGGCCTGTCATTCGGCGGCGCTCTCCTCGTTGGCTGCATCCAGAGGCGCAGCCTCCACGGATTTTACGCTCGCGAATCTCTTTTTTCCGACGCCTGCGCGGTTCATGAGCCGGATGTCCGACGTATGGACGCGATGGACGGCGTTGTCATGTTGAGCGATAATAAGGCAATCGGTTTCCTTAGCGCTCACGGCTCCCGCGACGAAGGCCCCTTTGACGAGTTTTATCATCTGCACGCCGCGAGCCGGGCCAGTCATCACAGGCACTTGATCTGAGGGAAATCTAAGCACATGGCCTGATTCAGCTGCAACTACCAGATAAGGAGCGGTCTCTTGCATCACCATCTGAACCGCGTCGCCTGGCTTGAGAAGAACCATTTTTCGACCAGTTCGTTTCGTAGGAGTCAGCAGCTCGTCCAAATCGAATCGAAACCCTCTCCCAAGGGTCGTGACGACGATTCCTCGCCCGCGTTTTGCGGCCTGAGCCTCTCTGTCGAGATCGCCGTTGACTCCTTCATCAAAAAGGGTTTGTTGTTCCGCAAATCCGTCTCCTGGGTCGAGGCGCTCGCTGTGAGCGGCGCCGTCCTCTTGTACTCCTGTGTTCTTGTCGTAGCAGGTCAACATACCAACAGCCCGCTCTCCGTCGCTAAGGCTCGCCAAGTTGTTAAGGGGGTCGCCAAACCCAGTGGTCGCAGGAATGGCGTTTGCCCTTATGACATATACCTTTCCGGTGTTCGTAAAGATTGCCACTGTCCCCGTGATGTCCAATCTGACATGGGCAAGGAGGTCATCGCTTTCCCGAAATTTGAGTGTATTTGGGTCTTCCACTCTACTTTTCATCCTGCGGATCCATCCTTGCCTGGAGAGGATGACCGTGGTTTCCTCATGCTCGGCAAGGTCTTCGAGGCGGTAATCCATGGCCAAGGCCTTGGCGGGCTCCACTATCGTAGTCCTGCGCGTGTCGCCGAATTTCTTTTCGATGCTGGCAAATTCGCGATCCATTATGTGCCAGATGCGCTGGGGACTAGATAAGTCCATGGCGATATCGTCCGCTTCCTTCCTTTTCGCTGACAGCTCTTCCAGTACTTTCCCTATCTCCATGCCGACCAACTTGTAGAGTCTCAGCTCTAGTATTGCCTCTGTTTGCTCGTGGTCGAGGGGAAACCGGCTCCGAAGGGCCTCATAGGCCTCCTTCCTGTTCCTTGCTTTCCTGATCAGTCGCAGCGCGAGGTCAAGATCGTTGAAAAGGATTTCGAAGCCTTGGAGCAGATGGATGCGCTTTTTAAGGACATTCAACCGATGGGTGAGTCGAGCGACGAGGGTATCATATCGAAAATCCAGGAATTGGCGCAGTATTTGATGAAGTCCCAGGCGTTCAGGTATGCCGTCTTTTGTAATCGCTATAAATTGAAGGGGAAAGTTGACTTGAAGCTCCGTGTGCTTATACAAGAAGGCCATAACTGATTCTGTATTGACATCCACGGCCTTCAGTTCCAACACAATCCGAACTTCGTGGGTGCTCTCATCCCGCACATCGATGACTTGCCGCAGCTTCCTGTCCCGAATCAGGGAGGCTATCCGCTCGATCAATCGCGCTTTATTCACTGTATATGGGATGGACGTCACGACGATGTTCGTGTGGCGTCGAGACGCGTGTTCGATCTGGTACGTCCCTCTTACCCTTACTGATCCATGTCCTCGCCGATACATTTCCGCCAGGGTGTGCGGTTCATCCAAAATTTCTCCGCCAGTAGGGAAATCCGGCCCTTTGATAAACGCCATCAACGCATAGACATCGAGACGCGGATTCTTGATCAGCGCCCTGCATGCCGCCATCACCTCGGAAAGGTTGTGGGGCGGAAAAGAACAGCTCATACCCACTGCGATGCCGCTTGATCCATTCAGAAGAAGATTCGGCGCGGCAGCAGGCAACAAAACTGGTTCCTCGCCCATGGCGTCGTACGTGGGTCGAAACAAGGTTGTGCCTTCATCTATCTCTTGAAGCAACAGGTGCGAGAACTGGGTTAAACGGGTCTCGGTGTACCTCATTGCAGCGGGAGAATCCCCATCGAGCGAGCCGAAATTGCCTGAGCCTTCAATGAGCGGATAGCGGAGGCTGAAGTCCTGGGCCATGCGCACGAGGGCGTCGTACGCGGCCTGATCCCCGTGTGGGTGGTATTTTCCGATAACCTCACCCACGACAGCGGCTGATTTGCGCATCTTCGCCGTATTGTGCAGCCCCATGGCGTGCATTGCGTACAAAATACGGCGATGGACAGGTTTCAGGCCGTCACGGACATCAGGCAAAGCCCGAGACACAATAGTGGACAAAGCATAGGCGAGGTATCGCTGTTCTATTTCAAGGGAAAGATCAGATTCAATGGTCTGCTCGGTTCTTACTACTCCGTGCTCTTTCATAGCATGATCAGCCTTAGGTGATGGCATGTCTGCAGGACCGTCACATAGTTCCTGCCACTAGAGATGCTACTACTTAATCAGGCGAGAAAGATATGGCAAGAGCAAAATGATAGGTTGGAGCTGTTATGCCGCTTCTTGAAATTTATATGAAAAACAGACGCAGCCACATGAACATCATGACTTTCGAAATTGTGTTTATGACGCACAGATTATCGATTACGACACTCCCAGTGCTCGATTTGTCATGACGATCACGACCGGCATCCAGGAACTTTGTAACGGATTGAACTTTCGCGGGAATGACACACGACATGCCGCCTCAGTTTCGCTTCTCGATAATTTTCCAAAACCGCCATAGCCACATCCGACATCTTCACATAGCCGCCTCGATATTGGAGCGCCCAGAATCGGCCCTCAATGCCTCGGTAAAACCGCCATCGAGCAATCGTCCGTCAGTGACAATGGCCCAATCAAAGATATCTTGATCAGTGATGTTGACCCGACTGCCTTTCTGGAGTCGCTTTATGAGTACTGGGTCGTTTTCGAGAATGCCCTCGACGCTCCTTCCTTTCCATGTATTCAGAGAAACCCACATCCATTCATGATCGCCGGTCTCAGAATCAAATTTGACTTTAATTGCGTGGACATAATTGTCTTTCGTGCCGAGGTTTCGAAAACTCTTTTTGAACTGAGGGAGCTTTCGCCGGGCTTGCCTGTGGGCTTCCAACATCCTCTCCCTTAGGGCGTCAGCTTCTTGCGTATCAGAAGAAGGGTCAGGGACGCCTGAATGCTCATCGATGTTGGCCCCTATACGACTTAAAACCTCCCGCAAGCCTTCTGGTCCCTTTGATGGGCTGCTCGTGACAAAGGCAGACACGATGGCGCTGCCGCCTGGAAAGTGGGCTTCGTCATCCGGGTTTTTCATGGTGAGAGTAAAGGAGTAAGGGGCTGATCGCACGTGGAACGGCCCTGCGTGACTGCCCTGGATGCCGCCGAGGTCCAACAGGCTCTGGGCAATCATGAACACCAATCTCGACGCCTCGACTGCCAAGTCGTTGGGAACCGCTTCCAATTCCAGTTCAGGCAGGCCAAACTTCTGCATTCCATGCGTGTGAATCCACAGTCCATTTGACTCCTCGACGGCCTCGCAGTTTATGTGAAAGTCAAGACGCCAAGCGGACAGACCTCTGCTGTTCTTTTTCCACTCTGCCTCCCCCCACAATGTATGCGATATGACGTCCTGCACTACACCTTCGGTGACCGATCGGAAACGATCAACAAGACACACGACAAATTTCAGCCACGCCGCAGGATCGTCAACTTTTTGGACGAAGCGTACTCGAACGATCAGGCGCGCGTTGACTACACGATCAACGTCTCGAGGACTCAAGCCCCGTGAGTTTCGGGGCAGGACGTCTTCGGGATATGAAAAGAGCTCCTCCGCCTCTTCTTTTTTTACATATTCAATGCTTAGCGCATTTGTTTGGATGAGATGATTCATTTGGGCAATGCGCGGCGCGAGCTGGGGGTCGCCGGCGCCTGAGGAATCCATGTCGCTCCTCACGGCCTCCCAGTCAGGGATGGAGTCATTTGGTGAATATATCCAATATTCGAGAAACAATTTGCGGGGAGTGGTCTTCTCTGGCAATGAGCGATCGAACATGCGCGATCTGGTCTTCAAAGAAAACGCTCCAGTGGAACTCAACGCCGTCGTCCCCCTGCCGTTCTTGCGGCTCTTCATAAGCCTTATGGCCTTGTCGCGGAGCGTCTGAAGGCGCATTTTGTTCGACCATGACAACAGATCATTGAACAATGAAAAGGCCGACCGCCATCCGGCGTTGCTCTGGGCGGGTTGACGGCCAAGTTTTCTCATCGCCTGCTTCACCAGGGGACGTGAATCGTCTAGGTCAGGATGAGAATCCAGCAGCGTTCGACCTTCTTCGCTGCGACCAAGGCCAATGAGCGCGAGCGCGGCGGTCGCGATGTCTTCATCGGCAACGTCGTTCCCAACGATTTGCATGACTTTGTTGGATTCCAAGTAGGCTTCATCATATTTCTCTAAAGCCAGCTTCACCCTCGCAAGCCAACGCAGCATCTCGATGTCTTCTGGGGATTCTTGGACTGCTAAGGTGAAAAATTCCTCTGCCTTTTTATGTTCTCCCAGCGAGCCGTAACCGACGCCGAGGGCTTTGAGACTGCACTCCATCTGACCATACCGCCGCACAAGGGCCTCCAGCGCAGTGACGACCGCTCTATTCATCGTCCCACCATTGAGAATTCTTCGGGAAAAGGCGATAATTTTGTGCCGAGCTTCCTCCGGGATGTTTTCCGGATGCGCGGGAGACCATTTTTTCGGGAGGCGCGCATGACAGTGTGGGCAATTTAAGAAATCATCAGATATGGCAAGAAACTTTTCTTCAGATAACGTTTGGAGATATCCACATTCTGGGCATCTGACCTGTATCATGGGGAGGCTCCTCATTATGAAAAAGATTAGCTACGCCTCTGGGAGCATGCTATATGGTTAAGGCGAGGTTTACGTTTCATAAAACAAGTGAAATGTCAACAAGAACATATTTAATTAATTGCTTATTTCGCAAAGACCTTGGCGCGAGGCCTACGCTCCCAGGCAAGAACTAGGATCTCTGGATGTGCGGCATTTGTGGGATAGTTGACTTTAATACGGCTCCGTTGGGATCGAGCGTGGAATCCATGAACCGCGCCCTCGTTCACAGGGGCCCGGACATGGAAGGGATCAAGGAGTTTCGAGAGTGTGCGCTGGGACATCGGCGTCTTTCCATACTGGATCTCTCCGAGGCTGCTCGGCAACCTATGGTCTTGTCAGCGAGAGGCATTGCGCTGGTTTTCAACGGGGAGATTTACAACTTTCGGAGCCTACGTGCATCGCTGGAAAAAAAGGGGCACGTCTTCAAGACCAATTCGGATTCAGAAGTGCTCTTGGCACTTTACGCTGAAAAACAAGAGGATATGCTTGAAGATCTCAACGGGATGTTCAGTTTCGCCATCTGGGACGACGAGAGAAAGAGGTTATTTTTAGCTCGAGATCGGCTTGGCAAAAAGCCCCTCTACTATCATGCCTCAGTAGGGAGATTGAGTTTCTCGTCTGAGCTGTATTCGTTGCGGCAGGATCCGACCGTACCGCAGAACATATCCGCGCAGGCCCTGTTCCAATATTTCCTTTACGATTTCATTCCGGCGCCTCAAACCATCTTCAGCGGAGTAGCCAAACTGCCTGCCGGCCATAGGGCTTTTTTTGACCGAGACGGGCTAAGAATAGAACGTTATTGGACGCCGCCGCTGCCAGATGAGCCTCAAGACTATGGGCAAGCCTGCGTGGCGCTGCAAGAATTGCTCGAAGATTCTGTAAAACTGCGCCTCATTTCCGACGTACCGCTCGGGACCTTTTTGAGCGGAGGCATCGATTCAACGCTGATCTCGGCCCTTGTCACGCGCCACGCAGCGCGGCGAGTCAAGACGTTCAGTATCGGGTTTCCCGGGACCTCTCATGATGAATCAAAGTGGTCTCAGATGGCCGCGAGATATTTGGGGACACATCATAAAGAATTTTCGTCGAATCTCGACATTGAGACACTATTCCCTGACATAGTACAGCATTTCGGTGAACCTTTCGTCGACTCCTCAGCGGTTCCCACGTGGCATCTCGCCCGCCAGACGCGACAAGACGTCACCGTCGCTCTGTCCGGCGACGGCGGAGATGAACTCTTTGGAGGATACGATCGATATTTGGCGCGGCGCCTTCAATCATTCTATGAAGTTCTGCCCAAGGTGGTTCGGACTCGTTTCATCGAGCCGCTTGTAGAAAAATTGCCCGAAACAACAGACTATTACGGCACAAGCACGCTCAAGAAGCTGAAACTGTTTCTCAGAGGGTGTGCTCGTTTCCACGAACAACCTCTCGCTCTGGTCCCTCGAACCTTCTCCCAAGAGCAAGCGGCTCGGCTGACCGGCGTTACGTATCAACCAGAGGGGGATACCTGCTTGTCCATTGCGCGGCAATATGTTGGATTGGAACCCGCGACCGCCATGATGCTCACGGACATCCAGACCTACCTCGCCGAAGATATTCTCACCAAAGTAGATAGAATGGCCATGGCCCACTCCCTGGAAGTGCGGTGTCCGCTGCTGGACTATCGAGTCGTGGAGCTCGCCTGCAGGCTACCTCTGAGCTTTAAGCTCAAACGTATCGCCTCAAAGAGAATTCTACGGGACGTTGCAAAACCGTATGTACCCGCCTCGATCCTGGCGAGGCCCAAGTATGGCTTCCAAATTCCTTTGGGGGAATGGCTGAAGGGAAAACTCCGTCCTTGGGCTGAATCCATGCTTTTTGACGTCTCTTTTCAGTCTCTTGATGGACGATATATTGGAGCCCTGTGGGATGAACATCAGTCTGGGCGCTGCGACCACGCTCATCGCCTTTGGCTGGTGTTGATCTTTCAGGAATGGAACCGACAATTCAGGCAGCAGCCATAAAGAGAGTGGACAGGACATTTGTCGCGGCTCTCGTGAGAATAAATTCTAGTCTCCCGCGTTAGAAACCGGATTTAAGCAAAGGAGGCGATGAGATTTCTCAGGGACGCGGCGTTTCCCTGGAATCGGTTGAACCTCCTGAACAGTCTCTGTTTCAGCAGAGGGAGGCTGGAAAAGTACCGGTTGCGAGTGGTTTTCTTGTTGGTTTCCTTCCATACCAATTCAACCGGATTGAATTCCGGAGAGTAGGGAGGGAAAGGATGGATTTCTATCTTGTCAGTCTTATCTTTTAACCATTTGGAGATCTCTTCGGTCTTGTGGTATCTGGCATTGTCCACGATCAGGTGAATCTTACGACCTTTGTAATGCCTCACCAGTCTCTTGAGGAACCATAAGAATGTCGTGCCGTTAAACCGGTCTACCCAGCTGAAATGCCCTTTGGGGTCTGCACCCATCACAACGGCTCAGAGGACTTTTGTTTTTTCTGGTGGGAAAACTCTTCACCTCGTGCCCCACTCCCCGTTCAGCCCAGTGACGACAGAGCGTCACCGACTGTTCGAAACTCGCCTCATCCCCGTACATCATATGCTCCGTTCTTCCTGGACTTTTTTTAATCTCAGACAATGTGACTTTCACCCAGGTTGTCTGACGATCCTTATCGGCCTTCGAAAGCTTTTGTCGTGGATACTGAATCGAAAAACCCAGCATTCGGAGCGTGCGACGAATTTGAGACAAGCTCAATCGAAGCCCAAAGCGTTTCCGGACGACCTCCGCCACTACCGCAGCGGTCCAAACACCCGTGTCCAACCTTGCTGCTTCAGGGCCGCCTCGTATGATTTCACGAAGCTCCTGAGACTGTACTGGAGATAATCTGGGAGCCTTCCCCGCATACGGGCCTCTCTGTCTGACTCCTTGCAAGCCGCCCTGCCGGTATTTACGAATCCATTCTCCAACCGTGCTCCGGGCCACCTCACAAATCTGGGCAGCTTGTTCCATGGTCTTGCCCTTATCACATATCATAGGGCAACGGAGTCTGGTACTTACCCACCACTCCTTATTTCTCCTGGCTGTTTCTCGCTCATCTATGATCCGCTGCCTCTCCTCCGGCGTCAGCCTCAAACCAGGTCTTGCCATGAATCATCCCTCCCAACTTCTCGCTCATGGCAAACCCCTTAGCAAAATGAATCCAAAAAGTCGCGCTTTTTCTCATACAATTCTCTTTGCGCGAGACTATAGATGGGGATCCGAAGCGGCTCTACCGGACGAGCGCTCTTCAAACTCGACGAGGTTGCCCTCGAGTTCTCGATCAATAAAATAACCACCCCCAGCGCAGCTCATCTTGATTCTTTTCGATCGCGAAAGCACCTCACAGAGATTGCCAAACATCTTTTCCGCTGTGTGGCCAAGATCGTTGGCCTCGGTATCCCCTAAGCCCAAGGCCAGGGAGGGTGGGAAACGTATGCACGTACCAGTGGCAGAAATATGAGGTCAGCCCCTAATGCTAGATTCAGACGGGTTTTTTTTGTTGAGAGAGCTGCTTCATGGGCGGCCTTCCTACAGTCCTTTGAAGCGCATAAAATATTTTCCCGGAGAGCTTATGATGCGGTTAATGGCCAGGGCGATAACGTCCGCTCTTGTTGACTAAAGCCATTAAATATGCTTTTTTATAGTCAGTAGGTTAACTCATGAGGATCATTTATGGAAAAAGACAAAGACGTATCAATTGAATCCCAGGAATCTGTTCTGGCCGATACAACGGAGGAGCAGGCGGTAGAGGTCAGTAAGAAGCTGGACTGGTTGGTTCAGATCGACGACAGCGAACTTCCCCAGAGTGTCAAGGACCATTTCCGAAGTCATCAGGAATGACCACACCCCTTGGTATGTTTTATTTCGATGAGTCGTCCCTCCCCACGTCACGCTGGTGGCCAAACCTTTACCAAAATGAATCGAAAAAGTCCCGCCTTTCCTCATCCAATTCTCTATGGGCAAGAGGAGCAGCTCTTGCATCATAGATGGCACGCCCGACAGGATTCGAACCTGTGACCTACGGATTAGAAGTCCGTTGCTCTATCCAACTGAGCTACGGGCGCACGCCTCATCGATGAAGAAAAACCTCTGGTAGATTTTTTTATTATACAAGTCACACGGGCTACGGTGAAAAGCTGTTCCCAAAATGCCCAGTAGCGCATCGTCCTTTTTTGGCATGGTCGCCATACGGTAACCGAGTTTTACCACTTATCCAGTCTTGCGCAACGCTGTCCAGCCTCACGTTGCTCCAGCCGCGTGTGTCAAGCATCAAAGAAAGCGCAGTCATCTCGGATCAATTCGTTGCCACATTCATTCCAAGTATAACCCAACTCGCCTCACAATACTAGTTTGCAGAGTCAAAATCAAGGCCGAGTATCTCCTCATACACAGAATATACGGTGTGAGCAACGTTCTCCCAGCTCATGTCCGTCTTGTTCTTGAGACAGCCAGCAGCCCCCATGGATCGAGCCCAAGAGGGGTCTTTTAAGATCTTCATCATGGCGTCGGCCAGTTTGCGGGGTTGCCCAGGCTCCACAAGCAAACCCGTTCGATGGTCTTCCACTTGCTCTGGAAGAGCGCCCACTTTCGTGGCGATGACTGGCCGGGAACACGAGTACGCCACAGAAACAATACCCGATTGCGTAGCCTCTACGTAAGGAGTGACCACAGCCATGGACTGCTGACAAAGCTCGGCAATTTCTTCGTCAGCCAAGAACTTGTCGATGAGCACGATACGGCGGTTATCTTCTGTTGCATCCTCATATCTGCTGGCGCCTTCGCCGGCGATAATGATCTCTATGTCCTGGGGAAGGAATTTGGCTGCCTGAATGAGGGTCTCAATTCCTTTGTATGGTCTTATTCGTCCAAAAAACAGGAACATTCTGCGCTGCTGGACGCCTTGTTTGAGGTAGTTTTCGTAAAAGGTATAGGCTCCATGGGGGATTGCGACGAGCTTTTTCTCATCGAAGCCATTCTGGGCGGCCATGGCCTGGTTGTATTGGTAGTGAACGAAGATGCGGGAGCTGCATCTCCCAAGAATTCTCGTGCTGATTTTTTTTCTTAGGCTGTCTCCAAGATGCGGTATAGGATCATGCAAGGTCCACACAAGCCTTTGCCTGTTCAAGAATGGGAGCAGGCCCACAAGCCAGATATTTTCGTTGGTGAAATGAACGATATCGGCCCGCTGGCCGCGGATTTGTCTGATCAGCAGAGGATAGAGTGCGGCGAATAAAGGCGTTTTCAGTATATTTTTTTGCGTGAAATCTTCAGGGACCAGCACTTCCTGCAGGCGTACCCTCCTGTCAATGCCTCGGTAAGCGCGCTGGGGTTTGCGAGGCAAAACCAAAGCCACGTCGCACTTTGCAGCCAAGGCGTTGGCCAGAGCGACTGCGTAGTACAGCATGCCTCCTTTGCCGTAAAAATTAACGATTAAAACCTTCATGAGCGACTTTTTGGTAAAGCAGCGTCATCTTTTGGGCTACAATGTCCCAGTCGTATTTTGTCTCGACCGTCCTCCTGGCATGGTCCGCAATGGTCTGGTAGAGGTTGCGGTCTCGAATGAGGGATGTGATAGCCGCGGCAAACGTGGTAGGCTCATCGGCTTGAAGAAAATCCTTGCCTGGCTGTAGTTCCAGGCCTTCCGCCCCTTTTTGGGTCGAGACCACCGGCCTCCCCAAAGCCATGGCCTCGAGAATTTTGAGCCTGCTGCCGCTGCCTGCCCTGAGAGGCGCAACCGCTACGGCTGCTCGTTGGTAGTAGGGCAGGACGTCTGGTACGTCGGCAGAGACCTCGACGCTGCCTGACATGAGCCGAGTAACGCTGAGGGACGGCTTGCGTCCGACCAAAAGAACCTTTACATTGACATGAAACTTATTGATAAGAGGGAGAATGTCGTTACAGAGCCACATGGCAGCGTCTTGGTTCGGGAGGTAGTCAAAGGCTCCGACGAATATCACCACAGGATTGTGCACAGGGCTTAAGGGCCTGAGCAAGGCGGTGTCCACGCCATTCTCCACGACTTCTACCGGTGGAAGCGGGGACTCTTTTGCCTCAAGTCGTTCCTTGTCTGCCTGCGACATGACCACAATTGCTGACATACTCCTGTCCACGGCTGATTCGTAGTGCGACATTTTTTTCCATTCCAGCCACCAGAACTTTTTGGCGATGAATGAGTTTGCCAGTCGATAACTCTGAAATGCCAGGTCGGCGTCGAGATTATGTTTGGTCAAAACACTCGGCGGTCGTATGTCATGAGGCATCGCTCGTACGTACTCTCCCATGTAGGTATGTTCTATCTGCAGAATATGAGGCCTAAACTGAGCCAATTGGTTGCGAACATACTCCATTGCGCTTCTGGAGTGGTATCGCCAGACATAGTAGGGGACTACATGGGATGCCATTGCAAGAAGCCGACGCGCGTAAGAACGATTGGGTAAGCAAAAAGTACGCACATGGCTGCAATATCGCCCCAGATAAGAGGTATATTCCTCCTCTTCTCTTTTTATGACCAAGGCCACGAGGCTGATCTCTGTCTCTTGCGATAACCGTTTGATCAGGTTGAATTGTCGGAGCTTGTCGCCGCTCTCCGGAGGAAAAGGCAGCTTGGGCGATATCCACAGTACTCTCATTCCGGGTCTTCTTTCATGACTAAGCATGCACCGCAGACCTACCGCCGGGCTCTGCGACGCGCAGCCTGTTGGATGACCCGGCGATAAAACTCTTCATAGAGCCCCACAATCCTATCCCATGAATATTCTGCGAGGACGTATTCCCGGGCCTGTTGACCGAGCGCCCCAGCGGTCTCTTTGTCTTCGATGGCTTTGCGAAGGACCTGCGCCAGATCGTTTATAGACTTGTTGGAAAACACAAAGCCTTTTCCTGCGAGGGCTTCGACATTTTCGGGTATGTCGCTCACGATGCAGCATTTACCGTAGCTCATGGCCTCCAAAAGAGCCACAGGCATACCTTCGATTTCAGACGGCAGCACAAACAGGGCCGCATTCGTTATGAGTTCGAGATACGCGTCACCGGACACATAACCAGGGAAAAGGATTTTATCGCTTTTCTGTCCGAGGTCATGAAGTGATCGAATGTAGTCCTTTTCGAAGGGGTCGTCACCCGCGACCACTAGTTTAAGTGGTGGATCCACTTTGAGGAACGCTTCGATAAGATAGTGGGCACCTTTCTCCGGGACAAGCCTCGCAGCAAAAAGGATGTAATCGCTTCCATCGAGGCCCAGCGCTTTGATGTGATTCGGGGCCTTAGGGGTTGGCGGTTCGACGCCGTTGGGAATGTAGGTTACTTCTCGATCCAGCGTCTTTTCAAAATGCTCCTTCATGGTCCGGGATACGCAGGTGACCGCGTGTGGGAACGCACGGAGGGTGTAGTCGTTCATCCTCAAAAACAGGCGCGACAGAGGCCCCCATTTGGCCCGTTTCCATAGAAGGGCATGCATCTGGACTACGGTGGGGATGCCAACTAAACGTGGAAACACGGAAAAGAGGGAAAATTCGTGGATATGCAAGACGTCGAGTTCGGTGTGGCGAGATGATCCACGTCCTGACAGCGTTGCCCGAAGGGACCGGCCAGCGCTGTTGAGGAGAATAGGGAACATCGCCGTCGTGAACAAGGTAATTTTGTGGAGATGTTTTTGGAGGATGGAGGGGCAAACCCTTATCTCCATGCCTTTGTAATATCCGGTCTTGGAACCAAACTGGGAAGCCGAGAAGACGATCACCCTATGACCGCGTTGAACCAATCGACTGCCAAGTCTTTCTGTGACTGATTCAATACCCCCTCCTAAGGAAATCCCTTTCACCGCCATGAAACCTATGGTCAACGGACGTTGGCCATCTGCTTCCCGCATCCGATCAAGAGAACGATTTGACTGCGCTATCCAATGATTCATGTATATCCAAAATCCTGTGTAGGCGAGTCAATTGCAAGAGCTCAGACACTTGCGAACTAGGATTAGCGATTTTCATTTCTCCGTGGTTTTTCAAGACTGTTTTCAACGCGGCCACAAGTTCTCCGCAGCCAGAACTATCTATGAGACGGGTTTTTTGGAGATTCAGGACAAGTTTGATGCCGTGCTCCTGAGCCACTTCTTTAATAAGATTCTTCAGCTTGGGGGCGGCCGAGGCGTCAAGCCGCTCATCCGCGTGAACAATTGTCACGCCATGCATCTTTTCCACTTCCATGCCATCACGCTCCTTTCACAGTCATTTTTATATTCTTCCTCTATCATCTGATTCATTGCTTCAGAGCGATCAGCCGTTTGGACGCCTTCCAACCGCTCTTCATGGCAGGCATGGGATCACCCTCAGTGGTGGCAGGAGGGCTCACAGCCGGATAATCATGACGGAAATAAGGGTCGTCAGCCCAGCGTCTCGCCCCGTGGTGAAACGGCAAGCTCTCAATGACACAACGACGCGCAACGACTTCAAAAAATGCAGTCTCTCTCAAGCATAAGAGCCACACGGCCTTATCCCCTTTCCAAGTCTTTTTGAGAAGGCTGTGGCTTGTGAACCTTACCGAACAGCAAGCCCAGCGCACGGCTTGCTGACGCATACAAAAGCTTTCCGACACTCAGGCAAAGAATTTTCAGATCGCCGGACGTGGATCTCGTCGCGGCATAATAGTTTTCGGCTACGATCTTGGCTTCTTCTTGGTCCTCACCGATGCCCTCCGCATCCACAGGCGTGAATAGCCCGCAGGCCGCATCCTCCCGAAGCTGAGTCCATTCTTCTTCGTACAAGGAAATCTCTTTGTGTTCCAGAGGCCTCACTCCCACGAGTTGGAGTTTCCCCGCACACACGTTGAACAGCGCCGGCAGTCTCCCTATAAGCGAACCCCAGTTATCAAAGCCGATGCACTTCATCACTGGAGGATCGCCGTCTCCCCCTGTGTGGACGGATGCCCTTGTGACAAGAAATCGACGGGTCTCAAAGAACTTTTTACCCCTGATTTTTCGGAGGAATCCCCCGCATAGTATGACGGGCAAGGAGCAGACAAGACCAGCAAGGGCCAGAAGCCGCCACAGAACGCGCCGAACGTAAGATGCGATCACATCCTCTCGAATATCGGAGAGGATGAAAGAGTCAGACACCTCAACCCATTGTGCAACTTCCAGATTATAGATAACTTTACCTTGTACGATTGCATGCTCGACGCTGGTCTCAGGGCCCACATAGGTATGATCTCCAACGACGCTCCTGCCAATTTGGGCCCCTTTGTCGACAAATACCCCGTTCCCAATGACGGTCCATCCGTAGAGGGAGGCTTGCGCATTTATTCGGACATGGTGACCGATGAGGGCTGGGGCAACGATCTGAACCTCTTTTCCCCGGCGGAAATGATGCCCAATCCGGATATCGCTGCCAGGCGCCGTAAAATAACGGCTCGCAATAGTCGAGAAGAACCCTCCTAAAGCTGCCATGTTGGCAGACCACAGAGCAAGCGGCGTGTCTATCCTGATCATATTGCCGTCGTACAAATAGGATGAGCCTGTTTCGTCAGCCCGTGCGTTTGAACGGGTAACCATAATGCCTGTGTCCATGAGATGGGGCAGCCTGTTTTTTCTGAAGGTCGGTTTCGGCGGTTTGAAGCCGTCAACCAAATCCAAGGTATTGCGCGCCAACACTCTGACATAAGGGTCATTCCCTGCACGTTGAAAGGCGACGAGTTCAGGAATGTTGAGGTTCACGACGAGCTCGGCTGGCATCAGAATGACTGGTTCCCCGCGGATTTTGGACGACAGGCGATCCAAGAGTCGAAAATCCGGGTAGGGGTCCTTGAGCACAACGACTTCGACGCGAGCCCCCCAACGGGAACCATCTCCAAGGAACTCTTCGAGCGGCCGAGGATAGTCTAACGCGGCAACGAGAAAATGAAAGAAGCCCGCTTCTATAAAATGTTCGATATGTGTCTGGATGAGGGGGACGTTCATAAAGGGCAGCATTGCCACTGGCTGGTTGTGCGTGAGGGGTAAAAACGCTTTACCATCTTGGAAGCACGTCAGCACTACGATCATCGGCACCCCAACTCAGCGTACAACGTTCCGCCACAGCAAAGCAGCATCTGCTGGATTAAGGGCTTCGCTCGCCGTGGTAATTATTTGTAAAGATAGGGCTCCCCTATGCCTGGGCATCTAGTGTTCTTCTCTCTCATTCTGCGTCGCCTGGGAATCCACGAACAGCGGGTCCCGATGTGGTCACAAACGAAGGAAGCAGGCGATCAATATGCTCCTCTCCCACTGAGCACCGCGGGGATGGTTTTCAAGAGGAGAATCAGGTCTCCTTTGAGAGATTGGCTCTCGATGTATTGCAGATCAAGCCTCACCTGGCCATGAAAATCGATATCGCTCCTCCCTTTCACCTGCCATAAGCCGGTCAAACCTGGGATGACCTCCAATCTCCCTCGGTCACGCAAGGTATATTTCGCCGCCTCATTTGGCAAAGGAGGCCTAGGGCCCACCAGAGACATATCTCCTTTCAAGACGTTGAAAAGTTGAGGGAGTTCGTCGATACTGAGTTTACGAATGATCCGCCCTACTTTTGTCACTCGGGGATCACGTCGTATCTTGAACATCACCTCACCTGCCTCGTTTTTGTCTTGCAGCGTCTCTTTGAGCTTGTCCGCGTCCATGACCATTGATCGAAACTTGTACATACGGAAAACCTTCCCCCATTTGCCGACTCGATCCTGTACAAATAAGATAGGGCCGCCATCTTCCAATTTAATGGCCAACATTGTCAAGATAAACACGGGGGATAAGAGAATAATTCCAGCCAGCGAACCGACAATGTCCATGAGGCGTTTTAAGCCGCGTGTCCCTTCCACCACCAGGCGCCAAAGAAGTCTTTTTCCTATCAAGTTGAAGCGATGCCGGTAAACCGCGAATCGGCCCCATCTCCCAAATTTGCGGAAAAGCTGTTCCAGCAAGGCTGCATCTCTTTGAAATGGCTCCTGCAAATCGTCCATGGAAGCTTATCCTTGACCAATAGACGCTGTGTGTGAGAGAACAC
Source organism: uncultured Syntrophaceae bacterium (assembly GCA_964427855.1). Lineage (GTDB taxonomy): Bacteria > Desulfobacterota > Desulfomonilia > Desulfomonilales > Desulfomonilaceae > JAUPKT01. Next base: position 29,895 of record CAYRVH010000006.1, read on the forward strand.
CTGACAAGGATAATATACGTGTTTAGGCCTTAACTGTAAAACAATTAATCTTCACGGGATGACAAAAGTCCCGATGCAGGGTATTCATGGCCACTCTCGGCTATGCAAACAGGAAAAAAGCGTTTTTGCACACTTCATTGTGAAATCTCGTTCGCTACACCTATTGCGTAAAGTGTTTTGAAAGAGCTGGTATTTTGTAATCCCGCGCAACGCCCCTGGGGTGTGAGATACCTTAGACCCCATACTTTTTCGTCAATTTTTGAATGTCTTTTGCGGTAAATTCTACGCCATGTTCTTCCATGAGTTCGTTTTCGACTTTGAGCAGCTCTTCGAGCCGTATGTCAGCGCCAAAGACTCCTATCATCTTTTCCTTTTTGTCCCTCAGAGGGGCGGATACGGTGATACAGAGGGCGCCTGTAATGCGAGACTGGAACGGGCCCACCACATGAATTTTTCCGTCCTTTACGGGTTTGATAAACCAAGAGCGGTCGGAGAAGTCTTCATTCGGTTTGAATTCCTCCTGGTATCGAGCCTTTTCGGTAATGTCGGTGATGTTGGCAGTGATTTTTCTCCCCTCCATGTTGGCCACGTAGCAGTACTGGATGAAAGGATACTGGGCGATAAACTCGGTCATAGCCCTTTCCATGATTTCCGTCTTGCCTGAACGCATAGGAGGTGTGGTGGTGAAACGTTCCACGATCTTGAACGCCATTTCTCGTGCGATGAGCTTCATGCGGTCCCAATCGGAGATGAAGAGTTCAGGCAGATAGCGTTTCACAAGCGCCATCATCTCTTTGTCAGACATCGCGGTGACGCGTCCTTTGTCGTACTGTTCCGTGATGATATCGTAGATTTTGGCAATCGCGGGATGACTCTTTTCAACTTTTTCTTCTTTTGCAAGGTCTATCTTGGTGTTAATCCAGTGGGCAATGCCTGCCATGCCTGATTTGTCGGTGATGTTCACTTGCGGCGGCCGACCGAGGATTTTTGTCGTGTCAAAGATGTTGTATATTTCTTCATTTTTAAGGACGCCGTCCACGTGAACCCCAGCGCTCGTGGTGTTGAAGGATCTGCCCACAAGCGGGTAGTTGTCGGGGATGTGATGCCCCAACTCCTTTTCAAAATATTCAGCCATTTCAGTTATGGCCAAAGTATTCATGCCGTCTGGCTGTCCCCTCAGAGAGATGTATTCTATCATGAGGGCCTCTATGGGGGTGTTCCCGGTCCTTTCGCCGATCCCCAAGAGGGTTCCGTTCACGGCGCTGCATCCGTAGAGCCAGGCGCTGACTGCGTTTTCCAGTCCTTTGTGAAAATCATTGTGACCGTGCCATTCCAAAAGGTCCTCAGGCACGTTGGCGTCGTCTATCATGGCCCGAATCAGCTTCGGCACACTGCGAGGCAATGCAGCCCCTGGGTATGTCACCCCAAACCCCATCGTGTCGCATAGACGTATCTTAATGTCTGTTCCTGCCTCTTCTCTAATATCCATGAGGGCTTGTGCAAGGGGCACACAAAATCCGTATATGTCGGCCCGGGTCACGTCCTCGAAATGACAGCGGGGTGTAATCCCCTTTTCTAACGTCGCCCTCACCATATCCAGATATTTATCCATGGCCTTTCGACGATCCAGTCCCATTTTCAAGAAGATATGATAGTCCGAGACGGAGGTAAGTATGCCGGTTTCGGTGAGGCCTGCGGCGCGGATGTTGGCAAGGTCTTTCTTTTGAGCCCTTATCCATCCTGTGATAATGGGGTACTGATACCCTTTCTCTCTGCATGCATCCAAGCATTCGCGATCCTTTTTCGTGTACACGAAGAATTCAGATTGTCGTATGATTCCTCGCGGGCCGCTCAATTTATGCAAGAAATCAAAGAGGCGGCTCACCTGTTCAACGGTAAACGGAGGACGCGCCTGCTGTCCGTCGCGAAACGTCGTATCTGTAATAAGAAAATTGCGGGCAGGATTGATGGGGAGGATGGCAAAATCGAAATCAACCTTGGGAACCTCCGTATAGGGGAATATGTTTCTCAGGAGGTTTGGTTTGCTCACTTCTCTGAGGAATCGTTCTTTATTAAATTTGTTGTATTCGTGGTACAAGACGCCTTTCTTGGGGTCCCAGCTTGCCATCAATGACCTCCTTTACTTTTTCCTACTATCTTGATTCCTAATTCCTTGAGTTGTTCCTTGGTGACCTGCGTAGGGGCCCCTGTGAGGAGACACACTGCCTTTTGTGTTTTAGGAAAGGCGATGACATCACGAATTGACTCCGATCCCGTGAGGATGGCCAAAAATCTGTCAAGACCAAGGGCGATGCCGCCATGCGGAGGCGCGCCATACTTGAGGGCTTCGAGGAGGAAACCAAACTTTTCGTGCGCCTGTTCCTGATCGATGCCGAGGGCCGCAAACACTTTCTCTTGGATGTCGCTGCGGTAGATTCTCATGCTCCCACCACCAATCTCTGTGCCATTAAGCACCAGGTCGTAGGCCCGGGCCCTGACTGCAGCGAGATCTTTGTCAAGAAAAGCAAGGTCCTCATCTCGAGGGGAAGTAAAAGGATGATGCATAGCCTGGTATCTACCTTCCTCTTCATCGTATTCGAACATGGGAAAATCAGTGACCCACACAAAAGAATGTGTCCCTGCGGGGATTTCTCCAAGCTTTTCGGCGAGGAAGTTACGCAAATTTCCCAGCACATCGTTCACCACACGCGGGCTGTCTGCAGCAAAAAGCACGACATCGCCCTTTTGTGCCAGGACACGCTCGTTGATAGCGACGCGTTCTTCCATGGTCAGAAACTTGGCAATGGGAGACTGCCAATCGTCCCCTTCACGGATTCTTGTGTACGCGACACCTTTGCCGCCATAAATAGGGGCGAAATCTCTTAGGTCATCGAGATCTTTTCGTGAGAGTCGATCTCCATTTTCTACCTTAAGTGCTTTCACCATACCGCCGCCCTCAATGGCCGATCGAAAGACCCCGAACTGGGTGCTTTGCAGAAGGTCAGTCACATCGGCGAGCTCCATGCCAAATCTCGTGTCAGGTTTGTCAAGCCCATATTTTTCAAGGGCTTCTCGATATGTCACACGCGGGAATGGCAACGCCAACGGGATAGTCAAAAGCTCTCTAAAGATCATTTGGATCATTCGTTCGATGATGTCGAATAATTGTTCCTCTTCAAGGAAGGAGGTTTCTATGTCAAGTTGAGTGAATTCAGGCTGGCGGTCAGCCCTCAGGTCCTCGTCCCTGAAACATCGCACAATCTGATAGTATCGTTCGAAACCAGCTATCATAAGGAGCTGCTTAAATATTTGAGGAGATTGGGGAAGGGCGTAGAAAGATCCTGGATTGACTCGACTCGGCACGAGGTAGTCTCTGGCGCCTTCGGGAGTGCTGGTTGTCAGGAAAGGGGTTTCAATATCGACAAAACCTTCTTCGTTGAGAAAATGACGCAAAAGCGTAAAACACTTATGCCGCAGAAGGAGATTCTGACGCGGTCCTGCCATACGCCTCAAATCCAGGTATCGGTACCGGTACCTCACCGCATCCGTAGGCGAGTCGTCTTGGTCTAAAGGGAACGGAGGTACTTCTGATCGGTTGAGGATTTTCATTTGATCGACAAAGACCTCAAGCCTGCCTGTGGGTATATCTGGATTGACCGACTCTTCAGGTCTGTGCAACACGACGCCGCTGATTGCAATAACCCATTCTGGTCTGAGAACATGAGCCCGCTGGTGGCATTCTTGCGAATACTCGGGATTGAAGACCAACTGGACGAAACCGGATCTGTCCCGCAGATCAATGAAAATGACGCCGCCGTGGTCTCGTCTTCTCAGCACCCAACCGAAAAGACGTACGCGTTGGTCAACATGAGACTCATTAATCTCCGCACACAGGTGGGAGCGTTCCCATCCATCCAGGCCATCCAGTTTCACGAATGTTCTCCTTGCAAATAACGTATAATATCTTCCATCATTACAGATATTTGCTCTTTGGTTTTCATGTTTCGTACCGTCGCTTCACCCTTGGCAAGCTCATCTTCCCCAAGCATGACAACATTTTTGCAGCCCAATTTATCAGCCAGCTTCATTTGAGACTTGAGGCTCATGGGTGAGTATCTCGTTTCTACAGCGAGTCCGCTCTTCCTCATGGCATGAACGAGTTTGATACCTTTTTGACGAGCGTGATCGCCGAGCATTGCAACATAGACATCGACGCGGGGTTCAAATGACATGCCGCCGTCGATGCTCAAGGCGATTCTGTCTATCCCTATGGCGAACCCGATTCCCGACACATCGTCGCCCCCCAATTCTCGCAGCAGCGAGTCATACCTGCCGCCACCCCCTACGGCTTTTGACCTGCCCAAATCGTCATGGATGATTTCGAAGGCCGTTCGCGTGTAGTAATCAAGTCCCCTCACAAGACGAGGCTCCACGCGATAGGGAACTCCAAGCGCCGCAAGGGCTTCCTGTACCTGGTCGAAATGGTCACGGCACGATGCGTCGAGGTGATCGAGGATCACAGGCGCTGTTGAGCAAATCTCCCGACATTCCTCTTGCTTGCAATCTAGCACCCTCATGGGGTTGAGGTCGTAACGACGTCGGCAATCGGCGCACAGCCGGTGGAGAAGGGGGGTGAGGTATGACCTGAGTACCTCACGATATGCTGACCGACAGGAGCGGCAACCCACAGAGTTGATTTCCATGATGACAGCTTTCGCGCCGACGCCGGCCATAATCTGGTACGCCGCTGCAATAGTATCGGCATCGGTCAAAGGATGGTCGTCTCCCAGAACCTCCGCATTGATTTGATAAAATTGTCGATACCTACCCTTGGACGGCCGTTCCCTCCTAAACATCGGTCCTATGGAAAAGAGTTTTAGTACAGGGTCGCGGCGCAGCAGGGAATGTTCTACGACGGCTCGCAATATGCCTGCCGTGGCCTCTGGCCTCAGACTAAGGGATTCGCCCGAACGATCAGTAAAGGTATACATTTCCTTTTCCACGATGTCGGTCACCTCGCCGATGCCACGACGGAATAACTCTGTCTTTTCCATTACCGGAATGATGATCTCTCGGAAACCAAACCTGGTAAGATTCTCCCTCGCCGTTTCGATTACGAAACGCCATGTTGCCGTTTCCGGCGGTAGGACATCGTGGAATCCCTTGATAAGTTGAATCATGTAGTCACTCGTATCACGCTGCTAATGCAATGTACATAAGCGCAGTATATTAAGCGTTCAGGAACGATCCCGTCAAGCATCGTTTGCGATGGATTCTGTCAACATAATTAAACAATGAAAAGGATTCACGTCATTCGGGACATGTTCCTAGAAAATTTTGTTGGCATCTTCTCATCGGAGGAATATAATTCGATTAACAGGCGAGCATTTGCAATGGCTGTCCGGAGTTGATCCGTCAATACGGGTCACTCCGGACATGCGCGACAGCCCGGGGGGGTCTCATGCGTCCACGGCCTGACGAAAAACGGCTCAATATCGTTTTGTGAGGGCTTTCTTCCCGATATCTGTTCTGTAGTGAACACCATCCCAACTAATTTTGGCCACGGCTTTATAGGCTCGATCAATGGCCCTTTCAATGCCCCGTCCACGCGCGGTGACCCCAAGGACCCGACCTCCTGAGGTGATATATCCGCTGGAGTTCTTCGCAGTTCCCGCGTGGAAAACTTTCACATCTTCCATCGTCTCAGCCTCTTCGAGGCCCGAGATCGGTTTTCCCTTGTCGTATGAACCAGGATAGCCTTTTGAGGCCATGACCACGCATACAGCGTCTTGGAGCGTCCAACATATATCTTTGTCCGCGAGTTTTCCATCCAAAGTGGCCGCCATGAGATCAACCAAATCGGTCTCCATGCGGAAGAGCAAGGGTTGCGCTTCAGGATCGCCCATCCTCACATTAAATTCAAGGACCTTGGCTTCTCCGTTTTTTATCATGAGTCCTGCGTACAGAAAACCGAGATACGGACAGCCTTCTCGTTCCATGGCTTTCACGACACGAATCATGATCTGGTTCATCGCGTTTTCAAAGACTTCCGCCGTCACAACCGGGGCTGGCGAATATGCGCCCATCCCTCCCGTGTTTGGACCATTGTCGCCGTCGAACGCTGGTTTATGATCCTGAGAACTGGCAAGGGGCAAGACGGTGAAGCCGTCAGTAATGGCGATGAAAGAGGCTTCTTCGCCCGTTAAATATTCCTCTATCACTATTCGATCTCCGGCCGAACCAAAGATGCGCTCCCTCATTATGGAGTGGACCGCGTTACGGGCAGCCTCGGGATTTTTACAGACGAACACGCCCTTTCCTGCCGCGAGACCATCGGCCTTTACCACCAGCGGACCTTCCCCGGCTGATACGAATCTGTCGGCTTCGTCAGCATCATCGAATACTTCGAATTTGGGACTGGGGACTCGATATTTCTTCAAGAGCATCCTTGCAAAGACTTTGCTGCCTTCCAGTTGAGCGGCCTTTTGAGAGGGACCGAAGACTCGAATGCCTGAAGCTCGGAGCTTGTCGGCAAGACCAAGCACCAACGGCGCTTCTGGTCCCACTACCACCAGGTCCACGCGCTCGGAAACTGCGAGTGCCACAATGTGATCTACATCCTCTGCCTTTACATCAGCAAGCCGGCACTTTGGTTCTTGGGCAATGCCGACGTTCCCCGGAGCGGCTATGATTTCTTTCACGAGTTCCGATTGCCCCATTTTCCATGCCAGGGCATGCTCTCGCCCCCCGGAACCAATCAAAAGAATTTTCATTTCCAGCCATCCTCCGTCATTTTTCACTCCAAATACCCTTTTTCTCTCTTTTCGCCTCTTGTTCCAACTCGATGTATGGCCTTACATCAAAACCTTGTTCGTCTCGATCTATTTCAGCCATTCCCAGCCTTACCAACCTGGCGCTGATATCCTCCCCAGAGAGGTATAACAATCCTTCCCGAAGATCGCCCTTTCCTTCACGCAAAACCTTTATGCGCACCCATTGTGATTCGAGCGTCCTGGCAAGGAAATCCTTGATCTGGTTTTCGCGATCTCGCGGTACTTTTAGGCCGGCTATTCTGAATTCCACGACTTTCCCCTCGCTTTTGAGACTGAGCGTCGTGGGTCCGAGGGCTTTGGTCACTCGCCAGAGATTTTCCCCGCCCTCGGTTGGCGGGCGGCTTGCAATGTAGAGATAGAGAACCAGGAGGAGCAAAAAACCTCCCACGGCCAGCCATATTCTCCATTCCTTGTCTATTTTTGCTTTTGGCATAAATGCTGCGCTCCTCCCATGAAATAACTCTTCCCTCAGCCTCTGTCAGAGCGTCCGTGACCACAGCGACGCCTGACTCTGGGGCAATCCGCGCGCTGAATGAACGCAAAAGAGCCCTTCGGACGAAAGAATCGAGGCTGCCTCTCGTTGGAATGGCGGTAAGGTCCTTGAAGACCGGCGAAGACCCTACCTCTCTTCGGCCCATTCCTTTTCCAGGAGCGAAGACTCCTGATCAAAAACCTCGTCAGCCTTGGTTTGGTCAGGCCCTATGTAACGGTGGTGCAGCCGACCGTCCTCCGGATGGCGTACGATAACGGCGTAATCGTCAGAATCCAGCCGCACGAGCCTTACAAAGGCCCCGCGATTTCCCGCAGTTTGTTTGACTATTTGGAACATATAAATAATATACCACATGTTGATGTAAAAAAAATGGAAAAACGCCGCTTGCTGCCAACCCTTTTACACAGACTTCAAGTTAGGTATAATTTGTATAGTGACTCTATTCGGTCAACTGATAAGGAAATTGTACATGGATCGGGAAATCATCATAGAGACAAAAGATCTCGCAAAGGAGTATCTCGACGGGGGAAATGTTATTCGCGCCCTAAAAAAGGCGGATATCCAGGTTGCCAAGGGCGAGATGGTGGCAATCATGGGGCCGTCAGGTTCAGGAAAGTCCACCCTCCTCTATGTCCTGGGCTTGCTCCATCCCCCGACATCCGGCGTATATCTATTCAAAGGGAAAAACATCCTGTCCTATACGAGAGAGGAGCAGGCGGTTTTTCGCAATCGTGAGCTTGGGTTCGTCTTTCAAAGTTGCGATCTTCTTCCCAATTCTACCGTCTTCGAAAACTTGGAGCTTCCTTTGATATATGCGGAGGCAGATCGGAGCCAGCGGCGGAAGAAGATATTGCAGGCGCTGGACCGGGTGGGCCTTTCCCATCGCGTAGATCACTGGTCTAATCGTCTGTCAGGGGGCGAGCGTCAGCGCGCAGCCATTGCCAGGGCCTTGGTAAACAACCCTTCTTTGATTTTAGGCGACGAGCCGACGGGCCAGCTGGATCAGAAGAACACCGAAATAGTGGTGCAGCAGTTGCGCGATCTCACCCGACAAGGATTTACGGTGATCCTGGTGACCCATGAGGACGAGATCGGAGCTGCGTGCGATCGAGTGATACAGATTCGGGACGGGGTGGTACTCGGCGACGAAGACGGGCAATTCTATGACGCGACGGACGCATCCCAAGAAAGTAGATTAGCTCAATTATGATGATCAGTCGTGGACTGTGCGCGTTTTTCAGACGTGAAGAACGTAGGGATGTTGCGACGGTCTCGTTCCTCTGAGCGCGCAGATTTCATGAAGGCATCTTGACAAAGGGGCGTCTCACGTATAGATAAGATCACGTAGGAGATGAAAGTATGAAACGCAACCGCAGCAAAAAGAATTCTTTCTTTTATTTTTATTATGAGGAGGAAGGCGGATTGCTGCGCTGAGCGTGTAGGTGTAGAGACTTGACGACGAGGCGGAGCAAACACTCCGCCTTTTTTGTTTTGGTTGCATGACAATGTACTCAAAAAAAAAGGACGACCTATGAATAGAACGACTCCATTGCGCAAAAATGCCGACGTGGATATCAACAACAGGCTGAGTTTGAACGAGCGATTGGCGCTCATCGGGCTTATCAACTCCGAAGCTCGGAATCCTCATTCCCCCGCGCCGATGGTCGCAGATTTGTTCGACAATCTGTGGAACTTGGTCGATAGGACGGTCTCAGGGGCCAGGGTGGATCACATCAAGCCGGACGGCCGCAGCAATGGATTCAAGGTATTGGAAATAAAGTCCCAGGATGGCGAAAGCCTCGGTCGCCTTAATATGCTGTACCTTAGGAAACCTCTGCCCTGTTATTATCTGGTCTATGTCGAAGTCGCAAAACCATTCAGAAATAAAGGACTGGGAACCCTTGTGTTGGAGGCGTTTAAGGGGTTTCTTATAGACAGGGCAGCGATAGGCGTTCTCGATAATATCATTCCCCGGGACGATCCTACGTTCGATATCTATTTAAAACTCGATTGGCAACCCCTCGACGCGCTTGCGCCAGGACTCAACAACGAGTCTGACAACGAGCGGTATATGGTGTTTCTGCCGCCCTCGCTGGCTGCAAAAGACCTCGCAACCCCACTTGTTAAACTCATTCACCATCTACGGCGAAAGCGGCCGGCCATAGAAATGCGGGATAACGAATTTATGGTAAGGAGGACCATCGAGGAGTTCAAGGACCTCTATCAGGCCTTGCTCGTCTTTTTCGAGGGCAGTTTGGCGTCAGACTCCGCAGACCCTGTGATGCGCTATATGTTCACGCGTTACGTCACGAAACTCTTGGGATTTGGGCGGCGGATTCGGCGACTTGTTGGATACACCGGCGGCGAATCACTCAGTCAGATCATCCTCGATAAGCGCGTTCGCGACCTCGCTGTGCAGTCGTACGCGCCAAAGGCCCTGAGCCAAGACCCGACTTTTTTCTCTGGAGCTAAAGAGGTCTGGCTTTGTCTGCCGGATGACCTCAAGAGCAATCCAGCGAGGTTCATTGAGGGATTGGCAAACTACCAGCGCCCAACTCTTCTCTCATGGCTGAAAGAAACAAATCGCTCGTCAGACCAGTCTTTTAGTATTGGGGACCTCCTGGACATCGGTTTTGATCCCACGAGATTGAAAGAATTCAACTGGAATGGTGAGCAGTTTATCTTTGAGCGCGTTCAGGCGAAGATGCTCCCCCATGTGGAAAAAAAACGCCAAATCCTTGAAAAACTGCACGATGACACGCGTGGATTGGTCATTAGTGGGGCAAGAATCGAGACAAATCCGCCTTTGCTTATCATTCGAGATCGCGGCAATGCGTATGTATTGAGGAAAAAATTACCGGGAATCCATTGGGAAGAGGCAAAAGAGCAGCTCGAAATTAACGCCAATTTGCAACAACTCAACGCGTTATTGTCGGTAGATAGGGTAATTACCAAGGGCATTAAGGCGGCCGCTCATTGGATCGATAGTCGGCTCGACCAAGATGAAGAGGATGTGATGGACCCATCGAACTATTTCGTGTCGTGGAACCTTGAATCAAACAGCCCTATCTTGAACGTAAATATAGCCGGAACAGTATCCGTGCAGACAATCTGGATCGCGTAACCCCCAAAAAAAAGCCCGACCGGCGAGTCGGACTTTGGAGGGTATGTATGATTCCCGGTCGGGCAATACAATCGGGGGAGAGGGGCCTTCTCCGGCGTGAGAAACTTTTAGAAGAGAAATCCTATCTTCACAAAGGCGCCGTCCATCGATGTGTTGAAGGTTTCCAAATTTCGTTCTGTTTTGAGGCTCATATATTGGTAACCGCCTTTGACGAATCCGAATCGGCCCGTCTTAATGGGGATGAGGTAAGTCAGGCCCGCTTCTGCTTCATACCCGAGGGAATCGTCCAGAAAAGCAATCCCTGCTTTACAATCGAGAGACAAAGTGTTTCCACGGTAATTGCGCAGTCCCTTGCTGAACTCGAGGCCAAGGAGCGCCAGATTTTTGCTGTCATTCCAGATCACGGGAGCTGTCGCCGTATTGCCCGTGCCCACGCCTCCAACCACCAGCTTATCCTCGATGTGAAGCCAGTCTGCGTAAAAGCTCGTGAGGCTATTAGTGGTGTAACTAATGTTGTAAAGGATGCCTGCCCGGTGCTGGAATCGCTCCCACTTTGACCGCACAAGAGCTCCGGAGGAAAAACTCTGGCCGCCAAAGGTGAACGCCGTGCGGGCATTGCCAGAAGCCTCGAGAGTCATGGGTGTGAAGGAGTAGCGGAGACCGACCTGCGGTCTAAACTGGTAAAGCGCCTCGATGGACCATATCATATTACCCCTGCGCTTGAATCCGAGGTGGTCTTCGAGATCGACAACGCCATGGGCCCCGGTCGTGGTGGCCACGATGTCTTTTCGCGCGTCGCCTCTGATGCGGGCGAAAAATAGCTTGGGCCCGATGAGGAACTGTCCTTTAGCCGGGATAGGCACTACACATTCAGGCCCCCAGTTGACCGGGTTGTACCTCGAAAGCCCTTCAAAGCCTGACATCACCCCAGAAAACGGTTTGACCTTGGCGGGGCTTGAGGCAGCCGGAACGGGAGTTGGCGCAGGCGGCTTGACCTTGGCAATGCCTTTGTAGGTTGCGGTGTAATCTATGCCGGCGCCGACTGCTGCATCATTCTGAGGAGAAGCCGACTCGGCGTAGGCCATGGCTCCGAGAGCCGCAGCGAAAATGAACAACATAAATAGACTGATCGCGGATCTTCTTAACATAACACCCTCCCTCAGGGTTCTGATGTCTTGCAAGAGGGAGCATAAACGAAACGGAAAAAAAGTCAACCAAAAAATACTGCAAAATAAGTTTTTTATCGTCGGAATCTAGAAAATAGTTGAGCTTTTTACATGAAAACACGCATTATCGCTGAACATCCTAGGTTACATCAGAGCGCGCTGCGCGTGGACGTGGGCTGACGCTTGAGGTTATTCATATAACATACTAAAAGCACAATATTAAAATCCCCCCCCAGTTCAAGCAGGCGCAACTGCCTATGCTTACATTCTCTCTCCTGATGAACGGCGTGTCATGGCGTCGTCAACACTTTGGAGGAAGGCGTCACCCTCGGCGGTCTCGAAATTACTCAAGAATTGAGCTTGTGTGGTCGCCATGTCATCCTTTCTAAAGGTGATGTTCATAGTGGGCTTCATGCATTTCAGTTCTCACAGGATGAAAGGCTGACCATAGGCATTTCCTGTTTTCTATTGCTCAGGGAGATACAACGCAATAACGACATGACGAAGGGACAATACCCGGAGCCCCAAATGTCTGCCTGGCGGCAAACGCTCAGGGAAGGGGTTGATCAATGACGTGTGTGATGTGACGATTCTGTCTGGACTTTTACCACTCGAAGACCTTGCCATTTGAACACCACATCGAAGTTCGCATCGCTCATAAGGACAAAATGGCGCCTGCTCTCCAAAAGGCTGCGAATGTATTGGCCGAACGGTTCAAAGTACAAGGATTTGTGGATGACCGTGTGGATGGGAAAGTCTTCCTCACGTACGATCAGGTAGTCAATGCCATAATGAGCGGCAAATTCCCTCACCTGATCCGGATTTTCGCTGTAATAGGCGTCAAACAAGTCAAAAAGCCTTTTTTTTATTTGTTCCCAGTATCTCTTGCGATAGGGGTGGGAGAGTTCATACGTCACGAAGGCTTTGCGGCGGGCAAAGGTGGGGATGTTATCCATGAGTTCAGGGTGGCCGGCGATAAGGGCATCTTTGGGGAGCGTTTCTATGAAGTGGTAGAGCGGTTCATAACGTGAATAGTCGCAGATTGAGACGTTCCAATTCCTGATTCCTCCTAACAGGGCGATGAAGATGAGGACGACGGGCGAGGCAAATTTCACGATCTTGCGTCTGCGTAGGAACGCAGAGAGGGCCGTCCCTAAAAGAACCGCATAAAAGATTGTAAACGAAAACTCGACGTATCGATTAGGAATAAAAAGGCGCAGCAGCACAAAGTAGGAGATTGCGTAGAGCACTACAGAGGCGGGGAGCAAGTAGGCGAACATTCGGAAACCGGCTGTATCTATGCCCTTGCTTTGCCTTATGAAGACCATGACGACGCCTATCCACACGGCGGCGAGGCAGCCATAAAAAAGCGGGGGAAATTCATGGCCGAAAGGAAAGAAATATGTCCAGGGGAGTATGAATTCCCAGAAGATGGAAGGCGGGGGTAGGTCATCAGTTCTGCCCAGTTCCGAGTACTCCGGATTTCCGGTCATGTCTTTCCACGTGACGATGTCTCCAAATTCTGGGGATTGCATCACGAGATACTTGAGGAGCATCAACGCGATCCCCGCTATGACGGGCAGGTTCGAAACGACAAGTTTCGAAAATTCCGCGAACCAGTGGACATGTTCGCTGTCAGTTGTCCTCAACAAAGGGACTATTTTACGATGCAAGAGATAAAAGCCGTGGGTCGCTAAGCAAAGGGTAAATATATAAGGATTGAAAAGTGACTGAAGCAGGAGGGTCCATGACACGGCGGTGTACTTTTGTGTGGACGAGAAGTAGAGATAAGCAGCGAGTAAGGGATAGGCAAATCCTTGGGAGAGCCCCCCTGAAATCTTTGTCATGAATCCCGGAAAGAAAAAGCAGACGCACACTATGGCAACGGCGGTAAAGTCATCTCCAAATCCTTTTGCGAGCCCGTAGATGAAGACCATGGTCGCAACGTAGAGGATCAAGGCGACCGTTTTGGTAAATTGCACTGGATTTGCGACAAACGAGCCAAGGTAATAGACGAACTGAACGCCCCACGGCACGTAGTCTTGGGCGTACCTCGTCAAGAGGTCGTCTTGAAACAATCCAGGATCGAGCCAGCGCTGCATCCAATAAACCTGCTGACGTACATCGTCCATGATCCAATAGCCGTTGGTTAAGGCATGCCATTGGGAGACCATGTACACCACAGTTGCGGCAGCCACCACAAAAGCGGTTCTACGGGTGAGAATGACCGAATGCCCCCTGAATTGCATTCGTACAAGGACGCCATCAGGGGAAAGTGTATTCTCTCCGGTGAAGTAAGCCATGCTCACATCATTTTATCTCGGTATAATAGTTGCGTGCTGGATGAACAGCGGCGGGTTGAAAAATGTTGAAGTCGGCAAGTCCCCAGACCTGAAGCCGGTATCGCAAGGCGGTCCACAGGACCCCTAGTCCGTAAATTACCGATCTTTGGAAATTAATAGACGAGGCCTCGGGAAAATAGCGGGTTGGGCACGAAATTTCACCGAGCCTAAACCCAAAATAGAGAGCCTGGGCAAGCATTTCATTGTCAAAGATGAAATCGTCCGAATTCTCTTGAAACGGCAGCGCCGTCAAGACCTGGCGCGAAAAGGCGCGGTAACCACTGTGAAATTCCGATAACTTCGAGCCGAGGAAAATATTTTCAATGAGGGTAAGGGCACGGTTTGATATGTACTTGTAGAGAGGCATCCCGCTTTTTCTCGCCTTTCCCCCTAAAATGCGCGATCCAAGCACGAGATCATATTCACCGGACGTGATCATCGCCGCCATTGCGGTGACGAGGCGAGGTGAATATTGATAGTCCGGGTGGAGCATGACGATCACGTCAGCGTTTGATTTGAGGGCCTCGGTGTAACACGTCTTCTGATTCCGGCCGTATCCATAATTGCGGTCGTGGAGAAAAGACCTAATCCCGAGTTCCTTTGCGATGCGTACTGTCTCATCGGAACTGGAATCGTCAACCAAGAGCACCTCATCGACGATTGAGCAGTCGATTTCCCTAACTGTTTTTCGTAAGGTTTGCGCGGCATTGTAGGCCGGCAATACAACGATGATCTTTTTTCCGTTTAGCATGAATGCCTCACGGGCCTCGTGTTCGGTGGTGGGTGAAAGCCAAAGAGCAACGACGCTCTCCACGTGTAGCGAGGCCTATACTACTCGGCTCAATGATCTTTGGCTTTGCGCTCCTTCCCGTTTCGCACGCTGATCATCTCCGCCACGATTGAAACGGCTATTTCTTGGGGAGTTTCTCCGCCAATATCAATCCCTATGGGAGCGTAGACCCTTGACAGGTCCGACGCCGTGAATCCTTCCTTGAGCAGATCATTGAAAATCAATGTGGTCTTTCGCCGAGATCCGATCATCCCTATATATCCCGCTGATGTCCGCAGCGCCGCGTGGAGGACTGTGCGGTCATGGAGGTGGCCTCGGGTCACAATCACCACAAAGGCATGGTCATCTATCTCCATGCCTGCGAATGCATGATGAAAGGAATCGAGCACCTTGATCTCGTCTGCTTCAGGGATCCTTTGGGGGTTCGCAAACTCCGCCCTATCGTCGAGCACCACCACGCGAAAATCTGCGAATGAGGCGAGCTGAGCTACGCATACGCCCACGTGGCCGCCCCCGAAAATATAGGCGGTGCATTGAGGTCGCAGCCATTCGAGGTATATCACGTTCTCGCCGCCTGGCAATGGCAGCAACTGGGCTGAACGCATGAGCCGCACAGGTGGAGCAGCCTTGATGGCCCATTCGTCCTGGGGGAATCCCCCTATTCTTGTCCCATCGTGTCTCAAGAGCAGTCGAGGCAAGGGCTCCTTTGTTTTTCCGCCGATGGGGAGGTCAACTCGAGTAAACAGATAGCCTGAAGACCGACCTGAAACTATGTCCCAAATGTTTCGGAAAATGCTCTCCTGGGTTTTATCTGAAGCGGAAATTCTCTCGATAAGGACGTCCGCATCGCCGCCGCAGAGCATATCGCTGGACGAAAGCACGTCCGACCCTTTGAAGGTGAAAAATATCCTCGAAGACAAGCCGGAACGCAAGGATTCAAGGGCGCTTTCATAGACTCTTGCTTCAAAAAGGCCTCCGCCAATGGTTCCGAACAGGTTCCCTGCTTCATTGACAAGCAACCTCGTGCCCGCGTGTCGCGGCGAAGAGCCATTCACGGCCAGTATAGTGGCAATCACAAAATCCTGGCCGCTGTCAAAATGTTCGATCATTTTCTTCCATATATTCGGTATCACTGTTCATCCCCTGGTGGTCATCATGAACTGCCCGGTATCCCGATGCAGAGCTTTATAGTCGCTTTCACAGTACGGGCGCGCAAAAAGAATGTCAAGTCTGCCCTTTTGCTGGAAATTGCGAGTGGCACGTCCAAGATAGGGGGGCGGCACGTATTCCTTACGGCCTTGACATCTCCTCTCCGGTTTTTTCCACGCCATAGCCGCCTAATCTCTTTACGCGCTCCTTGAAGGATTGACTCCTGAGAGTCTCTATAAGAGTTCGAATGGCGGGGTAGCCCATAAACTCCTCGGGAATCACCAAATCATATTCTTCGGTCGCGACGGGTATGAAGTCGAGCCCTAGTGCCTGCGCTGCGGCAAGTATGCCCATTCCCACGTCAGCGACCCCCGAAAGAACGGCGACTGCAACCGAGGTGTGGGTGAATTCTTCCAGGTCATACCCCTGAATACTCTGTGGATCAATGTTCCTCTGCTGCAAGCAGTAATCGAGCAATACACGAGTGCCGGCGCCGGCCTGGCGATTGATAAATGTGACATCCTGTCTGGTGAGGTCGTGAAAGTCCCATATCCCTTTCGGATTGTTCTTCGCCACGATAAAGCCTTGTTCTCTCATGGCCCCGTGAAACATCCTTACCTTCATTTCTGGAATGTATTTATCTATGTATGACCAATTATATATGCCTGTTTCGGGGTCCAAAAGGTGAGCCGTTGCGACGTGCGCGTTGCCTTTTTTCAAGGCAAGCAAGCCGCCCAAGCTGCCGACATGACTCGATGAGAGGAAGAGATTGCGCTTTCGCAACTCGTCATCGAGGATATCCAGCATGAGGTCGTGGCTGCCAATGGAGACGATGGTTTTGTCAATGTCTCGGGGATCTCTCAACAGTTCCACCTTGACAACGGCTTCACGATCTATCCCTTCTGACCTTAAGGGTATGCGGATGATGCCATCTGCTCTTGCCAGCGTAGTGATGGAGCCTGCGCCTCGGGGGAGCGGCGCTGCGATGATCCTGTTGCGGACTTTGCCGAGTTTTACCCGAAAAAATTCTTCACGGCCTAATTTGGACGACACTTTCTTCGTGATAATTGCGGAGACGGTAGGTCTTGACCAGCCTGGCAATCCCTGCATTCGCCTTAGGAGGGGCGCTGCGAAGAGTTCGAAGGAGAGAACGGAAGACACGGGATAGCCAGGATTTCCTATGATGGGCTTGCCCTCGATAAGACCCAAGATGGTGGGTTTGCCCGGCATCATGGCCACTCCATGTACAAGCAGTTCGCCCATGTTTCTGATCGCTGCTGCCGTATAATCTTCGCTCCCGGCAGACGATCCGGCGTTGATTACCACAATGTGCGCTTGAGAGGCTATTGCGTCGCGGATGGCGGCTTTGATCAAATCGTATTCATCTCTCACGATGGGTTTTCTAACGGGGATTCCTCCGTGATCTCGTACGAGTCCTGCGAGCATCACAGTGTTGAATTCGATGGCTTTCCATTTGCCGGCAGTCTGGTTGAAGAATTCTTCGGGTTCCACAAGTTCGGTTCCCGTCGGGATGAGCCACACAAGAGGTTTCTCCACCACTTCAACACGAGTGACGCCTGCTGAGAGTAGAGCCCCGAGATCATACGCCGTAATTTGATATCTGGCCGGCAGGATCATTTCCGAAGCCACGAAATCTTCGCCAACTCTTCGTACGTTTTCCCAGGGGACCAGGGCTTTTTCGATCTGAAACTCTGCGTCTGTAGTAAAATGGACGTTCTCGATCATTACCACCGCGTCAACTCCATCCATGATAGGTTGACCAGTGTTGATCGGCCACGCATTTATTCCAAGCTGGAAGGACACAGGCGTATCAGGTCCCGCGCCGTAGCTGTCCCTGGCCCTGATGGCGAAACCATCCATAGCAGCCGCATGAAAACGGGGCGAGGATAGCCTTGCATGCACTGGGGCAGCCGTAACGCGCCCCTTGGCTTCCAGGACCGATACATATTCAGAGCCGGGATAAGCGCTCGTGGGGACTCGGCTCAAAAAAAGTTCCAGCGCCTCCGCCTGAGTTTTCATGTCGAGATAGATGTTGCGTCTCAATGTTATCCTCACTTGCATTGCTGAAAAGATAGATTCTTACCACATCCCCTTTGTACAGACCTTCACAGCCTTCATCGATGACCAAATAACCGTGAGCCCTGACCATTGCGGATATTATGCCGGACTTGGCGGCGAGGGGGGCGGCAACGAGTGTGTTCGCCTCCCTGTGCAGTGTCACCCTGACAAAATCCTTCCGACCCTCTTTGGAGGCAATGTTGCGGCTTAAAATGGCTTTGCAACTCGGGCGCAAAAAAGGTCTTAGAACCTGCTCGCCGCCGAGCTGTCGGATGAGCGGGACGATAAAGTTTTCAAAGCAAATCAAGGCGCTGGCCGGGTGACCAGGGAGTCCCACCACAGGCTGCGCGCCAATTCTGGCCACGATGAGGGGTTTGCCCGGCGAGATGGAGACGCCGTGCACGAGCACCTGGGAATCGGGAAAAGAGAGAATCGCATTCAGCGCAATGTCTCTATTCCCCATGGAACTGCCCCCTGATATCAATACCACGTCGCACGCGTCGAGGGCCTTCTTCAATCCGCGTACCATGTCATCCATCGTGTCACTCACCAATCCTATCCATTCCGGCGCCGCATAGGCGTCCTTGACTGCCCCGCCCAAGACATAGCGGTTGACATCCCGCACGCATCCAGGGGCTGGGGCTTGCTCTATCGGGACTATTTCGTCGCCGGAGCTGATGATGCCGACGGATACTTTACGAAATACTCGCACTTCTGATTTGCCTGCTGCCGCCAAAAGTCCCAGGTCTTGAGGCCGCAGTCGGCGGCCTTTGCTGAGAAGCATTTGACCGGCCTTGAAATCTTCGCCCCTACGGACTACGTTTTCAAACGGCGCAACCGCTCTGAAGACCTCTATGGCGTCAGGACCCGCCTCCTCGGTGTGCTCGACCATCACCACAGCGTCGGCATTAACGGGCAGAGCGCCGCCGGTAAAAATTCTCATGGCCGTTCCTTTACCCAGGAGTTCCCCAGGCATTCCACCCATCGAAGACTCGCCGATGATAGTGAGCAGCGCTGGATTTGTTTCTGTCGCTCCAAAGGTATCCACGCACCGGACGGCAAAACCGTCCATGGTGGAGCGATGAAACCCGGGACAATCTTCCGAAGCGATCACAGTTTCGGCAAGGACTCGATGTATCGCATTTTCAAGGCGTATTTTTTCGTCCTCGAGCGGTTTGAACATTCTCAAGGATTCCAAGACCTCTTGGCAAGAGACTACGTTAAAAAAGGGCTTCATCATGGTGTATCCGTGCTATTGGACAGAATCGGGTGAGCGTAGTGCACATCGTGTAAGTATAGCAATCGGGGAGGGTTATGTCAAAAATGGCCCAACGGTTTTTTCGTATGTTGCCACAGAAAACCTCAAGAGCAGGAAAAAACGGTCGCGAAAATCGACATTTCTAACCTTTTTTGGTATGTTTTCTCACGTCTGGCCAATTTTTTCTCGGTGTTGTTCATTGCCATAAAGCGCGAGTCAAAAACCATGGAACAGTCACTGAAAAGAAAAGTGTTGCGCTATCGCTGGGCCATCTTTTGGGTGATGGCCGTGGCCTATGTGTTTGTGTATTTTCATCGGCTCTGCCCCGCCGTTGTGGCGCTTGACCTGCAAAAAGACCTCGCAGTGACAGGCGGTTTCATGGGCCTTCTTGCCTCGGCATATTTCTACCCGTACGCCATCATGCAGCTCCCCGCGGGACTCCTTTCGGACTCGATAGGGCCGCGTAAGACCGTCACTGTTTTTTTGAGTCTTGCAGGGATTGGGAGCATCGTTTTCGGTATGACCCCGGGCGTGGGGATTGCCGTGGCTTCAAGAGTTCTCGTGGGGATAGGGGTTTCCATGGTGTTTATCCCCACGATGAAGATTCTCTCCCAATGGTTCCGGGTGAGCGAATTTGCGTTCATGACGGCCATACTCAACACTATGGGCGGCATGGGCGCGTTGACTGCTGCGACGCCTCTTGCCCTTATGACAGGATATTTCGGATGGCGGCTGTCGTTCGAATTGATCGGCATTGGAACGGTTGCCATCGCGGCGATTGTATGGCTTTTGGTTCGCAATCGACCGGAAGACAGAGGATGGCCTTCGCTGGCTGAAATAGATAATGTAGGAACAGAGCCTCCCCCTCCTCCTCAAATCATACCTCTTTGGGAAGGGGCCAAAAAGGTCGTCACCGAAAGATATTTTTGGCCCATTGCC
The DNA here is from genome assembly GCA_964427855.1 of uncultured Syntrophaceae bacterium. GTDB lineage: Bacteria > Desulfobacterota > Desulfomonilia > Desulfomonilales > Desulfomonilaceae > JAUPKT01. The sequence goes on from CAYRVH010000006.1 coordinate 50,068, forward strand.
GTGTGGTTTTTCTGTCTGGTAGGCATTTTCTTTAGTTTTGGCGGCCTCTGGGCTGGTCCATACCTCATGCATGTGTACGGGATGAGTAGGGCCGAGGCCGGCCATATACTCAATATGATTGCAGTGGGACTTATCGTAGGGAGCCCTCTCATGAGCGCCTTGTCTGACCGTTTTTTGCAAAGTCGCAAGAAAGTGTTGATGCTTTTTTCGGCCCTTTTGGTGATACTCATTGCGATTCTAAATCTGTTCCCAGACCATCTACCAGTCGCTGCGCTGTACATCGGTATGTTCTTGTTCTCAGTCTCTTCGTCGGCAATTGTGGTGATCGGCTTCACCACGACAAAGGAGCTGTTCCCCGTAGAGATCGCAGGCACATCGGTGGGGACAGTGAATCTTTTCCCGTTCCTAGGCGGCGCGATCTTGCAGCCTGTGCTTGGGTGGGTCCTTGAATGGTACCCCAAAACCTCTGCCGGCGCGTATTCCCTTGACGGCTACCAAGCGGTCTTTCTCGTGCTCCTCGTGGTTTCTCTTGCGGCGTTGGTCAGTTCACTTTTCATGAAAGAGACCTTTCCCTCGCGGAAATAGTTCAGCATCTCGAACGCGTTTGAGCGCAGACGCGATGAGTCTCCTACTACCCATGGAAGATCGATTCATTCTGGTCCCATGGGCGACTCATGACGCAGCGTGACGCCGATTATAGGAATTCTCGAAATTAATCACCAACGAGCTGCGCACCTCATCATTATGTCATCCTCACGGACGCGGGGCTCCATAGAGCGTTTCCCCGATTCCCATATTTATAATCAGGAAAATTTGACTTGTGGCCGTTTCCCGATTTCTCTTGAGAAAGGTTATACATGAAGACGTTGGTGGTGCGCCCCGGAGCGCTCGGGGACACGATCCTTACCCTGCCGCTCCTTCATACCATTCGTACGAGAGACCCCCACGGTACGCTGGTATTCCTAGGTACGAGGGCGTATGCGCCCCTGGTTCCGCCCGACGTTCAGGTGAGGGCGGTGGATGATGCAAATTCGCTATGGCTGTTTACAGAGTCGCCTGAAAATAACCCCCCGGCCGATTTCGCTTTTGATCTCGCTTATGTGATCCTTCATTCGCCGGCCGTTGTGGCGGGTAATCTGATCCGAAGCGGCGTACACACGGTCAAGATCGTCCGTCCTCAGGAAGGCAGGAACGAACACATGGTGTGCTCGCTTCATCGTGGGGCTGGCTTGCCTGTCCCTGAACCGGCGCCAATGCTGCGCTTCCTCGCTCCAGAAAAGAGGACTTCGGCGGTATGGCTCCATCCTGGGAGCGGCAGCCCGAAGAAATGCGCGCCATTAAGTCTTTTTTTTACTATAACCAGACTCCTCAACCGCTATTACAAACTTCCCTGCGTGGTCACGGCAACAGACCAAGACTCCTTTCTCGCAGTCCAGCCCGAGTGGCAGGCGCTGTTGGCAGATTCGGGAAATCGCCTGGTTTTGAATCGGCCCATTGTGGAGGTTTGTCGCGAACTCGGGGGCGCTGCCCTTTTTGTCGGCAATGACTCTGGCATGGCTCATGTGGCAGGTGCTCTCGGCGTGAAAAGCCTCTTGTTTTTTTGCGCGACCGATCCTCGCGTGTGGGCCCCCTGGGCACCCGCAGCTCAGATACGGGTTGTGGATTGCAGAACCAACGTGCCTGACGCTGAGGCGCTCCGAATACTGCTTTCTGATGTCTTGGTTGCGGACGAGATAGATTGTCTCCAAAGATAAAGTGATTTACGCGCGAGAGGTATGTGCGTGAGGGGGGGGCGAGGGGCGTATGTTTTGCGCGGGAGCGCGCTCTGACGCATATACGGTAAAGCGCTATATAGATAATAATAAAAAGAAGTTAAACGCATTTCTTCAAAATAAAGGGCCAGCATCCAGGCTCAAAAGTAAAATTAAATTCTCGCTTTTTTGTCTAAATACCCATTCCTCAATATTTTTTTCTTGACATACAAAAAAATACCTTTAATTGTTCCTGATAACGAATCGTTGTCTCTTGGAGGGAGGGTATGACTCTAGTAAAACCCATTATAGTATTGGTATATCTAATTTTTCTGTTGACCATGAGCGGCAGTGAAAGCGTCGCATGGAACTACAGAGAAGCTGCCTTTGTCCCACACGCGAACCAGCAATCGCAAAGCCCCCAGCCGCAACAAAATGACGTGGCTAAAGTAAAACAAAAGAAGATCGTCAAGGTCAAGCCGCCGCAGGCTCAGGTCGCTCCCCAGACCATCGAGCCTCCTCTGCCAGGCTGCATGCTCCCTATCCGTAGAGTACGAGGTTGGGAACTCGGTGGGCAGGCATACTTCGCCCGTACCAAAGGAACGGTCAGATTCGGAAACACATTGTTCACGCCGGCCTACGGGACAAGCCAGCTCGATCTCGATTTGAATTCTGATCTTGGGGTCCCAGAGCATCAGTGGATTGGGTCTTTTACGGCAAAGTATTTCTTCAAACCCAAATGGGCGATTCGCTACTCCGTGATGCCAGCCTTGTCGGAGACTATGGCCTCGCCATCCAGGACTTTCAACTTCGGTCCCACGGTAAGCACCTTCGGCCTCAACACGAAGGTAAAGTGGGAACGGCTGGATCAGCGCATAGGTCTTGTATTCGACAGCATACGCACTCCTTCGAGCAGGGTTGGGGTGTTCGCAGATTACGTACGCCTCAGTGAGCGACTGCGAGTGTATCAGATGGGCGGGGCCAATACCTTTGACAATGATTTGCATCTCGCCATGGTGGGATTGGAGCTCGAGCGCTGCCTGAAATCCACCAGACTATTCAACATCCTGTCGCTTGAATGCAAGGCAGGTTTTGCCTTTGGAGATGACTCCATCGGGTCTGATCTGTCAACAGGTCTGCGCTACACCATTCCCTTGAACAACGGCCGCTGGGGCTTTGTAAAGGGCGGCTACCGTTATTTGACATTCAAGAAAAAGTATAGCGACCTCAAATCCTTCGATACTGCCATGGAGGGCGGATTCTTGGAGGCAGGTTTCATTTTCTAAGCTGCTCGAGAGGGTTGAATTCAGCGCCATGCATCCGGCCTTGCCTACCCTCTATATCGGTTGCGTTGAGCCCGACAAACACGGCTTTTCCCCGCTCTGTGTGTTTGCCGGGCTCTCTTTGTGTGGCTCTCCCCTACGTGTCTCCAAACTGTCCTGTGAGGCCTCTTGAATATCATCGTCCAATGAACATGTTATAGAGGTCAGCAAAACACCCTACGGCAGGCTGTGGTCATGAAATCATCCGCACTCCAAGAAAAGGTTTTCCAAGCCATCCATAAGAGACCCGGCTCTTCTGCGGCTTGGTTTGAGGAACAGTTTGGTCTGTCCCTCTACCGGCTGCACCGCATCTTTCGGCGCATCGAACGGGACCTGCAAGGTTCTGTCATCGTGCACGACCCAGAGCGAGGCGTCTGGATTGTGGAGATAGACGGTTCCTTGTGCTCTGGGGTGAACTGGGTCGGAGAAGCCGAGGGGGGATTTCGGCAGTGTGGTGAGTCGGTATTGTTTCCGGACGGGCGCTGTTATGAGCATTCCTGTTATGAATGCGAGGAAATGGTGGCCTTATCGCGCAGAATCCATTTCCTGACAGGGCCGAAAGATCCGAGCGTCCAGACCCTCGCGGAATCTCCTGTTGAAACGCTTGAGGAGCTGCTGCACACTGTTCAGGGAATTCAGCCTGCCACGCGACGAGACTGGCGGAATAAGACCCGCTTCCAACGCCTTTTGATGTCCGCACTGGGCTTCAAGGAATGGAAACACCGGCGAGCTGCTTCATTTGAGGATGATGAGATCCCCTACGAATTAAGGCGACGCCACATGAACTCTTCAGGCAACCCTTATGAATTCGCCCTGCGCAAGTATTTTGTCCTTTTACGCGTACCCGTGGATGCAGCAAAGGAAGATGTGCTCAAGGCATGGAAAAAACTCGCCCTCCTCTATCATCCCGATGCGCAGGGAGAAGACGGCGACGAGGAAATGATGAAAGCGGTGAATGAAGCCAAGGAAAAGATTTTTCACCTCCGAGGGTGGGATTAACAGTGATTTTGGCGTGTTTTTTGCTGCGTTAATGTGCAGCGGGGATGCCTCGTGAGAGACATCCCCGCTGCAGGAAACTCTTTTATTCTTTGTCCGCTGTCTTTTACCAGTACGTCCCGAAGAATCCTTCTGCGGGCGCAGCGTAGAGCATCATTGGTAGGACGGTTTCTTTCGCCATGGGGGCAAACCTTCTCGGGACTCCCCGGCCCATACCCACTGGTTGCGGGGGCATCATACCGTAGCCCAAGACGGGCACAGGACAGCCAGCGGGGCCGCACATTGGAGGCGGGCATAATGGAGGCGGACACATGGCGACAGGGGGCGGGCAGAACCGAGGGCCGCATCGGAGATGGTCTATCACGGAGTCAACAACCCTAAATGGGAGAGCAATCACCCCTGTGACGACTCTCAACGCGCCTGAGAGGATCGCTGCGATGGGATTGGGTCCGCACGAGGGCGGCGGACACGGCGGCGCGTACACCGGCGGTGGACACAGTGGGGGTGGACATACAGGTCCTCCTGCGGACACTGCCGGTACGATTAGTACGGTCAGACACAGTGTTATGAGTGCGGTGAGTGTGAATCGTCGCATATCCTCTTACCTCCTTCAGGCCTACGCCTAGGGCCGTAAGCTCTCAAAGACAGAGCGGCTGCCGAAACGACACATATTTTACGGCGTATGTGTCAAGCATACCAGCATCGCGGCCCCCATGTCAATGGAAAACGTCACCACAACGCTAGCGCCCCATTTCGAGCCACAAAAGGCTCATTCTTCGATGTCCTCCCACAAGGGACCTTCTTCCTTTGTGTCCCCTGAAGGTCTGTGGGGAAAGCCAACCTTGCCACAGCCAAAATCCAGAGATCGCACACCCTGTACATCCTGGAGAGTCTTTGGTTGAAGGCCATGGGCCGAGAGACCCCATTCCCTAATCACCATCTCAAGGATTGGCTCATGGTTCTTATCAAAAGTGATCACGCCGCGCGGGCCTTCTAAAGACAAATTTTCGAGGTATTCAATAAGCGGCATAGGATTCTGGGCATCCCAGGAAACAGCTTTTGCGCTGAGATCGACCATAGAAGCGATGTCGTATCCCTCGGCGGCCCTCTCTATGTCCGGAACTTCGACGCCCGTTGTTTTGCGGATGCGCTGGGCAAAATCCGACGGATTCTTTAC